>CAJUMH010000005.1 GCA_910587145.1 uncultured Ruthenibacterium sp. | reverse complement strand
CTTAGGAGGCGGTCGCTCTATCCAACTGAGCTACGGAAACATTTATAAAAACTATGAAATTGTGGGACTTGCAACATTTCCCTTGCCCTCCCAAGGCGAGCGTTGGAACACTTTCTTAGGAGGCGTGTGCTCTGTCCAGCTGAGCTACGGAGACTCGTATGAAGTTGTGAGGCTGCGAAACACCTTTTTGTCTCAGGAGGACTCTGAACTTCGCCCGCTTAGGAGGCGGTCGCTCTATCCAACTGAGAGGCCAAGGCACAGGCAAAAAATTTCGATTTCATTTTATCGGAATGATACATTCCGCACAAAACCGCAGAGCTGCGGCACGCGGAGCCCCGCGTGCCGCAAGCGGCAATTTTTATTATAAAGGAAGAAGACGAAAAAAGCAAGAGCCAAAGAGAAAGCGCACCTGCGAAAGGAGAAGCGCACCTGCGCAAAGAAAAACGTTCCCGCACGCACAAAGAGAAGCGCTCCAAATCAAAAGGAAAATCACCCATCGGCTTTACTCGTGCGCTTTGATATAGTCCTCAAAGCTGGCGTATTTTTGCGCAGGGGTGCGGCGCGCGATCACCTGCAGGCTGTCGTCTCGCTCTACAGAGGGCTCCGGGCCGGCAGCCTGCGCGCGCGACGCGCCGTTTTGGCGCTGATCGCGCGCGGCGCGGTTTTCCGGCAGCGGCTGCTTTGGCGGTTTGCCGCATTCGCCTTGCCGGCCGCGCGCGCTCGGCGTATTGTTTTCCGTCTTTGGCCGGCGGGGCTGCCCGGCCGGCGCCTGCTGCGCCGCCTGCAAACCGGCCTGCTGTGCGGCGGCACGGGCCGGGTCTGCGTTCGGCGCGCCCTTGCGGCGGCCGCCGCGCCTGCGGCGCTTTTTGCCGGGCACGGTCTGTGCCGCGTTCGCCGCAAGCAGCTCTGCCGCCGGCACGTTTGCCGCAGACGCTTTTTCCGCCCGCCTGTCGTCCGCCGCCCGCTGCGGCGCGTTGTTTTGATATTCCATCGGTACATCCCCTTTTTGCAAAGACAAGGCCATTTCTTCCTGCGGCGAACCGGGCGCCTGTGCTGCTGTGCGGTACTGCGCGTGTGTTCCCGGCCGGCGTGCCGGCCACGCTCCGGGCATCGGCTGCCTGCGCGCCTGTGCCTGCGAACGCCGCTGCGCGCCGCCTGCCGGCTGTGCGGGCGCATTTGGCCGCTGCGCGGGCTGCCTGCGCGCCTGGGGCGGCTGTTTTTCCGGCTTTTCAAAAATCTGCATCGGCCACTCGTGCTCTACAGGCGGAATGTGGATGCGCGTCAGCTTCTCGATATCGGCCAGATACTCCTGTTCCTCAAAATCGCAAAAGCTGATGGCTGCGCCCGCACAGCCCGCGCGGCCGGTACGCCCGATGCGGTGCACGTAAGTTTCGGGAATATTGGGCAGATCGTAATTGAATACATGCGATAAGCCCGTGATATCAATGCCGCGCGCGGCGATATCCGTTGCCACCAGCACACGGATGCGCCCTTCCTTAAAGCTGCCCAGCGCGTTTTGCCGGGCGTTTTGGCTTTTATTGCCGTGAATGGCCATTGCGCCGATGCCCGCGCGCGCCAGCTCGCGCACAACGCGGTCGGCGCCGTGCTTTGTGCGTGTGAACACCAGCGCGCTTATTACATCGGGGTTTTGCAGCAGCTTTGCCAGAAGGTGCCGCTTGTTGCCCTTATCCACAAAATATACGCTTTGCGCAATGCTTTCCACGGTGGTTGCGGGCGGTGTGATCATCACCTTTTCGGGGCTGCGCAGCAGGCTGTCCGCCAGATCTTCGATCTCGCGCGGCATCGTGGCCGAAAACAGCAGCGTCTGCTTTTTTTGCGGCAGATGCGCGATCACGCGTTTTACATCGTGCACAAAGCCCATATCCAGCATACGGTCGGCTTCATCCAAAACAAAAATCTCAATGCGGCCAAGGTCGATATAGCCCTGCCCGATCAGATCGTTCAGGCGTCCCGGCGTGGCCGTTAAAATATCGACGCCCCGCTTCAAATTTTCCACCTGCGGGTTCTGGCTGACGCCGCCGAAGATCACGCAGTGCGCCAGCGGCAGGTAGCGCCCGTAATCGGCAAAGCTTTCGTCAATTTGCAAAGCAAGCTCGCGCGTGGGCGTTAAGACCAGCGCGCGGATGGGGCGTGTGCCGCGGGTGCCCGCACCGCCAAAGGCAGTACCGTTGGCATTCGCGCCGCCCGCACCGCCGGGGGCTCCGGCGCGCGGCGCCGAGGCTTCATATAGGCGCTGTAAGATCGGCATGGCAAAGGCCGCCGTTTTGCCCGTGCCCGTCTGGGCACAGCCCAGCAGATCGCGCCCGGCCAGCACCGGCGGGATGGCCTTTTGCTGGATGGGGGAGGGGGTTTCGTAGCCGATCTCCCTGGCGGCGCGCAAAATGGGCGGGATCAAATTCAAATCACGGAAATTCATGGAAATAAAGATCATTCCTTTGTACAGTAAAAATAGAAGACGGCGCATAAAGTTTTCGCCGGCGCCGGATCCAAAGCTTTCCGGCACGGCCCGCGCAAACGCCGCGGGGGACACAGCGCACGGGGCGGGGGATCCGGCAATTTTTTTGGCGCGGCCCGCGCAAACGCCGCGCCTGCGGTGCAGCGGGAAGGCACTTTTTAGCGGATACGGCAGGGGCCCGCCTTTTTACATCGCGCGAAAGACCGCGCGAAACGCGAAAATTTCAAAAACGCGCGCGAAAAAATTTTTCAAAAACGCGGGCAAAGAAATTCTTCAAGAACGCGGGTGAAAAAAATTTTCAAAAACGCGGGCGGACGGCTTGTGCGGGCCGGTGCGGTGTGCTATAATGGCGCGGGAACGGCGAATTTTGCGCTTTTTGCTGGGCGATGAAGAAACCGGGCCCCGGAATTTTTAAAAGAGGCGGCTTTATCAAAAAGCTCCGCAAACGCCTCTGCCATACAGTATAACACAGGATGGGAGAAAGCCCAAGATGAAAACTGCAAAAAAAATTTTTACCCGCGCGCATATCCTTTGGTTTTTGCTGCTGAACTTCGGCCTTGTGCTGCTGGCGGCGGGCGTTCACTTTTTCAAATCGCCCAACCATTTTGCAATGGGGGGCACGTCGGGCATTTCCATCATTGCGGCCACGCTGCTGCCGCATATGGATGTCGGTACGTTCATGTTCATCATCAACGGGCTGCTCATCCTGCTGGGCCTTGTATTTTTGGGGCGCGCGGTGATCAGCGCAACGCTCTACTCCTCGGTGGCGCTCTCGTTTTATGTGTGGGTCTTAGAGCGCATCGCGCCCATGGAACGCCCCTTCACCGACGATACGATGCTGGAGCTGGTGTATGCCGTGATCCTGCCGGCGGCGGGCAGCGCGCTGATTTTTAACATCGGCGCGTCCAGCGGCGGCACGGATATCCTCGCCATGATCCTCTCGAAGCACACCAGTCTGGAGATCGGCAAGGCGCTGCTGGTATCGGATTTTTGCATTGCGCTGTTCGCGGGCGGGCTGTACGGTGTGCGCACGGGCATGTATTGCGTGCTGGGCCTGCTGGCGAAGGCGTTTGTGGTAGACGGCGTGATCGAGGGCATCAATGTGCGCAAGCTTGTTACCATCGTCTCGATGAAGCAGGAGGAGATCAACGAATTCATCATACACCGCCTGCACCGCGGCGCGACGGTATACGAGGCGCACGGCGCGTTCTCCGGCCACGGCGAGCAGGTGATCACCACGGTGCTGAACCGGCGCGAGGCCGTCGCCTTGCGCAATTACATCCGCAAGGCGGATCCCGGCGCGTTCATCACCATCGTCAACTCCAGCGAGACCATCGGCAAGGGCTTTCGCGCAATTTGATTTTGGCGCCGGCTTTCCGGCGGGGCAAAGAAAACCGTGGAATTTGCCGTTGGGCTGTGCGCCTTGGCCGCCGGGCCTTCAAACCGAAAGCTCGGCCTTTTCGCCCAGCTGGGCCGCGTTTTCTTCCAGCAGCGGGCGGATGTATTCGGCGAGGAACTCTTCCACCTGCGCGGCGCTGCGGCCGGTGAACATCTCGGGCTTTAAAATGGCTTCGATCTCGCCGCGGTCCAGGCCAAAGGCCGGATCGGCGCAGACGCGGCCGATCAGATCGTTTTGGCCGCCTTCCTCCTTCACGACGGCCGCCGCCTGCCGCGCATAGACGCGCAGTTTTTCGTGCAGCTCCTGCCGGTCGCCGCCTTTTTTTACGGCGCTCATCATAATGTTTTCGCTTGCCATGAACGGCAGCTCGGCCATTATGCGGCTGCGGATCACCTTGGGATACACCACAAGCCCGTCGCACACGCTGAGCATGATGTTCAAAATGGCGTCCACGGCCAAAAAGCCCTCGGCCACGGCGATGCGTTTGTTGGCCGAATCGTCCAGCGTGCGCTCGAACCACTGCGTGCCGGCGGTGAACGCCGGGTTCAGCACGTCGATTATCACATAGCGCGCCAGCGCGCAGATGCGCTCGCAGCGCATGGGGTTGCGCTTGTAGGGCATGGCCGAAGAGCCGATCTGGTTTTTCTCGAACGGCTCCTCCATCTCTTTAAAGCTGGCAAGAAGGCGCATGTCGTTGCCGAATTTCATCGCGCTCTGCGCAATGCCGGAAAGCGCGCTTAAAACGTTGTAATCCACCTTGCGCGAATACGTCTGCCCCGATACGGGCACCACGCGCGCAAAGCCCAGCTCCGCCGCGATATCGGCCTCCAGGGCCTTGATCTTCGCGCCGTCGCCGTCAAACAGCTCCACAAAGCTGGCCTGCGTGCCCGTGGTGCCCTTGCTGCCCAGCAGCGCAAGGCCGGAAAGGCGTGTTTCCACCTCCTGAAGATCCAGATACAGCTCGTGCAGCCACAGCGTCGCGCGCTTGCCGACGGTGGTAAGCTGCGCGGGCTGTAAATGCGTGTAGGCCAAGGCAGGCAGCGCCTTGTACTTTTCGGCAAAATCCGCCAGCAGCGCCATCACGCTCAGCAGCTTGCGGCGCACGGCTTGCAGCGCCTCGCGCATAATCAGAATATCGGTGTTGTCGCCCACGTAGCAGCTGGTGGCGCCCAGATGGATAATGCCCTTTGCCTGCGGACACTGCACGCCATAGGCGTACACATGGCTCATCACATCGTGCCGGCACTCCTTCTCGCGGGCGACGGCCACCTCGTAGTTGATGTCGTTTTGATGCGCCTCCAGCTCGGCGATCTGCGCGTCGGTGATGGCAAGGCCCTGCTTTTGCTCGGCTTTGGCCAGCGCCACCCACAGCCTGCGCCAGGTTTTGAATTTATTGTCCTCGGAAAAAATATACTGCATCTCTTTGGATGCATACCGGGTGGAAAACGGCGATAGATACGAATCGTGCGCCATAAAAAGCCTCCGTCTTGATGTTTTGAAAAGCTCTGTTTTGCTCCGACGCCGGGGCGCGCCCGGCGATTTTTGCAGAGTTTTTTGAGAACGCCGCAAGCCGCGCGCCGCGCGGCCGGGCCCGTGCATTTATGATACCATACTTTTTTCTGCAGGACAAGGGACGCCCCGCAGAATTTGCGATGCCCTGCCGAATTTGCCGGGCCGCACAGAATTTGCCGGACAGCCCCGCAGGGCGGGCCGGCGCGGCCCGCCGGAGCTTGCGGTTTTTCCGACAAGGCCCCGGCAAAGGGGAACATCAAAACCGCTGCGGGCCCGCCGCGCCTGTGCGGCGGCGGGAGGAATATTTTAACCGAAAAAGTACAAAAAACGCGGCCGGTTTCGGGCGAATTCCTGAAAATTTGCTTTGCCCGCCGAAACGGATTGATTTTTTGGCCCGGGCATACTAAAATAGAAAATATCTTTTGATAGATGAAGGGGGCAACGGAATGCGCGGGATCCGGCAAAAATACAGACAGTGTCCGGGCACGTGGCCGCTGCGCCGCCGCAACGGCGGCGGTGTGTCCCTCTTGAACCCTATCTGCCAAAGCGGGAACGTGTACCCTCTGCGCGCCCAAACATGCTAAAAGGCCATGGTGCAGCTGCATCACGGCTCTTTTTTATTTTGCAAAAGAAATGTTCGGTTTGCAAAAGAAACGTTCGCAAAAAATATTCGGAAGGAAACACAGGAAAGAAGGCATTTATGCAGACAGAAAAAAAGGCCGCCATTATCATGGGCTCGGACAGCGACTGGCCGGTATTGAAGGCCGCCGCCGTCCAGCTGAAACGCTGGGAGATCCCGTTTGAGGTGCGCGTGATGAGCGCCCACCGCATGCCGGAGGCAGCCGCCGCGTTCGCGCGCGGCGCGGCGGAAAACGGCTTTGGCGTACTGATCGCCGCAGCGGGCATGGCCGCGCATCTGGCGGGCGCGCTGGCCGCAAACACCACGCTGCCCGTCATCGGCGTGCCCATAAAGGGCGGCGCGGCCGACGGGCTGGACGCGCTGCTCTCCACGGTGCAGATGCCCGGCGGCATCCCCGTGGCCACCGTTGCGGTGAACGGCGCGAAGAACGCCGCCGTGCTGGCCGCGCAGATGCTGGCCCTCGCGGATGAGCGCCTGGCCGCCGTGCTGCGCGCGGACCGGGAGGCAATGGCGAAAACCATCGCCGAAAAGGACGCGGCCATCCGCGCCGAGGCCGCGGCGCTGTAAGAAAAGGCGGTTTTGCCGGTATGACCGGGCGGCGCCGCGGGAAAACGGCTCTGCCAAAACCGGCGCCGGCGCGCGGCCTTTCGGGCATTTTGCTTTCTGCGCCCGCCGCGCTTTTGGCAAGAACGCTGCAATGCGGGCGCCCTGTCCGCACCGCCTCGATCAAACCGATCCGACCCGCCAAAACGACCGATCCGTTCGGAACAGAGAAAGGAATATCAGGTATGGAAAAACGGGAACAGCTCTACGAGGGCAAGGCCAAAAAGGTATTTGCCACAGACGACGCGAACCTTGTCATCGTCGATTACAAGGACGACGCCACCGCGGGCGACGGCGCGAAGAAGGGCACCATCCGCGGCAAGGGCGTTGTGAACAACCGCCTGACGAACAATCTGATGAAGATGCTGGCCGAAAAGGGCGTGCCCACGCATTTTGTAAAGGAGCTGAGCACGCGCGAAACGCTGGTGAAAAAGGTGCAGATCGTGCCGCTGGAGGTCATCATCCGCAATGTGGCGGCGGGCAGCTTTACCAAGCGCCTCGGCGTGCCCGAGGGCACGGTGCTGAGGATCCCCACCATCGAGTTCAGCTATAAAAACGACGAATATCATGATCCGCTCATCAACCACTACCACGCGCTGGCGCTGGGGCTGGCCACGCAGGAGGAGATCGACACCATCACGCGGTACGCATTTCGCGTGAACGGGATTTTATCGGAATACCTGCTGGGCTTCGGCATCCGCCTGATTGATTTTAAGCTGGAATTCGGCCGCCTTGCCGACGGTACGATCGTTCTGGCGGACGAGATCAGCCCGGATACCTGCCGCTTCTGGGATGCGAAGACGGGTGCGCATCTTGACAAGGACCTGTTCCGCCGCGATCTTGGCGGAGAGGAAGAAGCGTACCAGGAAGTGATGAAGCGCCTGTTAGGAGAAGAAGCATGATCAAGGATTATCTGGACGAAAAGCTGCACGAGGAGTGCGGCGTGTTTGGCGTATACCGGCGCGATGCGGAGATGGACGTGGTAGCCGCAACCTATTACGGCCTGTACGCCCTGCAGCACCGCGGGCAGGAGAGCTGCGGCATGGCCGTGAACGACGACGGCGTTTTCTATAAGCGCCGCGAGCTGGGGCTGGTGAACGAGGTGTTCACCCGGCAGACGCTCGGCGCCATGCCGCGCGGCAATATGTGTGTGGGCCACTGCCGCTACGCCACCACGGGCACGCCCGTGCGGGCGAACGCGCAGCCGTTCGTCATCCGGCACATCAAGGGGCCGATGGCATTGGCGCACAACGGCAATCTGACGAATTCCGCCGAGCTGCGCGCAGAGTTCGAGCTTTCGGGCGCGATTTTTCATTCCACCTCGGATACCGAGGTGATCGCCTATGCCATCACGCGCGAGCGGCTGCGCGCCGGCAGCATTGAATGCGCCGTGGAGCACGCGATGGAGCGTTTGAAGGGCGCGTATTCGCTGGTAGTGATGAGCCCGCGCAAGCTTATTGCCGTGCGCGATCCGCAGGGCTTTCGGCCGCTGTGCCTTGGCAGGCTGGGCGGCAACGATGTGATCGCGAGCGAGAGCTGCGCCATCACGGCCGCGGGCGGCGAATTTGTGCGCGATGTGGAGCCCGGCGAGATTGTGGTGTTCGACGAGAACGGCAGCCGCTCCATCCGCACCCACTGCGGGCAGAAAACGGGGCTGTGCGTATTTGAATACGTGTATATCGCGCGGCCGGATTCCGTTGTAGACGGCGCCTCGGTGCACCGCGCGCGCCGCCGGGCCGGCGCGATGCTGGCGCTGGAGCATCCCGTGCAGGCCGATGTTGTGATCGGCGTGCCGGATTCGGGCCTGGATGCGGCGCTGGGCTATTCTCAGCAGAGCGGCATCCCCTACGGCATCGGCTTTTTGAAGAACAAATATATCGGCCGTACCTTCATCCAGCCCAACCAGAAGCTGCGCGAAAATACGGTGCGCATCAAGCTGAACCCCATTTCCGATACCGTGAAGGATAAACGTGTGGTGCTGGTGGACGACTCCATCGTGCGCGGCACCACCTCAAAGCAGATCGTGCAGATGCTGCGCGAGGCCGGCGCCAAGGAAGTGCATTTCCTTTCTTCCGCGCCCGAATTCCTGTATCCCTGCTATTTTGGCGTGGATATCGACAGCCGCAAGCACCTGATTGCCGCGAACCACACCATGGAGGAAATGCGCGAGATCCTGGGCGTGGACAGCTTGGGCTTTCTCAGCGTGGAGGGCGTGCACAAGATCGCCGAGGGCTGCAGGCTGGAGATGTGCGCCGGCTGCTTTACGGGCAAATATCCCATCGAGCCGCCCGCGCACAAGGAAAAGAGCAAATTTGAGCACAAGATCTCGGAAAACGGGAACGACTGACGGCGGCGTATTTTTGCGTGCGCGGCGGGCGGGGCCTTTGCCCGTTTTGCCGCGGCCTGCGCGGAAAATGCGCGGCGCATGGCCAATACAAACAGATAAACTTTACAAAAGGAGTGGCACCATGAAGAGCTTTTCCGAAAGCTACAAGGCGGCGGGTGTGGATATTACGGCGGGCTATGCCGCGGTGGAACTGATGAAGCAGCATGTGGCCCGCACAATGACACCGGGCGCCATCGGCGGCCTCGGCGGCTTTGGCGGTTTGTTCGAGCTGGATCTGACGGGCCTTGCGCATCCGGTGCTGGTTTCGGGCACGGACGGCGTGGGCACCAAGCTGAAGATCGCCTTTTTAATGGACAAGCACGATACCGTGGGTATCGACTGTGTGGCCATGTGCGTGAACGATGTGATTACCTGCGGCGCAAAGCCGCTGATCTTTCTGGATTACATTGCCTGCGGCAAAAACGTGCCGGAGAAGATCGCCGCCATTGTGGCGGGTGTGGCCGAGGGCTGTGTGCAGGCCGGGGCGGCGCTCGTGGGCGGCGAGACGGCCGAGATGCCGGGCTTTTACCCCGAGAACGAATACGACCTTGCGGGCTTTACCGTGGGCGTTGTGGAAAAGAGCAGGATCATCGACAACACCAAAATGCGCCCCGGCGACGCGATTCTGGCGCTGCCCTCAAGCGGCGTGCATTCCAACGGGTTTTCGCTCGTTCGCAAAATTTTCAATGTGGATGCCGCAAACCTTCACCGGCACTGCGACGAATTGTCCGGCACGCTCGGCGAAACGCTGCTCACGCCCACGCGCATCTATGTAAAGCCTGTTCTGGCGATGCTGGAAAAAATCGATGTGCGCGCGCTCAGCCACATTACGGGCGGCGGCTTTTACGAAAACATCCCCCGCGCGCTGGCCGATGGCTGCGCTGCAAAGATCGAAAAAAGCGCCCTGCGCACCCCGCCCATCTTCCCGCTGCTGCAAAAGACGGGCAATATTTCGGAGCACGATATGTTCAATACGTTCAACATGGGCGTGGGCATGGCGGCCGTGGTGCCGGGCGAACAGGCGGACGAGGCGCTGCGCATTCTGCGCGCGGCGGGCGAGGAAGCCTATGTGATGGGCGAGATCGCCGCAGGCGAGGAAAAGGGCGTGACGCTATGCTGAACGTTGCGGTGCTCGTCTCCGGCGGCGGTACGAACCTGCAGGCCATTTTGGACGCAAAGGCGGCGGGCGGCCTTGCGCACGCAAAGATCGCGCTGGTGCTGGCCTCTAAGCCCGGCGTGTATGCGCTGGAGCGCGCGGCCAAAGCGGGCGTGCCGGGCGCGGTGGTTTGCCGCAGAAGCTACGCCGCGCCCGAGGCGTTTGATGCCGCGCTGCTCGAAACGCTGCGCGCCTGTCGAATCGACGTGGTGGTGCTGGCGGGCTTTCTCTCCATTCTGGGCGGGGCGGTAATCGAGGCGTATCCGAACCGCATTTTAAACGTGCACCCCAGCCTTATCCCCAGCTTTTGCGGCGCGGGGTATTACGGCCTGCGTGTGCACGAGGCGGCGCTGAAACGAGGCGTAAAGGTAACGGGCGCGACAGTACATCTGGTAAACGAGATCCCGGACGGCGGGCGCATTTTGCTGCAAAAGGCCGTGGAAGTGCTGCCGGACGACACGCCCGAAACGCTGCAAAAGCGCGTGATGGAACAGGCGGAATGGCAGCTGCTGCCGCAGGCGCTGGACGCATTGACGGCAGAACTGGACCGCGGCGGCGAAAGCGAGGCCTGAACGGCGAAGCCGCGCCGTAAAAGCGCGGCCGCAGCAGAATGCCGGAGCCGCACCGCGGCAAAAAATCGGAACAAAGCACAAGAACGAAGGAAAAGCGGCAACGCCGAAAACAGCAACGCAGGAACAGAAAAAGGAGCAGAACATGGAGCATTTAAGCCTTGCGGCGGAGCTGGCCGTAAACAGCTATCCGGGACGCGGCATCGTGCTGGGCCGCTCGGAGAACGGCAAACACGCCGTGATCGCCTATTTCATCATGGGGCGCAGCGCCAATAGCCGCAACCGCGTGTTTACGGCGCACCACGACGGCCTCATCACCGAGGCGGCCGATCCGGCCAAATTGGAGGATCCCTCGCTGATCATTTATGCGCCCGTGCGCGTGGTGGGCAACACCACCGTTGTGACAAACGGCGACCAGACGGATACCATCTGCAACTATCTGGCGGCGGGCAACGGCTTTGCGGGGGCGCTGCGCTCGCGCACGTTCGAGCCGGACGCGCCGAATTTTACGCCGCGCATTTCCGGCATGGTGAAGGTGAAAAACGGCGCAATGAAGTACCGCCTTTCGATCCTCAGATCCGACGGCGGCAACCCCGATTCCGTGGAGCGCTTTTTCTTTGAATACAGCCAGCCCGTGGCGGGGGAGGGGCGCTTCATTCATACCTATCGGTGCGACGGCAGCCCCATTCCCAGCTTTTCGGGCGAGCCGGTGCGCGTGCGCCTTACGGGCGGTATTGATGCCTTTTCCGAGACGGTGTGGAACAGCCTGAACGAGGAAAACAAGGTTTCGCTGTTTGTGCGCTATATCGAGCTTGCCAGCGGCAAAACCGAGGACCGTATTTTGAACAAATACAAAAAAGCATAAGCCCCGCGCGTGGAACCGCCCGAAAACCAGAAATTTTGAAGCATTGGGAGTGTGTATGATGCAGGAACTGGAACTGAAATACGGCTGCAACCCGAACCAGAAGCCCGCGCGCATTTTTGCAAAGCAGGGCGAGCTGCCCGTAACGGTGCTGAACGGCAAGCCCGGCTATATCAACTTTTTAGACGCGCTGAACGCGTGGCAGCTGGTAAAAGAGCTGCGCGCGGCCACGGGGCTGCCCGCGGCTGCCTCGTTCAAGCACGTAAGCCCCGCCGGCGCGGCGCTGGGCCTTGCGCTGGACGATACGCTGCGCAAAATGTATTTTGTGGAAGAGGGGCTGCGGCTTTCTCCGCTGGCGTGCGCCTATGCCCGCGCGCGCGGCGCGGACAGAATGTCCAGCTTCGGCGATTGGATCGCGCTTTCGGAGGAATGCGACGAGGCCACCGCAAAGCTCATCCAGCACGAGGTGTCGGACGGCATCATCGCGCCGGGCTACTCCGAGGCGGCGCTCGCCATCCTGAAGACAAAGCGCAGGGGCGGCTACAATATCGTGGCCGTCGATCCCGCGTACAAGCCCGCGCCCGTGGAACAAAAAGACGTATTCGGCGTTACGTTCGAGCAGGGGCGCAACGAGCTGACGTTTGGCGAGGAGACGTTCTCCAACATCGTCACAAAGAATAAGACCCTTACCCCGGAGCAAAAGCGCGACCTGATCCTGTGCCTCATCGCGCTGAAATATACGCAGTCGAATTCTGTGTGCTACGCGCAGGACGGGCAGCTCATCGGCGTGGGCGCGGGGCAGCAGAGCCGCATCCACTGCACACGCCTTGCGGGCAGCAAGGCGGATATCTGGCAGCTGCGCCACCATCCCAAGGTGCTGGGCCTGCCGTTCCGCGAGGATGTCTCGCGCCCGAACCGCGACAACGCCATCGACGTATACATCTCGGACGAATACGAGGATGTGATCGGCGAAGATGTGTGGGCCGAGACGTTTACAGAGCGGCCCGAGCCGCTTACGCGCGAGGAAAAACGCGCGTGGCTGGACAAGGTAACGGGCGTGTGCCTTGGCAGCGACGCCTTTTTCCCCTTCGGCGACAACATCGAGCGCGCGCGCCGCTCGGGCGTGACGGCCATCGTCGAGCCGGGCGGCTCCATCCGCGATGCGCAGGTGATCGAGACGTGCGATAAGCACAATATCGTCATGGCGTTCAACGGCATTCGGCTGTTCCATCACTGACCGAGCACCGATCGAGGCCCAAAACGGCTTTTTGAAAAAACAAATCGGAGGAGATCGCCATGAAGGTTCTGGTCGTGGGCGGGGGCGGGCGCGAGCACGCCATCATCCGCAAGTTAAAAGAAAGCCCGCTTGCCCCGCAGCTGTATGCCGCGCCGGGCAACGGCGGCATTTCGTACGATGCGCAATGCGTGCCCATCGCGGCCACGGATGTGGCGGGCATGGCGGATTTTGCCGTGCGCGAGGGCATCGATTACGCGGTGGTGGCGCCGGACGACCCGCTCGTGCTGGGCATGGTGGATGCCTTGGCCGCGCGCGGTATCCCCGCGTTTGGGCCGGACAAGGCCGCCGCCGTTATCGAGGGCAGCAAGGTGTTCAGCAAAAAGCTGATGCAGCGGTACGGCATCCCCACCGCGCGCTGTGAGGTGTTCGATAACGCCGAGGCAGCGGAAGGCTATGTGCGCCAAAATACGGCGTGGCCGCTGGTGGTAAAGGCGGACGGCCTTGCGCTGGGCAAGGGCGTGGTGATTTGCGAGGACGAGGCCGCCGCCCTCGCCGCCGTGCGGGAAATGATGCGCGAGGGCAAATTCGGCGCCTCGGGCAGCCGCGTGGTGATGGAGGAATTTTTAACGGGGCCGGAGGTTTCGGTGCTGTGCTTTACCGACGGCAAAACGATCGTGCCGATGGTATCCAGCATGGATCACAAGCGCGCGCTGGACGGCGACAAGGGCCTGAACACGGGCGGCATGGGCACGGTTGCGCCAAACCCGTACTATACCGCCGAAATTGCCGCCGTGTGCATGAAAACGATCTTTGGCCCCACCGTGGACGCGATGAACGCCGAGGGGCGCACCTTCAAGGGCTGCCTTTACTTCGGCCTCATGCTGACGCCGGACGGCCCGAAGGTGATCGAATACAACTGCCGCTTTGGAGATCCGGAAACGCAGGTGGTGCTGCCGCTTTTGGAGAGCGACCTTTTGGCCGTGATGCAGGCGGTGACAAGCGGCACACTGGCGGAAACGGACGTAAAATTCAGCGAAAAGAGCGCCGCGTGCGTGATCCTTGCCTCGGGCGGATATCCGCAGCACTACGAAAAGGGCAAGCCCATCGCGGGGCTGGCAAAGGGCCAGCTGCCACAGGGCGGCGCCACGGTATACCACGCGGGCACAGCGCTTGCCGGGGACGGCGCGCTCGTCACGGCCGGGGGCCGCGTGCTGGGCGTGACGGCCATGGCCGACGATCTGCCCGCTGCGCTCGCCGCCGCGTATAAAGCGGCGGACGGCATCGCGTTTGAGGGGCTGCACCGCCGCGCGGATATCGGGCAGCGGGCACTGGCGGCGATCCATCCTGTGTAATGATCGCTGAGAGCCGACGCGGTTCGGTGCTTTTTCGCCCCGGCAGAGCGACGGTTCCCGCCCGCCCGTGCAAAGCAGATGTCTTCCCCGGGCGGTGGCGGGCTGTTTGCGCAAGTGCAGGACGATGTGGGGCCGTGCGAGGCCGGAAAAGGCATCGGCGAAGCCTTGGAGCCGATGCCCGGGTGAACGCGGGGTCCCCGGCATCGGCCAAACGGCGCAAATACCCTGCCGGACCCGCCCGGCAGAGCAATTGCTCCTGCCCGCTCGGGAAAGTGTTTTTGCGCGGGCGGTGGCGGCAGAGCGACGGTTCCCGCCCGTGCAAAGCAGATGTTTTCCCCGGGCGGTGGCGGCACACGGCCGCTTTCGGGCGGCAGGGCCCGTCATTTGCGAACGAATCGTTCCGAAACCGTAAATCGTCATCATGAATAAAAAACGGAGGCTTCGTATGGTTTATCGCGTGTATGTAGAAAAACGCCCCGCTTGGGCGGTGGAGGCAAAGGGCCTTTTGGCAGAGATCCGCCAGCTTTTGCAGATCGATACTGTTACGGGGCTGCGCCTTTTGAACCGCTACGACGTGGAGGGCATCGAGCCCGAGCTGTTCGCCCGCTGCCGCGGCTGCGTGTTCAGCGAGCCGCAGTTAGACGACGTGTACGCCGCCATCCCGCAGGGCGCGGCCGCCGTATTCGCCGTGGAATACCTGCCCGGCCAGTTCGACCAGCGCGCCGCGTCCGCCGCCGAGTGCATCCAGCTCATCAGCCAGGGCGAACGGCCGGAGGTGCGCACCGCGCGCGTATATCTTTTATATGGCGCGCCCACGCCTGCGCAGTTGGCCGAGATCAAGCGATACGTCATCAACCCCGTCGAGGCGCGCGAGGCCTCGCTTGCGCCGGCTGATACGCTGAAAACGGCCTACGCCATCCCCACCGAGGTGGAGACGCTGGCGGGCTTCTGCGCGCTGGACGCCGCCGGCCTGCGTGATTTTGTGGCAAAATACGGCCTTGCGATGGACGCGGACGACGCGGCCTTTTGCCAGGCCTATTTTCGCCGCGAGGGGCGCGAGCCCACCATCACCGAGATCCGTATGATCGATACCTATTGGAGCGACCACTGCCGCCACACCACATTCGGCACTATTCTGGACGACGTGCAGATCGAGGACGAAACCGTGCGCCGCGCGTGGGAGCGCTACCTTGCTCTGCGCGGCGAGCTGTACGCGGGCAAAGAAAAACCCGTCTGCCTGATGGATCTTGCCACCATCGGCGCAAAATATCTGAAAAAGACCGGCAAGCTTCAGAATTTAGACGAATCAGACGAGATCAACGCCTGCAGCGTGCGCATCACCGTGGACAACAACGGCACCGAGGAGCCGTGGCTGCTGCTGTTTAAAAACGAGACGCACAACCACCCCACAGAGATCGAGCCATTCGGCGGCGCGGCCACGTGCATCGGAGGGGCCATTCGCGATCCGCTGGCAAACCGCGGCTATGTCTATCAGGCCATGCGCGTTACCGGCGCGGGAGATCCGCTCGTGCCCGTGCGCGATACCATGCCCGGCAAACTGCCGCAAAGCAAGCTTGTTACCACGGCGGCGGCGGGCTATTCCAGCTACGGCAACCAGATCGGCCTTGCCACGGGCATTGTCGATGAGCTCTATCACCCCGGCTACCTTGCCAAGCGCATGGAGATCGGCGCGGTGGTGGGCGCCGTGCCGGAAGAAAACGTGCGGCGCGAGGCGCCCGCGCCCGGCGATATCGTTATTTTGCTGGGCGGGCGCACGGGGCGCGACGGCTGCGGCGGCGCCACCGGATCCTCCAAGGCGCATAAAGTAGAGAGCCTTGCCACCTGCGGCGCCGAGGTACAAAAGGGCAACGCCCCTGTAGAGCGCAAGCTGCAGCGCCTGTTCCGCAAAAAAGAAGCGACGCTCATGATCAAGCGCTGCAACGATTTCGGCGCGGGCGGCGTCTCGGTGGCCATCGGCGAGCTGGCCGACGGCCTTGTGATCGATCTGGACAAAGTGCCAAAAAAGTACGACGGCCTCGACGGCACCGAGCTCGCCATCTCCGAAAGCCAAGAGCGCATGGCGGTGGTGGTTGCGCCCGAGGACGCCGCGCGCTTCATCGCGGCCGCGAACAAAGAGAATTTAGAGGCCACCGCCGTGGCCGAGGTAACAAGGGAGCCGCGCCTCGTGATGCGCTGGAACGGCAGAGTGATCTGCGATATCGCGCGCGAATTTTTAAATTCCAACGGCGCGGAAAAGCACGCAAATGTGCGCATTGCGCCGCGCAGCGCGGCTGCGCCCGCCGCGCCGCAGGGCACGCTGGAGCAGGCGCTGACGGCGCACATGAGCGATTTGAACCGGTGCAGCAAAAAGGGCCTTTCCGAGCGGTTCGATTCCACCATCGGCGCGGGTACGGTTCTGATGCCGTTCGGCGGCAAAACGCAGCTTACGCCCATTCAGGCCATGGCCGCAAAGCTGCCCGTGCCGCACGGCGATACCGTCACCTGCTCGGGCATGGCGTGGGCGTTCGATCCGTTCCTTTCCGAGCAAAGCGAATACCACGGTGCGTATCTGGCCGTGGCCGAGAGTGTTTCAAAGCTGGTGGCCACAGGCTTTTCGGCCAAAAACGCGTATTTGACATTCCAGGAATACTTCGAGCGCCTTGGCCAAAGCCCCGATCGCTGGGGCCGCCCCACGTCCAGCCTGCTGGGCGCGCTGGACGCGCAGCTGGAGCTGGGTGTGGGGGCCATCGGCGGCAAGGACTCCATGTCCGGCTCATTCGAGCAGATCGATGTGCCGCCCACGCTCGTCAGCTTTGCCGTGGCGGTGGGCAATACCGAAAACATCCTCAGCCCGGAATTCAAATTGCCCGGCTCGAAGCTGGTGCTGCTGCGCGCTGCGATGCGCGCCGGGGACGCGCTTTTGCCGGACGCCGCGAGCCTGCGCCTTTTGTGGACGCAGGCAGAGGCGCTGATCCGCGAAAAAAAGGTGCTCTCGGTATACGCGCTCTCTTCGGGCGGCCTTGCCGAGGCGCTGTTTAAGATGGGCCTTGGCAACCGCCTTGGCGTGCGCTTTGCCGAAGGGTTCGATGCCGCGCTGCTCTATGCCCGCACGTTCGGCTTTGTGGCAGAGCTGGCCGGGGAGGCGGACATCGGCACGCCCATCGGCGAGACGGCGGCAGCCTACACATGGACACTGAACGGCGAAACGGCCGAGCTTGCCCGCGTGCAGGAGGCGTATGAGGCAAAATTAGAGCCTGTGCTGCCCTACCGCAGCGCGCCGGACAGCGACGCGGCCGCGGCTGTGCCCGCGCTGCGTTTCGCTGCCGAAACGCGCGCGGCGCCGAAGATCGGCGCCGCAAGGCCGCGTGTGTTCATCCCCGTGTTCCCGGGCACCAACTGCGAATACGATTCCGCCCGCGCCATGGAGCGCGCCGGCGCCGTGCCCGAGGTGTTCGTGGTAAACAACCTCTCGCCCGCGCATGTAGCCGAGAGCGTCGAGGCGGCGAAACGGCGCATCGGCGAGAGCCAGATGATCTTTTTGCCGGGCGGATTTTCCGGCGGCGACGAGCCGGAGGGCAGCGCCAAGTTCATCACGGCGTTTTTCCGGAACCCTGCCATCGTGGAGGCCGTGCGGCAGCTTTTGCAGCAGCGCGACGGCCTGATGCTGGGCGTGTGCAACGGTTTTCAGGCGCTTGTCAAGCTGGGGCTCGTGCCGTTCGGCGATATTGTGGAGACGGACGCGGCCTGCCCCACCCTCACCTTCAACACCATCGGCCGCCACCAGAGCATGCTGGTGCGCACGCGCGTGGCCTCGAACCTTTCGCCGTGGCTGCGGTACGCGCAGCCGGGCGACGTGCACACCATCGCCGTCAGCCACGGCGAGGGCCGCTTTGTGGCAAACGCCGAAACGCTCGGCCGCCTTGCCCAAAACGGCCAGATTGCCGCGCAGTATGTGGATCTTTCCGGCGCGCCCACCATGGACGTGCGCTATAACCCGAACGGCAGCGTGCTGGCCATCGAGGCCGTCACCAGCCCGGACGGGCGCATCCTCGGCAAGATGGGCCATTCCGAGCGCAGCGGCCGCCACCTGTACAAAAATGTAGAGGGGGATAAGGATCAGCGGCTGTTCGAGGGCGGCGTGGATTATTTTAAAATATAACGCCCTCTGCAGGGCTGGATCAAAAGCCGCGCTGCCGCCGAAAACAAAAGATTACCGGAGGGGAAAAATGAATATACTGATCATAGGCTGCGGCCGTGTGGGGCGGCGGCTGGTGGGCGTGCTGGAGCGGCTGGGGCACGATGTCTCGGTGGTGGACGCCGAAGCCGCAAATCTGGGGCTGCTGCGCGAGACGGAGCCGCCGTTCTCCGGCATGGCGCTGACGGGCGTGCCCATTGACGGCGATGTGCTGCGCAGCGCGGGCATTGAGGACTGCGACGTGGTGGCAGCCGTAACGGACGATGACAATATCAACCTGATGGCCGCGCAGATCGCGCAGAAGGTGTTCGGCGTAAGCCATGTGATCGCACGTGTGGAGGATCCCTCGCGCAAGGAGGTGTATACCGAGCGTTTTGGCCTGCGCATTGTGTGCGGCACAAACCTTACGGCGCAGGGCCTGCTGGCAGGCATTTTGCAGGAGGAGGACAGCGAAACGCAGTGCGTGGTGTTCGGCTCCTCCACGGCTAATTTTTCCGCCGTGCCCGCGCCGCGCGCACTGTATAACCGCCCGCTTGCCGAGGCAAGCCCCCCGCGCGCGGGCATGCAGGTGTTCGGCGTACAGCGCGCCAACGGAACGATGGAGTTGGCCTGCACCGGGCCGCTGGTACATGTGGACGACAGAATCGTTTTTGCCGAAATGGCAGACTAAGGGGCGCTCTGCGCCGAAGAAATGAGGAGGAGATCCCCCATGCGCGTATGCATTGTAGGCGGCGGCAATGTGGGCTTTTATCTTGCCAAGACCCTTTCCGAGAACGGCCATGCCCCGGTGCTTATCGACGAAAACCCCGCGCTGTGCCGCCGCGTGGCGGACAGCCTGGATCTGACGGTGGTGTGCGGAGACGGTACGCTGGCCGAGGTGCAGGAGGGCGCGGGTGTTGCGAATTGCGGCGCGCTGGCCGCCGTTACGGGGCGGGACGAGATCAATCTGATCGCATGCCAGGTGGCAAAGCAGGTGTTTAAGGTGCGGCGCACCGTGGCGCGCGTAACAAACCCCAAAAATACCGCCGTGCTGAAAGCGCTGGGCGTCGATACCGCCGTAAGTGCCACCGATAACCTTACGCAGCTCATCGAGCGCGAGGTGGAGACGAATGCCATCCGGCAGCTTCTGGCGCTGGCCGGAGGTACCGCGTCGCTCACGGAGGTGCTGGTGCCGGAGGGCTTTGCCCACGCGGGCAAAACGCTGGCGCAGATCGCCGTGCCGAAGGATGTGGTGATCGTATCCATCACGCGCGCGGGCGAGCTGCTGATCCCGCGCGGCGATACGCGCGTGATGGAAAACGACAAACTGGTGGTGCTGGCCAAAAACACGGCTTTCCACAGTCTGGCCAAAAGCTGGAGGCTGAGCTCCGAGCGCTGACCGTCAAGCACTGGCCGCCGCGCGCGGAATGCTGAATGCCGCATCCCAAAACGCAAAGCCCCGGGCGCGGATAACGCAAAGATCCGGGCGCGGGCCTTCCAACGCTGACTATGCAGAGCTGAAAAGGAGGCGCTGTGCAATGGAATACACGGTACCCCGGCGCGGCGCGGCCGTGGTGAGCGCATGGCCTGCGGGGCTTGGCGCAGTGCTGAGCCTGCCGTTCTGGAAAAACAATGCCGCCTTTACGCTGTCGGCGCTGCTGCTGTGGGCGGCGGTGTGCTTTGGCATTCTTGCGCCGCGCCTTTCTTCATGCGTGCTGCGCGTGGGCGGGCATCACCTTACGTTGCGGCGCGGACTGCTGTTCCCGGTAACGCGGCGTATTCCGCTGCGCTTTGTAACGGGCTGCCACATTTTGCAGTCGCCGCTGCAGCGCATGACGGGCACCTGCGTGCTGGCGCTGTATTCCAGCGGCGTTACCACCGTGGCGCCCGGGCTGCGCCGCGCGGACGCCGAGGCGCTGGCCGCGCTGCTCACGCAGGGGGGGCGTATGCTGTGAAGGGGCGGCGGTTCCATATCATCTTTACCCTGCGCTATCTGCGGTACGGCCTGCTGCTGTGCCTGGTGCCGATGCTGCGCGCGCTGGTGGAATTCGATCTCGACAGCCTCTGGCTGGCGCTGACGCAGGACGCCGCCATTTTGCTGGCGAGCGCGGCGGCGGCGCTTGTGCTGTGGCACGCAACGTCCTTTGCGTGGCAGGAGGGCGCGGTGCAGGTTTCGCAGGGGGTCGTGCTGCGCCAGAGCCAAACCTTTTCCCGGCAGAGCATCGCCGCGCTGGAGATTGTTCGGCCGCTTTCCTGCCGGCTGCTGGGCGCAAGCCGCGTAACGCTGTATTTTCGCGCGAACGCCGCGCCGCGCCGGTATACGCTTTACCTGAAAAAGCGGGACGCCGCCGCCGTGGCCGAGGCGCTGCTGCCGGTATGCACCGAAAACGCGGTGTTTGAGCCCACCGGCTTCGAGCGGCTTGCGTTTATTATGCTAAGCGCGAACATTTTAACAAGCAGCCTGTTCGCGCTGTGGGGCGTGCGCCAGGCGGATGAGCTGCTGGACGGGGATTTTGGCCGCCGCGCGGCCCAGACACTGCGCGAGGCCGCGCTGTTTGTCGCGCGGTTCCTGCCGGCGGGCTTTGCCCTTTTGCTTACGCTGGGCTTTGCGGTAACGGGCTTTACGTTTTTGGTCGCGCTGGTGCACACGGCGGGCTTTCAGGTGTGCCGCAGCGGCGGCGTCATCGTCAGCCGGGGCGGCTTTGTCACGCACATCGAGCGGCGCATTTTTGCTGCGTGTGTGTCCGCGTGCGATACCTGCGTTTCGCCGGCGGCGCGTTTGCTGCGGCGGTATCCCGTCTATCTTGCGGCGGGCAGTTATCGCGGCGGAGATTTGCCCGTTCTGGTTTACAAAAAGGGCGAGGAGCGGGCCGTGCGGCGGCTGCTGCCGGCGTTCAGCCCGCCGGACGGCCCGCTCTGCGCTCCGGCGCGCAAAAGCCCTGTGCAGTATCTTTGGCAGCCGGGGGCGCTGCTGGCGCTTTCGCTTGCGGTGTGCGGCGTGGCGTCCTTTGCCATGCCGCAGCTGCTGCCCATGCTGGCCGTGCCGGTGCTGCTGGCGCTCTGCTCGCTGCTTGTTTCGCTGGAGGGCCTTTTTCGCGAGGGCTTTTGCAAAAACGGCAGCCGGACGCTCTCGGTGTGCTTTACGCGCTTTTTTACCCGGCACGAGGTGTGCGTGCTTACGCCGGACATTGCCTATACGATCACGGAAAATCCGTTTTCCGTCAGCGGCGGCCGCTGCGATCTGCGGGTGCATCTGCCGTGCGGCGTGCGCTATCGCGTGCGCGGCGTACTGCGGTATCTTGCGCAGGAGATCCCCTTTGCACCTTAGCGAGGCGGCCGGATGCGGCGGCATACAGGCTATGGGCCCTTTTTGAATCGGCCGGTACGGGCCCGGTGTGCACGCCGCCGGGGGCAGCTGCCCGCAGCGCTGCAATGGCCGGGAGGGAATGCCCGAAAGGCCGCGCCCGCCGGGAGCGGCGAAAAATAAAAAGCCGGATCAAGCCGGCTCATCAAAAAGGATGCGAAAATTTTGTACAAGGCGGTCATTTTTGATCTGGACGGCACGCTGCTCGACACCATCGGCGATCTGGCGGCGGCCTCCAACGCCACACTGCGGGCGATGGGCTATCCCACGCACGCGGTGGAGGAATACAAGCAGATGGTGGGCAACGGCGTGCCGAAGCTGATCGAGCGCTTTTTGCCGCCGGCGCATCGGGACGAAGCGCAGCAGCACCGCGCCGCGCAGATCTTTTTTTCGTATTACAGCGCGCACAAGGAGGACACCACCGCCCCTTACCCGGGCATCCCCGCGCTGCTTTGCCTGCTGCGGGAGCGCGGCGTGAAGCTGGGCGTTGTTTCCAACAAGGAGAATACGCTCACGCAGGGAGTAATCGCGCATTATTTTCCCGATACGTTCCATGCCGTAGCCGGGCACACGCTGGGCACGCCCACAAAGCCGGACCCGCATTTGGTAAACGAAATGCGTGCCGCGTTCGGCCTTGCGCCCGGCGGCGTGCTGTATGTGGGCGACAGCGGCGTGGATATCGAAACGGCGCACAACGCGCGCCTTGCCGGCTGCGGTGTGCTGTGGGGGTTTCGCACCGAGGCCGAGCTGCGCGCGGCAGGCGCGCAGTTTTTGGTACATACACCGGCAGAGCTGGCGGCGCTGGCGCTGGAGGGCGGCCCGGCGAAGGGCTAAAAACCGGAACGGCCGCCGGGGGCCGCATCTGGCCCGGAAAGACTGCCCGGCGGATGGCGGAAAGCCCCGGGCGGGCGATGGAAAGCGTGCGCTCCCTGCCCGGCCCGGAGGATGATCGGTAATATACAACTTGCAATCAATAGGAGGAAAACAACATGCCGTATATTCACTTGCAAACCAATTTGCCTGTATCCGAAGGCGAGCAGGAGCTGCTGAAAACGCGCCTGGGCGAGGCGATTGAGGCGATCCCCGGCAAAAGCGAGCGCTGGCTGATGGTGCGCGTGGAGCCCGAGTGCGCGCTGTGGATGGCCGGAACGGACGAGCCCGCCGCAATGGTAAACGTATTTCTGTACGGTGGCGCGCCGGCGCAGGCCTGCGAGGCAATGACGGCGCGTATTTGCGAATTGCTGGACGCCGTGCTCTCGCTGAACCCCGCGCGCGTTTATGTCTGCTACACCGAAACGCCGAATTGGGGCTGGAACGGAACGGATTTTTAGAGCGCGGCCGGTTTTGGCAAAGGGCTTTCAAGGAAAGAGGATCGGATGAAAAACACGACGCTTTGTTACATCGAGCAAAACGGCCGCTGGCTGCTTTTGAACCGCAACAAAAAGAAAAACGACGAAAACGGCGGCAAATGGATCGGTGTGGGCGGCAAGTGCGAGGAGGGCGAAAGCCCCGAAGACTGCGTGCGGCGCGAGGTGTGCGAGGAAACCGGCCTTGTGCTTACGTGCTGGCGCTACCGCGGACTGGTGACATTTGTCTCGGACTGTTACGAAACCGAATACATGCATCTGTTTACGGCAGACGGCTTTTCCGGCGCGCCGGCCGAAAACTGCGCCGAGGGAGAACTGGCCTGGGTGGAAAAACATGCGGCGGCCGGGCTGCCCATGTGGGAGGGCGACCGCATTTTTCTGCGCCTGCTGGAACAGGGCGCGCCGTTTTTTTCGCTGAAGCTTGTTTACCGGGGCGAGCGGCTCGCTTCTGCCGCGCTGAACGGGGAAGCCTATCAGGCTTGAGCCGTGTGCCGGGGCGCCACACGGGGCGGCATTCCGGGCTTGCGCTGTCCGCTGGAGTGCGCTGCCGCTTTTCGGACGGCTTTCATCGCCCCTGTATCGCCGGCGGAGAACGGGCTCCCAAAGCGTAAAAAAAGAACAGAGCCGCGCCGTTCCCAAAAGGGAAAGCGCGGCTCTGCGCATTTTATGCACCGAACAAAAGGGAAAGCGCGGCGCTGCTGCCGCTCAGGGCTCGAACGGGTCCGCCGGGGGCTCGGGCATCACAACTGCCGCGATCAGGTAGACGATAAGCCCGGAGCCGTAGCCGATGCAGAGCAGCAGGCAAATGAGCCGCACGATGGTGGGATCGATGCCGAAATACTCCGCAATGCCGCCGCATACGCCGCATACCTTGCGCTCGCCGCGCGCCTTATAAAGCCGTTTTTCTGTCATAAAAAACTCCTCCTCGATCTTCAATGTTTTGTATTATAGATATTATAATATACAAATCGTACTGAATGCGCGCCGCTTTGGCGCTTTTCGGCATCCATGTAAGGGGCCTCCTGCGCAGGGGATACAGGGGAGTGCAAGGGTGCAAAGGGTGCAGAGGATGCAGAGGGCTCCGGATCAATCCGTAAATTCCAGCTGTACGGAGCCCATTCCGCATTGAATCTGATAAAAGGTGCCCGCGCCGGTGTTCTGCTCGGTATCAATAGCCATGCCCGCGTACCGGCTGCCGTCGATGGAAACCTCGCCCATGCCGCCGCTCACCGCGTAGCCGTACAGATCCGGGCGCTCCAGCTTCAGCTTTACGGTGCCCATGCCGCATTGAATCTCGTTGTGCCGCGCCAGTGTGCCGCCGTCGATCTTCAGCGTGCCCATGCCCACATCGATCTCGCAGTCGCCGGAGCAGACAAAATCGTTCAGCGTCATCGTGCCGGCGCCCACCTCCAGATCCGCTTCCCGGCAGGTGAGGGCGTCGGCCGTCAGCGTGCCCGCGCCAATAGTAAGCGCGATCTCGTCCAAAGCGGCGTCGGCAGGCACTGTGACGGTAAAAACAATATCGTCCCAGTCGATGCCGGCGTTCCAGCCTTCCTTTGTGCAGATCTCCCATTCGCCGTCCGAAAATTCGCTTTCATAGCGCGGATTTCCCCGCACCTGCAGATCATAGGCATCACCCGTTTGAAGAATCACCCGTCCGCCGCCGATCTCGATCTTCAGCTCGCGCACCTCGCCCAAAACCGAGCCGCCATGGTGCGCCTCTGCGTGGTGCGCGCCGGAGAAAGCGGGCGCCCCCGGCGGATCCGGCGGATCCGGCGGCGCGGTGCTCCCGGAATCGACGACGACGAAACCGAACGCACCGTCCTCGACGGCGTCCCGGTACGAGACGCGCGGGCCGTGATCCCAATAAACGCGAATGCTGGTGGGCCGTCCGCCGGCGCACAGCCCCGCAACGGAGAGAACAAGCCCCAAAATGGCGCAGACCGCGCCGATAGAAAGCAGCGTGCGGATTCCTTTCGACATATGCGTTTACCTCCCGTTCCCGAACAGCCTGTGCCACAGCCAGCGCACGGCGCGCATGGCCAGCGGGACCAGCTTTGTCGTCACCCACAGCGCGAGGGCGGCCAGAAATGCCCCGCACGAAATGCACAAAAGGCTGACGCCGATCATCAAAATACCGTTTGGCACCGAGGAAAACAGCAGCCCCATGCCGCCGCCCAGTGCGGCAAAGCCCGCGATCATGGTGCCAAGGCCGCCGAAGAACAGGCCGATCATGCCACCCACAAGGCCGAACGCACCGCCCACAAGCCCGAAGAACACGCCGATCCAAAGCGGGCAGGTAACGATCAGCAGAAGGATCCAGAGCGTGCGGTCTTTGCCCGCGCGCGTACCGTCTGCGCCATATGCGGCTGCTGCGGGCGGGCCGTAATCGTAGGCAGGGCGGCGGTGTGTGCCGGCATCTGCCGGCGCGGCGCCCTGCTGCGCGGCGTCGTCGTCGCCCTCCCCGGCGGCCTCGCTTTCGGCGGCCTCGTCTGCGGGGCGCGGCACATCGGGCCTTGGCGGCACGGGCGCGCGCGGCGCGTTCCAGCGAATGCCGCCCGGCAGCGGCTGCGCCGCGCCGCGCGCCGGGCCCCTGCCCGTCTCGGGCATGCCGCTGTCGCAGTTTGCGCGGATAATGCGCGCCACCTTCTGCGGGCTGCCCAGCTCGGCCAGCACGATGGCTTCGTTTTCCGGCCCGGCTTCGTCCAGATATTCCTCGTAAAATTTCAGCGCGTCCTCGCGCGCGTCTTCGGAAAAATCCGCAAGCTGCGCGCGCAGCTCGGCCAAAAATTCCGCTCTATTCATGGCTCATTCCCCCGAACAAAACATTGTCGATCTTTGCCTTGTACGCCGTCCATTCCGTGCGGTAATCCTCCAAACGCAGGCTGCCCTTTTCGGTGATGCTGTAGTAGCGGCGGTTGCGCCCGGAAAACTCACGGTCGAATGTTTGCAGGCATTCATCCTTTTGCAGGCGGCGGAGCACCGGATACAGCGTGCTTTCGGATACCTCCATAACGCTGCGGACATCCTGCGTGATCTTGTAGCCGTAGGTGCTCTCCGCTGAAACAATGCTCAGCACCAGCGCGTCCATCAATGCGGCTCCCATGTTAAAGGCCATCCTGTTTTCACCCCGTTTTCCCGCGCGGCCCGCTGCAACCGGGATGCGCCGGATTTATTCCGCTGGCAATATTATACGGCATATAATATTGATTGTCAATATATTATTGCAAAAATTTTTGCAAGCGCAGAAATTACACGGAAATTACACACTTTTCCACTTGCCACATTTTGTGGAATAGAGTATAATACAGTTGTATCAGAACAAAACGGTGCGCGGGGCAAACAGGGCCCGGCGCTGTTTGCCATATCATTTTGGATACACAGTGCCGCAAACGGCCGCGCACGCGGCTGCTTGCCGGCCGCATGCGGGGGAGGAACCGGCTATGACACTGAAGGAATGCTACGAGGCGCTGGGCGGAGATTACGCGGGTGTGGTGGCCCGTTTTCGGGGCGAGCCGCTGGTAATACGGTTTGCGCTGCGCTTTTTGGACGACGGCAGCTATGCCCTTTTGCAGGAATCTCTTGCGAATAAAGATTACGAAACGGCTTTCCGCGCGGCGCACACCATCAAGGGCGTGTGCCAAAATCTTGGCTTTACGCGCCTGTACGAATCCAGCAGCGCCTTAACAGAAGCGCTGCGCGGCGGCTGGAGCGATGCGGCGGCCGATTGCATTGCCCCTGTGGAGCGCGATTACCGCATTACGGTAGATGCCGTCGAGGCGCTGCGCGCCGCGCAGGGTTGTTAAAGTTTTCGCGTTTGAACCGAATATATTATAATAAAGGAGCCTTTGGGCCGCCGGCCGCGCGCATTGGCGGCAGCCGCCTTTGGCTCCCAGGGGCGGGCGAAAGACCCGCCCGCCGGGAAAGGCCGGTTTTCTTCCGCATGCGGCCCGGGCTCCCCGGCCTTTTGAACGGGCGGCTTTGAAGCTGCATAAAATACAGGGGCCGATGACAAACAAAGCTCCGAAATCTTTCGGGGCGATTTTGTCCATAGCCCCGGTACAGAACGCAAGAGAAAAGGTGAAACTGCGATGAAGCATCATCCAAGGCTGAAAAGAGGGCTGGCGCTGGCGCTGAGCGCGCTGTGCCTTGCTTCGGTGTGCGCGGGCATTGTATCGGCTGCGCCAACCTCTTCGTCCACCAACCCGAGGATCGGGCTGGAATATGAGTTTAACCGCACCTGGGACGCGCTCCACAAGGAGCTGGGCATTCAGATAGATACCAGCAAGACGGCGTATATCCTTACGGGAAAAACCGTTACCGTGCAGATGTCGCTCGGCGACGCCGATCTGCCGACCGAATCCGGCAAGAGTACGGCGCTGATGGTGACGCCCAAAACGGACGCGGACAAATTTGATACGGATCAGCTGAGGGTAACGGGTACGGGCCAGCCCGGCCGTTACCAGATTACGGCAAGCGATATTGGCGCGACAGGCGGCCCCAAACAGGTGCAGATGAGCGTGGAGGCCAATATCAACTCGGTTACCACAAACAACGGCTACAATGGCACGGTGGCCGCGCGCAAAGATAACGCGACAACGACAGACCCCGTGGGCGGCGACGCCAAGCTGCTGACACCGCTGGCCATTTCGCAGACGAGCTCGATTCGAGTGGAATGTACGGAGGGCGAATACGGCAATTTTCAGCCTACTTTTAAGATTACGGGCGCCGACGGCGTGTTTGCACCTTATCTGAACGGCAGCGTCGCGTTCCGGAAAGAATCCGATACCGGCAGCGAGTTCATCCGAAACAAGCGGGTGGTGATCGAGGTGTCGGCCGCAGGCCAGACGCCGCTCACTTTCCAGTTCGACCAGCCGCTTACTTACGATTCGATCATGAGCAGGACGCAGACAGACCTCTTTCTGGACGGCAAGGGCAATCCGCAGATGGATCCCAAAGACCCCACCAAGCCCCTGCCGGAAACGGATCCCGGCTTTGTGCGCGTGGCGAACAACTATGTGCGCTTCGGTTCCACATACACGCTCACGTTTGTAAAGCCCATCTCGGATATTTTAAGCCTGAACATCGCCACGCCGCAGTACGTGGTGGAGCAGATCGCGGACAACATCGAAAGCAATCTGGAGGAATCCTACCTGAAGCTTACGCCCGGAGATCGCCTCTCCATGCTCACGGGCGATATCGAGCTGACGACGTACGATTTCCGCTACAACGCGGATTTTGACATCGCTTGGGAATGGAAGCCGACGCTTTCCTCTACGATTCCGGCAGAATTCAACGGGGATCAGAACGCGTACGAGACGGCGGCAAAGCGCGCCATCCAGCCGCCCAGCACCAATCAGGGTACGGCGGAAACGCCTACGGCCTCTGTGGCGCTGCGGCCGCTGGTGGACGATATCAGCGGCACGCTCATCGCCACCGTCACCTGCCGCGAGGATAAGACGGCAACGGCGCAGTATGAATTTCAGGGCATCACCGTGCGCGGCAGGGGCCTTCCGGCCTCCGTGGTTGCCACCGGTCAGAAGGTGGGCGAAGAAAGCGGCGCCGCGTCTACCACGTTCAACCCGGCCAAGGCGCTGCCCGCCCAATTGAACATGGACGTCTTCCAGGGTGGCATCCTGGGCTATAAAAAGCCGGCCACCGGCCCGTGCGTCTATACGCTGAGCCTGAAAATGGGCCAGAAGAACGCGCGTTCGGAGTATGCCGTTGCCACGCTCACGGGCGATACCGGCGCGGTGGCGCTGTATACCGAGTCCAATCAGAATGTTCTGCAGCAATATACGCCCGGCTCCCAGATTGAAAACCCGAACGCCAACCCCACCTATACTGAGGAGGGCGAAAAAACACTGGAGATCCGCGCCGTGCAGGAGGGCACGGCGACGCTCACCATCGATTACTATGTTTTCATCAACGGCAAGCCCGTTGTGGATTCCTCGCACTCGATGGAGATCGTTGTTACAGACACCTCTCCCAGCACGGACGCCACGCTGGC
The DNA here is from genome assembly GCA_910587145.1 of uncultured Ruthenibacterium sp. Classification (GTDB taxonomy): domain Bacteria; phylum Bacillota; class Clostridia; order Oscillospirales; family Ruminococcaceae; genus Ruthenibacterium. Next base: position 59,124 of record CAJUMH010000005.1, on the reverse strand, counting down.
GTCGCTGACGCTGCGCGACGCGCAGCGCAAGGAGCCGGCCATCGGCTTCGGCTTTTCGCCGGATCAGATCAGTTATACCAGCCCGGTGATCGAGCTGCCGTACGTGTATGAGCAATACGATTTAACGCCCGTGATCAACGAGGCGGTGGCGCGCGAAAAGCCTGTACAGGTGGCGGCGTTCGACAGCAACGGCAATCCGGCGGATATTTTTGCCGGCGCGACGGATACCACGGCGGCTTCTACGGCCAAGGTGATGAGCGGCAAAAGCCTGCGGCTGAAAATCCCGGAAGCGAACGTGGGCAATGTGTATACCGTTACGCTTACCGTGGAGGCCGCTAACCCGGGCGTGACGAATACCTATACGCTTGCCGTTACGCGTCTGCGGCCCAGCGAGGACGATATGCTGCGTTCGCTTGGCGTATACGCGCAGGCCGATACACAGGGCGAAACGAATTATATAACCGATTTCAAACCCGAAACGCGCGATTACGTCATCACGGTGCCCTATTCCACCAAATACCTGCGTCTCGCCGCCGTGCCAAATTTTTCGCGCGCGGAGGTGGCCTATCAGCCGGAGCTGGAGAGCATGACGCTTTTTGGTACGAAGGAATATCTGAAAGTGGAATCGCTGACGGAGAGAGATACCTTCTTGGGCGTGGAACTGCCGTATTTCCAGATCGACGTTACGCCGGAGATCAATCTTCCGATGGACCCGGCGGCAGAGGACAGAGCCACCGGCCACTACCGGATCTTTGTCAACCGTCTGCCGCCCAGCGAAAATTCGCTGATGACGGGAATGACGATTGTGGACGCGGCGGACGCCGCCGCAAACCCCGCGGCGCTGCCCTATGTGCCCGCGTTCAACGCCAATAACCCCGGCCCCTACCGCCTGACGGATACGAACGCCGTGCCCTATTCCACCAGCGCCGTGCGCTTTAAGATCACGCCGCAGGATGAGCTGGTATCGGCCATCCGCGTTTACCGTGTGGAAAACGGCGAAGCCGGCGCAAAGCGCACGCTTGTAACCACCATTACCAACCCGGCCGTTTTCTCCGAGCCGGTCGCCCTCACCGCGCGCAGCGTCGATTTTGTATACAACGAATTTGTGGTGCAGATCGTATCCGAGGCGGGCGACGGCTTGACGAGCGAGGACCTGGATCAGGCGGGCCACAAGGAATATTATACCGAATACCGCGTGCAGATCGAGCGCGCCGAAGCCAATACCGACGCCGATCTGCTCAGCGTGACGCTGAACGATCAGGAGGGCGCGCCGCTGAAGATGTTCGCCTTCCACCGCGACGAAACGAGCTACAGCTTTAAGGTGCCCTATGCCTCGCGCAGCGTTTCGTTCACGGCAACGCTCAGCGATCCGCACGCCTCTATCCAGCTGAAAGACCACGACAACCTGATGCACGCGTCGGGCATTAAGCTGGACGAGATCGTCTCCGGGCGCAGTACAAAGCTTTATGGCCTGAACGATCCCGGTACACCGCGTATCTTTGATCTGATCGTGACGGCGGAGGACGGCATCACCACCAAAACCTATACGTTCACCATTGACCGCGAGCCGCCCAGCACCGATGCGCTGCTGAAAAAGCTGACGGTGGAGGGCCTGACGGAGGACGGCCTTTCGCCCCTCTTTAAGCCGCACGATACCGCCTATTCCGGCACCGTGGAGGAAGGCGCGGAGGGAGTTTCCATTACGCCCACGGCCAACGATAAACACGCCACCATCATGGTGAACGGCGTCAGCGTGGAGAGCGGCCAGGCCTCGGAGCTCATCGAGCTTTTGGAAGAAAAGGTAAAGCTGGATATCATCGTTACCGCGGAGGACGGCAAAACGCAGATGATTTATACGCTGGATCTGTTCAACCAGAACCTTGTGGAAAAAACCAACGACGCCGATCTGAGTTCGCTGCGCGTAGAGCGCGGCGTAATGACGCCGGAGTTCGAGGCCGCCGTCACCGAATATGAGGTTGCCGTAAAAGAGGATACCTATTCCGTGGATATCATTCCCAAGCCCGACGATCCGCTGGCGGAGGTAAAGGTGCTGAACGGCACGCGCGAGCTGGGCGATTACAACGGCAACTACGGGCTGGCGCTGACAGACGGCGAGAACGAGGTGAAGGTGCAGGTAACCTCTCCGGACAAAACACAGGTGAAGGAGTACACCGTTACCATTTACCGCAACCAGGAGGACGCGCTGAAGACCCTTACGCCGCTCACGGCGGACGACGTGGACTTTGAAAATTCCGAAAACCCCATCGTGATCTCCATCTCGGAATATCCGCGCATCGAATCCAGCGTGTTCAGCGCGCTGAAGGAATACCCCGAAAAAACCATCATCTTCCAGGGGCTGGATTACTCGCTTACCTTCCAGGCGGCAAACCTGAACACGGTGATCCCCACGCGCGAGATCTACGATTTCCGCCTTTCGTTTGAATCGCTGGACGCCGACGAAATCAGGGCGTATATGGGCGGATGGGACGCCAACGCCGAGATCATGGGCGATCTTGTGATGGTCTACTTCGATTACCACGGCGATCTGCCCGGCCCGGCCATGCTGAATCTCAAGCTGGGCAATAAGTACGGCGGCCAGATCCTCTATTGGCACTACTATAACCGCGAGCGCAAAAAGATCGAATTTTACGGCACGCTGCGCTCAAACGCGCAGGGCTCCATCTCGGTGCCGCTCAGCCACTTCTCCACCTACCTGCTCACGCGCACCCGCGCCATTACGGGGGCGGAGAATTACGGCAATACGCTCTCGCAGATCCGTGCCTCCATCGGCGCCAAGCAGAACCCCACCACTGCGGCAGACGGCGGCACATCGGGTGACGGCGCATGAAAAAGCTTGGGATCGCGTTTGCCGTTACACTGCTTTTGATCCTGATCGGCGGCGGCGTGTATTTTGTGCTGACGATGGAGGAAGAGGCGCCGCTGCCGGCCACCTCGGCCTCCGAGGCGCAAACGCAGCCGGAGCTGAACGTGCGGCGGCAGGCGAAAAACTACGCCGAGATGCTCGATTCGCTGGATTACGAGATCCTGCAAAACCGCGATACGGTGGCATGGCTGAAGGTGCCCGGCACCGAGATCAACAACAGTGTGGTGCAAAGCTACGACAACGCGTATTATCTGCGCCGCAACGAGCGGCGGCAATACGATGTTTACGGCTGCTATTTTCTGGATTACGAGTGTATGATCGGCAGCCGGGAAGACCTTTCCCGCAATACCATCGTATACGGGCACGAGGACGTTTCGGACGATCCCAACAGCAAGCGCTTTTCTCAGCTGTACAAATTTCTCGATCCGGCCTTTGCCCGTGCAACGCCCACCATTCAGTTCTGCACGCAGCAGGATCCCATGGACTGGCAGGTCTTCGCGGTATTTTATACGAACATCAGCTTCAACTATATCGCGGTGGATGTAGACGACGAGGAATTTGCCGAGATCATCACCACCGCACGGCAGAAATCCATCTACGATTACGACGTGGAGGTGGGGGTAGAGGATAAGATCCTCACGCTTTCTACCTGCACCGTGAAGTATGGCGACCACGAGCACCGCTTTGTGGTGATGGCAAAGCTGATGGACGAGGAAGCGGATCTGCCGCAGTTTGCCGAATTTACCGAGCGGGACGAGAACCGGTGACAAAAGCCCGCAAAACCGCCCGCGCGGCGGGAAAGCCCCCCCCCTTAAAGGCGGGCCCCCTTCGCGCCGGGGCCGATACGATTATTCGAAATAAAGGAGAAAAAGCCAATGCTGTGGAATGATTACACCATCAATCTGATGCAGGGCGGGCTGGATGCGCTGGCGCTGCAGCAGCAGATGATCCTGCAAAATCTTTCAAACGCGGATACGCCGGGCTACAGGGCCAAGAGCGTTACGTTTGAAAATATTCTGGCAAACGCGCGCGGCGCAAAAAGCGGCGATTATGCCATCCGCGCCACCGTGTACGAGGATACCCGCCCCATGCGTCCGGACGAAAACACCGTGGACGCCGATAAAGAGAGTATCCTGCTTACGCAGAATTACATCCAGCAGATGGCGATGTACGATAAGATCAGCGGATCGTTCAGCAATATGCGTTACGTGTTCAATCAGTTTACAAAATAAAAGACGCTGCGTGCTCAAAAAAGCCGCGCGCCACAAAAAACGAGTGTGCCAAAAGCCGCGGGCTGCGGCGAGGCGTTTTTTGCGGGCCGCGTTTCGCAAACCGTAAAACAGGAGGTAGTATCCGATGTCTTTTTTAAATTCCCTCAGCATCACCGGCTCGGCGCTTACGGCCGAGCGCCTGCGCATAGACGTTGCGCTGCAGAATATTTCCAACGCGCAGACAACACGCACCTCGGAAACGGATGAGAACGGCAACCCCGTGCCCTATGCCCGCCAGCAGGTGGTATTCGAGGAGCGCGGCATTGATTTTAGCCAGATGCTGAACGCGAAGCGCCGCGAAACGCGCGGCGGCGGTGTGCGCGTGGTGCAGGTAGTGGAAAACGAGCGCGATTTTATACCGGTGTACGACCCCGACCATCCCGATGCCAACGAGGAAGGCTACGTCATGTATCCGAACGTGAATACCACCGAGGAACGCATCGATCTGATGGCGGCCTCCACGGCGTATCAGGCAAACCTTACGGCGCTGGGCATCGTAAAATCGCTGGCGCTCAAAAGCCTGGAGATCGGAAAGTAACCCCGCCGTCCCGAAAAAAGACGAATACACGCCCGGCCGAATGCCCGGCAGGGCAGCCGGCCGAACAAAGACAAAAAACGCCCCGCGGGCTAAATATCCCGCGAGCCCGAGGAAAAAGCGAGAGGAAGCGTTGCCTTGAAAATCGTCATGACGGCAGATTACTACACGCAGCGCATGCAGTGTACGCGGGAAGAAAAGCTGGACTGCCTTTCCACTGTGCGCGAGCTGCTTGAGCTGGCTTTCATTGTAAAAGAAGAGGGCTTTTTAAAAATGGACGAGGCGCTGCGCGACCCCCTTCGCTATCAGGATAAATTTTTGCGGCGCGCGGCCGGCATTGTGGTGGAAACCGCCAACGAAGAAAACGTGGAGGAGGTTTTGTACAACCTGATCTTCACCTCGGCGGAAATGGGCCATTATCGGTTCTTTAAATATATTCTCATCACAGAAACCATGATCGCGCTGGGCAAGGGCGAGGATATGGATTACATCTTTGCATATCTGGTGCCCTCCTTCTTTGGCTTGGAATATGTCGATCAGGTGGAGGAACTGTATTATCAGGCAAAGCGCGAACATTTAAGCCGCATGTCCGCCGCGCAGCGGGCACAGCAGTAAACGCAAAACACACAAACAAAGCAAACCCCCGCATCGGGGGCTGCCGGGCACGGCCGCAGAAAAGCGGTGCGGCCCGGCTTTTTTTGTGAGAACGCCGCACGGCCGCAGGCAAAAGCTGCATCCCCTTTACAAATGTCTTGCACGCGGGGCGGTTTTGCTTTGCGGCCGCCCTTTTGGGCGGCGCTGCCTTGGCCGTGCGTTTTTTTGGGCGGCCGGCGTTTCGCCCGGTCTTACTTTGCTGCCCGGCCAAAGGCATAGTGAAGGGCAAGGCCTCATAAAATGCAGTAAAGCCGTGCTGCACCGTACCGTTGGGGCCGTTTTTCGGCGGCGTTTTGCCGCAAACGGCCCCCTGCCGCAAAAAAGCCGGCCCTGCGGCCGTCTGTGCCGCAAAGGGGCGCGCACCGCGCCGCGCTTGCCATTCGCAGAGCGCTCCGGCAAAATTCACAAAAAACGGCGACAAATTTTTTCCATGTGTCTTTACAAGCGCATTAAAATATTGTAGAATAAGAAAGAACGCCGAACCATATTCGGAAATATTGGCAAAGGAGCATATAAAATGTATATCGTACCCTTGAGCGGACTTGAAAATATAGATTCGGTCAAGAGCATTGCCGCGGCGTCCGAGCCGGTAAAAAGCAGCGCGTCCCTTCCGTTTGGGGATATGCTGCGCGAGGCGATGGAAAATTTCAGCGAAACGCAGAAGGCGGCCGAGCTGGACGCGTATTCGCTTGTGACGGGAGATGTTGCGGATCTGCACAGCGTAATGATCCACTCTGCAATGCAGCAGGCATCGCTGGAAATGACGGTGCAGCTTGCTTCCCGCGCGGTAAGCGCCTATAAAGAAGTTTTGCAAATGCAGGTCTGAGCATTTCTGCGTAAACCCTGTACGGGCCAGGCCACTGCCACCGCGCGCTGCAAAACGCGGCGGAGTTGAGAATCCTTTTATATGGAGACGAACGACTGGCAATGAAGAATTTTGATTGGAACAAACTGAAGGATTGGTTCGAAAAGCTGAAGGAGAAATGGGCGGCTCTGTCCAAGCGGACGAGGGTCATGATCCTGATGGCTCTTTTTGTCGTTCTCAGCGTTGCGCTGACGGTGACGATTTGGCTGAACATCAGCCGGATGGCCTACCGGGTGATCTTCCCGGGCATGACGTCCGGCGAGGCCACCGAGGTGTATGCCACGCTGCAGGATATGGGCGTTCCGGTACAGATCAGCGCCGGGCAGCAGGTATCTGTTCCGGCGGATCAATGGGACGCGCTGGTGTTCGAGCTGAACAGCCGCGGCTACCCCAAAACGGCTCTCAGCTACGATACCTTTACCTCTGCCACGGGCTTTACCTCCACAGAATTTGAAAAACGCGTGGCGCTGGTGTATCAGATTCAGGACCGGGTGCAGCAGACGCTGATGCGGCAGGACGGCGTGCTGGACGCGGTAGTTACGTTCTACGTGCCCGAAACCAGCAATTTTGCGTGGGATCTGAACAATCAGCAAAAAAGCACGGCCAATATTTCCATCACCATGGCCTCCGGCAAGGAGCTTACAGCCGCGCGTGTGTCGGCCATTAAGCATCTGGCCGCAACCAGTGTGCCGAAGCTTTCCATCGAAGACGTGGTCGTCATCGACGCGACAACGGGCGTTCAGCTTCTGGGCCTGGAGGAGCAGGCCACCGACGCCGATTACCGCGAGCGCATGATGGAGCTGGAGCTTCTGATGGCGACGAATATGGAAAATAAGGTGCTGCGCCTGCTGACGCCCCGGTACGGTGTGGACGGCGTAACGGTAGTGGCGTCCGTTCAGCTGGATTACGACAAGCTCGTCACCGAGACAAAGGAGTATCAGCCGCTGGAAAACGGAGACGGCGGCGGTGTGCGCAGCCATTACGAGGAAGCTGGCACCCGCACGGGCTCCGATACGGCCGGCGGCCTTGTGGGCGAGGAAAACAACACCGATGTGCCGCAGTATCCTTATGATAATACCGACGGGGACGGCAACATGCTTTCGTACAGCCGCCTCATTGATTACGACAACAGCTATATCCTCACACAGCTGGAACGCGGACAGGCCGTAAAATCCGCCTCCATCGCCGTGATTGTAAACGACCCCGATTTTACTGACGAAAAAGAGGATATCCTTACATCGCTCATCTCCAAAAGCGTAAACCTCTCGGCGGATAATGTTGCCGTTACAAATCTGCAGGTGGGCACAAGCGAGCCTTCGGACATTCCCACTGTCTCGCGCGGGCTCACACAGCGGCAGATCCTGCTGCTGATCATTATCGGCGGCGTGCTGCTGCTGCTCATTCTGATCCTCGTGCTCGTTTTGGCGGCGCGCCGCAGGAAGAAGAACGCGGAGGATGAGGAAAAGCGCCAGCAGGCACTGCTGGAAGAGGAGGAAAAGCGCCGCAAGGAGCAGGCGCGTGCCGCGGACGAACATCTGAGAAAGATTAAAGAGGACGCGCAGAAATCGGTGGATCCCAACCAGAGCGCCGTGGTAGAAAAGGTGCGCGAATTTGCCGAGGAGAATCCCGAGGTTGCAGCGGCACTGATCCGTTCGATGATGAAGGAGGAGAAGTAGCATGGCGGCAACGTCAAAAAAACTGACGCCTTCTCAGCGTGCGGCCTCCATCATGATCACTCTGGGGGTAGACCGCGCCTCTAAAGTGTACCAGTACCTGAAAGAAGACGAAGTGGAACAGCTTACCATCGAAATTGCCAAGCTGGACCGCATTACCCCCGAAGAGCTGCAGGCCAACGTGGAAGATTTCTACGGCATGTGCATGACGCAGCAGGCGCTGAACGAGGGCGGCGTGCTGTACGCGAAGGACGTTCTGGAAAAGGCGTTCGACGCGCAGCGCGCCAGCAGCTACATGGAGCGCGTGGCCAAATCGCTGCAGACAAGGGCGTTCGATTTTGTGCGCAAGGCGGATTACCGCAGCCTGCAGATGATGCTGCAGCCCGAGCACCCGCAGACCATCGCGCTCATCCTCTCCTACGCGCGCAGCGAGCAGGCCGCGCAGGTGATTGTGGAGCTGCCGCGCGAAAAACAGATTGACGTGGTGGAACGCATCGCAAATCTGGACAGCGTTTCCCCCGAGATGATCGCCATTGTAGAAGAAACGCTGGGCAAGCGCTTCGCCAACATTGCTTCCGCCGAGCAGGTTGAGGTGGGCGGCGTTACTTACGTTGCGGACATTGTCAACCGCGTTGACCGCGCTACGGAAAAATATCTCTTTGAACGCCTCGACGAGCGCAATCCCGAGCTTGCGGAACAGATCCATAAGCTGATGTTCGTCTTCGAGGACATCACAAAGCTCGACAGCTTCGCCATCCAGCGCTTTGTGCGCGAGGTGGATACCAAAGATCTGGCCGTCGCCCTCAAGTCCACGTCCGAAGAGGTCAAGGAGTGCATCTTCAGCAACATGTCCGCCCGCATGCGCGAGACGATCCAGCAGGATATCCAGTACCTCAACAACATTCGCATGCGCGATGTGGAAGAGGCGCAGCAGAAGATCGTCGAGATTATCACACAGCTGGAGGCGCAGGGCCAGCTGGTGATCGCAAGAGGAGAGGAGGACGCCATTGTTTAGCCGCATCATCCGACAGGCGGTGGTGTCTTCCGAGGATGTGTTCCGGGTGCCTGCCGGCGAGGAGCCCGGGCCGGCGAACGCCGAACCGGAAGCTTCCCAAGCAGAGCCGGGGCAGGCCGGGCCCGGCGAGGATGAACCGGCAGAGGAGCAGCCCTCGCAGGCCGAGCTTCTGGCCGCTCAGGCCGAGGCGGCCCGGCAGGAGGCAGAGGAGCTTTCCCGCCGCATCCTCAAGCAGGCCGGCGACGAGGCGGCCAAAATTACGCAGGCCGCGCAGGAAAAGGCCGAGGCGCTGCGCACGGCGGCGCAGCAGGAGGGCTATCGGGACGCGCGGGCGGAAAAGGCGCAGGCCATTGCCGAACGCATCGGGCAGGTAGACAGCGCACTGGCCCAGCTGGCAAGGCGCCAGGAAGAGTTCTTTGCCGATTACACAAAGCAGCTGGAGACCCTTGCCGTGAACGTGGCGGAAAAAATCCTGGCCGATACGATCGAGGCCGACCCCACCCGCATGGCAAAGCTGGTGATGCAGGCTGTCGGCTCGGTAAAAACCGAGGATTGGGTGACGGTGGAGGTATCCGAGCAGCTTCCCGAGCTGGTGGAATACTTAAAGCGCGAATACGCCGAGACGCTTTCCAGGCGGCAGGTAGAATTTTCGCCGGAGGATCTGCCGAAGGATGCCTGCATCATCCAGACGGCCGCCGGCATCACCGATGCGTCCATCGCCACGCAGCTGGGCAATTTGCGAGAGCTAATTCAAAGCGAGACGGAGCAATGAAGCAGGCAGACAACACCGCCCGGCTGCGGCGCATGCTGCGCATGGGCAACTTGTATTCTTATAAAGGCAAGATCCGCTCCAGTGTGGGCATGACGTTGGAGGCCACGGGCATTACGTGCAATGTGGGCGATATCTGCGAGATCCGCCTGTCCTCCGGCGAGACGGTTCTGGCCGAGGTGATCGGCATCCGCGACGAGATTACGGTGCTGATGCCCTATCAGGATGTGGACGGCATCGGCGCGGGCAGCGTGGTAACGAACACCGGCCAAAAGCTCACCATTTCGCTGAGCGACGCACTCGTCGGCCGCACCATCGACGCGCTGGGCAATCCCATCGACGGCGGCCCGCCGCTGCCGGCGGGCGTGCGCTATTCCATCAACGGCAACCACGCAAACCCAATGGACCGCCCGCCCATCAGCCAGGTGATCGAGATGGGCGTGCGCGTCATCGACGGCATGCTCACCATCGGCAAGGGCCAGCGCATGGGCATTTTCGCGGGCAGCGGCGTGGGCAAGAGCACGCTGATGGGCATGATCGCGCGCAACATCAAGGCGGACGTCAACGTGATCGCGCTGGTGGGCGAACGCGGCCGCGAGGTTGTGGAGTTCATGAATAAGGATCTGGGCCCGGAGGGGCTGCGGCGCACGGTGCTTGTGGTGGCAACCTCCGATCAATCCTCGATGATGCGCTCCAAATGCGCGCTTACGGCCACCACCATTGCGGAATATTTCCGCGATCAGGGCAAGGATGTGCTGCTGATGATGGATTCGCTCACGCGCTACTGCATGGCGCAGCGCGAGATTGGCCTTTCCACCGGAGAGCTGCCTGTGGCGCGCGGCTATACGCCGTCCATCTACGCGGTGCTGCCAAGGCTGCTGGAGCGTTCGGGCAACTTCGAGCGCGGCTCTATCACCGGCATCTATACCGTGCTGGTGGAGGGCGATGATACCAACGAGCCCATTTCCGATACCGTGCGCGGCATCGTGGACGGACATATCATTCTCTCGCGCAAGATCGCAATGCGCAACCATTACCCGGCCATCGACGTGCTGGCCAGCGTCAGCCGTCTGATGAGCGTAATCGCAAGCCCCGAGCACAACGAGGCCGCGGGCAAGATCCGCAATATGCTCGCCGTATACGAGGAAAACCAGGACCTGCTCTCCATCGGCGCGTATAAGGCGGGCGGCAACCCGCGGCTGGACGAGGCGCTGCGCCACATGGACGCCATCAACGCGCTGCTGCAGCAGCCGGTGGATATAAAATCCGATTTTGACGAAACTCTGGCGCAAATGCGAAAGATCGTATCGTAAAAAACGGGATACGCCAAAAAAAGCACCGCCGCCTGCGGTATCATCAAGTCAGGCACGGCACGGCCGAAGGCAGATCCGCACGCCGCAGACAAGGGCAGGCCCGCGCGCGGCCGAAAGAAGCGCAATTCGCCCGGAACCAGACAGAACCTGAATGGGAAGGAGAGCCTTCGTGAAGAAATTTGAATTCACCATGCGCAGGATACTGGATCTGAAAAATAATATTCTGGAGGCGGAAAAAAACCGCCTTGGGCAGCTGCAGGAAAAACAGCGCAAGATTGAGGCGCTGATCCTGCAGCTGGAGGAGAGCATGCAGCAGATCTCGCGGGAGATGCTCGAGGCTCAGACAAAGGGCGTCACCGTTGCCGAGCTCATCGCATATAATGCAAGACGCGCGAATATCCGTATGCAGCTGGAAGAATTGGCCCTGCGCCTTGCGGACGCGAAAAAATCGGTCGATCATCAGATGCAGATTGTGGTGGAGGCCTCGCGCGAGGTTTCAAAGTTTGAAAAGGTAGAGGAACGGCAGTACGAGGTGTACCGCGAGGGCGAAAAAAAGGCCGAGACCGCCCGCGTGGAAGAGTTGGTGCTCAACAACGTCACCCGCCGCCAGGTGGTATGAACGCTGTTTGAGCGCCGCCGCCGAAAAAGCCCTCGGGTTTTTCGGGCGGCGTACCGGGGCCTTTCAAGGCGCGCACAGCGCGCGTGGGGGCGTTTGCGGCCTGCCGCAAGCGCCCGGCAGCAACGGTGGGATCCGGAGCTTCCGGTTTTCCATAGATGCCCGGCCCAAAAGGCGGAAAAAGCCGAAAAACAGTTTGTTTTCCGGCGCGGCCGCCTGCAGTGTGCCGGAGCGGGCATCGTCTGGCGGGGGGCGGCTGCGCCCTTTGCGCAGAGATGCAAAAAACTGAAAACGAAAGGAGGGAGAAGAGATGGATATGGCTGTGATCAATGCGGCCATGCAAACGCCGAATGTACAGGCGGGCGGCATGCCGCAGGCGCTGGGCGCGGACGGCGGGCTGCAGGGCCTGTTTGCCATGCTGTTTGGGCAGCTGCTGGGCCAGGCGGACGCCGAGGGCGCTTTGGAAGACCCGGTGCTGGGAACGATGCTTTCTTCTATGAAGGACGGCGAAGCCGACGATACGCAGCTGCGGCTGGCGATGGAAATGATGGCCGGCATGCTGGCAGCGCCGCAGGCAGCGGAATGGCTTTCGGCACAGACAGACACCGCCGCAGCAGACGGCATTGTGCAGGCGGCCGGGGCACAGAACCTGCTTTTGCAGCAGCTGCAGGCAAGGTTTGCGCCGGCAGAGCAGCAGGTGCAGACACAGGCGGACGAGGACGTGCGCGGCACCGATTGGGACGCGCTGCTGCAAACGCTGGAAACCGCGTGGGAAACAAAAGCGGACGGGCAAGACCCGAGCGCGGGCCTTGCGCGCGAGATGGACCGTATGCAGTTCGCCTCGGCCGTGCGCCAAGTGCGGGAGCTGATGAGCGAAAAGCCGCGCGCCGTGCGGGACCAGACAAACCGGCCGCTGGATGTGGAGGCCCTGCAGGCCGCCGTGGATAGCCGGCAGTATGTGCCGGAGACGGTTTCGGCGCGAAGCGAAGCGCCCGCGCTGCACGAAATTGCCGATCAGCTAAAAACCGGCATTTTGGACAATCTGCGGCAGGGCAAAAACGAATTTGTCGTAAAGCTCAAGCCCGAGGGCCTTGGCGAGATTACCGTAAAGCTGACGGAATCGAAAAACGAGATCTCGCTGCGCATTGTTACCTCCAGCACCGCGGTGGGCAAAATGATCGCCGACGAGGTGAACGCGCTGCAAAACGCGCTGCGGCCTCTGCGCGCACAGGTGCAGGAGATTGTTACCGTGCCCGCGGCGCAGGAAAACGCGGCGGGGGCCATGCTGGCGGGCGGCCAGGGCGAACAGCAGTTCGCGTGGCACTACCAGAACCAGCAGCAGGGCGGCGGCACGCGCGCGGATGACGGCGCCGATTTTGAAGATCTTGTGGAAGAAGCCGTGCCGGACGACGCCAATGTGAACGTGCTGATTTAGCACGGCAGGACAAAACGCAGTGCCAAAAAAACAGGAAAGGAGGCAACAAAAACCATGAGCGATTATATTTCTGTAGAGCAGAGCTACCGCAATTACCTGGAAAATAAAAAATACGACGAAAATTGGGGCACAGCCGCCAGCACGGAGACCCAGGGCGCGGACGAAACGCACAAGTGGGACGCCGTTTTTGTGGACGAGGCCGATAAGGGCCTTGGCATGGACAGCTTTTTAAAGCTGATGGTAACGCAGCTGACGAATCAGGATTTTATGAACCCCGTGGACGATTCGCAGTTTATCACACAGATGGCGCAGTTTTCCACGCTGCAGGCCATGTCGGAAATGTCTTCGAATATGAAGAACAACTACATGCTCTCACTGGTGGGCCAGGAAGTCACGTGCGCAAAGTTCAATGTCTCGGGCAACCTGGTAAAGGAGACCGGCGTGGTAGAGCGCGTAACGCTTTCCGACAACGAGTTTGCGCTGTATGTAAACGGCGAAAAGTTCACACTTTCGCAGATTATGGAGCTGGGCAAGGCCCCGGAGAAAAAGCCTGCGGACGGCGAGACGGATGAAACCACGGACGGGGAAACCGCCGAAGACAGCGCGCAGACCGAAACAACTACACCAACCGTATAAGGGGCGGATAAAATGGACGATATTTTGCTCCAAAGCCGCCTGACAACACCCATCCGCACCGGCGCAGCGGGGCTGCAGAGCCCGGCGGGCGCGGGCAGGCAGGATGCGGCAGGAACGGCATCCTTTCGCGAGGTTTTCGAGGGGCTGCGCCAGCAGGAGGCCGGCGTTACGTTTTCCCGGCATGCGGCCAGCAGGCTGGAACAGCGGAATATCCGGCTCAGCGAGAGCAGCCTTCACAGACTGAATGAGGGCGTGCGTATCGCCCGCGAAAAGGGCATGAACGATACGCTCATCATTGTGGACGACAGCGCGTTTGTCGTCAATGCCGGCAGCAACCGGGTGATTACAAGCCTTTCAGAGCTGCGCGGCAGGGCCATTACAAATATTGACGGAACCGTGATCGTATGACCGGACCTGATTGGAGCAGCGCCGCAGGGCAAAGAAGGGCGCTGTTCCCGGAAGTCATCCCGGAGCCCGAACGACAGAAGGCTTCGGCCGGTTCCCCCAGGAAAAGGAGAGATTGATCCACTATGATGCGTGCATTGTACTCCGGCGTGGCGGGCCTGAAGACCCATATGACACGCCTGGACGTCATCGGCAACAACATTGCCAACGTAAATACCTACGGCTATAAATCCAGCCGCGCCACCTTCCGCGATATGTTCTATCAGCAGGTGCGCGGCGCTTCGGTGGGCACCAACACCCGCGGCGGCATCAACCCGTCGTCCATCGGCTATGGCTCGCAGCTCTCCAGCGTCGATCTGCTCATGGGCCAATCCGGCTTTACCAGCACGGGCAACACGCTGGACGTGGCCATCACGGGCGAGGGCTTTCTGCAGGTGCAGGATCCCGACGGCAACATCTTTTACACCAAGGCCGGCATGCTGGATATCGATACCAACGGCCGCCTTGTGGATACCAACGGCAACTTTGTGCTGGGCACCGGCGCTACCAGCGGCAAGCTGAACAGCTCGGAGCCGGGCCGCTCCATCATCCAGATCACGGTAGACCCTGTGGAGCCCGCCTATCCCATGCTGGAAACCACCGTATTGGGCAAGCCGCTGAAGATCACCTCGGATACGCAGTCGAATCTGGGCAACGTCAGCTTCACCATCTCTTCCAGCACAAAAAAGAGCGACGGCTCGCCGTTCTACGACGGCGAGGCGCTGGAGGTGATTATGGAGAACGGCAGCTCGAACATCGCCGTGCGCCTGAGCGAAAACCATATGTTCAAGACGATGGAAGAGCTTTCGCAGGCCATCAACGACCAGATTCGCATCGTGAACGGCGGCGCCTACGAGGGCGGCCAGTTCAAGTTCGAGTTGGAGGGCTTTCCGGCAGGCGGCGCCACGGGCGGAGATATCGCCGCCAGCCGCGACAACAGCAAGCCCGGCAACGCTGACGTTACCGCCGCGCTTTGGGACGGCGTTTCGTTCGCGGAGACATTCAGCGCAGGCTTTACGGGCGAGGGCAATATTACCAGCATCGCGTTTGCCAAAGATACGCCGGCTGCCGGCCAAGTGCAATTTACCGTCACCGTTGAGGATCCGGCGAATCCCGGCACAACCGTGGAGTATATAGGCAGTACGCAGGCGACCGTGAGCGATGGCGGCGCGATGATCCGGCTGTACAAGGACGGCGATTCCAACGCCAACGCCAACGACTACATGGGCCTCAGCATCAGCAAAAAGGCATACGACGGTTTTATGGGAACGGACGGCGCAACGCCGAACCCGGATGCGGCGTCGATCGCCAACGTCGGCACCGCCAACCCCGCCACGCAGTCCACCTCGCTGGGCCTCGGCAAGCAGACGTGGACGCTGGAGGGCGGTACCGAGGGCGGCCCGCAGACCTACGAAAACCTTACGGGCATCTCCATCGGCGCAGACGGTACTTTGGTGGGCTCGCACCCGGTGCATGGCCGCCTCGTGCTGGGCCGCATTGATCTTGCCAACTTCGCAAACCCGATGGGCCTTGCGCAAAGCGGCAACAGCTATTTCTCCGAGACGGCAAACTCCGGCGCGGCCAATTTCGCCGTTCCGGGCGAGGACGGCACCGGCGCCATCAAAAACAGCGCGCTGGAAATGTCCAACGTCGATCTTGCGCAGGAGTTTTCGGATATGATTATCACGCAGCGCGGCTATCAGGCAAACTCGCGCATCATCACCGTTTCCGATTCGGTGCTGGAGGAGCTTGTAAACCTGAAGCGTTGATAAAAAACGCTGATCCGGAAAGCAGGCGCCGCGCGGCGCCTTGTGGATACGGGCAAACAAACCCGGGGCGGCGAGGGGCGCTTCGCCGCCCCGGACAAGCGAATGCTTCCGCCAAAAGCAAGCCCTGACGGCGCAAAAGCGTCCGTTTGTCCGGGAAAATAAAGGAGTGGATCGAATTGATCGTTCTTACCAATCTGCGTGGGACGGAGTTTGCACTGAATTGCGATCTTATCGAGACAATTACCTCAAACCCCGATACCACCATTACCCTCACTACCGGAAGCCTGCACATCGTGCTGGAATCGCGCGATGAGGTGATACAGAAAACAGTGGATTACAAAAGGCGCATTTTCCAGGCCCCGCTGGGCTAATCGGAGCGTTTGTGCGTAGCAGAAGGAAGGTTTGCACATAAATGGACTTAATGAGCATTCTGGGCTGGCTGCTGATGATCGGCACCGTGATCTTCGGGATCATGTTCGACAGCAAGACAGTTTCCTTTATTCCCGATAACATCGGCAACTTCTGGGATCCCAGTTCCGTGGCCGTTGTGCTCGGCGGCGTTATTACCGCGCTGATGGTCTCGTTCCCGATAAGCATCTTCGGCAAGATCCCGCGGCATTTGAAGATCATCTTCGCGCCCAAGAAATACAATCCTCAGAAATATATCGACGAGGTGGTAGAGCTGGCCGAGGAGGCGCGTTCAAACGGCCTGCTTTCGCTGGAGGCGAAGCTGGAGGAAACGAAGGACGAATTCCTCAAAAACGGCATGATGCTTGTGGTAGACGCGGTGGATGCCGAAAAGGTGCGCAGCATTCTGGAAAAAGAGCTGGAATATCTGGATGACCGCCACGCGCGCGACCGCGCGTTTTACGATATGGCCGCGGGCTACGGCCCGGCGTTCGGTATGGTGGGTACGCTGATGGGCCTGATCAACATGCTCAAGCAGCTCAGCGACCCGGACGCCATCGCGCCCGCCATGGCGCTGGCGCTGGTTACCACGTTCTACGGCTCCATTCTGTCCAACGGCATTTTCCTGCCCATCTCCAATAAGCTGAAGATCCGCCACGAAGAGGAATACTTATGTAAAATGATCGTGATGGAGGGCATTCAGGGCATCCAGGCCGGCGATGCGCCGCGCTTTCTGCGCGAAAAGCTGGAACAGCTGATCCCGGGCTACATCGTAAAGAAGGGCAGCAAGGGCAAAGGCGGCGGCGAAGCGGCCGACGGCAAGAAGGGCAAATAAGCCCGCGCCCGGCACGCAGCCAAAGCATGGCGCGTATGCGCAGATGCTTTCCGGGCGATGCTTTTAAAGATCAAGAGGTAATTCAGTTATGGCAAAAAAACCCCATGATGCACCGAAGACCGACGGCTGGAAGGATACCTACGGCGATATGGTCACGCTGCTGCTTTGCTTCTTCGTATTGCTGTACAGCATGTCGGCGGTCGATCAGGAAAAATGGCAGGCATTTGTAAAGGCGTTTACCAACCCCGGCGAGGATACCGCGCAGGTAGTGCTCGTCCCGTCCGACGAGCTGGGCGATCATACCGTTCCGGCCGAAGATCAAACCGATACGGGCAATCCCGACCCGAACGAGGACGTGATCGAAAACCTAGACGATCTGTTTGAAATGCTGCAGGAATACGCCGAGCAGGAAGGTATTCAGGATTCGGTAGAGATGATGCAGGGCGAGGGCGCCATCTATGTGCGCTATCAGAACAGTCTGTTTTTTCAGCCGGACAGCGCCGAGCTGCTGCCCACGGCGGCAGAAAACCTGAAGGTATTGGGCGACGGCCTCAAGCAATTGGAAGATCAGCTCTGGCTGGTGAGCATCAGCGGCCATACGGCCTCGGTGGCGGTGGACAACTACCACGTCTCCGACTGGGCCCTCTCCGCCGAGCGCGCGGCCGCGGTGGCCGATCACTTCGAGCTGGACAGCGGCCTTACCCCAAAGGTGCTGCGGCCCATTGGCTTTGGCAAAAACTACCCCATTGCCGATAACGATACTGAGGAAGGGCGCGCGCGCAACCGCCGTGTGGAAATGGTCATTATCAGCAAGGATTCGCCCATCGTGCAGTCCAGCGGCATCTCCAGCGCCGTGTTCGGCCTGTTCGATTCCTATTCGGAGCTGGAGGCCGAGCGCATGAACACCATTGACGATCTGCTCGATCCCTCCGAGGTGCTGGCGGGGCTGACGGGCGACGATGCGCCGGACGCCGCGCCCGAAGACGGGCAGCCCGAAGACGGCGCCGCGCCCGAAGACGGGCAGCCCGAAGACGGCGCCGCGCCCGAAGGCGGGCAGCCCGAAGACGGCGCCGCGCCCGAAGGCGGGCAGCCGGCAGATACCGCGAGCAGCGGCGCGGCGCCCCCCGCGCCCTCGGCAGCCGGTGCAGATGAACCGGACGAAGAATAAGCCTGCGCGCGGTGCGCGAACGGACGCACCGGCCAAATAAAAAAGGCAAAAACCCCTTTGCTTTAAAGGAGAATGGTAAGTGCCTGAAAAGTTATCACAAAACCAGATCGACGCGCTGCTCCACAAAATGTCGGAGGGAGCAGAGATTAAGCAGGAGCCTGTTCAAAAGCTGAAGGAATACGATTTTCGCGCGCCGCGCAAGTTTACCAAAGAGCAGCTGAAGGCTCTCGACGGCCTGCACGAAACGCTTGCGCGCGTGCTGTCCTCGTACTTCTCCAGTATTTTGCGCATTCCGTGCGAGATCGAAGCGGTTCCCTCCGAGGAACAGCGCTTTTATGAATACAGCAATTCTTTGCCGGACAACGCGATGATCGGCCTGATGGGCCTGAAATCCGACGCCAACGAGTGCGACGAAAACACCATTATGGTGGATCTTACCTCCGCGCTCAGCTTTCAGCTGATAGAGCGTTTGCTGGGCGGCAACGGCAAGGGCGTTCCGCCGGACCGCGGCTTTACCGATATTGAAATTGCCATCCTGCATCATTTGCTGAAAAACATTACGCAGCGTTTCGACGATGTGTGGAAGAATTCCTTCAATATCGATTTTACGCTCGACCAGATGGAAACAAACCCCCGCCTGCTGCAGTTGTTTGCGCCGGAGGACATTGTGGTGATTGCGATGCTGGAGGTAAAGATCGGCGGCAACACCAATACCATTACCATCTGCCTGCCGGCAGACCTGCTGGAACAGACGGTGGATCGCCTCAGCCGCAAATTTACCAAGGTGAAAAAGCAGCAGGATCCCAATCAGGAAAAAATGAAAAAGCAGCTGGTTTTGGAAAATGTCTGCGAATCCGAACTGGAAATGAAGGCGGTCTTCGACGAATTCACCATGCCGCTGCACGAGATACTGGGCCTGCAGCCGATGGATGTAATCCCGCTTCACAAAACGGTGAACAGCGATATTTCGATTACAATCGACGATACGGTATGGTTCACCGCAAAATTGGGCGAGACGAAACGAAAAAAGGCGATCAAACTGAACAACATAGTAGAGCAAACGGAGATGGTGACAAATGGACAACAATCAGCAGATGTCCCTCGGCAGCATGGAGCTTGACACAATCGGAGAGGTTCTGAATATCAGTATGGGCTCTGCCGCAACGGCCGTTTCCAGTATGCTGGATAAGCAGGTGGTTATTTCAACG
Organism: uncultured Ruthenibacterium sp.; assembly: GCA_910587145.1. GTDB lineage: Bacteria > Bacillota > Clostridia > Oscillospirales > Ruminococcaceae > Ruthenibacterium. The sequence goes on along the minus strand of CAJUMH010000005.1, from coordinate 39,626 downwards.
CCAGACGTAATGCAAAAGAAATTCGATTGCATGGAATACATGGCGATGGAGCCTGCCATGCTGGTGACAATCCGGTATGTGGAGGGCATCTCGGGCACAAACGTGATGGTGTTTCGCCAAAAGGATATGCAGGTGATTCTGAATCTGCTGATGGGCAACGACGAGCCGCCCTCGGAGGATTTTGAGTTCGACGAGCTGAGCATGAGCGCGGCCTGCGAGGTGATGAACCAGATGATGGGTTCGTCGGCAACCGCCCTTTCGGATTTTCTGGGCATGCCGATCAACATCTCTACGCCCGAGGCAAAGATCGTGGATTCTGAGGACGCGTACCGCGAGGCCATCGACGCAAAGGAAGGCGACGAGATTGTTTCGGTAACGTTCAAGCTGGATATCCAGGAGGCAATGTCTACGGATTTTGCCTGTGTAATGCCGCTGGAGCTTGCGAAAACGATTATCTCGCGCGTGCTGAACCAGACAGAGGAGCAGCTGGATTCGATCCAGGAATCTGCGGCGCCTGTGCCGCAGCCCGCGCCCGCGCAGCCGGCGGCCCCCGCACCGCAGCCCGCCGCCCCGGCGCCGCAGCCGGCGCCTGCGCCCGCAATGCAGCAGCCCGCGCAGCCGGCGGTGCCGGGCATGCCGCCCGTGCCGGACGGGATGGCCGCGGCGGTACCCGGATATCCCGGCATGCCGCAGCCGCAATACGCAGGGCTGCAGCCGCAGGCGGCAGGCGCACCGGCGGGCCAGATGGGCTGGTATGGCGGTTATATGCCGCCGTATCCGCCGTATCCGTATCCTCAGCAGCCCGCCGCGCCGGAGCCGCCCCGCGCGCCGCAGGTAACCATCAAGAACACGCAGTTCCCCACGTTCACCCCGCAGGTAAATCCCGCCGCCTCCGGCGGCAATATGGATCTGCTGCTCGGCGTAAATCTGGACGTCTCTGTCGAGATCGGCAAGGCCAAGCGCAAGATCAAGGATATTGTCGAGTTTGGCCAGGGCACGGTGATTGAGCTGAACAAGCAGGCCGGCGCGCCCGTGGATATTATGGTAAACGGCCGTCTGCTGGCGCACGGCGATGTGGTGGTGATCGACGATAACTTCGGCGTTCGCATTACAGAGATCGTGGGCACGAAGGAATTGATGGAAAGCCTGAAGGAGGAGGGCGTGTAAGCGCCGCCCTGCAGAAGCTTTCCCAGGTATCCCGGCGGGCAGGAGCCCGCCTGAAGAAATAAATCGATTCGGTATCCTCAATCAAGGAAAAGGAGATAAAAGTAATGGGCAAGAAGATTTTGGTAGTAGACGACGCGGTGTTTATGCGCACAACCGTGCAGAACGCTCTGAAAAAGGCCGGCTACGAGGAGCTGGTGGAGGCCGGCAACGGCGCGCAGGCCGTGGAGCAGTTCTCGAAAGAGCACCCCGACCTGGTGGTAATGGATATCACAATGCCGGAGATGGACGGTCTGCAGGCGCTGAAGGCCATTAAAGAGATCGACCCGAACGCGAAGGTCGTAATGTGTTCGGCCATGGGCCAGGAGGCGATGGTCATCGAGGCCATCAATCTGGGCGCGCTCGATTTTATTGTAAAGCCGTTCAAGCCGGACCGTCTGCTGAAAACCGTTTCCACGATTCTGGGCTAAACGATGCAGGCAGGGGATGTGCTTTCCCTCATCGGCATGCTGGGGGGATTTTTCCTCATCCTGTTTTTGGCGTATTGGGCTGCAAGGCTTTTGGGGCGCGGCTACGCCGCCTCCGGTGCGGGGCGCATGGTAGAGGTGCTCGACCGCATGAGCCTTGGGCAGGAAAAGCAGCTTTTGGTGGTAAAGGCCGCCGGCAAGGTGCTTTTGCTGGGCGTTACCGCGCACCACATTGAAAGGTTAGAGGAGCTGGACGCCGACGCGCTGCCGGAGCCTCCGCCCGTACCGCAGGGCGGCGCGTTCCTTGCCGCGCTGAAAAGCGCGCTGGAGCAAAAGAAAGGAAAGGGGAGCGCCGATGAAGGAAACGCAGACACAAGCGAGGCGTAGGGCGCTGCTGAAAAAATATGCAAAGCGCCTGGCGGCTTCCGCGCTGTGTGTGGCCCTCCTGATCCCGCTGCTCTGTATTTCCGCCTATGCGGAGCCGATTTTTACCGTGGATCTCGGCTCGGGCGAGGCAGGCCGTTCCTTCGGCCTGCTGGACGCGCTGCTTTTGGTGGCGCTGCTGGCGCTGGCGCCTTCCATTCTCATCATGGTCACCAGCTTTCTGCGCATCATCATTGTGCTGTCGTTTGTGCGCAGCGCAATGGGCACGCAGCAATCTCCGCCCAACCAGGTGCTCATCGGCCTTGCGCTGTTCCTAACGCTGCTTATCATGAGCCCGGTGCTCACCCAGATCAAAGAGCAGGCCTACGAGCCGTACCGCGCGGGCGAGATTACGCAGGCAGAGGCGCTGGAGCGCGCCGAGGGGCCGCTGAAGGAGTTTATGCTCAAGGAGACCTATGTCGAGGATATCAACCTGTTCCTTGCCATTGCAAAAGACCGCACGGGCCTCGAGTTCGACGAAGCGCCCGACAACGAGGCGCTGAAGGAGCTGAGCCTGACGATCGTGGTGCCGGCATTTGCCACCAGCGAGCTGAAGCGCGCGTTCACGATGGGCTTTATGATTTTTATCCCGTTCCTCATCATTGACATGGTGGTTTCGAGCGCGCTGATGTCTATGGGCATGGTCATGCTGCCACCCACCACCATCGCGCTGCCGTTCAAGATCATGCTGTTTGTTCTGGTGGACGGCTGGGGCCAGCTGTTCAGCGCTTTGGTGCGCAGCTTTCACACATAGGGCAGCTGCCCGCAGAGCCGCCCCCATGCCGTGGCGCTTTTCTTCCTTGCAGCCCCTTGTCCGGCGCGCCTGCGCTGCGGAGCGGCGCGAAAAGACGCTTCGTTTTTGATCTTACCGTCCTGTTGCTCCGGCAGGCTTCCCAAAGGCGCGGACGCACAGGGCGGACCGATACGGCGCAGGCTTGCGCACAAAGAAAGGGAACCGCAAATGACGCAGGGACAGGTGATGGACATCTTGCAGGGGGCGCTTTTGGTGGCGCTGAAGCTCTCGGCGCCTCTGCTGCTTGTAAGCATTGCCATCGGCCTTGTGGTTGCGATTTTTCAGGCTGCCACGCAGATTCACGAGCAGACGCTCACCTTTGTGCCGAAGGTGCTTGCCATTGCGCTGCTGCTGCTGGTGCTGGGCTCGTGGATGATGACGGTGATGAACGATTATGTCAACGAGCTTTTTGCACGCATGATGATGCTGTAGACGATGCCTATGGGAGAAACATTGTACGAACAGCTGCCGGTGCTGATGCTGGTGTTCCTGCGCTTTACAGGCATGTTGGCGTTTAACCCGGTCTTCAGCCGCAGGGGCTTTCCCGCGCCGGCGCGCGTGGGGATCATCGGCGCGCTTACGCTGCTGGCGGCGCCCGCCTTTCCCGCCGCACAGTTTGCACAGTGGACGGGCGCGGATATGATGCTCGCGATGCTGCGGGAGCTGGCGGTGGGCTTTGCCTGCGGAACGGTCTTCCAGCTTTTCTATTATATGCTTATCTTCGCGGGCGACCAGATGGATATGGCGTTCGGCCTTTCGATGGCAAAGGCGTTCGACCCCAATACCCACATCCAGATGTCTGTATCCAGCAGCTTTCTCAACCTGTTTTTCATCATGTACCTGTTCGCCACAAACAGCCACCTCATCCTCATTCGGCTGTTCAGCACGTCGTTCACCTTCATTCCGCTCGGGCGGGGCATCCTAACGCAGAACGTCGCGCAGAGTGTGCTCGAGCTGTTCGGCTACGCATTCCAGCTGGCGTTCCAACTGGCAATTCCGTTCATTGGGATGGAGCTGATTCTGGAATTTGCGGTGGGTATTTTGATGAAGTTCATTCCGCAGATTAACGTGTTTGTCATCAACATTCAGCTAAAAATGATCCTGGGCCTGTTTTTGCTGTTTGCCTTTGTGCCGGCGGTTTCGAGCTTTTTGTCCAGTTATATGGAGACCATGCTGCGGCGCACGCAGGATCTTTTGTATGTGCTGATGCAGTAGCCTTTGCGCCAGGGCGGGCTGCGGCCCGGCCGCCGGCGGCTTTGCCGGCCGGGCGGCGCCGCGCCGGATCTGCCGCATTGGGTACGGCAGGCGTTTGCTGCAGGGCCTTGGGCCGTGGGGACATTGCCGCCCCGCACGCCCAAAATTTACGGCCGCGAAACGGGGGATCGGCTTGGCAGGCGAAAAAACCGAAAAAGCAACCCCGAAGCGAAAACAGGACGAACGAAAAAAGGGCAATGTCTTTCAAAGCAGCGAGGTGGGTACGCTCCTTTCGCTTTTGGCGGTGTTCTTCAGCCTGCAGCTGCTCGGCCCGTGGATCGTTTCCGGCATCGAAGCCGCCATGACGGATTTTATCGCGCTTTCGGGCACAAAAGAAGTGCTCGGCATGACGGATATGAATCAGTTTTTGCAAAAGGTGTGCCTGTGCTTTGCCGCTACCATCCTGCCGGTGCTGATGATCGGCGCGCTTGCCTCGTGCATCAGCACCGTCGCGCAGACGCGGGGCCTTGTCTCGTTCGAGGCGCTCAAGCCCAAATTCAGCCGGATGAACCCCATTCAGGGCATCAAAAAGCTGTTTTCGCTGCGCGGGCTGATCGAGCTTTTAAAATCCATACTCAAGATCGTCATCCTCGGCATTGTAATCTATCAGGAGCTGGAAAATCAGCTTCCGCTCATTCCCCGGCTGATGGATATGACGATTGTGCAGGCCGGCGTCGCCGTTGGCGCGGCGGTGATGCAGATCGTAAAAAAAGCGGCGCTCATTATGGCCTTTGTGGCGGCGTTCGATTATCTTTATCAGTGGTGGGAATACGAAAAGAATCTCCGCATGAGCAAGCAGGAGATTAAGGAGGAGTATAAGCAAACCGAGGGCGACCCGCAGGTAAAGGGCAAGATCCGCGAAAAGCAGAACATGATGGCCCGCCGCCGCATGATGCAGAACGTGCCGAACGCCGATGTCGTTATCCGTAACCCGACGCATTACGCCGTTGCGCTGCAGTACGACCCCGCGCATCACCGCGCGCCGGTGGTAATTGCCAAAGGACAGGACAGCCTTGCGCTGCGCATTGTTGCCGTGGCCGAGGAGCATGATATTGTTGTAACGGAAAACCGCCCCCTTGCGCGCGGCCTGTACGAAAATGTCGAATTGAACGCAGAGATCCCAGATCGGTTCTATCAGCCGGTAGCAGAGGTGCTCGCGTTTGTGTATAACCTAAAGAAAAAGGATCTGACTTGATTTGAAGCTCTTCAACAACGTGGTTTCGGCGATGGTGATCGGCATCATCTTCCTGCTCATCATCCCGCTGGCAACCGCGATCCTGGACTTCATGTTCATCGTAAATCTTACGCTGTCGTTCGTCATTCTGCTGATGACGATGTATATCCGCGAGGCGATGGAGTTTTCCATCTTTCCGTCGCTTTTGCTGATTACGACGCTGTTCCGGCTGGCGCTGAACATTTCTTCCACGCGTAAGATCCTCACGAACGGCGGCTATGCCGGCGAGGTGATTGCCACCTTCGGCGAGTTCGTCATTCAGGGCAATGTCGTTGTGGGTCTGATCATATTCCTGATCATCGTTTTGGTGCAGTTCCTTGTCATCACCAAGGGCTCCGAGCGCGTGGCCGAGGTATCCGCCCGCTTCACGCTGGACGCCATGCCCGGCAAGCAGATGGCCATTGATGCCGACCTCAGCTCCGGCCTCATCGACGAGGAAACGGCGCGCACACGCCGCAAAAAAATACAGGACGAGGCCGATTTCTTTGGCTCGATGGACGGCGCCACGAAGTTCGTGAAGGGCGACGCCATTATGTCGCTCGTCACAACGTTCATCAACCTCATCGGCGGCATCATCATTGGCATGGTGGGCGGGCAGGGCTCGATCGGCGAGATCATGCAGACGTATTCCATCGCCACGGTGGGCGACGGCCTGATGAGCCAGATCCCCGCGCTGCTCATCTCGGTGGCCACCGGTATGATCGTGACGCGCTCGGCCTCGGACAACAACCTGAACGAGGACGTCTCTTCGCAGTTCCTCTCGCAGCCTCTGGTGCTGATTATGGCGGCCATTGCCATGGCGATGCTCATCTTCATCGGCTTCCCCGCGCCGCAGATCATCGTAATGTCCACCATTTTGCTCGTGCTGGGCCTTGTGCTGCTGCGCAACGCCTCGAAAAAGCCCGCTGCGGCCGAGGGCCCCGCCGTAACGGAAGAGGTAACGAGCGAGGCGGCCTTCTACCGCAACATTGATAACGTGTACGGCCTTTTGAAGGTAGACCCCATTTCCATGGAATTCGGCTACAGCCTCATCCCGCTGATCGACGAGAGCAGCGGCGGCAATTTTATGGATCGCGTTGTCATGTTCCGCAAGCAGTTCGCCACGGAAATGGGCCTTGTGTTCCCCTCGGTACGTGTAAAGGACAGCGGCCTTTTGAACCCGAACCAGTACGTCATCAACATCAAGGGCGAGCAGGTGGCGATGGGCGAGGTGCTGGTGGATCATTATCTGGGCCTGATCCCGGACGGCGGCGACAACACCATCGACGGCATTGATACGGTTGATCCGGCGTTCGGCATCCCGGCAAAATGGATCAGTGAGGATAAGCGCATGCAGGCCGAGATGGCCGGATATACGCTTATCGACGCCTCCTCGGTGATGATCACGCACCTTTCGGAGGTGATCAAATCGCACGCCAACGAGCTTTTGAGCCGGCAGGAGGTAAACAACATGCTGGCCAACCTGCGCAAAACCAGCGAGGCGCTGGTGAACGATACCATTCCCACCATCGTCTCGGTGGGCACGCTGCAGAAGATTCTGTGCAACCTGCTGCGCGAGGGCGTGCCCGTGCGCGATATGGAGACGATTTTGGAGACGCTGGCCGATTACGGCACCAGCGTAAAGGATATGGATATGCTCACCGAGCAGGTGCGTCAGGCGCTGAAGCGCACCATCACGCACCGCTTTGCCGATTCCGGGCAGATGAAGGTAATCAGCCTCGACGCCGCCATCGAGAACATGATCCTCGGCTCGGTAAAAAAGGTGGAGAACGGCTCGTATCTGGCGCTGGAGCCCAAGGAGATCCAGGATATCATCACAGCCACCAGCCGCGAGATCGACAAGGTGAAGGATTTGGTACAGGTGGCCATCATCCTCACCTCGCCCATCGTGCGCCTGTATTTTAAGCGGCTGCTGGATCAGTTCAGCATGCGCGTAACGATCCTTTCGTTCAACGAGATCGATACCGATATCAAGATCCAGGCGCTGGGCAATATTTCCATCGCCTGAGAAAACAGTTTTACCGAAAGGGGGGATAGAGGAACGTGGCGTTAAAATCCGGGCTGCCAAAACCGGAGACATTAAGCACGGAGGCGCTGCTGAACCTCTATCGTGCCGAGCGCTCTCCGGAGGTGCGCAACGCGCTGGCGCTGCAGTACGCAACCATTGCGGAATCTGTGGCCGCCAATCTGTATACCACCTATTACCGCTTCGCCGGCAATGCGGATATTGTCAACCAGGGCATGGTGGCAATTTTGGAGGGGCTGGAAAAATACGATTTTGACAGCGAGATCAATCTGACAGCCTATCTGTATACCAAGGTGCGCTCGGCGATTATTGATTATGTGCGCAAGCAGGATTATCTGCCGCGCCGCATGCGCCGCAACGAGATCCAGATTGCAAACGCGCAGAACAAGCTTTCGATGACGCTGGGCCGCTACCCTACCAAAAAAGAGGTGGCCGCGTATCTTGGCATCTCGTTTGAAGAGCTGCTCAAGCAAATGGCGGAGCTGGCGGGCGATTACGCCGCCGCGGCCGATTCGGACGCGCTGAACCAGCAGCAGCTGGAATACTGCGACGTGGCCGACGAGGACGACCCCATTGCGCTGACGGACAACGCCGAGCTGCGCAAGGCGCTGGCCGATGCTATCGACAGCCTGAAGGAGCAGGAGCGAACGGTGATCTCGCTGTACTATTACGAGCATCTGAAGCTGCGGGAGATCGGCGAGGTAATGGGCGTGAGCGAGCAGCGGATCTGCCTGATTAAAAAAAGCGCGGTACAGCACCTGCGTGCGGCGCTGAGCGACTACAGGAAAGGATGAACCACCATGTACCAGGGCTTTTACACCATTGCCTCCGGCATTTTAATGCAGGAGCGCGCCATCAGTGTACTTTCGAACAATCTGGTAAACGCAAATACGCCGGGGTATAAGGCGTCGCGGCTGATCGCCACCACCTTTGAGGAGCAGCTGCTGCGTGTGGAAAACGGCAAGGACACCCGCATCGGCACGGCCGTTCCCATCACGGTTGTATCCGAGGCGCCCACGCGCTACGATTCCGATTCGCTTGTAGAAACGGGGCGCCCGATGGACATTGCCATCAACGGCGAGGGCTTTTTTCGCATTCAGGCCGCGCCCGTGCAGGTGAACGAAAACGCCGGCGCCACCGATCTGGAAAACACAGAGACTGCCGCCACCGAGGAAGGCGCCGTTTACCTCACGCGCAACGGCAACTTTGATATCGATGAAGAGGGCTTTCTGGTGCTGCGCGGCGTGGGCCGCGTGCTGGGCCGCCGGGGCGAGATTGATCTGAACGGCTCGTCCTCCTTTGTGGTGGATGCGAACGGCGAGATCTACGGCGCGGACGGCCAGTACATTGATACGCTGGACGTGGTGGTGCCGGGCGAGGACGAAGCGGTGGAGCGCGTGGGCAATTCGCTGTTCCGGTTTGCCGGCGAGGCCGAGGGACGCACGGCCGAAGAAAGCACCCTGGTACAGAAGTGGCTGGAAAAATCCAATCTGGATATGAACCGCGAGTATACCATGATGATGGAAGCGCAGCGCGCGTTTCAATCGTGCAGCACGGCGCTGCAGATCCTGGATAGGGTGAACCAGCAGGCGGCCGCGCAGATTGCCGCGCTGTAAGCGGTTTTTACGGCTTGTCTGAAAAAACCGCATTTGCCGGGAGCCGCGCTCCCGCGCTGCCTTCAGACAGTCTTTTCCAAAAAGAAAGGAGCGGGGAAGAATCGATGAACATCGCCTTTTACAACGGTGCATCCGGCCTTGTAGCGCATCAGGCCGCACTGGATCAGGTGGCGAACAATGTTGCCAACGTCAACACCACGGGCTATAAGCCCACACGGCCGGAGTTTGACGATCTGCTGTATACGCAGATGTACACAAACGACGAAAAGCCCTTGCAGGGCCACGGCGTAAAGATGAGCTCGGCCGATTTAATCTATGGGCAGGGGCCTATTCAGCAAACCTACCGCGCGCTGGATTTTGCGCTGATGACAGACGGCTTTTTTGCCGTGGAGGAACTGAACGGTGAGCGCGTGTATACGCGCAACGGCGCGTTTGACCTGAGCATCGAGGGACGGAATGCTTTTCTGGTAGATGACCAGGGCCGGTATGTGCTGGACAGCAACGGCCGCCATATCACCGTGAAAAAGCTGTCTAACGATCAGTACGATTATTCCGGCCTGAAGGATCAGATCGGCGTATTTGCGTTCGATAATCCGTATGGGCTGGAATCCATCAACAACACCTCCTTCCGCGAATCGGACAATTCCGGCACGGCGCGTCCGGCGCAGGAATATCTTATTCGCGAGCAGGCGCTGGAAAATTCCGGTGTGCATCTGGCCGACGAGATGACAAACCTAATCGTCACACAGCGGGCCTATCAGTTAAGTGCGCGTGTTGTGCAAACTTCAGATCAGATGGAGGAGATCGTCAACAATCTAAGATAATATGAAGGAGAGTAGAGAATGGCATTGAACGATTACAATGACCTGAATGAGATCCAGCTTGACGTTTTGCGGGAAATGGGCAACATCGGCACGGGGAATGCCGCAATGGCGCTGGCCGAGATGCTGGCCACGCCCATCGACATTTCGGTGCCGACGGTGAAGATTCTGGACTACGAGACCGCAATGGAAGCAATGGGCGGCCCGGAGAATATGATCGTGGGCCTGTTGCTCTCCTTTGACGGGGACATCAACGGAATGATCATGTTTTTGCTGGAAAAGGATTTTGCACACATGATGATCAACACGCTGATGGGCGAGGATACCGAGACGTTTGATCCCGAGGATCCCGTGAGCAATTCCGCGCTTACCGAGGTGGGCAACATCATGGCGGCCTCCTATGTAAACGCCATCGCCTCAATGACCGAAATGCGCATCAACCTTTCGGTGCCGAGCATGAGCATTGATATGCTTGGCGCGATTCTCAGCGTTCCGGCCATCCATTACGCCAATATCAGCGATAAGATCATTATGATCCAAAATGAACTGCAGGGAAACAATACGAGTGCTTCCAACCATATTTTAATGCTTCCAGATGTGGAATCATTACAGAAAATTATGACGGCATTGGGGATTGAAGACTTGTGAGCAATACGATCAGGGTAGGGATATCGGACCAGAAAGTGGCGCACGCGCCCGATATCCTCGTAACATTTGCATTGGGCTCTTGTGTGGGGATCTGCCTGTATGACCCGCACGCCAAGCTGGGCGGCCTTTCGCATATTTTGCTGCCCGACAGCACCGGCCAAAAGCCGCTGACAACACCGTTTCGGTTTGCAGACAGCGCCATTCCGCTTTTGCTGCGCAAGATGGAGGCAATGGGCGCCAACCGCCGCTTTATCAAGGCAAAGATCGCGGGTGGCGCGCAGATGTTTGCCGCGGTGGGCAAGCCGGCGCTTTCCGATGTGGGCCAGCGCAATGTGCTGGCGGCGCGCCAGGCGCTGGCAAAGCTGAGCATTCCGATCATCGCCGACGATACGGGCAAAAATTTTGGGCGCACGCTCTATTTTCATGTCGAGGACGGCACAATGCGCATTCAATCGGCCTCAAAAGGCGAATGGAAGCTGTAGAGGCTGCCCAAAAGCAAGGCGGATGCACACGCGGGCGGGCACACGCGGGCTTTTGGGCCTGCCGGCACGGCGGCCTTTACCGCGCGCCGAGGGGGGCCGCGGCGGCAAGGCCCTGCGCCGGACGGCGGGAATGCTGTTCTGCGGCACAGGCCATACTGCACAGTCATCCAAAAACAGGGCGCAAAAATCGGCGTCCCTTCTGGCGAACGTAAGCCAAAAGGGACGCCGATCTGTTATTTTACAGCGCTCAAGGCGGCGATTCCCACTCCCGCACCCGCGCCGTGCAGCGGGCGCAGGCGGCGCCCGCCAGGCCAAGGCAGCCAAAGCCGACAGCCAGGATCAGCGGGGCAAGCGCCGCGCCGCCCAGAACAAATTGCCACACGGCCTGCGGCAGGGCAAGACACGTGCAGAAGAAAAACGAGAGCAGCCCGCTGCGGCACAGCGCGCGTGCCGTATGGAACGAATAAGGCAGGTACAGCGCGCGCAAAAGTGCCGTAACAAACAGCAGCCCCGACAGCGCCGAAAGGATATGCACCACCGGAACGGTGCGGAACAGGCTGGAGGGCCGCTCGATAAAGCACAGCACAGTATGCAGATAAAATGCTGTGCTGCCGAGCATGCCGAATGTCAGCATCCATTGGCCGTGAAGGATGCGGGTAAGGTTTTCAAAAAACAGGAAGAGGCACCAGATGCCAAAAACCACAAACAGTGCCGCGTGCACGCCATCTGCAAACTGCCGCAGATAATAAAGACGCAGATGATCCATGGCGTGGCGGCTGGTATGTGTGCGAACCGGCACACCGAAAACACGATTCAACAGGAACAAAAAACCGTACAGCTCGCAGCAAAGGGCCAGCGGAATGAACAGAAGGTTGCTGCTGCGCATCCACGGGGCGTTTTCTGCCCGCAGGCCGCAGGGCTGCCCAAGCGGGACAGAGTGCCCGGCCAGCAAAATCAGCAGCGTGCAGAACAGCATGAAAGCATAGCGGAGCGCAACACTGCCGGAACGCAAAAATCCGGTTTCGGCATCGGTATTCCAAAAAAGATCTGCCGCGCGCATCACGCCCAGCAGCAGGCTGAAGACAAGCGCGCCGGCGCAGTAGATTCGTTTCATACGCGTTCCTCTAACGGAAGATATTCCTGTTCCTGCCCGATATACTTATAGGCCGGGCGCATGATGCGGTTTGCAAATACAACCTCCTCCACGCGGTGCGCGCACCAGCCGGGGATGCGGCTGATGGCAAACAGCGGGGTAAACAGATCCTCGCTGATGCCGAGCATGCGGTAGATAAGACCGGAGAAAAGATCGACATTTGCGCAGACGTTTTTGGTGCCCTTTACCTCTTCGACGATGGCCGGGCCGATGCGCTCGATGGCGCACAGCACACGGAATTCGCGTTCAAAGCCCTTTTCCCTGGCCAGATGCGCGGCGTTGCGGCGCAAAATCACCGCGCGCGGATCGCTTTTGGTATACACCGCGTGGCCCATGCCGTAGATGAGCCCGCTGCCGTCGCCCGCCTCGCGGCGCAGAATGCGGCGCAGGTGATCTGCCAGCTGCATCTCGTCGCAGGGGTCTGCCACTTGGGCCAGAATGCCGTCGAGCATTTCCATCACCTTGTGGTTCGCGCCGCCGTGCCGCGGCCCCTTCAGGCTGCCGATGGCCGCCGAAATGGCGGAATAGGTATCCGTGCCGGAGCTGGAGAGCACACGGCACGCAAACGTGGAGTTGTTGCCGCCGCCGTGGTCTGCGTGCAGCACAAGGCACAGATCCAGCAGCTTTGCCTCCTCGCGCGTAAACTGCTGGTCTGCGCGATAGGTGGCAAGAATATGCTCCGCTGTGCTCTGGCCGGATTGCGGCAGATGCAGGTACATGCTTTGCCGGTCGTACACGCGGCGTTTGATCTGGTAGGCGTTCACCATGATGGAGGGCAGGCTGGCAATCAGCGCGATGCTCTGCCGCATAATGTTCTGCAGCGAAAGGCCCTCGGGGTCGTCGTCATACGAATAAAGCGCCAGCACGCTGCGCGCCATTTTGTTCATGATGTTCGGCGAAGGCGCCTTCATGATCATATCCTCGGCAAAATTCTCCGGCAGCTCGCGATAGGCCTCCAGCACGCGCAAAAACGACGCCGTTTGCCGGGCGTCGGGCAGGCTGCCGAACAGCAGCAGCCAGATTACTTCCTCGAAGAGAAAGCGGTCTTCCCTCTGCGCGGCGCAGACCAGCTGCTCTACGTTGATGCCGCGGTAGATCAGCCTGCCCTCGGTGGGGATGCGTTTACCATCCTCCCAATCGTAGCCGACCACGTCGCATACGTTTGTCAGGCCCGCCAGCACGCCCGTGCCGTCCGGGTTGCGCAAGCCGCGCTTTACGCCAAGCCGTTCGCCTGTTTCCGGATCAATGAAGTTGTTCTTCAGATACTCCTCGCACAGATAGGCGATGGCCTCCATCCGGATCCGCTGTGTCTGTTCTGTCATATCGTCCCTTCCTTTCCCATTTTGTTCCCCTCTTTTTTGGCGCGCGGCCCCCTTCCCCAGAGCCGTGCTGTGCGGCGGCTTCGTTCCCCGAGCCGCGGCGGCCGCCCATTCGGCCGTCATATTTTTTATTATACAGGCATATGATGCAAAAAACAAGGAAAGTGCCGAAGAAATCCCGAAAGGCAGACAGGCTGTGCCGGTCTGGACGGCACTTTTGAGCAAAACAAAAGCACTGCCCGCTCCGGAATGCGGGCTTTGCCGAACGCGTATGTAAAAAATGGGGGAATGGATATGAAAAAAACCGTGCCGCTTGTGCTGCTGTTTGCCGCGCTGATCTATCTGCTGCCGATGACGGCGCTGCTTTTGCCGGAGCAGGCAGCCGCGTCCGCCTCTGCCGTGCAGACGCTGCCGCCGGTGCCCTCGGGTTCGGCCTCGATGCCGGCAGAGCCGCAGCCGCCCGCTGTATCCGACGCGCTGCCCGTAGAGGAGGCGCCGCTTCGTATTCTGGACGAGCGCAGCGGCGAGGTGCGGGAGGTGCCGGTGCGGGAATTTGTGCGCGGCGCGGTGGCGGCGGAGATGCCCATCGATTATCCGGACGAGGCGCTGCGCGCGCAGGCCGTCGCCGCGCACAGCTATGCGCTGGCGTGCAAAGCGCAGGCCGACCCGAACGACCCGGTGCTGAAGGGCGCCTATTTCAGCGCAAACCCCGACCAGCGCATCGGATACCTGACGGAGACGGTGATGCGCGCCATGTGGGGCGATGCGTTCGAGGCAAACCGCGCCCGGCTGTACTCGGTGGTGGATTCCGTATTGGACGAGGTGCTGCTGTACGAGGGACAGCCCGCCCTCGCGTGCTATCACGCGATCTCGAACGGGCAGACGGAATCGGCCGCCGCCATCTGGGGCTCGGAGGTGCCGTATCTGGTCTCGGTGGACTCCATGCTCGACCTCACCAGCCCGGATTATGAGCAGTCGTTCACCCTCACAAAGCAGGAGCTGGCACAGGATATCAACATGGTGTTTCCGGATCTGGAGCTTGTGGGGGACGCGGCGAACTGGATCGGCGCGATCGAGCGGACGGCCGCCGGCTACGTGCACAGCATTTCCATCGGCGGCGTCTCCTGCAGCGGAACGGCTGTGCGCAGCGCCCTGCGGCTGCGCAGCCGTGATTTTACCATTGCATGGACGGACGAGCATCTGTTTGCCGTTACAACGCACGGCTACGGCCACGGCGTGGGGCTAAGCCAATACGGCGCGAACGCCCTGGCCCTGACGGGAAAAACCTATCAGGAGATTCTGGCCGTCTATTACCCCGGCACAACGCTCGGCCCTGTGCCGGGCTGAGCGGGAAACGCGCAGGCGGGCGGGAAGCTCCCCGCTGTAACTTCCAGCCCGAAACAAAGCGCAGGATATTTGCCCGTTGCAGCAGAGGACGAAACCTCAATCAGCCCTCCTGCCGTTTCAGGGTTATGCTCTTCCATGGATTCCGGTACAAAAAGGTACGGGAGAAAACAGTGGATTTTCGGCACGGGGTATGCTATAGTAGAATGGCGGAAAGGGGAATTGCAAAAAAGCCGGATCCGCACAGCATAGCGGAACCGATATTTCGCTTTGTGATCTCGCTTTCTGCCGGAACGGAGGAACCCAATGGAAGAAATTACGGTTGCGGCGCCGAGCCTTGTCTATTTGAACGCAAACAAAAGCTTTTCCGGCAGCTGCGGCGGCATGTGGTACCGCCTTGGCATGGAGGGGGATGTGCTGCGCGCCTGCGTGTGGCCGCTGCCGTGGTGCTTTGAAAAGACGGACGAAGCCGCAAAGACCTTTGCCGATTTTGCGCCGGACACAGACGGCCTTGCGGCCGCCTGCGCGTGGATTGCCGGGCAGTACGAGCAGCAGCGCCCCCGCTGGAGCGCCGCGCCGCCGCTGCCGCCGCTGCAGCGCGCGGATGAGGCAGCGGACGGAGCATAAGCGAGAAAGAAGGGGCGGATCCTGAACACGGTGCGTTCAGGATCCGCCCTTTCTGTGCGTTTTGATCCGAAAGAAAAAACACTCAGCCCTTGTACCCTACGGCTTCGGCCAGCTCACGGTCGATGACGACAACGGCGTTTGCGTGCAGCTTTAAAAGCGTAGAGGGGTTCTGCGTGGTGATGACGTCATCCATCACAAGGCCGCGGATGGCCGGAACCTTCGCAAGACCCGTGGCCGCCAGCACCACCTGCTTTGCGGCGAGGATATCGCCCATGCCCATAGTGATGGCCGTGGTGGGAACATCCTCTTTCTTTTCAAAAAAGCGCGCGTTGGCGTTGATGGTGCTTTCCGTCAGCTGTTCGATGTGCGCGACAGAGACGAGGTGATCGCCCGCCTCGTTGAACGCAATATGCCCGTTATTGCCGATGCCCAGCAGCTGCAGATCGGCCACGCCGCCCTCGCGCACCTTCTCCTCCAGCGCGCGGGCGTTGGCCTCGGCATCGCCCATGCCGCTGGCCACGTAGGTGTTGGCCTTATCGATGTTGATATGATCGAACAGGTTCGTATCCATAAAATAGCGGTAGCTTTGGCCGTGCGTGCCGGGGATGCCGCAGTATTCGTCCAGATTCACCGTGTGCACGCGCGAAAAATCTACCTCACCCGCCTTGTTCATCTCGATGAGCTTTTGATAAATGGGCACGGGCGTGCCGCCGGTGGCAAGGCCCAGCTTCGCGTTGGGCTTTTCGTTGACAAGATCCTTAATCATATTGGCGATGACCGCGCAGGTTTCGTCGTAGCTGCTTGTCACGATTACTTTCATAAAAAACACTCCTTTTTCAAACCCTTTTCCGAATGGGGAAGCAGCGCGCTGCCCTCTGAACGGGAAGCGGCGCGCTGCTTCGGCGCGCCGCAAACGGTGGCCGCGCCGGGGCCTTTCCTTTATCATACCGCATTTTGCAGGGGATGAAAAGGGGGTGAAAACATTTTTCTTTTGCACAAAATGCTGCGGCTGCTTTTTGGCGCGGCGGCGATCCGCGAGCAGATTGAAAACCATTCCGCGAGGAACTGTGAAGGGGATCACGTATACAGGCTTTGCTCCAGCTCGCTTACCGCGCCGCCGTGTCCCTGCGGCTGGCCCGCGTTCTGTACGCGGAAGGCGGCGGGCGTAAGCCCTGTGTGCTTTTTAAACACCTTGCACAGGTAATTCGCGCCCGAAAAGCCGCACAGCGTGGCCACCACCTCCAGCGGATAATCGCGCCGCGCCAGCAGAGATTTGGCCGCCTCGATGCGCACGGCCGTAAGGTATTGCCCTGGGCCCATGCCCATTTCGGCGGAAAATACGCGCACCAGATGGCTTTTGCTCACGCCGAGCTGATCGCTCAATTCCTCTACGCCATAAAGGCCCGCGTAATTCTGGCGGATGGCCAGCACCGCGTCGGCCACCAGCGGCGGCAGGCGCGGCGCTGCCGTATCCGCGCCGGCCAGCGCGCACAGAATGCGGTAGCACAGCGCGCCGGTTTCCGCTGCGGCCTGTGGGATGCTTTCTGCGCTTCTTTCGTCGCAGGCGGTGTCTTCCCCCGCGGTGCCCGCGCGTTCCATACCGCCTGCGCTATTTGCAGACGCCGCGCCGGCCGGCAGGTGCGCCGCCAGCTCGCCCAGCAGCTGCGCCGCCAGCGGGCAGGCGCCGCAGTCGCTGGTAAGCGGCTCGGCCAGCGCGCCGGCCAGCGCGACGGCGGCGGTGCCGGAAAAGCCTGCCGCCAGCAGGTGACAGGCCCCGGCGGGCGTGGCCTCCACAGAGACATCCGCCGCCAGCAGCAAACCGCCCGCTGCCAGCAGCGCCGGCTTGCCGTCCGCCGTCAGCGCGGCGCGGCCGCTGCTTACCAGCACCACCACAAAAGGCGCCCGGGGAAACGCGGCGGGCTGCTCTCCCTCGGCCTGCCGGCAAAATACCGGTGCGCAAACAAGGTTTGGATCAAAAAGCAATAATCTCCACTCCATATCAATATTTTACCATTTCAATTCGCACAAACCTCTGTTATGATTATAGTATCGACGGAAGAGTCCGTCAAGCAATATCAATAAAATACAAAGCATATGGAGGTAGATTCCCATGGCAGGCATTAGTTTGCGCCACATTTACAAGATCTATCCGGGCGATGTTACCGCGGTTTCCGATTTTAATCTGGAAATCGAGGACAAAGAGTTTATCATCCTCGTAGGCCCTTCCGGCTGCGGTAAATCCACCACCCTGCGTATGATCGCCGGCCTGGAGGAGATCTCCAAGGGCGAGCTGTACATCGGCGACCGTCTGGTGAACGATGTTCCCCCGAAGGATCGCGATATCGCGATGGTGTTCCAGAACTACGCACTGTATCCGCACATGACGGTTTACAAGAACATGGCGTTTGGTCTGGAGCTGCGCAAGACGCCGAAGGACGAAATTGATAAACGCGTGCGCGAGGCCGCCCGTGTTCTGGATATCGAGCACCTGCTCGACCGCAAGCCGAAGGCTCTGTCCGGCGGCCAGCGCCAGCGTGTTGCTCTGGGCCGCGCCATGGTTCGTAACCCGGCCGTGTTCCTGCTCGACGAGCCGCTCTCCAACCTCGATGCCAAGCTGCGTACCTCGATGCGCACCGAGATCATCAAGCTGCACCAGAAGCTGGGCACCACGTTCATCTATGTTACGCACGACCAGACCGAGGCCATGACGATGGGCGACCGCATTGTGGTAATGAAGGACGGCGTGGTGCAGCAGGTGGATACGCCGCAAAACCTGTACGATTATCCGTGCAACATGTTCGTGGCCGGCTTCATCGGCAGCCCGCAGATGAACTTCCTGGATGCTACGCTCCTCAAAGAGGGCGCCAACTACTTCGTGGATCTGGGCGGCGATAAGCTGCTGATCGACCCGGCGAAGGATACCTCCAAGCTGCCCGAGTATGTCGGCAAGAAGATCAAGGCTGGCATTCGTCCCGAGGATATCAAAGACGACGACGAGTTTATGGCGAAGCACAAGGATGCCACACTCACCGCGCATGTTGAAGTTTCCGAGCTGATGGGCTCCGAGATCTATCTGTACCTCGAGTACAAGGATTACAAGATGACGGCGCGCGTGAACCCCACCAGCACCGCCAAGAACGGCAGCGATGTGAAGGTTGCGATCAACACGAAGAAGCTGCACCTGTTCGATCCCGAGACCGAGCTGGCCATCCTGAACTGATTTCAGGCCAAACATACAGCCCCTGCCACACGGCGGGGGCTGGTTTTTTGCCTATCGAAAAAGAGCCGCTGACAGCGGCCCCCAGCCTGCGGCAAAAAAGCCTGCCCGGGAATCACGCCCGGGCAGGCTTTTTGCAGTTCTTTATTTTATTGCGCGGACAAAAGCGGCAAGCCGCCGCCGGGGATATCTCTCTGCCGCAATGCTCAGGCCTCCCGCGCGCCCACCCAGCGCTCTGCAGTGCACCACACGGCCTTGCCTGCGGCAAGGCTGCGCGGCACGTCTAAAATGCGCTGATTAGCGCTGCCGCGAAAGCGCAGATCCAAATTGCGCTGCGCGAGGATGAATTCGCCGTCGATGAGGATATCCAGCGTTTCGAGCAAAGCCTTCTGCGCGGGCGAACCACTGCCTGCCAGCTCCTCGAACGTATAGCCGGTGTATGCGGCTACCTCGTAGCCGGCCTCTTTGAGCATCCGTGCCAGCCGCGCGAACGGCGCGGCCTGGCTGAACGGCTCGCCGCCCGAAAAGGTGACGCCGCGTACGATGGGGTTTTTGCGGATGTGTGCGAAGAGATCTTCCACCGTCCAATCCGTTCCCGTGCCGAACGCGTGGCTTTGCGGGTTGTGGCAGCCCTCGCAGCGGCGCGGGCAGCCCTGCGCAAAAATCGCCGTGCGCAGGCCCGGGCCGTCAACGATGGAATCCTCCATGATCCCCGCCGCGTTGATAAGAGCGTCGTCCAAGGCTCAGTGCTCCATGCCGTGCTTTACACGGTCGCGCTCTTCGGCACGCTTGGCGTCGTTGAAGCGGTCGAGCGTGCCTACAAGATACCCGGTAATGCGGCGGATGCGCTCAAAGCCCACGCCCTTGCCGTTTTTCGCTTCGATGTTTGTTTCGATTTGTGCCATAATACATTCCTCCTATTGGTATTTGTGTTGGAACCGCTGTAAATGCTTTATCAAAAGCCTTTCCTGTCCGGCGGGGAAGCGTATCCGGATAAAGCATATCCTGATGACCCGAATGAATCGGGATCCGATGCAGGGAAGCTCTCCGGTGCGGAGCCGCTCATTCGCAACCGCATGGGTGAAACGCGCCGGGGTACAGCTTGCGCAGCTCCTGAATGCGCTCGGGCGGGATGGCTTCGCCCTCGCGGCGGCCGCAGCGGGGGCAAACCTCGCCGATGACACCCACATAGCCGCAGATGGGGTCGCGGTCTACAGGATGGTTGATGCTGCCGTAGCCGATGCCGCAATCGTGCATGCAGCGCACAATGCCTTCAAACGCCTCCAGATTGTTGGCCGTGTCGCCGTCCAGCTCCACATAGCTGATGTGCCCGGCGTTTGTGAGCGCGTGATAGGGCGCTTCTTTGCGGATCTTATCGTAGGCCGAGATGCTGTAATATACGGGAATGTGGAATGAGTTGGTGTAATATTCCCTATCCGTAATACCGGGCAGCACACCGTAGCGCGCGCGGTCCATGCCGACAAAGCGGCCCGAAAGCCCTTCGGCCGGGGTGGCCAGCAGCGTATAGTTCATGTGCGTGCGGCGGCTGCGCGCATCCAGATATTCGCGCATATACCGCACAATGGCAAGGCCCTTCTGCTGCATTTCCTCGCTTTCGCCGTGGTGATGGCCGTACAGCGCCACCAGTGTTTCGGCCAGGCCGATGAAACCGACGCTCAGCGTGCCGTGTTTGAGCACCTCGCCCACCTCGTCATGCGGCCCAAGCTTTTCGCTGTCCAGCCAAACGCCCTGCCCCATCAGGAACGGAAAATTCATCACGCGCTTTTTGCTTTGGATCGCATAGCGGTCGTCCAGCTGCTGGATCACCAGATCCATCATGCTCTTCAGCTTTTCGTAGAACACCGTTTCGCTGCCCTTGCTATCGATGGCAAGGCGCGGCAGGTTGATGGAGGTAAAGCTCAGGTTGCCGCGGCCGTTCGCAATTTCCTGCGTGGGATCGTAGATGTTGCCCATTACGCGGGTGCGGCAGCCCATATAGGAAACCTCGGTTTCGGGGTGGCCGGGCTTGTAGTATTGCAGATTGAACGGGCTGTCGATAAAGCTGAAGTTCGGGAACAGGCGCTTCGCGCTCACCTTGCACGAAAGCCGGAACAGATCGTAGTTCGGGTCGCCGGGGTTATAGTTGATGCCCTCCTTCACGCGGAAGATCTGGATGGGGAAAATCGGCGTTTCACCGTGGCCCAGGCCCGCGTCCGTTGCAAGCAGCACGTTGCGCATCACCATGCGTCCCTCGGGGCTGGTATCGGTGCCGTAGTTGATGGAGGAGAACGGCGTCTGCGCGCCCGCGCGCGAGTGCATCGTGTTCAGATTGTGGATCAGCGCTTCCATCGCCTGATAGGTGGCCTTTTCTGTTTCGGCCTCGGATTCCTTCAGCGCGAACGCCTGCGCCTTTTTGGCCGCGTCCGCGCCCACGCGCGGCGTCAGCGCCTGGGTTTCGGCGCGCAGGTAATCCAGATCGGTGGCCAGCTGCGGGCAAAGACCTTTTTCGGCCAACGTCTCCAGCAGCGCCTGCACCTCGTCCCGCGTTACGCCCGCCTCGGGTGCCAGCAGCTCCAGCGCCTTGTGCAGATTGACGCGGTACCGCTTGCGGTAGGTTTTGGCTACGCCCGGCGCAAGCCCGTAATCGAAATTTACAATGCTCTGGCCGCCGTGCTGATCGTTCTGGTTCGATTGGATGGCGATGCAGGCCAGCGCCGAATAGCTTTGAATATCGTTGGGCTCGCGCAAAAAGCCGTGCCCGGTGGAAAAGCCGTTCTTGAACAGTTTTAACAGATCGATCTGGCAGCAGGTGGTGGTGAGCGCGTAAAAATCAAAATCGTGGATGTGGATCCACCCCTCGCGGTGCGCGCGGCTCTGCTCGGGCGAGAGCAGATATTTATCATAGTAATCCTTCGCGGCCTCGCTGCCGTACTGCAGCATCGTGCCCATCGGCGTATCGCCGTCGATGTTGGCGTTGCTGCGCTTGATGTCGCTGTCGGTGGCATCGGCATGTGTCAGCTCGTTGAATACCTTCATCAGATGCGTGTTCATCTCGCGCACGCGGGTGCGAGAGGCACGATACAAAATAAACTTTTTCGCCGCGGCGTCAAAGCCCATACGCATCAGCTGAGTCTCTACCTCGTCCTGGATCTGCTCAATCTTGGGCGGCGCCTCGCCGCCCTGCCGTTCCAGTGCCGCTTCCACCGCGTTTGCAACATGAGCCGCCTCGGAGGCATTGCCCTCCTGCGCAGCCTCCATTGCCCGTAAAATCGCCGATGCGATCTTGCTTTCGTCGTACAGTACCATGCGCCCGTCGCGCTTGATGATGCTTTTGATCATGAATTTCCCCCGATCCCTGTTTTTCCCAGACTCACGCAGATGCTGAACAACGAACGCTCCGCATGCGGCAGAACGCCTGTGGGAAAGGCTTTTTGGCGCGTTTTCCCCGCAGATTTTCCGGCCGGGCAGCCTTGCAGGCAAACAGGCAGCGCCGGGCCTTTACCGCTGCGCATACACCGCGGCAGCCTTGGCGCTCACAGGTTTAGTATGTCCAGAACCCACAAAATATGGATAGTGATTATTATTATCGCACTACATCTCGTATTCTGTCAAGCACAAACAAAGAGAAAAAACGATGCTTTTTTTGGCGGATTTGTCAAATGTCTTTCTGTGTGGTACACTGTAGATGAGCGCGAGGCGCCGCACCCGGCCGAACGGTTGGCCGGGTGCATCGGGGCAGCGCCCGGAGGGAAGGGCGCGCTGCCGTTCCCGCGCGGCGCGGCTGTCTGCGGGTAAAAAACAAAAAGGGCAGTTCCATACGCCCACATGCCGCCGGCCGTGCCGGCGTCGGACAAGGGGGATGAGGCTGTGAAGAAAACGAACCAAAACGATCCGGCAGCGCAGCGCAGCGCGGGCGGCGTGTGCTACGAGCTTGCGCGCAAGCGCGTAAAAAATATCAATCTGCGCATCCGCCGGGACGGCAGCGTGGCCGTATCGGCACCGCGCCGCACGCCGGCCGCGCGCATCGACGCGTTTGTGGCCGGGCGCGCGGAATGGATCGCAAAGGCGCGCGCACAGGTGCTGGCGGCCGAGGCGGAGGCGCAGCGCCCCTGCGCCGTTTCGTGCGAGGAGGCGCTGGCGCTGTTCACCGAGCTGAGCGATGCCGTTTTTCCGCTGTTCGCGCGGGTGCTGGACGGTCGGCCCCCGGTGCTGAAGGTGCGGCAGATGAAAACCCGCTGGGGCGTATGCGCGCCTGCCAGACGGCAGATCACGCTGAACCTGCGCCTTGCCGAAAAACCGCGCGCGGCGGCGGAATATGTGGTGCTGCACGAATACGCGCACTTTGTCCATCCGAATCACAGCCCCGCGTTCTGGGCGGTGGTGGCACGGTATATGCCGGATTACAAGGCGCGCCGCACGCTGCTGAAAGCGCCTGCGCCCACAAAACCGTAAAATTACGCAAAATGCGGGGCGCGCAAAACTGCGCACAATGCAGGCCTATAAAAATGCGCAAAATGCGGGGCGATGGTTTTCAACCCCGAAAATTTGTGATATACTATTCTATATCTGCTTTCTATCTTTGGAACCCATGAGAGGCGCGAGGCCGCGGTTCGGCTCGTTTCCGCAATGGATCTTCCCGAGACAGTTTTTTTCCAAAAGGATCTTCCCGAGACAGTTTTCCCGAAAGGAGGCCGCATATGGATAAGTATAAGCGTCTCGTCTCGAATACAATGCTGTTTGCCATCAGCACCTTTTCCTCGAAGCTGCTGAGCTTTGTGATGGCGCCGCTGTTCAGCTACTGGTTTGAAACACAGGAAATGAACGGCGTGAAGGAGCTGCTGAACCAGTGTGCGAGCCTGCTGATCCCGGTTGTCAGCCTTGGCGTCGCAAACGCCGTCATTCGGTTTGGACTGGAAAAGGGCGTGCGCAGGAGCGCCGTATATATGAACGGCCTTACGGCCATTGGAATGGGCTTTTTGCTGCTGGTGCTGCTGTATCCGCTTTTAAGCCGGATCAAGCTGTTCCGGGAATACATTGTGCTTTTATATCTGTATCTGCTCATCAGCTGCCTGCGCACGCTGCACTGCCAGTTCTGCCGCGCGCGCCAGCTGAACCGCCTGTATGCCATCGACGGCATTCTGTGCACACTCACCACCTGCGGCTTTTACGCGCTGTTTTTGCGCGTGCTGAATCTGGGGCCCACGGGCTATTTGCTGGCGGTCATCTGCGCGGACGGGCTGAGCGCGCTGTTTTTGTTCTGCATTACCAAAACATGGCGCTTTATCGATCTTAAACGCTACGATTTTGCGCTTTTAAAACGCATGCTGCGCTATGCGCTGCCGCTGGTGCCCGCGTCGATCTTCTGGATGATCACAAATGCGAGCGACCAGTTTTTTGTGGCGGCGATACTGGAGAACGGCACGGCCTGGACGGCCATTTTGGGGGCGAGCTACAAGCTGCCGACCATTTTGTCCATTGTCTCCACAATCTTCACCGAGGCATGGCAGATCTCGGCGTTTACCGACGGCGCCAGCGCCGAGCGCGAACGCTTTTTTTCCCGTGTGTTCGGCGCCTATCAGAGCCTGATCTTTTTGGCGGCGTCCGGCATTGTGCTGATGGCGCAGCCGTTTATGATGATCTACCGCGAGGATTATTTTATCGGGTGGAAGTTCATTCCGCTTTTGACAATGGCAACGGCCTTTTCCAGCTTTGATAATTTTTTGAACAGCATCTATATGGTGGAAAAGCGCTCGACGCTCTCGTTCGGCACCATGGCGATGGGCGCGGCGGTGAATGTGATCCTTAACTGGAAGCTGATCCCCATCTGGGGCGTGAACGGCGCCGCGCTGGCCACCTTTGTCAGCTATTTTCTGGTATTTTTGCTGCGCGCCATCAATACGCGCGGCCTCATCCGTGTGGATTTTGCGCCCGAAAAGCTGTGCTGCAACTTTGGCCTGCTGGCGGCGGAATCGTGGCTGATGCTCAAACGCGTGCCGCACTGGCCCATCTGGTGCGGCCTGATCGTTGCGTGCATCGCCGCGCTGAACTTCCGCGATCTGTGGAGCACAGTGCTGCAGATTTTGGGCAGGGGCAAACGAAGGAGGAAACCGGAATGAATCGGGGTGTTCCGAACGGGGCCCGATCCGCCCTGTGGTTCAGGCCCGCGGCAGGGTTGCCGCGTTTTTGCGGGATCCTGTGTGCCGCAAAAGGCCGGACAGACGGCCCCTTTGGCCGCTTGCGGCCGTTTTTTTTGCCGCTGGCCGTCGTGGTGCTGCTCTGCCTGGCCGCCTATGGGCCTTTTGGCCAAAGAGCGCTGCCGCTTGTTTTGCAAAAGGCGCGGCAGACGGCTTTGGCCGAAAGGCCGGTTGTTCTTTCCCGGCTGGCAGCCGCCGAAGCAAACGCGCCGAAGCAGCCCGCCGTACCGGTGCTTGCGGCCTTTTTTGGCGGCGGCCGTGCCGCCGCAACGGCCTATTGCGACGAGATGCAGGGCGGCCTGAACGTACCGGCCGTAAAGGAAGGCGCGTGTGCCGGGCTCTGGGCGACAAAGCTTCCGGTGCCCAGGCTTTTGCAAATGCCGCAGCTGCGCAACGGCTGCGAGGCAACCAGCCTTGCGGCGCTGCTGAACTATTACGGTATTGCGGCAGACAAGATGGAGCTTGCCTACGAATATATCCCCCGCGAGGATTTTATCGCATCGCCCTATGGGCGGCTCGGCCCGGACCCGGAGCGTGCCTATCCGGGAGACCCGGCTACGGAAAGCGGCTTTTACTGCTTTGCCGCGCCTCTCGTGCAGGGCGCGAACCGGTATCTGCGCGAAAAGGGCGCTTCGATGCACGCCTTAAATGTAACGGGCATTACGGAGGAAGGGCTAAAGCGGTACTTATGCAGCGGCGACCCTGTGGCGGTATGGGTGACGTTCGATTTTTCCGAGCCGTATACAGGCGGCTTTGCCTGGATCATCGAAAACCTCGGCCAGGCGTATACGCCCTACCTGAACCTGCACTGTGTGGTGCTCATGGGCTGGGGCCGCGATACCTGCACACTGATGGATCCGCTGCAGGGCGTTCGCACGGTGGACCGGCAGGCCTTTTTGGCAAGTTTCGAGCAGCTGGGCCGCCGTGCGCTGGTGGTGCGCTGAAGGGGCTGTTTTATCAAAAGGGCTGTCTGAAAGGGCGGCATGCCTGTAACGGCCGAAGCGGAGTTTGCCGCGCGCCGTCTGCGATCAAAACCCGTTTTCCCATTTAAAACAATCTCTCCTTTTTTGTGAGGGATAAAACGCGGGCGGTACGGAATTCCGTACCGCCCGCGTTTGGCTGTGTATTGCCGGGCCGCCCCCTTTGCGGGGGACGGCGCCGATCCGGTTTGCCCGAAGGGCAAATTACTCGTACAGCTTCGCCAGCTTGCCCAGATACTCGTAGCGATCCTTCGCCGCGTTTGCTGCCTTTTCAAACAGCTCTTCGGCGCGCTCGGGGAACGCGCGCTGCAGGCGGCTGTAGCGGGTTTCGCTCTGGATGAACTCTTTGTAATCGGCGGTCGGGGCCTTGCTGTCCACGGTGAACGGGTTCTTGCCCTCGGCCTTCTTGCGCGGGTCAAAGCGGAACATGTTCCAGTAGCCGGCCTCGACGGCACGCTTCATCTCGTTCTGGCAGTTGGTCATGCCGCCCTTTACGCCGTGCATCTCGCAGGGCGCGTAGCCGATGATGAGCGACGGGCCGTGATAGCTCTCGGCCTCGGCGATTGCCTTGATGGTCTGGTTCTTGTCTGCGCCCATCGCAATCTGCGCAACGTACACATAGCCGTAGCTCATGGCAATCTCGGCAAGGTTCTTCTTGCCGATGGCCTTGCCGGCCGCGGCGAACTGCGCCACCTGGCCGATCTGGCTGGCCTTGCTGGCCTGGCCGCCGGTGTTGGAGTATACCTCGGTGTCGAAAACCATAACGTTCACGTCCTCGCCGGAGGCAAGCACGTGGTCGAGGCCGCCGAAGCCGATGTCATATGCCCAGCCGTCGCCGCCGAAGATCCACACGGATTTCTTCGCCAGATACTGCTTCTGCTCCAAAATGGCCGCGCCCAGTGCGCAGGCATCGCAATCGCAGTACTTTTCGCCCTTAGCCTTCAGGTCGTTGGCGTGCGCGTTCATCTTCGCAGCCTGCTCCGCGCCGAATTTCTCCTTCGCGGCGTCGCTCGCGGTAAACCCGATGATCTGATCGACTGTCAGCACGCTCGCTTCCAGCTCGGCCACGAACTTCTCGGCGGCCGGGCCGTTGGCTTTGCCGTCGTCATACGTATCCAGCCAGGCCTGCGCGGCAGCCTTCAGGTTGGCGTCCGCCCACTCCACGGCGATGAGCGCCTTGGTCTTTTCGGCCAGCGCATCGCGGATGGCCTTCTGGCCCAGATACATACCGAAGCCGTGCTCGGCGTTGTCCTCAAACAGGCTGTTCGCCCAAGCCGGGCCCTTGCCGGAGATCCGGTTGCGGGTATACGGGCTCGTTGCAGCCGGGCCGCCCCAGATGGACGAGCAGCCGGTGGCGTTCGAGATGTACATGCGCTCGCCGAACAGCTGGGTGATCAGGCGGGCATAGCTTGTCTCGGCGCAGCCCGCGCAGCTGCCGGAGAACTCCAGCAGCGGCTGGTTGAACTGGCTGCCCTTGACGGTGGTCTCGGCCATCATGCCGTCCTTTTTGCTCACGTTCGCAACGGCGTAATTGAAGACGTCCTGCTGAGCGAGCTGGCTCTCCTGCGGCACCATCTTCAGCGCCTTGCCGGGGGCCGGGCATACGTCCACGCACACGCCGCAGCCCATGCAGTCCAGCGGGGAGACTGTCATGCCGAACTGATATTCCTCGCAGCCCTTGCCCGTCATCTTCTTTACCTTCAGCGCGGCAGGCGCGGCAGCCACCTCGTCGGCGCTGAACGCGAACGGACGGATCGTGGCGTGCGGGCACACATACGCGCACTGGTTGCACTGGATACATTTTTCTACGTCCCACTCGGGCACGCTCACGGCCACGCCGCGCTTCTCGTAGGCGGAAGCGCCCTGCTCGAACTGGCCGTCCACGTGATCCAGGAACGCGGAGACAGGCAGGCTGTCGCCGTCCATCTTGTCTACCGGAACAAGGATATCATTTACCATCTTGACGGTGGCGGGGTTGCCGGCCAGCTCTTCGGCGGCGGTGCTGTCCTCGGCGTTCGCCCATGCGGCGGGCACGTCGATCTTCACAAACGCGTCAAAGCCCGCGTCGATGGCCTTGTAGTTCATCTCGACGACCGCATCGCCCTTCTTCGCAAAGGATTTATAGGCGGCCTCCTTCATGAACTTCAGCGCGTCCTCCTTCGGCAGTACGCCCGCCAGCGCGAAGAACGCGGATTGCAAAATCGTGTTGGTGCGCTTGCCCAGACCGATCTCGATGGCCTTATCAATGGCGTTGATCGTATACAGCTGGATGTTGTTCTGCGCGATGTAGCGCTTGGCTTCGGCCGGCATATGCTGGCCGAGTTCCTCCGGTGTCCATTGGCAGTTGATCATGAACACGCCGCCGGGCTTTACGTCGTTTACCATCTTGTAGCCCTTGATGACATAGGACGGATTGTGGCACGCAACGAAATCGGCCTTGTTGATATAGTACGGCGCGCGGATGGGCTTGTCGCCAAAGCGCAGATGGCTGATGGTGACGCCGCCCGTCTTCTTGGAATCGTACTGGAAATAGGCCTGAATGTACTTATCGGTGTGGTCGCCGATGATCTTGGTGGAGTTCTTGTTCGCGCCGACGGTGCCGTCGCCGCCAAGGCCCCAGAACTTGCACTCGACGGTGCCCTCGGCCGCAGTGTTGGGCGCGGGCTTTTCGTCCAGCGAGAGGTAGGTAACGTCGTCGTGGATGCCCAGGGTAAAGCGCTCCTTCGGGGCGTCCTTCGCAAGCTCCTCGTATACGGCAAACACGCTCGACGGGGGCGTATCCTTGCTGCCGAGGCCATAGCGGCCGCCGATGATCGTGCCCTCGCGGCCGGCCTCGCGGAACGCGGCCATCACGTCGAGGTGGAGCGGCTCGGCCAGAGCGCCCGGCTCCTTTGTGCGGTCGAGCACGGCGATCTTCTTCGCGGTGGCGGGGATGGCGGCCAGCAGTTTATCCGCGGCAAACGGACGGTACAGGCGCACCTTCACAAGGCCCACCTTTTCGCCGGCGGCGGTGAGGTAATCCACAACCTCTTCGGCCACATCGCAGATGGAGCCCATCGCAATGATCACGCGGTCGGCGTCGGCGGCGCCGTAATACTCGAACAGCTGATAGCTTGTGCCGAGCTTTTCGTTTACCTTGCCCATGTATTTTTCTACGATGCCGGGCACGGCCTCATAGTACTTGTTGCACGCTTCACGGTGCTGGAAGAAGATATCGCCGTTCTCGTGGCTGCCGCGCATGGCGGGGTTTTCGGGGTTCAGCGCATGAGCGCGGAACGCCTTTACGGCATCCATGTTCGTCATTTCCTTCAGGTCTTCGTAATCCCAGACCTCGATCTTCTGGATCTCGTGGCTGGTGCGGAAGCCGTCGAAGAAGTTGATGAACGGCACGCGGCCCTCGATGGCGGCCAGATGCGCCACAGCGGCCAGATCCATAACCTCCTGCGGGTTCGATTCGGCCAGCATGGCAAAGCCCGTCTGACGGCAGGCGTACACGTCGGAATGATCGCCGAAGATGTTCAGCGCGTGGCTGGCAACGGTGCGGGCAGATACGTGGAACACGCTGGGCAGCAGCTCGCCGGCGATCTTGTACATATTCGGGATCATCAGCAAAAGGCCCTGCGAAGCGGTAAACGTGGTGGTGAGCGCGCCGGCGGCCAAAGAGCCGTGCACGGTGCCGGAAGCACCTGCCTCGGACTGCATCTCAACAACCTTTACCTCGGTGCCGAAGATGTTTTTCTGGTGTACGGCCGACCACTGATCCACCTGATCCGCCATCGGGCTGGACGGGGTGATGGGGTAGATGCCGGCAACCTCGGTGAACGCATAGGCTACATGCGCAGCAGCGGTGTTGCCGTCCATGGATTTTTTGGCTCTGGGCATTTTTCTTCCTCCGGTTCTTATATATTCCCCATGCGGCAGACACCGGCCGCCGGGGTTTGGTGTGAGCATGGGCGTTTGGGCGCACAGCTGCACCAAACGTTCATACATCGCGCTTGTTTATAGTTTATCAAATTATTGGGGGATTGTAAAGGCGCATTTGATAGAATTCCCGAAATGAAGCATGGTTTTTTGTGAAAAAAAGAGCGAAAGCGCCGGCGCGCTCTATCCGCTGCCCGCCAGTACGCAAAGCTCGTCAAACATGCCCGTGTATGCCGCGGCGGCGTAATCCGCCTCCGAATCAATGCTCCCCGTTTCGTCAAAATCCTGAATATGATATTGGTTCATATCCTGAATGAAAGCCACCGATTGCAGCGGGCCCCACAGCCACCAGCCGTCCTGCGGGTGCGCAGGGCCGAAATAGGTGGTGCGGTAAGAGCCGTCTGCGCCGATGATCTTGCGTGTGCAGAGGAACAGGCGCCCGTCCTCCATGGCGGCAAGCGTCTGTGCATAGGGGGCTGTGGGATCCAGCCCAAAGAGATCGTCCCCGGGCTCTTTGGCGTCTGCCGGGCCCGCGCCGCCGCGCGGGCAGCGTCTGCACAAGCTCCGGCTATGCAATAGCTTTTCGGGCTGATCGCGCATCGAAACCAGAGTGCAGCCAGAGGATCCCTCTCTGCGGGGCTTTTTTACAGGGCCGCTTTCGGGCGCCGCCCCGCAGCCATGGCATGCGGCCTTCCCTTCATAAAGCCCTGCAAAAACGCCCTCTGCCCGCAGCCCTTCCGCAGGGGCAGCGCCTTCGTCGCGCAGGCAGCCGAACTCGGCCACTTCCGTTTTGCAGGCTTTGCGGGTGTTCTGTCCATTTCGCATTTTATCATGCCGGGCCGGAGCTTCCCCGCGCCATTCGCAGAGCGCTGTTTCTGTCAAAAGTATACCATTCCGTTTTTTGCGGTTGTCAATGTGCGCGTTGTCGCCCGGCAGGGCAGCGGCATTTCCATTTTTCCAAAGAAGAAAAGGAAGCCTCCGGCCGAAACCGGGCAAATCCCATTCGCAGCGGCGGGATGACCAACGCCTGCCCGCCCGGGGAAGCCTCCTCTGCACCGGGCGCAGCGCGAATTTGCCGGGAATGATTTGACAGAACGCGCCCATACCTTTATAATAGATAGCACAGAAAACGCCTGAAAACGAAGGGAACCCCGTCTTGGCCGGCCGGCGGACGGGGCCTTCCTGTGCGGGCGCCGCCCTTGGCGGCCGCAGCGTCGGAGGCGAAAAACACGCGGGCACTGCCCGCGATCAGCCGTCCGCAGTGCCGGGCGGAGAAGAAGGGGTTTTCGATACATGGACCCGGACGGTCTTAGTACAACAGCCACAATGATCGCATTGCTGCCGATCGTTTCGGCGGCACTTGCTCTGGCGGCGGCGTTCCGCGCCGGCGCGGTATCCGCCGCGGAGCCGGAGCGCCAGCACGAGGGCGTGCTGGGCTTTTCCGACAGAATGGCCGGGCTTTGCGCGGCATTTGTGCTGGCGTGCGGCCTGTTTGTTTACGGGCTGCTGTGCCTGTTTGCTCTGTCGCTGTTCTGGCTGCTGCCGCTGCTGGCCGCGCTGCTGGCGCTGGCGGTGGTGGCATTCAGCTTTGGCAAGGTGACAGGCCGCGTAAAAAAGACAGAGGGCTTTACGCTGGCGGGGTTGCTGGGCACGCCGCTGGCGGCGCCCGCAAAGATGATGTTCGGCGCGATGGGCCTTTCGGCGCAGCCTGATGTGACGGAGGAGGATGTGCTCTCGTTTGTGGACGATGTGGAGGAACGGGAGCTGATCGATGAGAGCCAGAAAAGGATGATCGCCAACATCTTCGAGCTGGACGACGTAACGGCAGGCGATGTGATGACGCACCGCACCGAGATCATCGGCGTGGAAGAGAATACGCCCGCCGTCGAGGCGATGCGCATTGCCACCGAGCACGGCCGCTCGCGTCTGCCGGTGTATCGCAAATCGCTCGACGAGGTTGTGGGCGTTCTGTACATCAAGGATCTTTTTGTGCTGTGGGATACGCCCGCGCGCGCGAGCGCCCCGGTGCGGGAATATATGCGCGGCGCAATGTTTGTGCCCGAAACCTGCCGCGCGCGCGAGCTGCTGGTGGATTTTAAGCGCAAGCGCACGCAGATCGCTGTTGTGGTGGACGAATACGGCGGCACAAGCGGCCTTGCCACAATGGAGGATGTGCTGGAGGAGATTGTCGGCAACATTCAGGATGAATTCGACAATGAGGACAGCGGCCTCACGCCCGAGGGCGACGGCTTTCTTGCCGCGGGCTCTGCCGATCTGGAGCGCATTTTTGAGGCGTTTGGGCTGGAGCTGCCCGATGAGGACGAGGACGGCACGGCCGATTTCGATTCCGTCGGCGGGCTGATCATCGACCGGCTGGGCCGGCTGCCTGCGGCGGATGAATTTGTGGCGGTGAGCTACGGTGGGCTGCTGTTTACCGTGGTGGAGGCCGAGGAACGCCGCGTCGGCAAGGTAAAATGCATCCGCGACCCCAACGCCGGGAGCGAAAACGGAGCAGAGAGCGAGGAGGAAGCCAGATGAGGCATTTTGAAAAGCAGCTTTCCAGCGAAACAATCTTTACGGGCCGCGTTATTTCGGTGACGCGCGATACCGTAGAGCTGGAAAACGGAAATACCAGTATCCGCGAGGTGGTGCACCATCATGGCGGCGCGGGCGTTGCGGCATTGAACGGGCAGGGCGAGATCTGTCTGGTGCGCCAGTACCGCTATGCGCTCGACCGCGAGCTGATTGAGATCCCCGCGGGCAAGCTGGAGCAGGGGGAAGATCCGTTTGAGGCGGCAAAGCGCGAGCTGGGCGAGGAAGCGGGCCTTACCGCTGCCGCCTACCGCGATCTGGGGCACATCATCCCCACCTGCGGCTACTGCAGCGAGATCATCTATTTGTACGCGGCAAAGGAGCTTTCGCCCGTAAGCCAGCACCTCGATCCGGACGAATTTCTCTCGGTGTTCACCCTGCCGCTCGAAGAGGCCGCGCGGCTGGTGCTTTCGGGCGAAATTACCGACAGCAAAACGGTGGCGGCTATCTTAAAGGTAAAGGCGCTGCGCGACGCGGGAGAATTTTAAACGGCCGGAACGCGCGTTTCAAATGCGTTTGAAGTACGCGCCGCCTCCCCGCCCGGGAAAATGTCTCCTGCATCGGGCGGAGGATCCGGCTTTGTGCTTTGAGGGGCGGCGTTTGCCGGGCCGGCTGTCGGACGGCTGCCGGCCCGGAGGCAATCCGGCATCCGGGAAAGAGCCGAGGATCAGGGAGGGAGTGCATCGCATGGCTGCTGAATTTTGTACCTGCCGGGACAAGGCGTGCCCGCTGAACCCCGTGAACCACGACAAAGGCTGTACGCCCTGCGTGGCAAAATGCCTGCGGGAGGGCGAGCTGCCCAGTTGCTTTTTCAACGCCGTAACGCCGTATCGCGGCCCCAATGCGGATTATTCCTACGAGGGCTTTGCGCGGGTGGTGCTGGGTAGGGAGACCGCGCCGGCGGAGCGCGCAAGAGAATAGACGAAAAGAGCGATCGTGAGGCGCCTGCGCCGCGCGATCTCATTTGGCCGGGATTTTTACAAAAAATGCCTCAAACCTCTTGACCCTCCCCCTGCTGGAAAGTATACAATAGGGGCAGCAGCCGAACAGGGCAACGAGAAAAGAAAACAAAATGCCCGAACGGCTTTGCGCAGCAAAGCCGCGCCGGCGCGGCTTATATTGAAAAAGAAAATGGAAAGGAACGTGGACAAAATGGGGGCGCATGCTTTCATCATGGGCAGCCTGGCGGCGTTGTTCCTCATCGCGCCGTTCGCGGCAATGCTTTTTCTGAAAAAGCGCGGCGGCAGCTGGAGCAGCTTTTTTGTGGGCGCTGGGATTTTTGTTCTGTTCGCGATGGTGCTGGAATCTGCCATGCACAACGTGGTTTTGCTTGCCACGCCGCTGGGCGCGGTGCTGCAAAAAAATATTTGGCTGTACGGTCTTTACGGCGGGCTTGCGGCAGGCGTTTTTGAAGAGACGGGGCGGCTTGCGGCCTTCCGGCTTCTTATCAAAAATCAGCGCGGCCGCGTGACGGCGCTGAGCTATGGCGTGGGGCACGGCGGGTGCGAGGCTGCGCTGCTGCTTTCGCTGACCTATATTTCCAATCTTGCGCTGCTGTCGGCGGCACGGTCGGGCGCGGCGCTG
The DNA here is from genome assembly GCA_910587145.1 of uncultured Ruthenibacterium sp. Classification (GTDB taxonomy): domain Bacteria; phylum Bacillota; class Clostridia; order Oscillospirales; family Ruminococcaceae; genus Ruthenibacterium. The sequence continues at coordinate 5,767 of CAJUMH010000005.1, read as the reverse complement.
CCGCAGGAGGCGCAGGCCGCCGTTTCTCAGCTTGCAGAACTGCCTGCCGCCGCCTTTTTATGGGGCGGAATGGAGCGCGTTTCGGCGATTGCGCTGCATATGGCGCTTTCGGTGCTGGTGTTTGCGGCTGCAACGCAGCCCGGAAAACGCGGCCTGTTTTTCGCGGCGGTGCTGCTGCACGCCGCGGTGGACTTTTTGGCTGTTGTCTGCAACGCGTTTTTCCCCATCGCCGCAACAGAGCTTTTAACGGCGGCCGGTGCGGCGCTGGCCGTGTGGCTTGCGGCGGGCGTTTACAAAAAATTGCCAAAAATCGCCGAAAAGGCTGAACCCTCCCCCAACCGGAAGGAATAGCATCCCGCAAAGCAGGGCAGGCGGCAGGGAAAAGCGCGGCAGAAAAATTTGCCAAAGCGAGGGAAAAAGGAGCGATCGGTGCGGTGAAGATCAACGAGGTAGAGGCGCTTTGCGGCATCACAAAAAAGAATATCCGCTTTTATGAGGAAAAAGGCCTGGTTTCGCCCGGCCGCAACAGCGAGAACGGCTATCGTGATTACGGCGAGGCCGAGGTGGCCGTGCTGCGGCGCATTAAGCTGCTGCGCAAGCTGGGCGTGCCCATCGAGGAGATCCGCCGGATGTGCGAGGGCACACAAACCGTTGCGGACGGCTTGCGCCGCCATCTGGTAACGCTCGAGCGCGAGCGGCGCAATCTGGAAGAGGCGCTGCGCCTGTGCGAAATGCTGCGCGACCGGGAGATCCCGCTTGCCGAGTTGGATGCCGAGAGCATTTTACAGGAGATCGAGGCGCTCGAACGCTCCGGCACGGCGTTTCACGACCAGCGAAAGCGGGATGTCCGCACCCGCTATGCGGAGCCCATCGCGATCGCGGCGGGATTTGTAGTTCTGATGGCGGCGATGATCGGCCTGGTGGTATGGGGCGCCCTTACAGAGCCGGAGAATATGCCGCCCGCGCTGCTCGTTGCGGCCATTGCCGCCGTGCCGGGGCTGATCATTGTGGGCATTCTGTATGCGCTCATGCTGCGCATTCGTGAAATTGGAAAGGGGGAAATAGAGGATGCAAAACGGTACTGACAAACGGGGCAAAAAGTTTGCCGCCATTGTGGCCGCGGCCGCGGTGGCCGTGTTTCTAATCTTTTACGCGGGTTTTCCGCTGGCGGTGCTGTGGGGCCTCGCGTCGGAAGAGGCGCTTGCCCGGCTTGCCTCGGCTCCGATCGCGTTGGCAGCCGCCGTGTCCGCCGCGGCGGTTGCGGGCATCGCCTTTGCGCTGCACGAGCGCCTGCGCGAGATCGACAGGGGGGAAGAGGATGAAGCCAAAAAATACTAACGGCTCGGCCGGCCGCCAAAAAGAGCGGCGCAAAAGCGCGGTTGAAAGCGCCGTTTTTTACACGGCGGTGCTGCTCCTGTCGGCGGCCGCAGTACTCTGGGCGCGCATCGGGCTAAACCCGTCGGGCTTTTTCGCAAGGCTGCTGCTCATTATTGTTGTACTGGAGATCGGAAGTATTCTTCCGATCTGGATCAGCCTCAAGGCAAGGCTGAAAGAAATTGAAGGAGGAGAAGAGGATGCTGCTGCTCAATATTGATTACATTCCCGGCAAGGAGATCGAGGCGCTTGGGATCGTAAAGGGAACGGTGGTGCAATCGAAAAACTTTGGCAAGGATTTTATGGCCGGGATGAAGACGCTTGTGGGCGGCGAGATCGTCGGCTACACCGAGATGCTTGTCGAGGCGCGCCAGATCGCCACCAAGCGCATGGTGGACGAGGCCGAGGCGCTGGGCGCGGACGCGGTGGTGAACATGCGGTTCGGTTCGTCCTCGGTGATGCAGGGCGCGGCCGAGGTGATCGCCTACGGCACGGCGGTGCGCTGCCGGTAACGACGCTTATTTTTGATGCGGGATCTGCTCGGGAAAAGCCCCCCGAGCAGATCTGGAGCGTACAAAACAAAAATATTCCTGTATATTATTGAATGCGGCAAAGGGCAAAACAGGATATACTGAAGAAAAAACCAAAGGAGGCTTTCGGTATGTCGGTCAGAATGCGCACCCGCTGCATCAATTCTATGACAAACTGGGAGGTTGAGGAGTATTTAAAGCGCAGCGATATCGTGATCGTGCCTGTGGGTACAAATGAGCGGAAAAAAGTATTTATGCACAAGCAATCGGATGCGGCAGTGCATCCGTAAAACGGCAAAGAAACCGCCGCGCGGGATGCTTTCCTGCGCGGCGGTTTCTTTTTAAAATGCAGCGGCCCTTCTCGTATAATTTTATTAGGCGTCGCCTTTTTTCATACGGGAGGCTTGCAAATTTTTGCCGGGTATGCAATAATTTGCGCGTGTGGGGCGTATTCCTTGCAGGCAGCCCCAAAAGGGTACGGAAAGGTGGGAACTCGATGGGCGAAGCAGCTGTTTGCACCAGCGCCGAGCAGATTTTGGAGCGCTATGCGGGAACCGTGTTTTCCGCCGCCTATGCCATGGTAAGAAACCGCGCCGATGCCGAGGATATTGCGCAGGAGGTGTTTTTAAGCTATGTCCGCACGAAGCCCGCATTCGAGAGTGCCGCGCACGAAAAGGCGTGGCTGCTGCGGGTAACGGCGAACCGCTGCAAAAGCTTTTTTCGCAGCGCGTGGCAGCGCAAAACCACAGGCCTTACCGAGGATTTTCCCGATACGCCGTTTACGCCGGCGGAAAGCGCCGTGGTAGATGCCGTGAACCGGCTGCCGAAAAAATACCGGCAGGTGATCTACTTATACTATATTGAGGGCTACGCCACCGGCGAGATTGCCGCTCTGCTGGAGATGCCGCAGAACACGGTTCTTTCACAGCTGGCGCGTGCCCGCAAGATGCTGAAAACCGCTTTGAAAGGGGAGTTTGACGATGTATAAGGATGATTACATTTCCGCGTTCGGCAAGCTTGCCCCCAGCGAGGCGTGGAAGGCCGAAACTCTGGCAAAAATGCGCGCGCTGGAAAAGCGGCGGGAGGATGGCCGGGCCGGCCTGGACGGTGTGCTTGCGGCGGATAGAGCGCCCCAAAAAAGGCCGGCGCCGTTTGCCGTGCGTCTGCGCCGCGCCGCGCTTCCCGTTGCGGCGGCGGCCATGCTGGCAATTTTGCCTCTCACAACGCTGCGCGGCTGTGGGGCAAGCAGCGGCGCGCCGATGCTGCAGATGGAGAACGCCGCCATGGACAGCGGCGCGCCGGCGGCCGATACCGCGCCGCGCGATACGGTGGGGGGAACGGAATACGGAACATACAGGGCGTCGGCCGAGGCGCCTTCCGGCGAGGCTGCCCCGCGCGACGCCGTGACGAACGAGGAGGCAAGGGCGGCCGGTTCGGCGCCGAACATGGCGCCCGCGCCCGCTCCGCAAGCAGGCCGGGACGGGAATGCCGATGCAAATATCGAAGGGAACCCGCCCGCCCGGAAGGAATTTGATCTTGCCTGGGGCGGCAGGCCGTTCCGGGGGCTGGAGGCCTCCGCGCTCCAAGCCGCTTCGGTGAGCCTGACGCCGCCGGATATAACGTTGGAGATTGAAGATACACAGGAGCTGCTCGGGCTTTTACAGGACGTTGTGGTTTACGGCCGGGACGATTCCTATACCGAATACAGCGGGCAGGGCGCAACGTTCCTGCTCACGTTCGCAGACGGCGCGCAGACGCAGATTATGGCATACGATCCGTTCCTTGTGATCGACGGCGCGGGCTACCGTGCCAAGGCCGCGCCGTGCAAAGCGCTGAGCCGCTACGCCAACGCGCTGCTGGAAAGCGGCGAGGCGGTGACGGTATTGTCCCGGCCGCCCGTACTGTCGGTGATGGGCACGCTCGATGAGGTGTGCCACAGCGCGCTGCAGGGCGGATATTCCTGGCAGAGCAAAAACGCGGACGGAACGCTTGCAAACGCCGAGGCGGACGGCGCGCACCCGCTCGCCTGCAAGGCGCAGCTTTCGCCCGCGCTGGAAATGACGTATGATCTCACCCTCAATCTGATCTTCCCGGAGGGGGCGGCGCCGGATGAAATCGTGCACGTGCGCTGCTGGAGCGATGCAGACTGGGGCAGCACCGCCGCAAAGAGCGAGACGGTGCGCGTTTTTGGCAGCGCGGCCGAGGGATATGCCATAGAATTGAAGCCGGGCGGCCATGTTTATGAGGTCACCGCGCGGTGGGATGCCGCCGACGGCTACGGCGGCACGGCAAGCTATGTGTTTTATGTGAAGGGGATCGACTGACGGGAGCAAAGAGACGCGCTGCAAAACAAAAAACGCGATCGCAAATTGCACGGAGAAAAGGCTGCCAAACAGCAGGCCGGCGCCCCTTTTGGCCCTGAATGGCCAGGAGGGGCGCCGGTTTTTGGCGCACTGCTTTGCGAGGGGCTGCTTTGCAGCGGCCCCTTCCCCTTTGCTGCTTCTGCCGCTCTTTGCCCGGATGCTCTTTGCCCGGATGCTCTTTGCTTGGATGCTTCAGACCGTCTGCGGTGAAGCGTTTGCATAGCCTTTTTCAATTTCCGCGATACGCGCATACAGCCAGTCGTTCACGGGCGTGGGCACACCGTGGCGCTGCCCCAGGCGGCGGATCGTGCCGGAAAAAAGCTCCACCTCCGTTTTGCGGTGCGCCAAGGTATCCTGCCGCATGGAGGGCATTCCCTCAGGGTTGAGGGTATCCGTCATGCGCATCCAAGCGTCGATGTCCGCGTCCGTCAGTGTAACGCCCTCATATGCGGCCAGCGTTTGCGCCTCGCGCATGGCGGCCAGCATGGTATCGCGCGGCGCGCCGGGCTTCTGTACGCCGCCGTAGGGCACATCGTGCACTGCGCACGCCTGGTTCAGCCCCACGTTCAGCATCAGCTTGCTCCACTGGCGCAGCAGAATATCATCGCACACCACCACCGGCGCACCGCCTGCCGCAAGCAGCGCCTGTGCGGCTGCAACCTCCGGCGTGGTCTGCCCCGTGCTGCTGCCAAGCAGGATCTGGCCCAGATTGTGATACGTCACCGCCGTGCCCACGCGTGTGGCGTCTGTGCCCTGCGCCACGGCATACAGCACATGCGCCGCGCCGAAGGCCTCGCAAAGCGTCTGTTCGCTGGAAACGCCGTTGAGCAGCGAAAGAATGACGGTATCCCTTCCAATAAACGGCCGCATTGTCTCGATGCTTTCGGCCAGCCCCGGCCCCTTTACGGCAAAGATCGCGAGCGTTACAGGCGCTGCGCCAGCGTTGGGCGTTACCACGCGCAGCGCGCACGGCGCGCCGTTGCAAAAAAAGCCCTCGCTGCGGTATCGCGCGGCGCGCGCCTCGTCCGCCACAAAAAACACATGCTCTTCGCCCAGCGCCTGCGTAACGCGCGCGCCGTACATGATGCCCAGCGCCCCCGCGCCGATGATGCCGATCGTCTGCCGCTGCTCCATACCGCCAGCTCCTTTTGTCTGTATTTGGAGGGTTGCCGCGCCGGCGGGCAAAACCGGAAAAGAAAATCAACCCCTGTAAAGAAACGCACATGCAAATAAATGCGTTCAAGCCTGTTTTGAATCTTTATAAAATCTATAATACAACAAAAACAGGGCTTTGAAAAGAGCGGCGAAAGAAAAAACAGCGCGCCGGGAAAAACAGCGCGCCGGGGTCTTTGTGCCGCCCGCGGGCCTGCTTCCGGACAGGGCCGCCTAAAAAGGAAACCCGCGGGAGACAGGGCGGGGGAGCGCGGGATACAGAGCGGGGAGCGCGGGATAGGGCAGGGGGAACGCGGATAGGGCAGGGAGCGCGGATAGGGCAGGGAG
>CAJUMH010000004.1:98521-113470 GCA_910587145.1 uncultured Ruthenibacterium sp. | reverse complement strand
AAAGGACGCCGCCGGCCGCTGGGTACTAAAAGAGCCCATCTGGAAGGAATAATCCCTCTTCCGGCCCCTCCGCTTTTCCGGCTCCTTCCCTTTTGGGCGCCGGTCTGACGCTTTTCCCATACAAAAAGACACGCCGCGCCGGGTTCGGGAACCGATGCCGCCATGGAAAAGGAACGGCCGATGCTTCTTTCGGATGATCGCAAGCGGTATAGCAAAGCAGCAGTAGATGCGTACCAGCCTTCCGTTGATGGTGTTTTTTCCTGCCATACCGGTTTCCTCTCTTTTCCGCTTCTATTCCTTTACGCCGCCCAGCACAATGCCCTTGACAAAAAACCCTTCAAAAAACGGGAATACCAGCAGCACCGGAATCGCCACTACGGCCGCAATCGCCATGCGGACACTGGAGCTGGGCAGGTTTGCCATCGCGGCCATTATTTCGCCGCCGAGCTCGCTGTGATTTTTTAGGAACTGAATATTTTTGAGCATATCGTTCAAAACATTCTGAATGTTATAAAACCTTGGGTCTGTTAAGTAGTATAGGCCATTGTTCCAGTCATTCCAATAGGCGATAAAAATAAACATGCCGATGGTGGCGATGATCGGCATCGAAATGGGGAACACGATCCGCCAGAACACCTTGAACTCCGACGCGCCGTCAATCTTTGCGGCCTCGATCAGCGAGGCGGGGATGCTGCTGGTAAAGTAGTTGCGCGCCAGCATCACGTTGAAGGCGTTCATCAGCAGGGAGGGAACGAGCAGCGCAAAATATGTATTTTTGATGTGGAACTGCTCGGTATAGACAAGGTAGGTGGCGACGAGCCCGCCGTGGAACAGCATGGTAAAAATAACGTAAAAATTCAAAATTGAGCGTCCGGGCAGGTTTTGGCGCGACAGCGCATAGGCGAGCAGCAAGGTCATCATCAGGCCCAGAAACGTACCGACAAGCGCCACAAGCGCCGTTGTCAGATAGGCGCGGCTTATAATGGACGCGTTTGCCCCCAGATACCGGTAGGCATCCAGGCTGAATTCGGAGGGAAACAGCGAATAGCCGTTTTGGGTAATGGATTGCTCGCTGGAAACAGACGCGACAAACATCAGCGCGAACGGAACGATCGCGAGTACCGACATCACGGCCAGCACCGCATAGCCGATTACGGAAGCCGGTTCCAGGCCCTTTTTCTTTTTCATTCCCATTTCAGAACAGGCTCCCTTCCAGTTTTTTGTGTTTTACAAGCCAGTTGGACGTAAGCACCAGAAGAAACCCGACGATGGATTGATAAAAGCCGGCCGCCGAAGACATGCCGACATCGCCCAATGTCATCAGGCCGTTGTACACATAGGTGTCGATGGTGGAGGTTACGTTTTTCAATACGCCCGTCTGCATCGGGATTTGGTAAAACAGGCCGAAATCCGAATGGAAGATCCTGCCAACGCTCAAAAGCATCATCATGATGATGGTGGGGCTGAGCATCGGGATGGTGATGCGGAATATCTGCTTGTATTTTCCCGCGCCGTCCAGCTGCGCGGCCTCGTAGAGCGTCTCGTCGATGCCCACGAGCGTGGCGTAATAGACAACGGCGTTATAGCCCGTTTTTTTCCACATCTCGACAAAGGTGAGAATGAACGGCCAGTATTTCGATTCCATATACCATGAGACGGGTTCTTGCCCAAGAAGCTGCAGCACATGGTTGAACATTCCGGTGTTCGGGCTTAAAAACCCGTATACCAGATAGCTGATGATCACGTAAGAGAACAGATATGGGATTAGGATTGATGTCTGGAAAAAGCGGTTCCAGAATTTGTGCCCGATCTCGTTGAGCAAAACCGCGGTGGCGACAGCCAGAACGGTGCCCAGTACGATGAACAGCAGGTTGTAGCCGATTGTATTGCGCGTGATGATCCATGCGTCCTTTGTGGCAAACAGAAATTCAAAGTTTTTCAGGCCGCACCAATCGCTGTTCCAGATGCCCTTCTGGTAATTCACGTCGAGAAACGCGATGGAAAGGCCCGCCATCGGCATATAATTGTTGAAAAAAAGATAGCACAGCCCGGGCAGGGCCATGAGGTACAGCGGAAGAAACTGCCGGAAATGTGCCCGGTGTCTGCTTGCTTTTTGGGGCTGTTTCATAATAAAACCTCGCTCTTTTGGGCAAAGGCCCTTTGCCCGTAAAAGGACAGAGGGCCTTTGCCGTTACTTGCTTTCTAAAATGCGCACCGGACGGCAGCGCTCAGGAAACGCCGCTGGCCTCGGCCCATGTGTTCAGCTGCTGCTGCTTTGCGGCAATGATATTTTCAATGCCGGCGTCCCGCAGCGCCTGCTGGAATTCCGGCAGAGTCTTTTCCGGATCCACACAGCCCAGTGTCAAGGCCTTCGCATACTGATCCACCACATTGCTCACAGCGGTAACCTCGTTTTTCACCTCGCTCATATCATAGGCAAAGCCCATGGCCTTGCTTTGAATGGCACTCTCGTTCATGGCGCGCACCTGCTCGGGGAAGTCCTCCTCGGTGCCGTCCCAGAAATAGGCGTTCAGCTGGTCGCCGAAGGCAAAGCTCCAGTTGTGGAAGTATCCGCTGCTCGTGTCGTCTACACCGTCCGCGAAGGTGATGATGCGGCTGGAGCCCTCTTTCAGCTGATAGTGCACGCCCTCGATGCCCCAGTCGATTAGATTGAGGAAAGCGGGGTCGGAATACATCAGATAGAGCACCTGCATGGCGCCCTCGGGGTTTTTGCTGTTGTTCAGGATGCCCCAGCCGTACGTGCTCACCTTTCCGGTGTACGAGAACGGCTTGCGCAGCGCGACATAGACCATATCGCGGCCGCACTGGTTGCTCTTGTCCTGATTGGTGCCGGGGCCCACCGTGCAGGTGAATGAGAACAGCTTTCCGGCCTTTACCAGATCCGCCGAGGATTCCGTATTCGTCAGAACATCGCTGGCAATGTAGCCCTTCTCGAACCATTCACGGTGCTGCTCGCACTGTTCGCGGAACTCGTCCGTCTCGTACAGATTGACAACGTCCAAATTCTGGCCGTAGTTCATCAATACGCCAAAATCGTCGCTCAGGGAATCGTAGTCCACATAGGTAAACATGGTGGTGCTTTCCGGCTGTACCATCGCCATATCGGGCTCACCGGCCTTGATGGCGGCAAAAACGGCGTCAAGATCCTCTTCGCTTTGAATGTCGGCCGGATCGATCTCGTATTTATCCAAAAGATCCTTACGCATAACGATGCCATACTGATAGAACAGCGAGCGGTTGACGGGAACCTGATAGCGCACGCCTCCCACCGAGCCGGCGTTCAGGTAATCTCCCAGACACGCCTGAATGTCGGGGCCGTAGGTATCCAGCAGCTCGTTCAGATCGACAAGGCCGCCGCGCGCCACATAGCTGGATACATTTCTTCCAAAAACAAGGCACAGATCGATCTGCTCGCTGCCCGCCATAATCAGATTGAGCTGATCTTCATAGGAACTGTTTGGCACCACCTGCACCTCCAGATCCAGCCCTAACTTTTCTTCCACATAGTCGTGCATGGCCTGCGAGACCTTATCCTGATCGCTGGGGATCGCGCCCAGCGGGTAGTACATGACAACCTTGCCGCCGGCAGTGTTGTCCGCCCGGGCAGACTGCGCGTCCGACGCCGCGGAGGGGCCGGCAGGCGTCTGTGCCGATTGGGACGAGGCTCCGTTCCCGCATGCGGCCAAGCCGAGCATCATCACGGCAGCCAAAAAAAGAGCAGCCAATTTCTTTTTCATTTGTATGTTCCTCCTTTTGCATCTCTCCGATCGGATCTCTCGGATCCCGGAGTATATAAGCGTGTTCTCGATGCGCTTCGATGAGTTCAGTATAGCAATTTTTCGGCGGCCGCTCCACTATTTTCCCGACTGAAAATAGCACAATCCGGACATTGCCCCGCCCTGCAGCTTTTTGTCCCGGCAGACGCGTTGCAGCGCCGGCCTGAAATTATAAGAAACCGCCGAGGCAATTTTGCCGCTTTTCGGCGGGGATCACAAATGCTCCCCGTTTTGCATGAAGCGCATGGCAGCAGGCCCGCAGACAGGTGTCGCGCCCCAAAGGGGCACAAGAGGGCAAGAGGCTGTTGACAGGCCGTTTTGCGGCCTGTAAGCTGTGCCTGTAAAATTTCGCGCGCCGCAGGTTTTGCGATAACAGAAAAGCCAGACATCCAAAAATGTCTGGCTTTTGTATTGTTTAGGGCAGATTGGAGCTTCCGTTTGGGAAAAGCACCGGCGCAGATTGGACTGCGCCCGGGGGACGCCTCTTTTGCGGATGCCCGCAGTACCCTTTTGCGGCTTACAGAGCGTCCTGCCGCCCTGTAAGGGCCAACCCGCAGGCGTATTTACACGGCCGCGCCTGCCCGCGTGCACGCACAGGGCGCCATAAGCTGCGGCAGGCAGCGGGCCCTACGCCTCTGAGCCGCTCTTGTTCGCGGGCGCGGCGGAGCGCACAGTGGCCTTTTTGCCGTTTTGGCGCAGCGTGGTGCGCACCGTCTTTACCTCCGAAAGGCTCTTGTTCAGCTGTTCCTCGGTGCGGCGCAGCATGCTTTCGCACAGGTTCGATACGGCGCCGCGCATCTCGCGGCTCTGACTTTGCGCGCTCGATAAAATTTCCGTTGCGCGCTGCTGCGCGGCCTTTACAATGGCCTCCTGCGCCACCATTGCGCGGGCGCGGTCCTCCGCGCGCTTTACAATGGCTTCGGCCTCTTTTTTTGCGTCATCCACGATCTCGGCCCGATCCTGCACAATGGCCTTGGCCTGCCGAATCTCGGTGGGCATGTTCAGGCGGATATCATCAATGATATCGCGCACCTTTTCCACATCTACCACGCGCTTGCCGCCGCTGAACGGCAGGTTCACGGCCTCTTCCAGCGTCTCGTCCATCATGTCCAACAGTTCTTCAATATTCATTGAACGCCACTCCTTTGCTCTGCCTTTTCGGCAAGACGTTTTACAACATCCTCGCAGATCTCCTCCGGCAAAAAATCCGTAACATCGCCGCCGAAACCGGCCACCTGACGCACCATACTGGACGAAAGGTACATGTATTCCGGATCGGTAATCACAAACATGGTCTCCAGCTCGGGGTTCAGCTTTTTATTGGTGAGCGCCTGCTGGAATTCAAACTCGAAATCCGTTACGGCGCGCAGGCCCTTAATGATGGTGCCCGCTCCCACCCGGCGCGCGTATTCCGCCAAAAGCCCGGTGGATACATCCACCTGCACATTGGGAATATGCGCCGTAACGCGGCACAGAAAATCCGCGCGCTCTTCGGCGGAAAAGCAGGGTATTTTTGCCGGATTTACCATCACCAGCACGATCACGCGGTCGAACCGCTGTGCGCCGCGCTCGATGATGTTCAAATGGCCCCGCGTTACGGGGTCGAAGCTGCCGGGGCAGATCGCAGTGCGCATGGGCTTTTCCTCCTACTGTAAAACTGCCGGCAAAACGGGCGCGTCGGCCTCGTACCGGGCAAAGGCCGATTTTCCGTATCGGTACTGCTTTTTCAGCACAAGGCAGCCGCACCGCTCCGGCAGGGGCGCGCCGGCCTCCGTCTCGGCCAGCACCACGCCGCCCGGCGCCGCCACGGCCGCCGCGGCCGGCAAAATGGCCGCCGCCAAACCGCGGCGATAGGGCGGATCGAGCAGAATAAGATCGAACCGTTCTTTGCAGGCAGAAAGATACTGCGCCGCGCTCTGGCCGGCAACGCTTGCCCTTTCAAACAGGCCGGCCGCCTTCAGGTTTTGCCGCACCACGGCGCAGGCGTCGCGGTTTTCGTCGATAAACACACACCGCGCCGCGCCGCGGCTCAGCGCCTCAATGCCCAGCTGGCCCGAGCCGGCAAACAAATCCAGCACACGTGCGCCCTCCACCATGAACTGCACGGCACTGAACATGGCCTCCTTCACGCGGTCTTGCGTGGGGCGCGTGATTTCTTCTCCGGGCAGTGTCGTCAGCCGCGTGCCGCGCGCCGCTCCTGCGATTACACGCATCCGCTCTCCCCCGCTTTCTGTTTCTTGTTCTATCCTGACTATACCGCATTGCGGCAGGGTTTGTCAAGCGAGCGGCCCGCCGAGGGGGCAGGCCGCCGCCAAAGGGGCGGGCTTACTCCTCCTCCAAAAGCGCGTCTGCCTGCTCTTCAGGCAGCGCCGTCACGCTGCGCAGCCTGCGCTGAATCTGCCGCGTGCGCACGCCCACTAACTTTTCCAGATCGTCGCTCGCCTGGTTCAGGCGCTTTTGCGTTTGCACCAGCGCCGTGCCGAACGTCTCGAACTCCTGCTTTACGGCGCTCAGCACGTTCCACACCTCGCCGGAGCGCTTTTGAATGGCCAGCGTGCGAAAGCCCATCTGCAGGCTGTTCAAAAGCGCGGCCATCGTGGTGGGCCCGGCCACAATTACCTTAAATTCCGTCTGCAGCCGATCCACCATGCCGCGCCGCACCACCTCGGCGTACAGGCCCTCCACGGGCAGGAACATAATGCCAAAATCCGTTGTCTCGGGCACATGGATGTATTTTGTGTGAATATCCTTCGCAAACTGGCGCACGCGCTGCTCCAGCTGCTTTGCCGCCGCCTCCACCTGAGCCGTGTCGGCCGTATCGTAGGCGTCCAGCAGCGCATGGTAAGCATCGACGGGGAATTTTGCGTCGATGGGTAAGTATACGGGCTGCGTGCCGTCGCCCGGCAGCTTTACGGCGTATTCCACGCGGTTCGCGCTGTCCTTTACGGTGGGTACGTTTTCGGCGTACTGCTCCGGCGAGAGCAGCTGCTCCAAAATTGCGCCAAGCTGAATTTCTCCTAAAATGCCGCGCGTTTTTACATTGCTGAGCACCTTTTTCAAATCGCCCACGCCCGTGGCCAGCGCCTGCATCTCGCCCAGACCCTTATAAACGCTCTCCAACTGCTCGCTCACACGGCTGAACGATTGCTGCAGCTTTTCTTCCAGCGTTTTTTGCAGCTTTTCGTCCACGGTGCGCCGCATCTCGTCGAGGCGTTTGCCGTTATCGGTCTGCATGGCCGTGATGCGCGCCTCCATCGTGGCGCGGATGTTCTCTAACTTCTGCTCGCTCTCCAGCGCGCTCGTCTTCATGCGCCGCTCAATCATCTGCAGCTGATCCGTCACTGTTTGCTGCAGCATGGCCAGCCGGGCGGAAAGCTGCTCGTTCAGCTCGCGCAGGCGGGTGTTCTGCGCGTCGGCCACCTGACGCTGGGTATCCGCCTGCAGTTCGGCCGTTGTTTTTACGGTTGCATGAATGGCGCCGCTCAGCTCGGTGCGCATGGCGCGCAGCTCCTCCTGCAGCTCCTGCGAAAGGCGCCCGAATTCCTGCTGCGCGGCGCCCTGCTTCGGGCGTGTCAGCAGCGCGGCAAGCGCCAGCACGGCCGCCGCGCCCGCCATGCCCAGCGTAAGATATTCGATCATGGATCCTGTCTCCTTCGCGTCCCTTGGTGCCTGTCTCCGCGTCTCGGGCCGGGCCGGCCAAAAAATTCTGGCCGGCCGGTATTTTCGGCTGCGGAGCCGGGCTCTTATTTTTCCCGGCGCGCGGTACTGCGCGCGCCGGCCTGTTCATATATTACAGTATAGCACAGATCTGCTTGCAGGGAAAGCTTTGCATCGGCGGGCGGCCCTGCGGCAAACGCGGCCCCGCGCCCGTGCCGGAGCCCTTCTTAGAAAACGCCCGGCGGCAGCCCGGGCAAAAAGGCGGCGATACATTTGCTGGAACGGATGAAACAGCTTTTTACTTCCCGGCGCGCGCGGCGCGCGGCGGCGATGGGCCTGTGCCTGTGCGCGGCGGCGCTTGTGAGCACGGTGCTGCTGCGGCGCGGCGCGGCGGTGGGCTGCACCGGAGACGACCTTTCCGATACGCGGGCGCTTGTTTTGCTGCGCGAGCAGTGGCCCGGCGCGCCGGCAGCGGGTGACGCGCAGACAAAGGACAGCGCACAGGCAGAACGCGACACACCGTCGCAGAACGATGCGCAGGCAGACGACAAGGTCGTTTACCTAACCTTTGACGACGGCCCCTCCAAAACAACACAGAGCGTGCTCGATACGCTGCAGGCCGAGGGCGTGCCCGCCACATTTTTTGTGATGGCGGCGGAAAACAACGAAAAATATCTGCCCATTCTGGAGCGCACCGTCGCCGAAGGGCACCTAATCGCCCTGCACACCTGCTCGCACGAATACAAGGATATTTACCAAAGCGCCGAGGCGTATTGGAACGACCTTGCACGGCTGCGCGAAAAGCTGCTGCCGTATGTGCCGGCCGAGCAGGAGATCCGATGGATCCGCTTTCCCGGCGGCAGCTCCAACACCGTCAGCCACCGGTACGGCGGCAGCGGCATTATGAAGCAGCTCATCGCCGAGGCCGGGGAGCGCGGCCTTACGTACATTGATTGGAACATCAGCGCCGAGGACGCCGTGGGCGGGCATCCGTCCGCAGATTCCATTTACAACAATATCGTCCGCGGAGTGGGCGACAAAAACGTCTGCATTGTGCTGATGCACGACACCAACACCACCAAAAACACCGCTGCCGCCCTGCCGGACGTGATCCGCTGGTTTAAAAACGCGGGCTATCGGTTTGATACGGTAGATCACCTGAGCAGCGAGCCGTAGCCCGGCCCGCTGCCGCCGCAAAGCGGCAGCCGCGCAGTGCGGGGGGCGGTTTGTGCAGAGGTGAGCCGGCGTTGAACGCACACAAGGGCGGCAGCCGCAATTCCGCGCGGCGGCCGGCAGAGGTATCCGCCGCACCCAAAGGGAACCGCCCTTACACAAAGCGGATACACCGGCCAAACACGCCTTTTTTCAGCGGGAAAGGGAACCGCCTTTACGCAAAGCGGATACACCGGCCAAGCACGCCTTTTTTCAGCGGGAAAGGGAACCGCCTTTACGCAAAGCGGATACACCGGCCAAGCACGCCTTTTTTCAGCGGGAAAGGGAACCGCCTTTACGCAAAGCGGATACACCGGCCAAGCACGCCCTTTTTTAGCGGGAGGCGGTAAAAGGCCTCGTATGCGCGACAGATCTCTTCCCGGGACGCCTCCGGTTTTTCTCCCGAAAGCGGGATCTCTAAAATGCGGTACGGCACGCCGAAGGTTTTTACCCGAACCGAGGTATCGCGCAAACCGTTTTTTAAATAAAACGCCAGCCGCCGCTCCTGAACGGCCCTTTTTGCCGGATCCTTTTCCCGGTTCGGATCCTCCACCTCTACCAGAATCAGATCCGGATGCCGCACATATTGTTCCAACTGCGGAAGAAACCACGATCCGATCCGGCTGCCCCGCAGCTCCGCAAGCACCGCAAAATAATCCAGCATATAGTATCGCTTTTCTCCCTGAACCGAAAGAATCAAAAAAGCGTAGCACACCAGCCTGCCTTCATAAAAAACGCCGCAGCATTCGTACTGCCGCAGGCGGCGCATGCGCATGATGTGCCCCAGCGGCCGCCTTTCGTCTCTGGGAAAATCGTTCCTCAGGTATTTTCTGTATACATCCCGCACCTCGTGGGTGCGCAGCCTCTGAACCCTCAGCTCGTCTGTTTTTATCATATGGGCTCCGCCGCTCCTTTCCTTTCTCCTGCCGGCCTTTCTTTTGTCGGCCTTGCTCCTGTTTTGCCCAAGGATCTTAAAATCCGCCGGAGAGCTCCGCGGTTTTTGGGGCTGCCGCCATCCAAAAAACGCCTGCCGATCTGCCCCGCCGTTCGGATTGGGGGTTCGGAATTCTTTCCCGAACGCTATCGTTCACTATATCACGGGGAGGCGACAAAAGCAATCGGTCCGCACCCTTCGCCCGGGCCGGCGGCCTTTTTTGCACAGCCGCCGATTCCTTTTGCGCGGCCGCGCGGCCCGCAGGCTGAAAGGTGCTTTTGTCTTAGGATCCCGCCGCCCCGCCCGCATGGCCGGCGGTCTTTTTTTGCCCCGTGGGCCCGTTTTCGGCCCGTTTTGCGCCGGAATGTGAAGAAATTGCAAATTTTGTAAAAACCGCCGGCAAAAATAACGGCGAAGGAATTGTAAAAAGGCGCGGGCTGTTGTATACTAAACGCATCGCAGAAAATAAGGAGGCGGTGCGTGTGTTTGGATATGTCCTGCCGCACACGGCAGAGCTGCGCGTGCGCGAATGGCACGCCTACCGCGCCTATTACTGCGGGCTTTGCAAGGAGCTGCAGCGCGAGTACGGCTTTTTGCCCCGCATGCTGCTGAATTACGATCTGGTGCTGCCCGCGCTGCTGGCGGACGGCACGGCGCACACCGCGGCCCCGACGGCGCCTGAACGGTGCATTGCAAGCCCCATCGAGCGCCGCCCCGTGTGCGGGCGCTCGGACGGGCTTGCGCTGGCGGCGGACGCGCTGGTGCTCACGGCCTATTACAAGCTTTGCGACGACTGTGCGGACGAGCGGTTTTTAAAGCGCCGGGCCGCCGGGGCACTGCGGCTTTTGCTGCACAGAAAGGCCGCCAAGGCCGCGGCGCGCAGGCCCGCGCTGGATGCGGCCATGCGCGAGCAGACGGCGGCGCAGCAGACGCTGGAGCAGCGCAAAAGCCAAAGCGCGGACGAAGCCGCCGACCCCACCGCGCGCATGACGCAGGCCATCTTTGCCGAGGCCGTGCCAAACAGCCGCGCGGCCGCGCGCATGGGCCTTTTTATCGGAAAGATCGTCTATTATCTGGACGCCGCCGAAGATTTTGCGGCCGATACGCGGCGCGGGGCGTACAACGTATTCGCTTTACAGGGGCTTTCGCGCGCCGAGGCCGTTGCCGAGGCGCAGCGCCTGTGCCGTATGTGCGCGGGCGAAACGGCGCTGGCCTACAACCTGCTGGACACGGGGCCGTGCCGCTCTATTTTGGACAACATCGTGTTCCTCGGCCTGCCGCAGAGCATTGCGCTGGCGGGAGAAAAGCGCGCGGGGCCGCGCCGCGGCACGGTATAACGGCCGCGGCTCACATCTTCGGGCAGGGGCCGGCATTACTTTGCCGCCGCGCCCGAGCAAAGGAAAGGATAGTTTCATGGACGCTTATCGGGTACTGGGGCTCGCCGAGGGTTCAGGCGAGGAGGAGATCAAGGCCGCCTATCGCGCCCTTGCGCAGAAATACGATCCGAACCGCTACGAGGCCGGGCCGCTGCGCGAGGAGGCCGAGGCGAAGATGACCGAGCTGAACGAGGCGTTTGACGCGCTAATGGGCGCCATCCGCACGGGCGAGCCCGTGCGGCGTTCGGAGCCGGAGCCGGATCCCGGCGCATCGGCCAACGGGCGCTACCGCGCCGTTCGCCAGATGATCGGCCGCGGCGCGGTGGACGAGGCGCTGGCAGAACTGAATGCCATCCACGGCGGCGCAAACGATGCAGAGTGGAATTTTCTGGTGGGCAGCGCCTATTATTACAAGGGCTGGGTGGCCGATGCGATGCGCTATTTTCAAACAGCGTGCCGCCTCGCGCCCGGCAACCGGGAATACGAGGCCGCGCTGCGCAACCTTCAAAGCAGCGCCGGCGGCGCGATGCCGGGCAGCCCCTACGGCGGCAGCCCGAACGGCGCGCAGGTCATCGGGTGCAGCTGCTGCGATATGTGCACCGCGATGATGTGCATGGATCTTTGCTGCAGCTGCGGCCGGGGAGGCTGCTGACGCATGGGCACGCGTCACGGCGAAAGCCGCCGCATCGCGCTGGCGGGCGTATTCGGCGCGCTGTCCCTCACGTTTATGCTGGTGGGCGGCGTTTTGCCGCTGGCCACCTTTGCGGCGCCGGCCATCGCGGGCATCCTCATTATGCCTGTCGCCGTTGAGTTCGGCCGCAAAACAGGCTGGCTGCTGTATGCCGCCATCGGCCTGCTTTCGCTGCTGCTGGTATCCGACCGGGAAATGAGCCTGATTTTTTTGTTCTTCTTCGGTTTTTATCCGCTGCTAAAAACAAATCTTGAACGGCTGCATTCCCGCGCGGCGCGCTTTCTTGCAAAATTTGCCGTTTTTAATCTGTGCATTGCCGGCGCCTATGCGCTTATTGTGCTGGTTTTCCCCATTCCGGCCGTCGCCGGCGAATTTGCCGGCATGAGCCTGGGGTTTGCCGGCGTGCTGCTTTTGCTGGGCAATTTTACGTTTGCCATTTACGACGCCGCCGTGGCGCGGCTGGTGGCCCTTTACTGCGGCCGCCTGCGCCCCCGCCTGATGAAGCTGCACTAAGCGCCCGTCGGGCTTTTTGGTATAAGAGAAGCCATTGGGCCGCGGCGCGGCGCGGCAGAAAAAAGAAGAATGCCCAAAAATTAGGGCAGGGCGGCGGTAAAAATTCCGCCGCCCTGTCCGTTACCGTTGCGTTTTTTCGCAGCGGCACGCTTTCCTGCAAAATCTGCCGTTTTTCATCTGTGTACTGCCGCTGCCCCTTTCGGCCAAAAGCCGCCGGAGGGGGCGGCGATTTCTGCATCCTGTTTTTGTAAGAAAGCTCTCATACGCCGATACGCCGAACCTTGCCGTCCCCTGCGGGGCGCCCGGTTCGGCTTTTTTTGCGCGGTTTGCCGGCGGGCCATCCCAAAGGGCGCCGCGGGGACAGCGCAAAACGCTGCCGGGCGGCACGGCCCCGCCGGGCGGATCCTTCGGGCATCCCGGCTTTTTATCCTCGCCGCCCTGTTCACGGCGCGCCCGTTTTTGATAGGATAATGATTACACTTTATCACACAGGGAGGCGAACCGATTTCTATGGAAACAAACGCTTACGGATACATCCGGGTATCTACACGCGAGCAAAACGAGGACCGGCAAACAATCGCGCTGCGGGAGGCAGGCGTACCGGCGCAGAACACGTACATTGATAAGCAATCCGGCAAGGATTTCAACCGTCCGCAGTACCGGCGGCTGCTGCGCAGGCTGAAAAAGCACGATCTGCTGTATGTTAAAAGCATCGACAGGCTGGGCCGCAACTATGAAGAGATCCTGCAGCAGTGGCGTTACCTCACCAAGGAAAAGGGCGTGGATCTTGTGGTGCTGGATATGCCGCTGCTGGATACGCGCCGCGGCAAAGACCTGATGGGAACCTTTCTCAGCGACATTGTGCTGCAGGTGCTGAGCTTTGTGGCCGAAAACGAGCGCGCCAACATCCGGCAGCGGCAGGCCGAGGGCATTGCGGCCGCAAAGGCACGGGGCGTCCGGCTCGGCAGGCCGCCCCGCCCCCTGCCCCAAAACTACCGCAGCGCCTATCAGCGGTGGAAGGCCGGAGCAATCACCGGCACGGCGGCCGCAAAGGAATGCGGCATGCCGCTTTCCACCTTCCGCGACAGAGCGTTGGCGTACGAAGGATTGTGATCTTTGCAAAAAAAAATTGCGGAAAAGCCTACTTTTCCGCAAATGGTACAGGATCTCCTGCCGCAAAATAATCATAGCACAGAAAGCGCCCGGTTTCAATCCCTCCGAAAGCATTTTTCGCGAAAAAACGCCGAAAAAACGCCTTGCGGAAAAGTAGGCTTTTCCGCAGAATGCTGCGCCTGCGCGTATCGGCACGGCAAAAGGCCTGTTGCCCAAAAGGAGGACGAACGCGGTGGAAGGCATTGGAACGAGCCCGAACGGACAAAGCAAAGCGGCAAAGCCCCGTGTGTGCGTGGGGTTTCGGGCCGGCAGGCTCACGGTAGCGGCGCCGACCCCGCAGCGCAAAAACGGCTATATCGTCTGGCGCTGCCGCTGCGATTGCGGCGGCGAGATCCTGCTGGATACCCGCTGCCTGCAGCGCGGTACCGTTTGCGATTGCGGCTGCCTTACGCCGGTGAAGCCGGGCCAAAAGAACATTGCCGGGCAGCGGTTTGGCAAGCTGACAGCCATAGAGCCCGCCGGAGAGGTTTTGCACGGCTCCGCCGTTTGGCGCTGCCGCTGCGACTGCGGCGGCGAGGTGCTTGCGCCGCTCCATCAGCTGCGCGCCGGTTACCGAAAAAGCTGCGGCTGTTTGTCCCATCCGCCGCAAAAGGATTATATCGGCAAACGCTTTGGGCGGCTTACCGTAACGGAATATGCCGGCAAGCAAAACGGCATGCACCGCTGGCGCTGCCGCTGCGATTGCGGCGGCGAGGCCGTGGTGGGCCAAACCCTTCTGCAAACGGGCAAAACCAAAAGCTGCGGCTGCCTTCAATCCGAGATCTACAAAGACAACCTGAAGCTTGTTGACGGCACCTCGGTAACGGTTTTAGAGGCCGTAAAGCGCCGGCCCCTCTCGGACAATACCAGCGGCTACACCGGGGTATATTGGGACGGCAGGCGCGGAAAGTGGCTCGCTCAAATCGGCTTTAAGGGCAAAAGCTACCGTCTTGGCGCTTATCCCGATAAGCAGGAGGCGGTGGCGGCCCGCAGGCGCGGCGAGGAAATGCACGATGCGTTTTTGGAATGGTACTACGCGGAGCATCCCGGCGCCGCGGCAGGGCCGAAATAAGCCGGAAGAAAACGAGGAGGTGCTGGCAATGGCGGAGCCGCCCGGTACATCTCCCGCCGCCGTCTGCGTCCGCGGCGGCGGGATGCGGCAGCAAGGGCGCGTTTTGGCAAACCCGGGGAAATCCGGCGACGCAAAGTTACGGGACTAAGGCAGGCCAGCCGTACGGCCGGGCCCGCTATGTTCGCCGGACTGCGAGGCAAAGCCGGGGAAACCCGGCGGCGCAAAGCTATGGGGGCTAAAGCCGAAGGCATGGAGCGCCACGCTCCGTTTGCCAAGGGCCATGCCAGCCCGGCCGCCGGATCTCTTTGCATCCGAGATCCCAAGGTTTTTGTTTGGGCAGGCTTTTGTTTCGGCGCTTCGGCGTCAGGGCAAAAGGCCGCTGCGCAGACAGTACCCCGTGCAAAGAAAGGAAGAGGTTTATTATGAAGAAGCAACACACAAAAAAGCTGCTGTCCATGCTGCTTGCTGTGGTGATGCTGGCAAGCACCTTCGTCCTTCCCGCTTATGCGGCGGACGGCGAGGCGCCGGCAGGCAGCGAAGCCCCT
>CAJUMH010000004.1:0-98421 GCA_910587145.1 uncultured Ruthenibacterium sp. | reverse complement strand
CGTCCTTCCCGCTTATGCGGCGGACGGCGAGGCGCCGGCAGGCAGCGAAGCCCCTGCGGCCAGCGAAGCCCCTGCGGCTGCGGCATCCGCAGCCCCCGGGGAGGAAATTGCCGCCGGGGAAACGCCCGTCCTTCCCGCTTATGCGGCGGACGGCGAGGCGCCGGCAGACAGCGAAGCCCCTGC
Organism: uncultured Ruthenibacterium sp.; assembly: GCA_910587145.1. GTDB lineage: Bacteria > Bacillota > Clostridia > Oscillospirales > Ruminococcaceae > Ruthenibacterium. Next base: position 98,238 of record CAJUMH010000004.1, on the reverse strand, counting down.
GGCCAGCGAAGCCCCTGCGGCCGCAGCATCCGCAGCCCCCGGGGAGGAAATTGCCGCCGGGGAAACGCCGGTTGAAGAGGCTCCGGAATCCCCGGCGGTTTTCGCCACTGTGGAAGACTTTTTAATCGCCTGCGCCGCCATGGGCAACGCCGGCGACGAGGATTCTGTCAAAGCTGCACTGGCCGGCATCGAGGCCGTTTACAACCGCCTCTCCGAGGAGGGCAAAGCGGCTGTGGCGGACGAGTGGGCATCTGTCAGCTCCTACAGAGATCAGGTGAACGCCGGCGTCCCCGACGCGGGCATCGAAACGATGGCGCTGACCAGCGGCGAAAAATTTACGGTTAATGTGGTAAAGGTCGTCAACGGCATTAGCGTTGAGACTAAATCGCTAACGGTAACGTGCCTGCAGATGACCGGCCACAGCGGCTATAACCACAGCACCAACCTGCGCGCCTTGGCAAACCAATCCGGTTTTACCGGCTATACTGGCTACAACTGGAGCGCGTATACCACTGTTCCATCTTCTTACACGACGGGCCTTTGCCCCAACCACAATTACACGCCTGTACATTATAACCTCACCGGAAGCGCTCCCTATAAGGCTAACGAAACGCTGTTCCTGTTCTTCACAGTCAGCAAAACCTTTACTCTAAAGTACAACGCCAACGGCGGCAGCGGCGCGCCGGCCCAGGAGACTGCCACCGACAGCGCCGACAGCCATCGCTTTACTGTTTCGTCCACCAAACCCACCCGCGCCGGCTACGATTTTCTGGGCTGGAGCACCAGCTCCAACGCCGCCTCTGCCGGCTATTGGGCCGGCAGCTCTATTGACGTTACCGGTACCACCACGCTGTACGCGGTGTGGCAGAAGAAGGCAAACGAGAAGGTCACCCTCACCTACGATGCCAACGGCGGCATCAATCCCCCTGCGGCGGTAACTCAGGATAAGGAAAGCGAATTTATTATCAGAAACAAAGGGAGCATGACGCGCTCCGGCTACGATTTCCTGGGCTGGAGCGCCATTCGAAATGCCACTGAGGCCGATATTATGCCTGGTGACACCTTCACTCTCTACATGGACGCCACGCTGTACGCCGTATGGAAAAAAAGTGGCCCGCAGACAGCCGAGGCCGAGTATACCGTCCTGTGGTACACGACCGACGGCGATCTCATCCGGTCTGCTGACATTCGCACCGGCACGGTTGGGAATTCGGTTGCGGTTACCGATGAGGACAAAACCGTCCCCGGCTATGTCTTTGATGCGGGCAATCCAGGCAACGTAACCGAAGCCACCCTTGCGCCCAGCGGCACCAGTCTGATACTGTATTTTTATAAACCCGTTACAGTCACTTGGGTGGATGAGGACGGCAGCACCATACTGGACGGCCCGAAGTCCTTCTTGAAGGGCGAGGCCGAGCCTACCACAGATGTGCAGCCCACCAAGGCCGAAGACGAGGACTTCACGTACGAATTCGACAAATGGGAACGCTCCGAGGACGCCGACGGCAATGTGACCTATCGCGCCACCTACACCGCCACGCCCAAAAAGCCGGAGAACCCGGGCACCGATCCCGAGAACCCGGGCACCGATCCCGAGAACCCCGGCACCGACCCGGAGAACCCGGGCACCGATCCCGAGAACCCGGGCACCGACCCGGAGAACCCGGGCACCGATCCCGAGAACCCCGGCACCGACCCGGAGAACCCCGGCACCGACCCGGAGAACCCCGGCACCGACCCGGAGAATCCCGGCACCGACCCCGAGGTCCCGGGCACTGATCCCGAGAATCCCGGCACCGATCCCGAGAATCCCGGCACCGATCCCGAGAACCCGGGCACTGATCCGGTCGATCCCACCCCGGTCGATCCCACCCCGGTCGATCCCACACCGGTGGATCCCACACCCGCTCCTGCGGTGACGCCGACGGCTCCGGTGATTCCGGCCGGCCCCGCGCCCGCTCCTGCAGCGGCTCCGACAGCCCAGACGGCCCCGGCCGAGCAGCTGCCCGAGGCAGAAGCTCCGCTTGCCGCCCCCGAGGCAGCGCCCGCCGCTGCGGCAGCACAGGAGACACTGGAAGAGGAAGATACCCCGCTCGCCGGCCTCGGCCGTCCCGCGTGGGCGCTGCTCAACCTGATTCTGATGCTCTGTACCGCTCTGGCAAGCGTTCTGCTGCTCGTTGGCTATCTGGGCAAGAAGAAAAAAGAGCTTGTGGACGATAACGGCCGCCGCGTTCTGGATGCGGAGGGCAGCCCCGTTTATAAGTGGATTAAAAAGCGCCATGGCGGCTGGCGGCTGTTCAGCCTGATCCCCGCTGTCGCTGCGCTTATCGCGTTCGTGCTCACCGAGGATATGCGCCTGCCGATGGTCTTTACCGACCGCTGGACGCTGCTGATGGTGCTGATCGCGCTGGTACAGCTCATCGTCTGCTTCTTCGCAAAGAAGGAAAAGGAAACACCCGATAACAACCAGACCCCCGGCGGCCCGGCCCCTGCCCAAGCATAAAGCCAAAGGCACGGCGCCCCGCCCGCGGGAAAATCAAACCAAAAAACGGCCCTCGAGGAGCAGCTGCTCCCCGAGGGCTTTCTTTTTTTGTTTTTCAACGCGATGCGCGGGCCGGAGACCTGCTTTCCGGCCCGCGCGGGCATCTTTATGATCTGCATCCCTGTCCCGGCGCTCGGCCGGCCTTTCAGTCGATCTTCAGGATCAGCTCCAGCACGCGCTCGGCGCAGGCCTCCAGATCGGCGCGGGTAATCAGCCCCTGCTCCAGCGCGGCCTGCACACGCTCGGGGTATCCGTTGGCCATCTTCAGATCGTTGCCGGCCAGAATCTCCTTGTAGTGCTCGGCGCGGTTCCACCAATCGGTCATTACCATGCCGGTGTAGCCCCAATCGCCGCGCAGGATATCGGTGAGCAGCTCTTTGCTTTCGGAGGCGCGGCGGCCGTTGATGATGTTGTACGCGCTCATAATGGCCCATGGCTGCGCCTCGCGCACAATAATCTCGAACGCGCGCAGGTAGATTTCGCGCAGAGCGCGCTGCGAGACGCGCGAATCGCTGTGCTTGCGGTTTGTCTCCTTGTTGTTGCAGGCAAAGTGCTTTACCGTTGCGGCAATATGCTGCGATTGAATGCCCCGCACCATCGCCGCCGCCAGCTTGCCCGTGAGCAGCGGATCCTCCGACCAATACTCGAAGTTGCGCCCACACAGCGGGCTGCGGTGCAGGTTTACGGCGGGCGCGAGCCATACGGCAATATTGTTCTCCTTCACCTCGGCGGCCGCTGCGGCGCCCACCCTGGCGGTAAGCTCCGCATCCCACGTTGCCGCCAGCAGCGTAGCGCACGGCCATGCCGTTGTGCACACGCCGCAGGCCGGCGCAAGGCGCAGGCCCGCGGGGCCGTCGGCCGTTGTAATGTTGGGCACGCCGTACTCCGGCAGGTTGCCCATGCCAAACGTGTTGGAAACAGAGGTGTTCGGCTGCCCGCCCAGCAGATGGATCAGGTTGGCATCGCTCAGCTGCGCCAGGAATTCCCGCACGGTGAGCTTGCCCTCGGCCACGCTCGTAAAAGGCACGGTGCCTTCCTCCGCATAGGGGTGCACCATCGAAAAGCGCTCCCGGCCGCGCACGGCGGGGATTACTGCCTCCTCGGTGCCCGCAGGCAGCCGCTCCAGCGCGTTTTCGTTGGGATCCACAGGCTCCCGCGTGCGCAGCGCCTCGTAGCTGCCGTCTGCCAGCAGGCGCTTTTCAAGCCGCGAGGGCGCCAAGCTGTCACTCACCGTGCGCACAACGGCTGTTTCGGCCTGCTTGTAGGCATAGCAGAGCTCTTTTGCATTGCGTACAGATGTGCCGAGGTAAAGCGCGTACCGCCCCTGCTCCAGCACAAACGCGCTGCGGCAGAGCTTGCCCGTATCGTCGAAACTCGCCATCTGCGCCGCCTCAAAGCACAGCGCCAGCACTTCGCTTTCGCCGGGGGCCAGCAGCTTTGTTTTTTGGAAGGCGGCAAGGCTTCGGGCGGGCTTTTGCAGCAGCCCCTGCGGCGCGCCGTAGTACAGCTGCACCACCTCTTTGCCGGCGCGGCTGCCGGTGTTCGTCACGCGCACACACACGCAGATCTGTCCGTCCCTTTCGCCGGCCATCAGCGGCACTGTCTCGAATTCGGTGTAGGAAAGGCCGTACCCGAACGGGTACACCACCTTTTTATCCGCGCCGGGCAGCGTTTCAAAGTAGCGGTAGCCCACATAGATATCCTCGGTATATGCCACGTCGTACGGCGAATCGAAGAACCCCTCCGTGGAGGGGTAATCGCCCAGATCGCGCGCAAAGGTATCCGGCAGCTTGCCGCAGGGGTTTGTTCTGCCGGTGAGCAGCGCGGCAACGGCGCTGCCGCCCTCCATGCCCGCCTGATATGCCAGCAGCACCGCCGGGATGCGCACATCCGCGCAAAACCACGAAACATCCACCACGCCGCCCACGTTGAGCACCAGCACCACCTGCTCGAACGCGGCACACACCTGCTCGATGAGCGCGCGCTCGGCCTCGGTGCGGTAAAAATCGCTTTTGCCAAAAACGCGCGCGGCAATCTTCGGCATTGTCAGCTCGTGCTCCCAGGGGTTCGGCTCGTTCTCGTTGATGTATTCGTTGTCGCTGCGGTCCCACCCCTCGCCGGAAAAACGGCTGAGCACAACAACCGCGATATCCGCCGCCGCGCGCGCCTGCCGCACAAGCTCTGCGGGCAGCTCCGCCTCGGCCATCAGGCCTGGGGCGTCGCCGGCGGCGTAGCGCTCGGCCACATAGCGGCGGTAAAAATCTGAAAGCGGCTCGTAAAGCGGCACCTGCTCGTTTTTCAGCCCCTCGTAGACATTGCGGGTGTACGCCACCGTCACGTCGCCGCTGCCGCCGCCGCCCTTCACATAATCAAAGCTGCCCTTGCCGAACAGCGCCACGCGGCAGCCGGGGGCCAGCGGCAGCACGCCGCGCTCGTTTTTTAAAAGCACCATGCCCTCCTCGGCGGCCTGCCGGGAAAGCGCGATGTGCGCGGGCGAAGCCGTGACAAAGCCGTTCGGCGTAAGCGGCAGATTTGGCTGGAACAGTGCGCGTCTCCATTTTTGCGTCATAGCCCAAATACTCCTTTTCGCTTTTTGTATCAAAGGCCCTGCCCGCCTTCCCCAAAACGGGCCGGGCCAAGGCCCGCAGGTATTTTATTCTTCCTCGCCCCTGCGCAAACCAAAAGGCACCGCCCGTCCCCAAAAACGGGCAGTGCCGGGGTATACGGTTATTCCTTTACGGCGCCTGCGGTAACGCTGCTGATGATATACTTCGAGAAGAAGGCAAACACCAGCAGAATCGGCACAACGGAAATTGCGACAGCCAGGTAAATCGCGCCCTGGTTCTTGTTGATATCCGTAGAGGCGCGCAGCGTGGCCATCATCACGGGCAGCGTCATTTTGTCCGGCGTGCTGATGAGGATCATCGGCAGCAGGTAGTTGTTCCAGTTGCCGATAAAGCCCATAATGCCCATGGTGGATACGGCCGGGCCCATGATGGGCAGCACGATGCTGTTAAAAATGCGAAATTCGTTCGCGCCCATGATGCGGGCCGATTCCAGCAGCGCGCGGGGCACGGTGGATTCGGCGTACTGCTTCAGAAAAAAGACGGTGCCCGCCGAGGCGATGGCCGGAACGATCAGCGGGATATAGCTGTTCACGAGCCTCAGCTTGGTGCATAGCTCGAAGAAGCCAATCAGCGAAAGCTGCCCCGGGATCATCATGAACACAAGGATCACCCCAAACAGGATCTTGTTGCCCTTGAATTCATAAAACGCCATGCCGTAGGCTGTCATCGCGGAGAAATAGGCCGAAAACAGCGTTGCGGGGACGGCCACGAGCAGGCTGTTCAGCATGCCGAGGAACGGGTTGAAGTAATCGAACACAACCTTCATGTTTTCGCCCGTGCTGCTGCCCGGGATCAGTGTAAAGCCGCTGGTAATCTCTGTACCGGAGCGCGTGGCATTTACAATCATTAACAGGAAGGGGGCGATACACAGCAAGGCCAGCACGACCAGGAACAGATAGATCAGGAATTTTGTAATGCGTTGCGCCATATCGGTTCTCCCTCCTTTTAGTTTTTATCCTTGTTAAAGAATTTCAGCTGAACGATCGTAACGCCCAGAATGATGAGGAACAACGCGTAGGCAACGGCGGAGGCATAGCCCGTCTGGATGCTGCCGGTGGTAAAGCCGAATTTGTACAGATACATCATCACGGTCTGCACATTGTCATAGGAGCCTGTTGTAGGCGTGATCATCAGATAGGGCAGATCGAACATCTGCAGGCCGCCAATCAGCGAGGTGATGGCGACATACATCATGATGGGATTGATCAGCGGAAGCGTGATCCTGCGGAAGATCGTCCATGTATTGGCGCCGTCGATGGCGGCCGCCTCGAAATAATCCCTGCTGATGCCCTGAACGGACGCCATCAGCATCAAAAACGAGTTGCCGAACCAGATCCAGCTCTGTATCACCGCAATGGTATACGGCGCGGCGTTCGGGCTGCCCAGCCAGTTGACGGGCGTATAGCTCGCGCCAAAGAGCTTATAGATGCTGCTGATGAGAATATTGAACGTGCCGAAACGCTCGTCCAGCAGCGTCTGGAACAGGAAGGCAATGGAGGTGGCGGCGATCAGGTTGGGCAGGTAGTAGATAATGCGGAACTGCTGCAGGCCCTTGATCTTCCAGTTCAGATTGCTGAACACGATTACCAGCAGGAACGCAAGGCCCAGCTGCAGAATGATGTTCACCACCCAGATGCGCACCGTGTTCCACAGCGCTCTCCAGAAAAACTTATCGGTAAATACGCGCACATAGTTGTCGAAGCCTAACCAGTTCGCCGTGCCCATCACCTTCAGATCGGTAAAGCTCAGGTACAGGGTGCGAAGAACCGGATAAATGCTGAAGATCGCGAACACGATCACAAACGGCGCCACAAAAAAGTAGCCCCAGCGGTTATAAGACGTCAGCTTGCTGCTCTTGGACTTCATCGGTTCACCTCTCCCATCTTCAGGATGGGATGCGGCCCGGCGCACCGGGCCGCATCCTTTTCATTTTCAGCTCAAATTTCAGCTCAGAACCGCTTCGCGGTCGATTGTGAGATCGGGATAGGTAGACTGCACCTTATCGAGGAATTCGTTGATGGCCTCCTCACGGGTGGCCTCGCCCTGCTTGATCTTGGTGATGGCGTTGCCCCAAGCTTCGCCGATGGCCGTATCGTAGCGGGTAACCGTGGAGGAATCGATATACTGCGCCTGCTCGGACCAGAACGCGTACAGCTTCTGGTTGCCGTAAACGGGGTTCTCGTCGTCCTTATGCTTTTCCTGCGCGGAGATGAGCGAGACAACATCGCCCTCGGAGGCTTCAATCCACCAGTCGGCGGTTTCTTCGTTCAGCGTGCAGAATTTGATGAAATCCCAAGCCAGATCCTTCTGCTTGGAAAGCTCGGAAATGCCCAGGAACGAGCCGCCGCCAAAGCCGGCGTGCGGGCCGGCGCAGACGCCCCATTTGCCGGAGAGCTCGCCCACGTGGTCACGCAGGGTGAGCGTACCCCAGGTGGGCAGCGCAAAGGAGAATACCTCTACCTTTTCGTCGTCTGCATGCTCTTTCTCAAAATCCTCCGACCAGACGTTGTCATCGGAAGAAAGGATGGGCACCGGGCCGCCCATGGCCTGATACCACGGGGTGGACCAGGAGGAGCAGTATGCGGTGAGGTCGCCCTGATAGAGCTTCACAACCATGTCCATATAGTCCTTGCGGCCCTGGCTCACGTTCAGCGCGCCGTCGATCACCCACGCCTCGTCGCGCGAGAAGTAGTCCATCTCGGCATCAGAGGCAAAGCACCGGTAGCCCGCGTCCTTCAGCGTCTGAGCGGTTTCGAGGATGGTGTCGTAATCGGAGAACAGCTTGCCGATCTCGACCGGATCGCTCGTGCCGAACACGGTTTCGGCGATGTCGCGGCGATAATAAAGGCCCGCGGGCGTTACCTGATACGAAATGGCACGCTGTACGCCGCTGTCATCCTTGCCCAGCTCCCAGACGTAATCGGTGATCTTGTCGGCATAATCGCCCGCGCCCAGCGCGTCCAGATCGGCAAACGCGCCGTAATCGTACATCTCGTCCAGCATCTGGGGCTCGCCCATGATGATGTCTACGGTGCTGTCGTTGCCGCGGATGGCGGTTTGCAGCTTGGTAGGATAGTCGGCCGGAGCAATGACAACGACCTCTACCTCAACGCCGGTGAGCTCGTGATATCTCTCGCCGAACTGCTTCATGTCGTCGGCCAGCGCCCATACAACGAGCTTGCCGCCGTCGCCGTCGCCGACGCCGTCGCCGCCGCCGCCGGCTGCGGGTGCAGAGCTGCCGCTGCCGCATGCGACAAGGGACAGGCCCAGAATGATCGCAAGCATCAGCGCGAGAACCTTGGTTGCGTGTTTCATTGTGATTTCCTCCTTATATTTCTGTACGGCGCCAAGCACGACACAGGAAAACGCCGCACGCTTCGATCCCCCAAGGGGGATTTGTGCCCGATGGGAAAGCGCCGATTTACGGACGGGCCAGCACCACGTCCGCCGCGGCAAAGCCGCCGCGGCGCAGCTCCTGCGCAAGCGCGCCGCGCACCTCGCCCTGCGCGGCGGCCGTGCTGCCGTCGGCGCGGGTAAGCGTGATGCGTTCCACCCGGTACTCGCCGGGAATATGATCCGCGCCGTCCGCCATGTGGTAGGCAACAGGCATGCTGCCCAAAAAACGGGCGCGCACGATGCGTTCCTCGCCGATGAGGTACGCCGGGATCGCCGGCTGCAGGCGGCACACGAGCGTATCGCCCTCCATGGCAAACGGCCGGACGCCAAAGAACATACGCCGCCAGATGCTGAGAAATTCGGCCGTAGAGCCGCTCAGGCGCGCCACAAAGCCCCTGCCGTGGATGCTTTTGTCCGGGTTTGCGCTGCTGGCAAGGAACGAGGAGTTCTCCAGCGTGCTGCGCTTGTACACCGCGGGGCTGAGGAAGGGGATGCACGCGGTGTGCAGATCGTTGAAAAATTCGCGGTACAGGCCGCTTTGCAGCAGCTCCAGAAGGTATTTGTATTCCATATGCAGCCAGATGGAGGCATTCTCCAGCCAGCCGGGCGTAAAGGCGCGCGCGCGGCCCAGCTCGAACGAGCAGTTCTGGATAGACGCGTTCACGCGGTACATCGAAAGCTCTTTGTCGTACAGCTCGTTTGCGCGCACCCGCGCGTACTGCGCGCGCTTTTCCTCAAGCGGCGCGTTCAGCTTCAGCCAGCGCACGGGCCCTTCCAGGAACGCGGGGATGCGCACCAAAGAGAAATGCCGCGGGTGGAGGCCCGCCTCGTCCTTAGTATAATCGGTAACATCATAGGCAAAATAGGCGGGGCACACCTGCGCCTCGGGCGCGGCTCCGGCAACGCCCGCGCGCTGCGCCTTTTCAATGCCGCGGCGCACGGTTCCGGCAAGGCCCAAAAGCCGCTGCGCCAGCGCCTCTGCGGTATACGCCGTGCGCTCGCCGCTCACGCCCGCGTAGGTTTGGGCGCGGTAGGCCTCCTTGAGATCGTTGATCTCGTTCCAGAACGCCGAAAGCTCATCCTGCGTTTCGATCTCTTCTTGATGCGCCGCGTTCGCGCCGCACAGCGCCTCCAAAAACGCGGCCTGCTCCCGCAGCAGCAGGGTCTCGCCGGGATAACGGCGCAATGCGGCCACGGTGTAATCCAGCATGCGCGCCAGCTCGTAGGTTTCACACATCGAGGAGCCCAGCAGGCCGGGCAGGCCGTTCAGCGCGTCGTACCAGCCGGGCTTGCCGCCCTCCATCTCTATGCCCATCCCGTATGGATCCAGCGCGGCAAACTTAACGGCGCACAAAAACACCAGCTTGCCGATAAGGGTATCGCGCACAAGCGCACCCTGCGCGTCGTGCAGATACAGCGCTTCGGGCGTGCGGCGGCTGCCCTCGTCCAGCGCATGGTACTGCCGCACGCCGTTTTCGGTTTCGGCATAGCGTTTGGCGCGCGGCGCAACACACACCTGCGAGACAAACCAGGTATAAGCCGGCTCGTACAGCAGCGCGCGCTCCTGCTCGGGGAATACAGCCAGATATTCTTCGATCAGATCAAGGTTGTACGTCCAGTGGTCCGTCCAGTACCCGTCGCCAAAACTCGCGTTCAGCTGCGCGTCGGCGGCGTCCAAAATGCGCGCGAACAGCGCGGGCACCGAATCGCTGTCCGCACCGCTGTCCAGCAGCGCCGCATACAGCCGGCCCGGCGTAAACGGTGCGCGCAGCAGCTCCGACAGCGCCGCGCGCTCCTTTTCGCCCAGCGGCCGCAGAAGGCCGGCGGCCGTCTGTTTTGGCAGGGAATACGTCTTCATCTCCACGCTCAGCGGGTTTGCGCCGTCCAGCTGGATGAGGCTGTAAAAGGCGCGGATATTCTCGCGCCCCACGAACGGGGAAAAAAACGTATCGCTGCGGCGGTTCTGGTTTACATCGCGGAAGTTCCCGTTGCCCTGCGTATAAAACTCGGGCAGCATCGAAAAATAGTTGTAATCGCGCTCCAGATCACCGTGCCTGCGGGAATAGACATAGAACACCTTGTTCTCCCCCAGCCGGATGGGCTGGCCGCCCCGCAGCACGTTATCCATATAAGTATACCGGCTGTAGGCGTCGAACAGGGCATCGCCCGTGGAGGTTTCGATGCAGTCGGTAAGCTCCTGCGTCAGGGCGCGCGCACGCGCCAGCTTCGCCTCAAAATACGCGCCGTCCCGCCGCGTTTGCAAAAACACATCCAAAAGCGCCTTGTTTTCCACCTGGCCGATCACCTCGGTGAACAGCAGGCTCTCGCCGGGCCGCAGCGTGCGTTCCAGCGCAAAAAACGCGCCGGGCAAAAGGTTCGAGGCGTTCTGCTCCTGCGCGAGCACCTTTGCGCAGCCCCCCTCCGCAAAAACCAGGGGCTTTTTCAGCGCCGTATCATACGCAAACACGGCGCCCATATCGGATACCACCGGCAGCAGCGCGCCGTTTTCGTCGAAGCCGAGCGCAAAATTGCCGCCCGCGATCTCGCTTACCTGCGCGGTATCGTTCTGGCTCGCGCGCACGCGGTAATAGGGCCTGCGCGCGGGGGTATCCTCCACCTGCATAGAGGCCTTCGCCGTTTGCAGTATGTTTTTGAGTGCTCCGTCCCCCACGCCGTAGGGCACCAGCTCCGGCATCCCGTCCAGAACCTCCAGCCGGCAGGCCTCCCCGCCGGTATTGGTGAGCTTTACGCGGCGCACCAGAGCGCCCAAACGTTCCTCGGGCAGCACAAAATAGCACACCTCGGCGCGCAGCCCGTTTTGCGCGTCGTTTTCCTCCAGCTCCAGCGTGTTCATGCCAATAGACATATCGCACTGCTCCGCGCGCCAAAAGCGCTCCGAAAAACGCCCGTCCCGGCGCACGAATGTGCGGAAGCCCGTCTGCTCCGCCGAGGCATAAGCCCGGTGCGCGGGCAAAAATTCCATGATCGCGTGGTCTTTGTTATCCACGCCGAAGCTGACAACGCCCTGGCCGCGGTTGACATAATAGCACCAGAGCGGGATGCCCTTTATTCCGGCGATGCCGGGCAGAAAGCTCGCAAACGGCGGCTTGTGCCCATACTGCTGCATGCGAAAAACCCGTGCTTTCTTTGTCATAAGGGCGGTCTTCCTTTCCATTCAATGCAGATAAAACGAACAAGCCATACGGGCCGGGCCGCACGGCAGGGCGCCCAAAGCAAATATGCCGCAGGCAGCAGGGTTCTTCGGGTTTTCTGTACCTCGCTCTGCCCTTTGGCATGCAGCCGGGGCCACAGCGCTTTCACGCTGTCCTTCAAGTGCTTTTATATTCATATTATAGCCATATTATTTTTTTCGATCTACAAAATTTCTGGCAAAAATGTCAGATTTATGCTCTGTTTCCCTTGTTTTTGTGTAGAAAATGTGGTATGATTTTTTTGCAAATTCAACAAAATCAGGCGTTTTCGCCGCCAAAACCGGCGTGCGGTCTGGGTGGTGGGCGCAGCAGGGAGACGTTTATTTTGGATACTCACGAGCTGCAGAAGGAATGGCTTTTACAGGAAGCGCAGCAGGCGGAGGGCGAGATTCTCCACCGCCCCATGAGCGAGGAAAATGCGTTCTGGCACGCCGTCAGCATCGGAGACATCGATTATGTGCTGCGCAACTGTCAAAAGAAGGAATTCCAGAATTTTACGCCCTCCACGGGGGGGAGGTATGGTGTCGGGGTCCTGTCGCGCAACCCTGTGGTGAACCTGAAATACCACCTCGTGATCTCCACGGCCATGATCACGCGCGTGTGTGTGGAATCCGGCATGGCGATGGAACAGGCGTTCCGTCTGAGCGATTTTTACATTTTAAAGCTGGACAATGCCCACACCCTTCAGGCGGTGGAGCGCATCCACGATCAGATGGTGCTGGATTTTACCGGCAAGATGCAGCTGCTCTCCCAGCAGCCGCAAACCTCGAAGCCCGTGGCGGACTGCATCGAATACATTTTCATCAATTTAAAAAAGCGCATCACGGTGGATGCGCTTGCCGCCTTTACGGGGCTTTCGCCCAGCCATTTATCGCGGCTGTTCAAAAAAGAGGTTGGCGTTTCGATCAGCGATTACATCCGCGAAAAAAAAGTGGAAAGGGCCCAGGAGCTGCTGCGGTTCAGCGATTTCAGCCTGATCAAGATCGCCACCGAGCTCTCGTTTTCCTCGCAGAGCCATTTTACACAGGTTTTTCAGGAATTTACGGGCATGACGCCCAAAAAATACCGCAATTCGCACGCATCCGACCGCGCCGGTCAGGACATCAGCAGCTCGATCTCCGAGTGCTCTGTCAGCAGGGAGTCTGGAATGTAGTCTCCGTCCACGGCGATTTTGTTCACGGTGAGCCTTTTGCAGCCGGATTGCGCGCCGCCGGGGTTTTTTACAACAACATGCAGATGCCTGCCCCGAAAATCCTTCTCAATTTCCAGCGTCTTCCATTCTTTGGGAATGGAGGGCGCTATTTTTATGCCGTGCAGGTCGGGGCGCATGCCGAGGATGCCCTCTACGCACCCCACCATCACGGTAGAGGCCGTGCCCGTCAGCCAGTGCACGTGCGAGCGCCCGGCGTGGGGGCTGTGCTTCCCCTCTGTAAACTGGCCGTAGCAGTACGGCTCGATGCCGCGGATCTCGGCGCGGTCGTTCTGCATGGAGGGGGCGTTCTCTTTAAAGTAGGCAAAGGCGCGATCCCCATGGCCCAAAAGCGCCTCCGCCAAAATGAGCCAGCCCTGCGACTGCGAGAACACAGCGCCGTTCTCCTTCGTGCCGGCGTTGTAGATCACCGCAAAGGCCCCGTCGAACGCGTGTGCGTGATACGGCGGATCCATCAGGACGGCCCCGTAGGGTGTGTTCAGGCGGCTGTACACGTTTTCCATCGCCAGCGCTGCCTGCCTTGCGTCCGCAAGTCCGCTGATGACGGCCCAGCTCTGCGGGTTCAGCCACAAATCCGCCTCCGGCGCGCTGCGCGCGCCGATCACCTCTCCGTCCTCGGTAAAGCCGCGCACAAAGCGGTCTTCGTCCCAGCACAGCTCGTTCAGCCGCGCGCGCAGCCGCTCCTGCTCGCGTGCAAGGCTCTCCTGCGCGCCGGCGTCTGCCTTTTCCTGTGCAAACAGGCGCAGCACCGTATAGGCGTAATAGAACTGGAACGCCACAAACGTGGATTCACCGTTCGCCCCAAGGCGCAGGCAGTCGTTCCAGTCGGCGTGCAGGCCGGCGGGCATGCGGTGCGGGCCAAGATGATCGCGGGAAAAGCCGAGCGCGCGCTTCAGATGCTCATACACGGTGCCCTCGTCCCGGTCGGCAAAGGGGATTACCTCATCCAGAAACGCGGTGTCGCCTGTCTCGGCAATGTACTTGTATACGGTGGGGAACAGCCACAGCGCATCGTCCGCGCGGTAGGCGGGGTGGCCGGTCTCCTTTACATACGAGGCGTCGTCCGGCGTATCCTCATGGCCGGGGCAGTGCGTAAATTTTACAAGCGGCAGGCCGCCGCCGTTCGCGGCCTGTGCGCTGAGCATAAAACGCAGCTTTTCCGCCGCCTGTTCGGGCGCCAGATGGATCACGCCCTGAATGTCCTGCACGGTATCGCGGTAGCCAAAGCCGTTGCGCAGGCCGCAGTAAATAAACGAGGCCGCACGCGACCAGGTGAATGTCATAAAGCTGTTGTAGGCGTTCCAGGTGTTCACCATCACGTCGAATTCCGGGCACGGCGTTTTTACCCTGAAGCGCGAAAATTTTGCGTGCCAGCTGCTGCGCAGCGCCTCCCACTGCGCGCGGCATACCGTCTCGGGCGTTTCGTAGGCGCGCAGCAGGGCCGCGCTCTCCTTGGCGGGCTTTTCGCCCAGCAGGAACGCAATGGTTTTTGTCTCGCCGGGCTGCAGCGTTACCGCGCAGGCGAGCGCGCCGCAGCCGTTGCCGTTGTAGTTCAGCGTATTGCCCAGATCGCCGCCGGCCACGCCCGCGGGGCTGCCGTAATCGCGGTACGCGCCAAGGAATGCGCTGCGCTCGCCGCAGTACGAGGATACCGGAGCACCCGCCAGGCCGAAAAAGCGCTCGGTAACGCGCTTGTTGTCCACCTCCACGCCGTCCAGATTGCCGTGGATGAGCTGGCGGATGCGGTTTTGATCGAACAGTGTGCGCGTGATGAACAGCGAATACTGCAGATCTACCTGATCGAGCTCGTAATTGCTGTTGTTCGTAAACTCGGCGTAGCCCGTCAGCGTCAGCGTGCGGGCCCTGCCCGAATCGTTGCGCACCGTCAGCTCCCACACCTCGTGGGTTTTGCCCAGCGGCACATAGTACAGCGCCTCGCTGTGGATGCCGGCATAATCCGCGCCGATTTTTGTATAGCCCATGCCGTGGCGGCATTCGCTGCGGTAGTTTGCCAGATCTTTGCCCACCGGCTGCCACGAGGCCGACCAGTAATCGCCCGATTCGTTGTCGCGCAGGTAAATATACCGGCCGGGGCGGTCGAACGCGTTGAAAACATACCGCAGGATGCGCCCGTTCGCACCCGATCTTACAAAGCTGTAGCCCCCGGCGTTGTTGGAGATGAGCGCGCCGTACTCGGGCGAGCCTAAATAATTGGCCCAGGGCTGCGGCGTATCCGGCCGCGTGATTACATATTCGCGGGCCTGTTCGTCAAAATATCCGTACTGCATATGATATCCTTCCTTTCCGATAATGCGCACAAGCGCTCAAAGCGGTGCAAGCTCTATTTCAATACGGCTGCCGCGCGCGGGCAGGCGCAAAAGCTCGGCGCGGCGCACAAGGGCCGTGCCGTCCCGAACGGGCAGCTCTGCCGGCCGCGCGGCCGCGGGCAAAAGCAGAAGGGCCCTTGCCACACGGTACGCGCCGTAATCGGCTCCGCCCGGGTTTTTTACGGCAATGCAGAGCTCCTTTCCCGCAAAATGCAGCGAGAGCGAGGCTTCGCCCTGCGCATCGAACTGCTCGCGCACCAGCTTTGGGCAAACGGCAAGGTCGCCCCACATGCCGCGCACGCCGAAGACCTCGGTAATGAGCGTAAGCAGGTACCAGCTTGCCGCCCCGGTAAGATAGCAGTATGCCCCGCGTCCGTCGCGGCTGAAATACTCCGGGATGCCGGGGTACATCCTGCTGCGCGAAAAGCACAGCGCGGCATTTGCCAGCGCGCGCAGCGCCTTGTATCCCTCGCGCGCAAAGCCCCGGCGATAAAGGGCGCTGGCATACATGACGGCCATGTGGCAGAACACCGCGCCGTTTTCCTTTTCGCCGTAGGCAAAGCCGAACATGCGCCCCAAATCGAACTTCAGCTCTTTAAAATCGGTGTTCAGCCGGTAGCCTCCCAGCTCCTCCCGATACAGGTAGCGGTCCGCGCTGCGGACAATGCCGCGCACCTGCGCGTCTTCGGCCGTGCCGCTCATAATGGCAAACACCTGCCCCGTAAGCATCATGCGCACGCCGGTTTGTGCAAAGCCCTCCACGGGGCGGCCGTGGTTGTCGTAATAGCTGTTGAACCAGCCCTCGCCCGCGCCGCCGTCAATCCATTCCCGGCGGCGCAGATGCTCTGTCAGCCACGTGGCCTTTTCCTCCAGATCCTGCGCGAGCCCTTGCAGGGGCACCGGCACGGTGCGCCCGCTCACGCTGTGCGCGCACTGCCGCGCATAGTCCTGCAAAAGCGCGTTTTTCCGCTGTGCGTCTGCATACAGGCTGCGGCCGCCCCCGGCCAAAAGCGCGAGCGCCTCTTCCAGCAGCGGGGCGGCGGTTTGCCCGGCGGCACTCTCCAGCCGCCGCAGCAGCGCGGCCAGCTCACGCAGGTTCCCGGCATAGGCGCAGGTAAAGGCAACGCTCTCGCCGTTTTCCGCCGCCATATCCAGCGCGTCATTCCAATCCGCGCCCCGCAGGCGGCACACGTTGTGCGCACCCACCTCGTAAAACGCCGCCAGGTTTTGAATGAGCAGATGCTCCAGAATCGTGCCCCGGTACACCGCGCCCCCGCGCGTTTGCTGCCGGCTGCCCTGCCCGCTTTGCCACAAGGGGTCGGTCTGCGTTCCGCGCACGGCCTGCGCATCCTTAAAATAGGGCGCTGTGGCGTTCAAAATTTCCAGATCGCCCGTCTGGTCGATATACAGCCGCGTCGTCATCAGCGGCCACAGCGCGTGATCCATCCACACGCGGGCAATGCCGTTGCGGTCGGCAATAAAATTGCCGTCTCCTTCCCCGATGATGGTGGCGTTCGTCCCGTCGATGCGCACGCCGCCGAAGTTGGCCCGGATCATTTCGCCCACGCCGTCCGGATCCATCAGCAAAAGCGACAGGCAGTCCTGCCACAGATCGCGCCAGCCGCGGCCGCCGCGGCCATAATCGTGGTGCGGCAAAAACGAGCAGCCGTAAATGCGGCGCAGCATCGGCTGAAAGCTCACCCAGCGCATCAGGCGGTCAAAATCGCCGTTGCCGGTGCGGCAGCGGACATTCACCTTTTCCTGCCAGTATGCCCTTACCGCCGCAAGCGCCGCCTGCGCCTTTTGGGCCGAGCCGTAGACGGAAAGCGCGCGCTCCGCGGCCTGTGCCTCTTCGCAGACGCCCAGCAGCACAAGATATTCGGCGCTTTGCCCCGGCTGCAGGGTGATTGCGGGGAACACAAGGCCGCCCATGGCCTCGCGCCCGTCGATGCAGGCGCCGGCGGCCACGCCCTCTGCCGCCTCGTACACGGCGCGGGGGCGCAGAAGGCTGCCGCCCTCCCCGATAAAGCCCTCCACCGTGGGATAAAACGCGGCCGGACAGCCGCCCTCGCCCGTGCAGCCCTGCACATAGTAGATGCGGCGGTTTTTTCGGTGGCCCTTTTCGTCGAACGACATGGTGGGCTTTACCAGCACGCCGTTTTTTGTGGTGCGGATACGGTGCAGCAGGGAGGTGACATTCCGGTGATCGCGGACATTGTCCGCGCTGCGGCCGTAGATGGGAACGGCGGCCACTGGCGTAAGCGTTTGGGCCGCATCGGCCGTATTGCGAATGCGCACGCGCAGAACCTCCACGGCATCGTCCGCCGGGACAAACGCGGTGACCTCCGCCTCCAGCCGGTACGTGCGGGAGACTCTTTGCACGGTTTGCCACATAAAGCCGGCCGTCAGCGTGCAGGCGTCCTGCGCCGGGGTGAATTTTTGGCTCTCGGCCTCGGCGGAAACGCCCGTGGCCGACCAGCAGCCCGCGCCCTCCACACGGCACCAGAAGTTGCGCGTAGCGCGGGCGTTGTGCAGGCTCTCGACGGTTGCCGGCTCCAGCAGAAAGGCCTCCTGATCGAGCTTGCTGTCCCCGCCGAAGCTCGGCGTCACCGCGCTTTTCAGGCCGGCATTTCCCGCGATGGGCAGATAGAGCCCACTGGTATTTTCCGCGTTTTCCAAAGAAAAAACACCGTCTTCGTTCAAAAAACGTATTTGCTCCATACGCGTCTCCCTTCTCTTTCTGCCGCCAGACGCAAAATGCCCCTTCCCGCCGTCCGGCGCGGGCGGCAGCCCTGCCGGCACCGCCGCTCCTTTGCTATCTATAAAAATACACGAAAATTTCGCCTGTGTTTTCCATATTTTTGCTGTTTGTGTCATTTTGATGCTTGCGCATCCAAAAGATTTTTCTGTTTACCGCGCTGCACGCCGGCCCATGCTCTGAGGGGATCGCATCCCAATGCGGGGGGAGAGGGCATATGGCGCATTCTGCGGGGCAGCGGGCGGGGCTTTGGAGCGTGGCGGGGCTGCTTGCCCGCACGGTACTTCCTTTACAAATCGTTTATGGAAAATTCATATGGGAATGCTATACTCATATTGTACAAGCCGCTTTTGCGCGGCATCCGCAAATCGGGAAAAAGGGAGAGGCCTTTATGGAACTGCGCAGCAACATCAAATTGCTGAACTATATGCGCAAATTTTTGCTGAACGATACCGAGGGCATCCTGCCCTATGCCGTGCGGCCGCAAAAGCCCGATGCGCCGGGCAAAGCGCCGGCGCCGCTGCCGCGCTGCACCCCGCGCGAGGCGGGCGTTCCCGCCGAGGCGCTCGATACGCTGCTGCGCGCGCTTTCGGGCGCGCGCTGCGGCACGCACACATGCCTTGTACTGCGCCGCGGCAGGGTGATCTGCGAGGCCGAATACGCGCCGTACTCCCTGCGCCGCTGGCATGTTACACACAGCATGTGCAAAAGCGTTGCGGGCACGGCCATCGGCATGCTTATCGACGAAGGGCTGCTCTCTTTGGACGAGCATATCTGCGAGATCTTTCCCGAAAAATGCAGCCTGCTCACCGGCCGCCGCATGCGCGCCGTTACGGTGCGCCATTTGCTGAGCATGCGCAGCGGCGTGAGCTTTCGCGAGGCGGGCACGGTGCTGGAGAGCGATTGGGTGAAGGCCTTTCTCGATGCGGACGTGCTGTTCGAGCCGGGCGACGCCCTTGATTACAACAGCCTGAACAGCTACATGCTCTCGGCCATCGTACAGAAAAGAACCGGCCTCGGGCTGACAGAATATCTGCGCCCGCGCCTGTTCGAGCCGCTGGGATTTGGCGATGTCGCGTGGGAAACCTGCCCGCAGGGCATTGCCAAGGGCGGCTGGGGGCTGTATGTTTATCTGGAGGATCTGGCAAAGCTGGGCCAGCTGTACCTGCAAAAGGGTGTGTGGCGGAGCGCGGACGGCGCCGAGCGCCGCCTGCTGAGCGAGCAGTGGGTTGATGCCGCAACCACGCCGTATTCCGTTACGGAAAAGGGCGAGGAATACGGCTTTCAGCTGTGGCCGTACACCCCCGAGGGCGTTTTTCTGTTCAACGGCATGTTCGGGCAGTATGTGGTGGTCGCGCCAAAGCAGCAGCTGATTGTTGCCGTCAACGCCGGCGCGGAAAATCTGTTTGTGCTGAGCGAGGCCTTTGCCGCCATCACGCGCTTTGTGCGCGCAGTGGACGGCGCGGCGCGTGCCCCGGGGGACGAAAACCCTGCCGCCCTGCCGGAGGACGGCGATACCGACGCGCGGCTCGGCTTTACGCTTTCGCATCTGCGCTTTGCCGAGCCGGTGCCGCCCTGCCCCGCGCCCGAGCGCCTCTCCTGGGTGCGGCGGCTGCGACGCGCGCTGTTCGCGCTGCAGCCGAAGCCCTGCCCCTCGCCCATTCCGGACGCGGCGCGCCCCGCCCTGGCAAAGGTTTATCCGCTTGAAGCGAACCGCGCGAGCCTGGCGCCTACGATCGTCGCCTGCATGGAGGATTGGTACTCGGGCGGCGTGGAGCGCGTGGCGTTCGAGCTGTGCGGCGACAGCCTGACGCTGCTGTGGCACGAGAGCGGCGCGGTGCACCGCATCCCCGTCCGCTTTGACGGTGCGCAGGATCCCGCCGCGGCCGAATGCGCGCCCGAATGCATTTTAGAGTTCGGCGGCAATCATTTTTCCGTCTCCGCCGTCGGGCGCTTTACCCAGGACGAAGACGACAACCCGGTTTTGAAGCTGACCGTATGCTTTTTGGAAAGCTCCAGCGTGCGGCGGATCAAGCTTGTATTTTTGCCAAACGGCGCGCTGACGATAAAGTTAGACGAATCCCCCACCCTGCGGGCGGCGATGGATTCCGTGCGCGAAACCATGAAGGTAAACGTACCGAACGCCGAGCTTTTTGCAGAGCTTTTTAAGGATACCGGCTACCTGCAGTATCTCATCCACCGCGCCTGCACCCCGGTGCTGCACAGCGCCAAAGCGCAGACGGCCCTGCCGGAAGCGGCCAAATAAAACGGGTCAAGGGCGGGCGCAAAGGGCAGATCTTCTGCAAAACAGCCCTTCAGGAAAGCACATCCCCAAAAGGGCGGGGCAAAAGATCGGCGCCCCTTTTGGCAATATCCGGCCAAAAGGGGCGCCGATCTTTTGTTTTTTTATGTTTTGCGGCTGCGCCCTGCGCAGGTTACTGTTCCGTATCTTCCCGCGCGTTTGCGTACAGCGCGACGATGTTCAAAATGATCTCCACGGCCTTGTCCATACCCTCGGCGGTGATGCATTCATACGGGCCGTGGCAGTTATAGCCGCCTGTGCCAAGGTTCGGGCAGGGCAGCCCCTTGTAAGAGAGCTGCGCGCCGTCCGTGCCGCCGCGCGTCGCCTCCAGCTCCCACGGCACGCCCGCCTGCTCGCAGGCAAGCTTTGCGTTGTCAATCAGATGCATGCAGGGCTTGATCTTTTCCAGCATATTGTAATAGCTGTCGCGCACGGTAAGCGCCACGCGCGCGGCGGGATATTTTTCGGCCACGGCGCGCCGCACGTTTTCCAGCGTCTCTTTGCGCCGCTCAAAGCTTGCGCGGTCGTGGTCGCGCACGATATATTCCATGCGCGCGGCGGCCACGCCGCCCGAAAGGCTGTGCATGTGGAAAAATCCCTCCCGCCCCTCGGTGTGCTCGGGCGTTTCGGCAGCGGGCAGCATGCCGTCGATCTCGCAGCAAAGCTTCAGCGCGTTTACCATCGTGTCCTTGGCCATACCCGGATGCACCGAAACACCGGTTACCTCAAACACCGCCGAGGCCGCGTTGAAGTTTTCGTAAGAGATGCTGCCCGCCGCGCCGCCGTCCATCGTGTAGGCATATTGCGCGCCGAAGCCCGCAACGTCAAAATGCGCCGTGCCAAGGCCCACCTCTTCGTCCGGCGTAAACGCTATTTTTACCGCGCCATGCGCGGCGCCGCTGTGCAAAAGCCGCTCGCAGGCCGTAACGATCTCGGCAATGCCGGCCTTGTCGTCCGCGCCCAGCAGCGTAGAGCCGTCCGCCGTAATCAGCGTCTGGCCGCGCAGCGTTTTTAAAAACGGAAAATCCTCCGTGCGCAGCACGCAGCCGTTTTGGGGCAGCGCAACATCGCCGCCGTCGTAATCCGGATGCAGCATCGGGCGCACGTTCTCACCCGGAAAATCGGGCACGGTATCCATATGCGCGATCCAGCCGAGGGCGGGCGCGCCCTCGCAGCCCGGCGTTGCGGGCAGGCTGCCGTACACATAGCCGTATGCGTCCACGCGCGCGTCGGCAACGCCCAGCGCCCGCAGCTCTTCCGCCAGCAGAAGTGCCAGATCCAGCTGCCGCGCCGTCGTCGGCGTCCGGCCCGTGCCCTCCTGCGAGGCGGTAGAAATCTTCGCATAGTTTAAAAAACGCTCATAGGCGCGCATGAGATCGATCCCCTTTTTTATGGTTTTTGGATAAATTTCAATAAAAGTAAATAAAAGCAGAAAATTCCGGCTTTTTTTGGAAAAACCCGTCCGCGCTTACGCCTCAGGCTGCTCCGGCTTTTCTCTGCGCACGATCTTCACGCGCGTTACGGCGCGGGGCGTGGCCTCCGTTACGGTAAAGCGGTAGCCCTCTGTTGAAAGCTCCAGCGTTTCGCCCACAGCGGGGATGCGGCCCAGCGTCTCGGTAACAAAGCCGCCGATGGTGTCGCTGTCGGCGTTCTCAAACAGATCCTCACCCAAAATGCCCTCTAATTCGTTTACGGGCACATCGCCGCCCACCTCGTATACGCCGTCCGACAGCGTCACCACGGCGCCGCTGTCGGCGTGCTCGTCGTCCAGATCGCCCACGATGGCCTCCAGCAGATCCTCCATCGTCACCATGCCCTCGGTGCCGCCGTATTCATCCACCACGATGGCCAGGTGCACGCGCGCGCGCTGGAACTCGTGCAGAAGATCCGAGCACGTCATGCCCTCGGGCACATACAGCACGCTGCGCATAAAGCCTTCGGGCGTATCGTCTGCATGAGAGCCGGCCTCCAGCAGCGGAACCAGGTCTTTTACAAACACCGCGCCCACAATGTCGTCCACGTTATCGCGGTATACCGGAATGCGGGAGAACCGGTTTTCCGCCTGCAGCGCCGCGATCTCGCGCAGCGTGGCGGTTATCGGCACCCGCACCAGATCGGTGCGGTGCGTCATCACCTCGGAGACGCGGCGGTCGTCGAATTCAAAGATGTTTTTGATCATCTCGTGCTCGCGCTCGTCCACGGCGCCCGTCTCCTCGCCGGCCTCCACCATCATCAGAATATCCTCCTCGGCTACGGGCTCCTCCTCGCTCTCGGGGCCGATGCCCAGCGGGCGCAGCACCAGATTCGTGGAGGCGGCGATGAGGCGCACCACCGGGCGGCAGATGCGGTTCAGCGCCCAGATCACGCCCACCACGCGCAGCGCCACGCCGTCCGGGTTTTTCATGGCGATGCGCTTGGGCGCAAGCTCGCCGAAGATCAACATGAAATACGATAGGATCACCGTGATTACTACCACCATCACGCCGCGCAGCGTTGCGGCCGGGATGGGCAGGCCGGAAAGCGCGCGCACCAGCAGATCGGCAAAGCTGTCGGCCGCGGCGGCCGACGCCAGAAAGCCCGACAGCGTGACGCCCACCTGAATGGTGGCCAGAAAATCCGACGGGGCCTCGGTAATCACCAGCAGCCGCCCGGCGGCCCTGTTGCCGTTATCGGCAAGGCGCTTCATTTTTTGCGTATTTACGGATACCACGGCAAATTCGCTCATTGCAAAAAAAGCGTTCGACGTGATGAGCACAACCTGTAAGAGCAAACTGGGCAGGACTGTGTCCATAAAAAAATAAACCACTCCTTTTTGTTTTGGCGCATCTCCGTTTTACGGAGGCGCAAATTATTTATTTTATCATATCAAAAAAAAACCGCGCCGTCAAAAGCGAAATTCGTCAAAATATTGGCATCCCGGCCGGATTATGGTATACTATATGCGGTTATACTTTTCTTGCGGACAAATTCGGGGGCTTGCGCCCCTTTTCAGGGAGGTTTTTGGATGGATTCTTCGATTTTCGCAGGCAAAACACTGCTGATCACGGGCGGGACAGGCTCGTTCGGCAACACGGTGCTGCGCCATTTTCTCTCCACCGAGATCGGCGAGATCCGTATTTTCTCGCGCGACGAAAAAAAGCAGGACGATATGCGCCACGCCTATCAGCAGCAGCACCCCGAGCTGAGCGGCAAGCTGAAATTCCACATCGGCGACGTGCGCAGCCCCGACAGCCTGCGCGGCGTTATGCGCGGCGTGGATTATATCTTCCACGCCGCCGCCTTAAAGCAGGTGCCCAGCTGCGAGTTTTTCCCCATGGAGGCCGTGCGCACCAATATCCTCGGCACGGACAACGTGCTTACGGCCGCCGTCCACGCCGGTGTAAAGCGCGTGGTGTGCCTTTCCACCGATAAGGCCGCGTATCCCATCAACGCCATGGGCATCAGCAAGGCCATGATGGAAAAGGTCATCGCCGCCAAGGCGCGCACCGTCAACCCCGGCGGCACCACCATCTGCTGCACGCGCTACGGCAACGTAATGGCCAGCCGGGGCAGCGTGATCCCGCTGTTCATCGAGCAGATCAAGGCCGGCAAGCCCATCACCATTACAGACCCCGACATGACGCGCTTTTTAATGAGCCTCGACGAGGCCGTGGAGCTGGTGGCCTTCGCCTTCGGCCACGCAAACCCGGGCGATCTGTTCGTACAGAAAAGCCCCGCCTCCACCATCGGCGATCTTGCCAAGGCCGTGCAAAAGCTGTTTGGCGATACGGGCACACACGTAATCGGCACGCGCCATGGCGAAAAGCTGTACGAAACGCTGCTCACGCGCGAGGAGCGCATGCGCAGCGAGGATCTGGGCGGTTATTACCGCGTGGCCGCCGACGCGCGCGATCTGAACTACGATAAATACTTTGTGGAGGGCAAGGTGCAGACGCAGGCAAACGAGGATTACACCAGCCACAACACCCGCCGCCTGACGGTGGACGAGGTGGCGGAAAAACTGCTGACGCTCGATTATATTAAGGAGGAGCTGGCCGCGCTTGGAAAATAAACCGAAGCAAACGGGCAAAACGCTGCTGATTACCGGCGCGAACGGGTTTTTGGGCAAAAACCTCATTGCCCGCCTGCGGGCGGAAGGCACGCATACGCTGCTGCCGTTCGATTTGGATACGCCGCCCGAAAGGCTGGCCGAATATGCCGCGCGCGCGGATTTTGTGTTCCATCTGGCGGGCGTGAACCGCCCGAAGGATCCCGCCGAATTCTATGCGGGCAACCGCGGCTTTACCGAGCATCTTCTGGCGCTGCTGCAGGCGGCCGGCAGTAAAGCGCCGGTGCTTGTCACCTCTTCCGTTCAGGCCGAGCTGGCCAACGATTACGGCAAAAGCAAGCGCGAGGCCGAGGCGCTGGTGTTCGAGCACGAGCAAAAAACCGGGGCGCCGGCCCTTGTGTACCGCCTGCCGGGCGTATTCGGCAAATGGTGCCGCCCCTCGTACAACAGCGTGGTCGCCACATTTTGCCACAACATTGCAAACGGCCTGCCCATCGAGGTGCGCGACCCCGCGTATCGCCTGCCGCTGGTGTATGTGGACGATGTGGTCGATCAGTTTCTGGCCGCCATGGAGGGCCGCGCGCCGCGCGACTGCTCCCTGCCCGGCTTTTGCCATCTGATGTGCGATACCTACGAGACGACGCTGGGCGATCTGGCAAAAACGATCCAAAGCTTTTCCGAAAGCCGCGCCTCGCTTGCCGTGCCCGATATGGGCGATGCCTTTACCAAAAAACTCTATGCGGCCTATCTTTCTTATCTTCCCGCAAACGGGTTTTCCTATCCGCTTGCCATGCATAGCGATACGCGCGGCAGCTTTACCGAATTCCTGCGCACGCCCGAGCGCGGGCAGGTATCCGTGAACATTGCAAAGCCCGGCATCGTTAAGGGCAACCACTGGCATAATACCAAAAACGAAAAATTCCTCGTTGTGCGCGGAGAAGGGCTCATTCGCTTCCGGCGCGTGGGCGCAGACGAGGTGCTGGAATACCGCGTCTCGGGCGAGCGGCTGACGGTGGTGGATATTCCCACGGGCTACGTACACAGCATCGAAAACGTGGGCACGGACGATCTTGTCACCGTGATGTGGGCAAACGAGCCGTTCGATCCGCAGCGTCCCGATACCATTTATGAAAAGGTGTAACATATGGAAAAGCTCAAACTGATGACAGTGGTCGGCACCCGGCCGGAGATCATTCGCCTGTCTGCCGTTATCAAAAAATGCGACCGGTATTTCAATCAGATTTTGGTGCATACCGGGCAAAACTACGATTATACGCTCAATCAGGTATTTTTCGAGGATCTCTCTCTGCGCGCGCCGAATTTTTATCTGGATGCCGTGGGCAAGGATCTGGGCGAGACCATCGGCAATATCATCGCCAAAAGCTACGCGCTGATGGCAGAGCAAAAGCCGGACGCGCTGCTGATCTTGGGCGATACGAACAGCTGCCTGTGCGCCATCGCGGCAAAGCGGCTGCACATTCCCATCTTCCATATGGAGGCGGGCAACCGCTGCTTTGACGAATGCCTGCCGGAAGAGACAAACCGCCGCATCGTCGATCACATCGCAGATGTGAACCTGTGCTATTCCGAGCACGCCCGCCGCTACCTGAACGCCGAGGGCACCCCCAAAGAGCGCACCTATGTAACCGGAAGCCCCATGGCCGAAGTGCTGCGCGAAAACCTTGCCGGCATCGAGGCCAGCGACGTGCTGGCGCGGCTGGGGCTCTCGGCGGGCCAATACATTCTGCTTTCGGCGCACCGCGAGGAAAACATTGATACCGAGCGCAATTTTATCGATCTGTTCACCTCGGTAAACCGTCTGGCCGAGCGGTACGACATGCCGGTTTTGTATTCCTGCCATCCGCGCAGCAGAAAGTTTTTGCAGCAGCGCGGCTTTGCGCTGGACGCGCGCGTGCGCCTGCACGAGCCGCTGGGCTTTCACGATTACAACTGCCTGCAGATGCACGCGTTCTGCGTGGTGAGCGATTCGGGCACGCTGCCCGAGGAAGCAAGCTTTTTTACAAGCGCAGGCCATCCGTTCCCGGCGGTGTGCGTGCGCACCTCCACCGAGCGCCCCGAGGCGCTGGATAAGGGCTGCTTTATTCTGGCGGGCATTCGGGGCGGCGGCGTGGAGCAGGCCGTAGAAACGGCCGTCGCCATGAACGCCGCCGGCGAGCTCGGCATTCCCGTGCCCTGCTATACCGAGGATGTTTCCACCAAGGTGGTAAAGATCATTCAAAGCTATGTGGGCGTGGTGAACCAGATGGTGTGGCGCAAGTAACGCAAAGGCATTGCGGGCGGTTCCGTCAGAAAGCAAGGCCGCGCCGCGCGCCCGCTGTATCCGGTTTTTCGTTGTTCCCCTGCGAGCAAAAAGGAGGCGGTGTTCCGTTTGGCGCAAAAGCGAATTTTAGTGGTGAGCCAGCACTATTGGCCGGAGAATTTCCGCATTACCGATCTCTGCGCGGGCTTTGTGGCAAACGGCTGCGCCGTGGACGTGCTGTGCGGCCTGCCGAATTATCCCGCGGGCGAATGGTTCGAGGGCTACCGCTACACGGGCCCCCGGCGCGAAACGCACGACGGCGCCGAAATTTTTCGCGCGGGCGAAATTCGCCGAAGGGGCAATACCGGCCTGCGCATTTTTTTAAATTACATCTCGTACCCCGTTACGGCGCTGCTGAACCTGCCGCGCCTGCACGGGCGCAAATACGACGCGGTGTTCTGCTACGAGACAAGCCCCGTGCTGATGCTGCTGCCGGCCATCGTTTACGCAAAGCTGCACCGCGTGCCGCTTACGGCATATGTGCTGGATTTGTGGCCGGAAAACCTGTATTCGGTGCTCCCCGTGCAAAACCGCGCACTGCGCGCCGTTGCGGCGGGCGTTTCGCACTGGCTGTACCGCCGGTGCAACCGGCTCATCGCCATGAGCCCCGCGCTTGGCGAGAGGCTGAAATCCATCGCGCCCAGGGCCGAATGCACGGTGATCCCCCAGTACTGCGAGGATTTTTACGCGCAGGAGGTACACGATGCGGCGCTGGAGCGCCGCTTTGCCGGGCGCTTCAACGTGTTGTTTGCGGGCAATATCAGCCCCGCGCAAAATCTGCCGCTGCTGGTGGAGTGCGCGCGCCGGCTGAAGGCGGACGCGCGCCGGGACATTCATTTTATCATCGTGGGCAGCGGCATGAGCCTGGCCGCCCTGCAAAAGGAAATTGACGACGCGGGCGTAGCGCCGTGGTTCACATTTGAGGGCCGCCGCCCCGCCGAGGTGATCCCCATGTACCACACCGTGGCAAACGCGCTGTTTGCCGCGCTGAATGACAGCGCGGACGTGGGCCTGACGGTGCCGGCCAAAATCGCCAGCTATTTTGCCGCCGGGCGGCCGTGCCTTGTCTCGGCAAACGGCGAGGCCGCGCGCGTGGTGCTGGAATCGGGCGCGGGGCTTGTAAGCAGTGCGGGCGACGCGGAGGAGCTGTACCAGAACCTGCTGGCGCTGGCCGGCCTGCCCGCCGAGGCGCGCGCGCGCATGGGCAAGGCCGGGTTCGCCTATTATCAGGCGCACTTTCGCCGCGCGCCCTTGCTGCAGAAGTTAGAGGATTTTGTGCTAAGCGGGAAGGAAACCGGCGCCGTCCAAAGGCTTTAATTTTTTAAAGAGGTGACCCCTTGAAAACTCTGATCATCATTCCCTGCTACAATGAGGAAGAAAATCTGGAGCGCGTGATAAACGATTTGCACGCGGCCGCGCCCGATGTAGACTATCTGATTGTAGACGATTGCTCCACGGACGGCAGCGCGGCGCTGTGCCAAAAAAACGGGTACCATTATCTTTCGCTGCCCATCAATCTTGGCATTGGCGGCGGCGTGCAGAGCGGCTATTTATATGCGCGCGAGCATGGCTACGATATCACCGTGCAGATGGACGGCGACGGCCAGCACGACCCGGCCTATCTGCAAACGCTCATCGCCCCCGTGGCCGAGGGCAGGCTGGACATGGCCATCGGCAGCCGCTTTGTGAAAAAAGAGGGCTTTCAAACAAGCTTTATGCGCCGTCTTGGCATTGGCGTTATCAGCGTGATGATCCGCGTGCTGTGCGGCGTGCATGTGCGGGATACCACCAGCGGCTTTCGCGCCTGCGGCAAAGAGCTCACGGCGTATTTTGCCGATCACTACGCGCAGGATTATCCCGAGCCGGAGGCAATCGTCACCGCGGTGCTGCACGGCTGCCGCGTGGGCGAGGTGCCTGTAAAAATGCGCGAGCGCATTGCGGGCATCTCCTCCATCAGCCCGATGAAATCGATCTATTATATGGTAAAGGTGTGCATCGCGCTTGTGGTGTTTCGCATCACGGCCTGCCGGCGAAAGGGGGGGCGCACATGAACTGGAGCAGCTTCAGCCCGGTGATCCGAGCGATCCTGCTTTTCGGCTCGGCGGGCTATCTTCTCTTTATTCTTTTTCTCTTAAAAAAGCGCCGGCTCACGGTAAAATACGCCATCATCTGGCTGTTTTCGGCCGGTGTGCTGATCGTTTGCTCCCTGTTCCCCTACGTGGTGCTGGTTCTGACAGACCTTCTGGGCATGACCGTTGCCTCCAACACCGTATTTCTGCTCGCGGGCGCGTTTATGCTGATGCTGCTCATCAGCCTTTCCAGCGCCGTATCGCAGTTCGCCCAGAAGATCACGCGTCTCGCGCAAAGGAGCGCGCTGCTGGAAGAGCGCGTGCGCCGTCTGGAAGCTGCGCTCGACGGCCTTTTGCAAAAAAAGCAGCCGTGACGGCTGCTTTTTTTCGTCTTTTTCTGTCCGCAAAGCCGGGAGGGGCACAGCGTCCTCTTGGGTGCTTTTTTCATGCTGCTGCCCCGGCCGGGGCCCGACATCCTTTCTGCTTTTGCGTATAATAGTAAAGAAAGCCGCAAAGGCAGGGCGCGCTGCAAGATCCCCTTTTGCAGCGCGCCCCGCCTTTGCGGTTTTCTGGCGATGCCGTCCGCCTGCTGTTCCTGTCCTCGCAGGCAAAACGGATCAAAAATCCCCAAAATCGTGGGGCAGGCGGTCTAAGTACAGGGCGGAATAGATTACCGAGGCGCCCGCAAACAGAAAAAACGCGCCGAGAAAAGCCGTCCACAGCGCCATACTGGCGAGCGGGCTGGCCAGCATGCCCGCTCCGATAATCACCTTTGCCACCGCGTCTGCCGCGCAGCCGCCCCATGGCCGGCATGCGGCGCGGCGGCGCAGCGCGTCCCGCAGGCGCAGCAGGCCGAACAGGATCGACCACACGCCCAGCGTTACCGCGATAAAAACCAGCGAAAGCGTGCGCCTTAGCAAAAGCACAAGGCCCACCGCAAGGTTCACGCCGCCGCGCAGGCGCTGCATGCCGGATACGGCACGCGGCTGCGTGCGGCCTGCCGCAATCCCGGCGGCAAGCTCGCAGACGCCCAGCGTCAGAATTGCCGCGCCGATGCACACGGGCAGAATTTTTACCACGCCGGCCGGCCAAAGCATTGCCAGCAGCCCCAGCGCGCACAGCAGCGCACCCGCCGTCAGCGGCAGCCATTTCATTTGCTTAAAATCCTCGATCATAACCGCATATCCCCTTTTTGCGTAAGCCTCCGGTCCCTCCCGCCGCCGCTCTCAGAAAGGCAAAAGCGCTATTCGGCTTCGTCCTCCACCGGCTGCGGAGCGTCGGGCGGCGCATCCACGGCCACCGCGTCTTCCTCCGGCAGCTCCTCAATGATCTCCTGTGTTACGCCGTCCACCGTGAACGCGCCGGACATACGCCGCGAGGCGGATTCCGTATAGCTGAACACCAGACGGTACTGCGCGGCGGTGTCCAGGCCGTCGAAGGTCCAGCCCTGCGCACTGCCGTCGCAGGAGAACGAAACGGTTTGCAGGTAGCGCGCGCCGTTTTCTGTCAGCAGCCACAGTGCCAGCTTTCCGTCCGCCGGGGGCGCGTCGTCGTTCAGCGCCGCCTGAACGCGCACGGTGATGCTGCCCGATGTGCAGAAATCGCGGGTGCGGCAGGAGCTTATCGTAGTAAACACGCCCGCCAGCACGCCGTTTTCCAGCAGTGTGTTCACCGCGCCGTCCGTCTGCGGGCCACAGAGCGCAAGCGGCAGCGCCGGCTCCTCGCATGCGGCGGCATGGGCGGGCTGCCGGGCGGCGTTTTCTTCGGCAATCGGTGTAAGCGCGCGCTGCCCGCAGCCCGCAAACAGCAGGCACGGCACAAGCATGGCGAGCAGGCAGGCAAACGTCCTTCTCCAAATTTTCATCTTGTATTCCTCCGGTTTTGACATTTTGCCCGAAACGCGCTACAATAGAGAAAAGCGCGTTCCGCATGCGTGCGGATCCGCCGCCCGGGCCGCCTTTCGGCGGGGCGGGGATCCTTTCGGAAAATCGGGAATACAAATAGTATGCGGTAAACCCGCGAAAATAAACATTCAGAGGGCGCCGGCGCTTTGCGCAAGCGCTGCCGGCCCTCTGCGAACAGAGGAGTTGTAGTATGGATCCCCTGGGAACTGTCCGATTTATCAACCACGGCTGCATTTGCTTCGAGCACGAGGATACCGTTGTTTACGTCGATCCGTTCGGCGTGCCCGACGATGCGCCCGGCGCCGACCTGATCGTCATCACGCACAGCCACTCCGACCACTATTCCCCTGAGGATCTTCAAAAAGTGCGCAAAGACGATACCTGCTATGCCACCACGGCCGAGGTCGCGCGTCTGCTGACAAAGGATTTCGGCGTGGACGACGATTATATCAGTGTGCTCAGCTATGAATCGCCGCGCCTCGGCTTTGAGTGCGGGGCGGCGCTGAAGCCCGTGCCCGCCGAAAACAAAAACCACCCTGTCAGCTTTGGCTTTGGCGTTGTGGTGGAATTTGCGGGCTTTCGGTATTACGTTTCGGGCGATACGGACGTTTTGGCCGATAACGTGCGCTGCGACGTTCTGTTTGTGGTGTGCGACGGCATCTGGAACATGCCCGCATACGAAACGCGCGTGCCCGCCCAGGTGCGCGCAATGGATGTATGCCCCGGCCTTGTGGTGCCCTACCACTATGGCAGCATGGGCGATACCAAAGGCAACGGCGCAAGGCTCTGCGCCGCACTGGAGACGGCGGGCATTCCCTGCCGCGAATGGCACAGAAGCCTGTTTTAAGCAATCGCAAAGGCCCGCTTTAAGCAATCGCAAAAGCCTGCTTTAAGCCAAACCAAAGTGCTTCAAAAGAAGCTTTTGCACAAACGGCCCCTGTTGGGGGCCGTTTGTTTTTTTTGCGCGCCTTTGCGGGCGCTTTGCGTTTTGGTTTTACTGCCCGGAAGAAAGGCCGGGCTTTCCGTTTGCCTCGGCAAGGGCGGCGCATTCGGCCGCGGCAAGCTCTGCATATTCGCGGGAGCAGAACATCTGCTCGTAGCGGTACAGCGCGTAGCCGTCCGCCCCGCGGGCGGCCAGCAGTCGAACCATATCGGCCAGATTGCGGCCGCTCTGCCACTCCGCGCTCTCGGCCACGGAACCGTCGCCCGCGCCAATGCGGTACGCACCCAGCCCAAAGGCCAGCGAAACCGAGGCGTCGCGCGGCATGGCGAGCCATTCATCAATGATATTGCCGAACGCATAGCGCTGCGAGCCGTTCTGCGTGGTGTAATCGAAGCCCCAGTATACCTGCGGCATGATGTAATCCACATAGCCCGGCATGGAAAGCCACAGCCCAACATCGGAATACTGCTGTGTATAGTTGTTGTCGTTGTTCCCCTGCGGGCTGATGCCGAATACGACCGCGGGATCCTCCGCCTTGATGGTTTCGTACACCTTTTTCACCAGTGCGTTCACGTTGGCGCGCCGCCATTCGGCAAGCGTCTGCCCCGCGCCGTATTGTGCAAAGCGCTCGGCGTCAAAGTCTTCGTCCATGGTGGGGTAAAAGTAATCGTCGAACTGAATGCCGTCCACCTTGTAATTGCGCAGGATCTCGACCACACCCTGCGCCACCATTTCCTGAACCTCCGGCAGCGAGGGATCGTAGAACAGGCCGTTTTCCGTCTCGCGCACCCAATCGGGATGCAGCACGGCGGGGTTTTCCGCCGCCAGCGCGTTGTCCAGCGTGCTGCCGTTCAGCCGCACTCGGTAGGGATTGATCCACGCCTCGAGCAAAAGGCCGCGCGCGTGCGCCTGCTCGATGAAGATCGCCAGCGGATCAAAGCCCGGCGATTGTCCCTGCGTGCCGGTAATCACATGGCTCCACGGGTAGATCCGGCTGGGATAGATGGCGTCGCTGAACGGGCGCACCTGCACGATAACGGTGTTCAGCCCCGCCGAAACGCAGTTGTCAAGCGCTGTGCAAACCGAGGCGGTGAACGCCTCGGCACCGGTGGTATCCAGCAGCGGCCATTCCAGATAGCTGATCCACATGGCGCGGTAGGGCAGCGGCGAGCCCATCGCGTCCGGCTCGCCCTGCGGCGCACTGCCCGGCCGCATCCCCTCGGGCAAGCCGGTAAAATCCTGCGGCGGGGCGCTGCCATTTGGCAGGCCGGAGCTTTGCCCGCCGGTGCACGCGGCCAGCAGACACAGGCACAGCGCCCCGGCGATCATCTTATAAACAGTTTTCATAAAACATCCTTTCCCCTTTGCCAGGCCGTCCGAAACCGGCGCGGATGCACGGAACAAGCGCAAATTTTTTCTGCGGCGGGGCGCTGCCGTCCGCTGCGCGGACAGGCCCTTTTGCAAGCTTATGCGCGGGCCGGGCAGAACATGCCGGCACGCGCTTTGCCCTGCCGGCCGCCCGGCCGCTACGCGGCCTGCCCGGGCTCGCCGCGCTGCAGCAGCCAGGCAAAAAGCCCCTGCGCGGCGGCTACAGCAACGATGATGCACGCAGCCAACATTTGCGGCACGGGCAAAAAGCTGCCGACAAGCAGCACCACCCCGCAGACGAACACCAGAAACGCGCACCGGTGCAGCAGGCTTTCCTGCGCAGATGCTTTGAAATACCGCCACGCGAACACCGGCCATGCCGCCGCCCCCGCAACGGCGCCCAGCGCGCCCGGCGCAAGGCCGAGCGCCGTCAGCAGCACGCCGGCAAGGCACAGGCGGCGCGCGGCCGCATCCTCCTGCAGCGTTGTGGCAACCAGCAGCATCATCGCACCCGCGCCGACAGTAGCAAAACTGAACAGCAGCGACAGCCGGATACCGAAAATGAGCAGCACGCCGCCCAGAAGATTGAGCGCCGACGAGACAACGCCCAGCCCATAGAAGGTTTTTCGTGTCATTTGCATGGTTTGCCTCTCCCCTTTTACAGACGGTTTCATCAGAAAGCGAGACCGCGCCGCAAGGCAGGTTTTAAGACGTTTCGTTTTCTGATCCCTTCGTTTTCTGATCCCGCCGCCCTTTTTTGCCGCGCGGTTTGTTTTTTTGTATTTTGCGCGCGTTCCTGCGCGATCCTCCAAATTTTTCCGCTTTTCCGATATCCCTGCCAAGGGATATTTGCCATAGTATAACACATTCCGCGTTTTTTTTCAAATCCCCCTCCCCCGCAGAGCGGCACACGAAAAAATTGTCGATTTTGCTAAAATTTTCGCACAGTTTGCACCGCCTCTCTCTTTTGTGCCAAGTTATTCATTTTCCGTCACAAAAAGGTTTGTTTTATGCGAAAAGAGTGCTATAATAAAACAATACTTTATCGCTTTTTGGTGATAAAGCGCTCACGGCGTCCATCCGGGCGCAGCAAGGGGGAGCTTTGCATCGGCCGACGGCCGGCTCGGGGCTTTCTGTAAGAGGGAGGAATGTAAAAATGGAATTCATTCAAGGGCTGCTGCAAACACCCTACGGTGCGTTGTCGGCGCTGCTGGCCGTACTGGTGGCAGGCGAGGCAGTGGCCAAGCTGACAAAGGGCTTTGTCCCGATGGCGCTTTTGGTAACGCTTCTGCTCGTTGCATTGTTCTGGACGGGCGTATTTCCGCCGAACATCGTAGAGGCGGTGGGCATCACGGCAGTGCTCTTTGCGCTGGTGTCCGCGCTTCTTGTGGCGAATCTGGGCACGCTGATCAACCGGAAAGAAATGGCCGCCCAGTGGCGCACCGTTTTAATCGCTCTGATGGGCATCGTGGCCATCATCGCCATCTGCCTCACCATCGGCGCTGCCGTCTTCGGCTGGAACAACGCCGTAGCCGCCGCGCCGCCGCTTACCGGCGCCGCCATCGCCACCGCCATGGTGCGCACCGCGGCAGAGGCCGCCGGCAACCAGCAGGCGCTTGTCATCGCCATTGTGTGCATGGCGCTGCAGGGCATCATCGGCTACCCGCTCACCGCGCTGTGCCTGCGTAAAGAGGCGCAGGCGCTTTGCGCCGCGTATAAAAACGGCACGCTCAAGGCGCCTGCCGCGCAGGACGCAAACGCCGGCAAGGCACAGAAGGCCAGCAGCACCAACCTGATTTTGCTCAAGCTCGGCCTCATTGCCGTTGTCGCCTATCTGCTGCAGCTTGCCACTGCCGCGATCGGCTTCAGCATTTCGATGTACGTGTGGGCCATGCTGCTGGGCTTCCTGGCGCATGAGCTGGGCTTCCTCGAAACCGATTGCCTCACCAAGGCAAACGCCTACGGGCTTTGCATCACCATCATCATGCTCTATCTGTTCGGCGGCCTCGCGGGCAACGATATGAACACCATCCTTTCGGCGTTCGGCGTATCGGGCGCGCTTGTGGTAATGTCCGCCGCCGGCATGGCGGCAATGGCCTTTGCCGCGTCCAAGATCTTTAAAAGAAGCTTCTGGATAAGCTATGCGATCATCCTGAACGCATTTTTGGGCTTCCCCATTAATGTGATCCTCGTCAA
The DNA here is from genome assembly GCA_910587145.1 of uncultured Ruthenibacterium sp. Lineage (GTDB taxonomy): Bacteria > Bacillota > Clostridia > Oscillospirales > Ruminococcaceae > Ruthenibacterium. The sequence continues at coordinate 63,016 of CAJUMH010000004.1, read as the reverse complement.
CGAGGCGCTCGACATCAACACCGGCGATCCCGAAGAGCGTGCAGCCGTTTCTTCCGAGCTGATGCCGCCGATGCTGGTGGGCAGCTTTGTGTGCGTTACCATTGTTTCCGTCATTATTGCGGGCGTGCTGGTGAACTATATCCGGTAAGAAATCTTTTCTTCTTCCCGCAGGGCGGGAAAGGCCTTAAAAGGTTTTTCAGGCAGCCGCCTTGGCCGGGTTTTGCCGGTTTGCCCGACAGGCCCGGCAGGGCGGCTTGCTTTTTTAAAACAAACACTGTTACAGAAAGGATCTTTATGATGGATTTCAGAGAGCTTGCCAAGCAGGTAAACGACGAGGTCATCGCCTTCCGGCATGATCTGCATATGCACCCCGAAGCCAGCATGCAGGAATTCCGCACCACCGACCGCATTGCCGAGGAGCTGGATAAGCTGGGCATCCCCTACCGCCGCTTCGAGCCCACCGGCCTGATCGGCACCATCGAGGGCGGCAAGCCGGGCAAGACGATCGCGCTGCGTGCCGACATTGACGCGCTGAGCATCACCGAAAAAACCGATCTTCCGTTCCAATCGCAGAACGAGGGCTTTATGCACGCGTGCGGCCACGATACGCATGCCGCCATGCTGCTGGGTGCGGCCAAAGTTCTGAACAGCATCAAGGACGAGCTTCCCGGAACCGTGCGCCTGCTGTTCCAGCCCGCCGAAGAGCTGGCCTGCGGCGCAAAAACCGTCATCAAGCAGGGCGCGCTGGACGGCATCGATTTCATTTTCGGCATTCATATTGCGGGGCAGGCTCCCGTGGGCTGCATCGCCTATTGCCCGGGCGCCTCGGCCAGCGCCGCCGATATGTTCAAGATCACCGTGAAGGGCAAAGCAGGGCACGGTGCCATGCCGGATACCGCCGTGGACGCCACCATTGCCGCTGCCGCCATCGTCATGAACCTGCAGACCATGGTGAGCCGCGAGTTCCCGCCCACGCAGCCGGTGGTGATAACGGTTGGCAAGCTTGTCAGCGGATCGCGCTTTAACATCGTTTCGGGCGAGGCCGTTATGGAGGGCACGGGCCGCAGCTACGATGTGGACGTCCATCACAAAATGCCCGAGGTAATGACACGCATCGCCAAAGAGACGGCCGCGGCCTTCCGCTGCGAGGCCGAGGTGGAATACAACATGGTGACAGAGGTTCTGATGAACGATGCCGACATGCTGGAGATCGTGAAGGGCGCCGCCAGAAAGGTAGCCGACAACGAAAAGCTGATCGTTGAAATGAAGCCGATGATGGGCGCCGAGGATTTTTCCGAATATACAGCCCTTACCAAGGCAGCGTTCGCCACGGTGGGCGCGGGCGGACAGTTCCCCAACCACAGCGATCATGTGGTGTTCGACGAAGACAGCTTCCGCACGGGCGTTGCGCTGCACTGCCAGGTGGCCTACGATTACCTCACCGGCGCAAACGCGTAAGCGGCCGGTACGCACCTGCGGGCGCGGACATTGCAAAAAGCTGTAAAGCGCATTCCTTTTGCCTGTTTGTTTGATCGGATAGCGCAAAACGCCGCCGGTGCCCTTCGCGGGCTCCCGGCGGCGTTTTTGCGTTTGCGGCCCCGGCGCAGAAAGGCCCCGCCATACGGCCGCAGCGCCACCGCCCCGGCCAGCACCGCGAGCGCCGCAGGGCATTCGGCCGATGATTTTTTGCGGCTGTTTTTTGCGCACGATTTTCGGCAAAACGAACGCGTTCTCTGCGCCGGGGCTTTACGGCGGCGGCCAAAATATGATACAATAAATTTAATAAAGGAGCGTCGAGCCAAAGCGGGCCTGCCTTCCTTTTCTGCCGTAAAGGGATTCCCCTTGATCCTGCGCGTCCCGTATGCAGGGCCGCGTTTGGCGGGTGCTTCGGCAAATGCGGCTCCCGCCGCATCCCGCGGGGCGTGCCGGGCGCAGGCACTCTGTGTGCCAAACGCCGCCCGAGCTTATAAAATGCCCGTTCATCCTGTGGCGGTGTGCCGAAAGGTTGTTGTCTATGAGCAGTTTCTTCTCCGTGGCGTTCCCCGTTTTTTTTGCCGGTGTATGCCTTGTCTATTTTGTTCTGCCCCGGGCCGTGCGGCCGTTCTGGCTTTTGGTGTGCAGCTGGCTGTTCTATCTGTACGATCCGCAAAACGCCGGCTTCATCGTGCTTTTGGCCGGGGCGTCCATCGTTACGTGGGCGGCGGCGCTGGTGCTGGAACGCCTGCAAAGCCGTTCTGCGCGCCGCATTTGCCTTGCCGTCACGCTGTTTTTGTGCTTTGGATGCCTTTTTTACTATAAATATTTCGGCTTCTTCGGCGAGGCCCTCTCGGGGCTGCTGCGCGCGGCGGGCCTGCGCGGCTTTGCCGCCGCGCCGTCGCTGCTGGCCCCGGTGGGCATCAGTTATTTTACCTTCGCGGCCGCGGGCTATGTGATCGATGTTTATCGCGGCAAATACCGCGCAGAAAGAAATCCGCTGTATTACGCGCTGTTCGTCGGCTTTTTTCCGTGCATCGTCACAGGCCCCATCGAGCGCGCGCCCGGCCTGCTTTCGCAGCTAAAATCGCCGCCGCCCTTTGAATATCACCGCGTGGCGGGAGGGCTGTTTCGCATTTTGTGGGGCTTTTTCAAAAAGTTCGTAATCGCCAATACCCTCGGCGGCGTGGTGGACGCCGTGTACGGCAACCTGCAATATCGCGGCTATACCGGGCCCGTGCTGCTTCTGGCCAGCCTTTTGTATACTTATCAGCTCTACTGCGATTTTTCGGCCGGGTGCGATGTGGCCATCGGCGCCGGCACGGTGTTTGGCTTTACACTCACCGAAAACTTCCGTCAGCCGCTGCGCGCCGCCTCGTTTACGGCCCTGTGGCGGCGCTGGCACATCAGCCTCACAAGCTGGTTCCGCGATTATCTGTATATTCCGCTGGGCGGCAACCGCAAGGGCGCGCTGCGCCGAAATCTGAACCAGCTGTTTGTCTTTCTGGTAAGCGGGCTGTGGCATGGCGCATCGCTTTCCATGGCCGTCTGGGGCCTTTTGAACGGCGCGTACCTGTGCATTGGCAAGGCCACCGAAGGCGCGCGCCTGCGCCTTGCCCGGCGCAATCCGCTGTATCGCCTGCGCCCGGCGAAGCGTGCAATACAGTGCGTAATTGTTTATCTGCTTTTTACGAGCTGTATCGTGTTTTTCCGCGCGTCGGAGGTTTTTCCGGGCAGCGCCGGCCTGCAGGACGCCTTGTATGTATATGCGCACCTCTTCACCGGGTGGGACAGCCTTTTTGCCGCGCCCGCCTCGGTGGGGCGCGTGCTCGCCTCCATCGGGCTTACCTGGCAGACAGTGATCGTTCTGTGCTTTGGCATCGCCGTTGTCGAAACGCTGGAATCGGCGCCGGCGCCCGTCAGCCGCGTCATCCGCAAGGCGCCCATCGTGCTGCGCTGGCCGCTTTACTACGCCCTGTGCCTTGCGATGCTGCTGTTTGGCTCGTTTGCAAATTCCGGCTCGATCTACGGCCGTTTTTAAAAGGGGGGACATCGGATGAAAAGACTGCCGCTCATCTGCCTGAACCGCCTGATCTCGGCTGTTCGTCTCACCGCCGGCGCGCTTCTGCTGACGCCGCTGCTGGCGCTTGTCGTCTATGTCAATTATTCTATAGACTGTCAGGGCTATTTTCTGGGCGATGTCGATCTGCGCGGCATTGTCGATCTGATCCTTGACGGCAAGGATATCATCGGCTTCGATCGGATCCTCAGCCGCCAGCGCGAGGTGCTGGATACCCTTGTCGCCAATATGAGCGACGACACCGTGCCCGAAACCATTGCGCTTGGCTCCAGCCGGGCAATGCAGCTATCGCAGGAAATGGTGGGTACCAGCTTTTACAACAGCAGCCTTTCGGGCGCGGATTTCAGCGAGCTGCTGTGCGAATTTTATCTCTACGACCGGCGCGGCCGGCTTCCGCAGAACATCATCATCGGGGTCGATCCGTGGATCTTCAATCTGGATATAGATGCGCAGAGCAAGCGCGCCGACCCCACGCTGTATGCCGAATTCGTATCCGAACGGCTCGGCATCCCGATCCCCTACGAGGCCGAGGATCCCGCGCAGAGCTGGCAGTACCTGTTTGATCTTTCCTATTTTCAGGGCAACCTCGATTCCCTGCAGAAGGAAGCCGTCACCGACGGCGAGGTGCAGCCTGTGCCGGACGGCGTGGACCCCTACACGCTCGACGCCGAGATCCGGCGGCCGGACGGCAGTATCCTTTACAGTCTTTCTTATCGCAACCGCCCGCAGGAGGAGATCGACGCGGATATTCTGTACCAGACAAACGGCATGTCGTTTCTGGCCAATTACCCCGAGCCGGACGCCGAGCGCCTTGCCATCTTCGAGGCATGGATCCGATATATGCAGGAAAAAGGCATCAACCTGTTTTTCTTTCTTGCGCCCTACCCCCCGGGGGAATACGACAACGCGCTGGCAAAGGCCGAAGAATACGGCGGCTTTTTCGGCGCGGAAGAGGCGGTGCGCGCGCTGGGCCGCAAATATAATATTCCCGTTTACGGCAGCTACGACCCCTACGCCATCCCGGCCGAAAGCACCGATTTTTACGATGGGCTCCACCCGCGCTCGGAATGCGTGGCGCGCATTTTCCCCGGCATCCCGAAGGCTCTGGCCGACCGCGACGCCGGCATTGATGTAAGCCTTTCCCATCCTGTGCGCGAGCCGTAAAAGGGAGCGCGCAAGGCGCGCCGAACGCGCCGGCAAAAGAACGGCCCGGCGCCGCCGTTCGGCAAAGGCCGGAGCGCTTTCTGCGGGAAGAAACGCCTTTTATCGAAAGACAAAAACGCCCCTTCCGGAAAGACAAAAACGCCCCTTGCAGAAAGACAAAAAGCTCCTTTTTCGCCTCTTGATAATCCCCGCAAAATATGCTATTATATTTACGGGTGTACCGCCTTACCGCACCCGATCCAAATTTTTAAGAAGGGGTAGAAAAATCATGCAAGGTGTACAGGATCTTTCCAATTACTTATGGCTCATCATCGTAGGTATCGTTGCCATTTGTGTTATTTGGTCGAACCTGAAGGAATCGAAAAACAAAAAGCTCGCGCAGACCGGTGCGGATATGCAGCGCCTGAAGGATGCCGTAGCGCGCGTTTTGCCGGGCGAAACAGGCTATACCGTAGCATATGCGCATTACGAGGACGTGCAGCATTACGGCCGCACCACGCGCACAACTTATTATACATACGCTGTTGCCTTCGACGCGTCCCGGCTGTGGATCATTCCCATCGGCTTTAAAAAAGACGAGATCCTGCCCGGCAAGCCCTATCTGGCCAGCAGCAACACCGGTATGGTGGATGTAACGCCCTCCATGCGGAAGGGCGAGCTGAAGGGCGTTACCGTGATTCTGCGCAACAAGGCGGGAGAATCGCCCACGCATATTGATGTGGATCTCTGGAACACCCGCAAGGATCGTTTCCATCACCTGAATATTTATCAGCCGGAGGAATGCCAGCAGTTCCACACCTTCATCACCGGCATGGCCGAGACAGTGGCCAAAGAAAACGAAGACTTAAAAGAGCTGATGCAGGAAAAGGCCAACGCACAGAACGCCAAATCGGGCAAGATCCTGGGCATTCTGGGCATTTGCACCTGCTGGACGGGCCTCGGCCTCATCTTTGGCGGCATTGGCCTGCTGTGCGCGCCGAAGCCCTCTCAAACCAACGGCAAGGCCACCGCGCCGTTCATTCTCTCGCTGACGGCGACGGTGCTCAGCATTGTGTCAATCGCCATATTCGTCATCACCATTTCCCTTTCCTGATATGAGCTTTGCGCTCGCCTGCCCCGCACACCGGGGCAGGCGTTTTTTTTGCAATTCCCGCAAAGATATGCTATACTGAAGGCAGAAAAATACACGCGCTTCGACAAAAGCGCTGTTTTGAGAGGAACTACGATTTTGGAATACGATCTCATCGCCCCCTGTTATTTTGGCACAGAACGCGCCGCCGCCTTTGATTTTGAACGCATCGGCGCACGGGACGTTGCCGTTACGGACGGCCGCGTCGCGTTTCGCGGCGGGCCGGAGGTGATCGCTGCAGCCAATTTGTGGAGCCGCTGTGCCGAGCGGGTGCTGGTTTTGCTCAAAACCTTTCCGGCAAACACGTTCGACGAGCTGTTCGACGGCGTATCTGCCATTGCGTGGGAGGAACTGATGCCCGCAAACGCCGCCTTTCCGGTGAAGGGCAGCAGCCTTTCCAGTACGCTCTCCAGCGTGCCCGCATGCCAGAGCATTGTAAAAAAGGCCGTTGTAGAGCGCCTGCGGCGCGGGCACGGCGTGCAGACGCTGCCCGAGGACGGCGCGCTGTACAAGCTGCGGTTTTCTCTGCGCAAAAATGTGGCCGAGATTATGCTGGATACCTCCGGCGACGGCCTGCATAAGCGCGGCTACCGCAAAAACAGCATGGAAGCGCCCATCAAGGAGACACTGGCCGCCGCCATTGTCGATCTGGGGCGCATTTATCCGGATACGCAGGCGCAGGATCCCTTTTGCGGCAGCGGCACAATGCTGATTGAGGCCGCCATGAAGGCGATGAACCTTGCGCCCGGCCTGCGCCGCCGATTTTTGGGCGAGCACTACGCGTTTGTGCCCGCCGCGGTGTGGAAGCGGCAGCGCGAAAGGGCGCTGGACGAGGTGCGGCGCGACGCCGCCTTTGAGGGCATAGGCTTTGATATCGACCCCGCAGCCGTGGCGCTGGCCGCCGCGAACGCAAAGCTGGCGGGCGTAGACGGCCACTGCCGCTTTTTTGCGGCAGACGTGCAGAAATTCGCGCCCGCGCCCGGTGTAAAGGTGTTTACCAATCCACCCTACGGCGAGCGGCTGGGCGATGCCGACAACGCCGCGCGCCTGGCGGGCATCCTTGGCGAGCGGCTTGCAGAATGCCCCGTGCGCGGGGCGTACATCATCACGGCGGACGCGGATTTTGAACGGCACTTCGGCCGCCCCGCCCGCCGCCGCCGCAAGCTGTACAACGGCATGATCCCCTGTCAGGTATATATGTATTTTTAACGTCAAGGAGGGCCTCGCATGATCCGAAATTTCTGCAAAATGTGCGGCGCGCGGCTGGGGCCGGATGCGGAATTCTGCCCTGCCTGCGGCTGCCGGCTGGAGCCGCAGGCAGGGCGGGATTCCGCCTTGAGCGGCACCGCCTGCGAAGGCGGCGCGCCGAATACGGCGGCTGCGCCGGCCGTTTCTTCTCCCGCTGCCTCTGCCATACCGGCCGCGCAGCCGGAGCCGAACGCTGTGCCGCCTGCAGTGCCGGAAGCGCCGGGAGCGCCCGCATGGCAGCCTGCCGGGGGTGCAGACGCGCCCGCGCCCGGCCCATCCCCTGCCCCCGGCGCAGCTCCCCTGCCCGGCACGGCAGGCGCCCCGGCGCCCGAGGCGATGAACGTGCCCCCCGCGCCGCAGTATTCTTCTTATGTGCAAAACATCGGTTCCGCGCCGCCTGCGCAAACGCCGCCTCCCTATCCCTATGCGCCCGGATCCTGGGGCTACGGCATGCCGGTACCGCCGGAGCTGATCTCGACCGGCGGCTACCTTGGCATGTTTCTCATCAGCATGATCCCGATCGTGGGGCTGATCTATCTCATCATTCAGGCGGCCGGCAACCCGTGGCGGCCCAACCGCCGCAATTTTGCGCGTGGCCTTCTGGCCGCACAGGCCATTGCGATCGCCGTTGTGTACGGACTGGTGATCCTTGTGGGGATTTTGATCGGCATGACCGGATACTACTATTATTAAGCAGCCGCCGGAAAGCACCCGGCGGCAACCGTCTGCAAGCACGCCGCAATACAGCGCCGGCGCCATCCCACAGTACAGCGCCGCACCGCCCCGCAATACAGGCCCGCGTCAAAAAGCTTGACAAAACATCGTTCCATGGCATAAACTGTAAAGAGGGCGCATCGCCGCAGGCAAAGCGCCCCCTTAAAAAGAAACGCAAATCGGAAAGGGAGTGACAGTTCGTGGAGGGTGATCCTCGAGGGCGATCATGCCGCATAACCACACAGGAGGCTTTCCGGCCGTCCGCCCCTTGCGCGCGGGCGTTGGTTTCCTTGCGCGTCTGCCCGGGAACCGGCTGTAAAGGCCTCTCTAACAGTGCCCTGCACGCGTCCGCTTTGTAGTTCTCTGCGGCCGCGTGTTTCGGCGCGGAAAGCAGAGGGATTTTATGATTTCGATTTATCTCACCGATGAGGGCAAGCTGACAGAGCGCACCGATATCGTGCCCGGCGCCTGGGTAAACCTGTGCGCGCCCACGGAAGAAGAGCTGGCACGGGTATCCGACACGCTGCATATCGAGCCGGATCTGCTGCGCGCAGCGCTGGATGAGGAGGAGCGCAGCCGCATCGATTTTGAAGACGGCCATATGCTCGTTCTGGTGGACACGCCCACCGTCGAAATGCAGCAGGGGCGCGGCTTTGTATACTCTACATTGCCGTTCGGCGTGATCCTCACGGAGGAAAACCTTGTAACGGTTTGCCTGAAGGAAAGCGCGCTGGCCGGCGCGTTCAGCGAAAGTCCCATAAAAAATTTTTCCACCAAAAAGAAAAACCGCATGACGCTGCAGCTTTTGTACCGCAACGCGGCACTGTTCTTGTTTTATCTGCGCGAGGTGGATAAGGCCAGCAGCCGCGTAGAAAACGAGCTGCACCTTTCGATGAAAAACAAAGAGCTCATCCAGATGCTGGGGCTGGAAAAAACCCTTGTCTATTTTTCCACCTCGCTGAAGGGCAACGAGATCGTGCTGGAAAAGCTTTTGCGCATGCAGTTTGTGAAGGATTATCCCGATGACACCGAGCTTTTGGAGGATGTGATCATCGAGAATAAGCAGGCCATCGAGATGTGTAACATCTACCGTGATATTCTTTCCGGCACAATGGATGCGTTCGCCTCGGTGATCTCGAACAACCTGAACATCGTGATGAAGGTGCTGGCCGCCGTAACGATTATTTTAACGATCCCCTCCATCGTGTTTGGGCTGTGGGGCACGAACGTGCCGGTGCCTTTTGCACAGTCTCCGTTCGGCTTTGCCGCAATCGTCGGCATTGCCGTGCTTCTTACCGCCGCCGCCACACTGGTAATGCGCCGGCTGAAGTGGCTGTAAAGGGTTTTGGCCGTTCCTTCGGCCGCCTGCTGCGGCTGCCCGCAAAACACGCTCGATCTGCGTACATGCCGCCGGCAAAAAGGCGGATGAAAAATTTAAAAAAGCATCAAAAACCGCCGCGCCCGAAAAAGCCTCGGGGCGCGGCGGCATTTTTTGCAAAAAACAGAGGGCGCGCCGCAGGAAGCGATCCTGCAGCGCGCCCTGCTCTCTGCCAAAATACGATCTGCCCGGCACACGCGTTTCCCCGGGCGGCGGGTGCCTGTGCAAGTGCATCCCCCGGGCAATCAGGCGCCGGTCTCCTTCTGCCCCGCGTTCCAGCCGTCGATGAACGAGACCACCTCTTTATCGTTATAAAACGCATACACGCCGATGGCGCAGGCAAGGCACACGGCTGCGATCAGCGCCGTCATGCGCACGCCGTGCGCCGTGGGGTAGCTGTCGGTGGAGCCAAGGTACATGGTATACGATACAATGGCCGTCACACCCGCCTGCGAAAGCTTTGTTACAAACTGGCGCGCCGCCACAAACATCCCGGCGCGGTCCTCGCCTGTTTTGATGCGGTCGTACTGCGCCATATCGGCAAATGCCGAGGGCGGCAAAATGTTGGTGCACGCAATGGGGAACGCCACGCACACGCCGATCAAAATCGCCGCCGCAACATCGCCCGTCATTGCGCCCTCGCCCGCCAGCGACGCCAAAAAGCCCGGCGCAATGGGCGCGGTGCTGATGGCGCGCGCAATGGGCGCATGGAAATAGATGCCCAGATAAATGAACACATACGAAATACAGGCCGCCAGCAGCAGCGGCTTTTTGCCCACCCGGCGCACCAGCCTGTTCACCAACGGATAGGTGCAGATGCCCACTACGATGCTGATGGCCAGCACGATGGTGGCAAAGCTCTCGTTCAGCCCCAGCAGCGTATCCACATAGAACAGCAGCGCGCCGTTAAAAAACGCAAAGCCCGCCTGCATAATCAGGTATCCAATCGTCATTACGGCAAAATTGCGGTACGCCAGGGTTGTTTTCAGGCTTTGCAGCAGCGGCATGTAGCAGCTTTTGCCCTCCACATACGCGCGCTCGTCGATTAGGAACGAAGGCGTAATCGCGCACACCGCGCCGATCACGGCAAAAATGGCCAGCGACGCGCGCCAGGCCCACACCGCCTCCATCCCCGCGCCGCGAAACGCGCTTACCATCACCGGCAGCACATAGATCACCGCGCTGCCCAGCACGAACATCAGCGAATTGAGCGTATAGAAAAACACGCGGCGGCGCGTATCGGTAACGATCTCCTGCTGCAGCGCCATATAGGGCACGCAATACAGTGTGGAGGCCATGTAATAGGCCAAAAGCATCACGGCCACCCACACAACGTTCCCCACGCTCACCACGCTGCCGGGCGGGAAGAAGATCATCAGGCAGGTAACGGCGTAGGGCACCGCCGCCCAGCGCATAAACGGGACGCGCCGCCCCTTCGGCGAGGCGCTGCGGTCGCTGACGCTCGCAACCCACGGATCGGTAATGGCGTCGAACACCACGCCGAAGCCGCGCAAAAGCCCCATCATGCCGGCGGGCAGCAGCAGCGGCAGGCCCGAAGCCGGCGTAACATTAAAAAATTTCAGCGTGTAGGTAACGATCAGCCCGCCCAGCACGGCGCGCGCAAATTCTCCCAGACACAGCCCGGCCATACGGGCAGTGGAAAGCTGTTTTTTCATAGATATGGCCATTCCTTTCCGCTGCGCCGCAGGGCGCCAAAGAGAATGGAGCCTCTGACGCAGCAGTCAAAAATTTGTTAAAATGTCTTGAGGAAACAGGCGTCCTACAGAGCACGTGAGGGCGCGCGGGCTCCGCTTCGCGTTGAACCGAATCAATCTGTGTGCCGGATGTTCTTTCCGGCACCAATCAATCGGGCTTGGAACCCTGCAGCCTTATCTTCGGAGGGACGGGCTCCTTCCCTCTTTCAATGAGCGTCCGGCCACTGCCTGCCTGATTGGGCCCTTCTCCGGGGGCCTGCTTTTGTGCATCCTTTTTCGGGATTGTGCTTAAATTACAATGCTTCGGCCGTTCCTCTTTTCTTTTTCCGGTTTTTCGGCAAGGCGGCAACGGCAGCGCGACATACGCCGCGAAAAGCGCCCGTTCAGATATCGTCCGTTTTGCACCACTGCAGCAGCTTTTCGCGCAGCAGCTTTTTGTATTTTTCCGGTTCCTCGCGCATCGGGCCGTGCGCCGAATTCTCAAACCAGACCAGGTCCTTATCGGGCGCCTCGATGGCGTCGTAATACGCCTGCACCAGCGCGCTGGGCGTGTTGTTGTCGTGCACGCCCTGAAAAATATAGTACGGCATCTCGAACCGGGTGCATTCCTTGTGAAAATCGCAGGCGATGGTGGAGGGCCACATATAGGTCAGGCATTTTTTGTAGCCCAGCGCAAGGCCGATCTTATCCGTAAACGTAAACTCACGGCTTTTCAGCAGCGGCAGCGCGGTATCCGTCCAATAGGTGCCCTTTTTCATTGAGTGGCCGCCGTATTTTTTCATAATGCGCCGCTGCGCCATCATGCCGTCGAACACCTCGCGATAGCAGCCGTTCACCGGCCGGCCTATGCGCTCCAGCGTGGCAACCGCCTCGGTGTCGCCCGCCTTTTTTGCCTCTGTCATCGCGAAGTCATAGCCGATTTCCTCATTCAGCGTGCCGTTTACCAGCTGGCCGCTGCCCACATAGCCCGCAATGTGCTGCGGGTGCCGGCTGCACAGGTAGGTGCCCAGCTCCGTGCCCCAGCTGCCGCCCCAGATAAACAGCTTTTTCTTGCCGAGTGTTTTGCACAGATAATCCACCAGCTCTGCGGCATCGGCGATGAGCTGTTCCAGGTTCAGCGTCTCTTTTGGAACGCCCCAATACGAGCCGCCCGTGCCCCGCTGATCCCACGCGACGATCGTAAACGCATCGCACAAATCGCTGTCGCGCGTCATTACGCCGTCGCGGTTGCTGATGCCCGGCCCGCCGTGCAAAAACAGCAGCACCGGATTTTCCGGCTTCTCGCCTCGGATATGGATCTTCTGCCGCACGCCGCCGAGCGGCACCCTGCGGATCTCGTCGATCGCATAAGCCATGCGGATCCCCCCTTTTCTGAATCCATTGTATCACAAACAAAGGGCCCCGCATAGCTTTTTTCCGCAAAATGCAAATTTTTGCATCCGCAGTGCAAAAAAAAGCAGATCCCGCACCCGGGATCTGCCCTTGCCGCTTTATATCGCGGGCAGCGCTGCCAGCTCCTGCGCCTCGAAGGCGCTTACATAGCCGTAGCGCTGCAGCTTTTCCACCACGCGCTGCTGGCGCTGCGCGGCAAGCTCTGCATGCTGCACGGGGTTGTAGGCGTTGGGCGCGTTCGGCACGCCCGCCAGCAGCGTACATTCGTATGGCGTCATCTCGGCGGGCTCCTTACCAAAATAGCCGCGGCTCGCCTGCCCGATATTCCAGTAGCCGCCGCCAAAATAGATGCCGTTCACATACAGCTCCAAAATCTCGTCTTTTGTATAGCGCGCCTCCAGTTCCCACGCCATAAACAGCTCGGCCACCTTGCGCGTCAGCTCTTTTGCCTGGGTAAAATACAGGTTTTTTGCCAGCTGCTGCGTGATGGTGCTGCCGCCCTCAACATAGGCCCCGGCGCGCAGATCGTTCCAAAGCGCGCGGCAGATGGCGATCATATCGATGCCGCCGTGCGCGTAAAACCGGTGATCCTCCACGGCCACCACGGCGTCCAGATACAGCGCCGGCAGCCCGTCCAGCGGGGTAAACCCCGGCTGGGCGCGCAGTTCGGCCACTGCCTCGGGCAGCGGCTTTTCGGCCAGCGCATTCTGATACATCTGATATCCCCGCAGCAAAATGACCGTGGCCGCAATCGCGCACACCGCGAACAGAAATGTTATTGTCCCCATCATGATATGCCTCAGTCCCTTCCACAGCCGTTTCATATCCCATCGCCCTTTCTTTCTCTCTCGCCCAAGGCAGCGCGCCGCGCGCGGTGCGCTGTGTTGCCCGGCGCTGCACGGCCCTGCGCCCTGCGGTGCGCCGGCCGGAACGCTTTGCTGCCCGGCGCTGCACGGCCCTGCGCCCGCGGTGCGCCGGCCGGAACGCTTTGCTGCCCGGCGCTGCACGGCCCTGTGCCCTGCGGTGCGCCGGCCGGAACGCTTTGATACTTTTATTGTAAAAAAACGTCGGCCGCTCCGCCATAGAAATGGCTTTCATCCCGTGTGCGCAGGCTTACATTTTTGCAACCATCGCGTCTTTGCGGCTTTGAGCGCAAAGACGCGCATTTTTAGGGGCGCCTCCCGCAAATTTTGGCGCATTTTGTCTTGACAAATAAAACCGTTGCGTGTATGCTGAAAGAGTGTAATTAGTTAGACATTGCTAACATTGCATTTATAAAATTGGGGAGAAAACGTTTTTGGGAGGGATCACGCATGACATTGGATCAGCTTCCCATCGGGCAAACGCGGCGCATTGCCGCCGTAGGCGGGCAGGGCGCACTGCGCCGCCGTCTGCTGGATATGGGCCTCACACCGAATACCACCGTCACCGTGCAGAAGGCCGCCCCGATGGGCGACCCCATCGAGCTGCGCCTGCGCGGCTACGAGCTCACGCTGCGCCTGGACGACGCAAGGGAGATCACGCTCAGGGAGGACGGCGCGTGATCCGCCGATTCACAATTGAAAAAGCGGCGCTCTCTTACAAAAATCACGATGCACGCAGGAGGCAGTTTTCATGGTTTTCGCACTCGCAGGCAATCAGAACTGCGGCAAAACAACACTGTTCAATCAGCTTACCGGTTCCAACCAGCACGTCGGCAATTTTCCGGGCGTGACGGTGGATAAAAAGGAAGGCGTCATCCGGCCGGGCGGCCCGGCGCATCCGGCGCGCCGGCGCGGCGCGCACGCGGCGGACGCCGGGCAGAATACCGTTGTGGATCTGCCGGGCATCTATTCGCTCTCGCCCTATACCAGCGAAGAGATCGTCACGCGCGATTTTCTCATCCGCGAAAAACCGGACGGCGTAATCAACATTGTAGACGCGACGAACATCGAGCGTAATCTGTACCTCACGCTGCAGCTCATTGAGCTGAACATCCCCATGGTTCTGGCGCTGAACATGATGGACGAAATGCGCGCCAACGGCAGCACCGTCAACGTAAAGCGGCTGGAGGAGGAGCTTGGCATCCCCGTGGTGCCCATCTCGGCGGCAAAAAACGAGGGCATCGACGAGCTCATCGAGCGCGCGCTGCACACCGCCCGCGCCAAAACGCCGCCGCGGCGGCAGGATTTCTGCTCGGGTGCGGTGCACCGGTGCATTCATTCGCTGGCGCACATTGTAGAAGACCATGCCGAGGCCGCCGGCGTACCGAACCGCTTTGCTGCCACAAAGCTGGTGGAGGGCGACGCCCCCATGCTTGCGATGCTGCACCTTTCCGACAACGAGGTGGAGCTCATCGGCCACAGCGTGGCCGAGATGGAGGCCGAGCTCGGCACCGACCGCGAGGCCGCGCTGGCCGATATGCGGTATGCGTTCATCGAAAAGCTGTGCGCGCAGGCCGTTGTAAAAAACGGCGAGAGCAAAAGCCATTTGCGCAGCATGCGCATCGACCGCGTGCTCACGGGCAAATATACGGCCATTCCCATTTTTCTGTGCATCATGCTGCTGGTGTTCTGGCTGACCTTCGGCGTCATCGGCACGGCGCTGAGCGACCTGCTGACACTGGGCATCGACGCGGTAACGGCGCTGGCCGACCGCGCGCTCACAGCCTACGGCATCAATCCCGTGGTGCACAGCCTGCTGATCGATGGCGTATGCGCGGGCGTGGGCAGCGTGCTGAGCTTTTTGCCCGTTATTGTAACGCTGTTCTTTTTTCTCTCAATGTTGGAGGATTCCGGCTACATGGCGCGCGTGGCGTTTGTAATGGATAAGCTTTTGCGGCGCATCGGCCTTTCGGGCCGCAGCTTTGTGCCGATGCTCATCGGCTTTGGGTGCAGCGTACCCGCCATTATGGCCACGCGCACGCTCTCCAGCGACCGCGACCGCAAAATGACGATTCTGCTTACCCCGTTCATGAGCTGCTCGGCCAAGCTGCCCATCTACGCGGTGTTCACGGCGGCATTCTTTCCCCGGCACGGTGCGGTGGTGATGATCCTGCTCTATGTGATGGGCATGGCGGTGGGCATTTTTTCGGGGCTTTTGCTGAAGAGCACCGTCTATCGCGGCAACCCGGTGCCCTTTGTAATGGAGCTGCCGAATTACCGCCTGCCCAGCCCAAAAAGCGTGGCGCTGCTGCTTTGGGATAAGGCGAAGGATTTTCTTACGCGCGCGTTTACCGTAATTTTTGTGGCGACGATCGCCATTTGGTTTTTGCAGTCGTTCGATACGCGTCTGAACGTGGTAGCCGACAGCGCGCAGAGCATGCTGGCCGGCATCGGCAGATGGATCGCACCCGCCTTCGCGCCGCTGGGCTTTACCGATTGGCGCGCCGCCACGGCGCTCATCACCGGCTTTTCGGCCAAAGAGGCCGTTGTCAGCACGCTGGCCGTGCTGACGGGCTCTACCGTCGCCACGCTGGGCGGCGCACTGGAGGCGCTGTTCTCCCCGCTGGCCGCGTTCAGCTTTTTAACCTTTACGCTGCTGTATTCCCCCTGCGTGGCCGCCATTGCCGCCGTGCGCCGCGAGATGCATTCCGGCTGGGCCGCCGCCCGCGTCGCTCTGGCCCAGTGCGCCATCGCATGGCTGTGCGCCTGCGCGGTGTATCAGGTGGGCAGCCTGTTTGTTTAAGGCCGCCCGCGAGCCCCTGTGAACGCGGGCGGCAGCATTAAAAATGAAAAAGTGTTTTAAAAAGGAGCTTTTGATGAACGTCCTCGATTGGTTTTTGCTGGCGCTGGTTGGTTTTGCCGCCGCGCTGGCGCTGCGCAGGATCTGGCAGGACCGGCGCGCGGGCAAATGCTGCGGCAGCTGCGCCGCATGCACCGCCGGCTGCGCCCTGCGCGCCACACGCGTGCAGGACAGTGATGTTCGCGCCCAAGGCTGCGTTCCGGGCGCCCAAAGCCGCGCCGCGCATGTCCAGAGCTGCGCCGCCGGCGCCCAAACCGCGCCGCGCAATACGCGCGAAATGTAAAAACCGCTTTTTGAATCGCCTTTTAGGGGAGGAAAATGCGCCCTGTTCCTGCGGGCCGCCGATCTCCCTGTTCAACCGTTTTTTGCATCGCAGAAAGGAGTGTCCTCCCTATGAAACGCTTTCGCCGGGTGCTGCGCTGTGCGCTGTGCTTTTCTCTGCTGCTTTGCCTTGCCGCGCCGGGTGTTGCGGCGGCGGCGCCCGTTTTAGCGGCAGCTGTGCCTGCGGCATCCGCTCCCGCCCCAACAGCCTGCGCGCCGGGCGCGGCGCAGGGGCAGGCAGACGGCGGCACGCTGCGCTTTCCCAAAAACGGAAAGCTGAAGATCGCCGTCTTTTCCGATGTGCAGACCACACAGTTTGTATCGGGTACGCTGACGGAATGCCTCGCCGCAATTTTGGACGCCGAACAGCCCGATCTTGTCGTCTTTCTGGGCGATCAGATCGAGGGCAAGCACCCCTTTCTCCATCTGGGCGACAACGAGGCGCACGTAAAACGCGTGATCGATCAGATTCTCGCACCCGTAACCGAACGCGGCATCCCGTTCGCGGTGGTGTTCGGCAACCACGACGCACAGGACGCGGGCGTCTCCAAAGAAGTGCAGATGGCCTATTACCAATCGTTCCCCGGCTGCCTTGCCGTGGACGAGGGCGCGTCTCTGCCCGGGTGCGGTACCTATCACCTCATCTACACCTCCTCGGACGGCACACGCCCCGCGCTGAACCTGTATTTTGTCGATTCGCTGGAATACGACGCAAAGGGCGGCTATGGCTGCGTAACCAAAGAGCAGGTGGCGTGGTGCCGCACCGTAAGCGAAACGCTGGCCCGCACGAACGGCGGCGAGGCCGTGCCTGCGCTGGTGTTCCAGCATATCATTGTGCCGGAGATCTATAACGTGTTCACCCGTGTGCGCGATGCGGACGAGCCCGGCGCGTTTGCAGGCAAGGGCGCCGGCAAGGGCGGCTGGTATGCCGCCCCCGAGGGGCTTTCGGGCGTAGAGGAAGCGCCGTGCCCGCCCAATTATTCCAACGGGCAGTTCGCCGCGTGGCGCGAGGCGGGCGATGTGAAGGCCGCATTTTTCGGCCATGACCATGTAAATTCCTTTGAGGCGCGGCTCGACGGCGTCGGTCTGGTGGCCTGCCCCGGCGCGACGCTTACAAGCTACAACAGCGAGGACGCGCGCGGCGTGCGCATCATTGAGGTGGACGAAAAGACCATCGCCTCCGGCCAATACGAAACACGCGTTCTGCTGCTGAAGGATTTTTACAGGCCCGGCCCCCTTGCCGCTGTGCAGCGCTTTTTCCGCATGTCCCGCATCTGGGATCTGGCGCTGCTGGGCGTAATTTTGGGATCGCTTCTTGTCAACGCGATTTTCTGGCCGCTCTTTGTGCGCCGCCGCAAAAAAAAGCGGGCCGCCGCGAAAGCCGTGGTGATGGACGCGCCCGGCCCGGCCGGTGACAATGACAATGCCGGCCAGAGGCCGGCGGCCATCGAGGCGAAGAGCACGCAAAGCGCCGGATCTGCCCGCCGCTGAGGCGCTGCCGGCGGTGCATCTTTCTTGACAGCCGGAATGAAAAGGGGTACAATGAGTTACATTCTTTAGGAGGCAAGGCAATGCTGGATCGGATCGGCCGTTTTTGCCGCACCGTCGCGATGCCGTCCGCGGTTTCTGTCTATGGGCAGAACAGCGGACGTTCATTGCTGTCTCCCTCTTCAGCCAATTAGAACGTCTTTCTCATGGGATGAAGCGAAACGCAGTGCAGGCTCTGAGCGGATCTTAGCCTGCACTGTTTTTATATTTTTTACAGGCTATTCCCATCACACGCCGAAAATATTCAGAAAGGATCGATCCGTTATGATCACCCACAAACCGTAAAACGGCCGTCTTTATCGCACAAACTGCGCCTTTGCCGTGTAGGCTGTGCCCATAGGGGCGGGGCGGCGCAGGCACAGGGCGGCAAAATCCTCGGCGGCGGCGTGCGCGGCGGCGACGGCGGCGGCCTCGGAGCCCGTTTCGGCAAGGCGCGCGAGCGAATGCGAAAGCGGCAGGCCGGCGGTGCGCTTTGCCGTATGCAGCACGGTGCGGCCCGCCTCGCCCGCGCCCAGAATATGCAGATACGGCGGCAGCGCGGGCAGCGCGGCCGTATATCCCAGTGCGGCGTCCAGCGCGAAGCGGCGCAGGCGGGCGGTGGCATAGCGCTTTGTTTTCATCGCCTCGATCAGCTCTTGCCATGTGCCCGCGCGCTGTACGGCGGCGGCAAGGCGGTGCTCCAGCCCCTCGGCCGCGCCGCGCACGGTGCGCAGCTGCGGCACAGAGAGCATGCGCAGGCGCGAGAGCGCCGCAGTGCTGAACGCGGCCTCGCTGAGCCACGCGCCCTCCGCCTCGGCCTGCCGGTAAAGGGCAAGGCACGCGGCGGGCACATAGGGCGCAAGCGCCGCCGCGCCTTTTTGCCCGGCCAGCGCACGCAGCGCCGAGGCCGAGGCGTATTCCTTCTGCGGCGCGTCGCACGCGTCCGGCAAATCCGGCGCGCCGGAAGATGCGCTGAAGGGCTTTTCAGCCGGCGTGCCCTCGGGCGCACCCTGCGCGCCCGAAAATGCGCCTGCCGGCGCGGAAAGCGGCGCATTGTGCGCCGCGCCCCGGCGCGGCAGCGCCAGCGGCACAAGGCCGCTCTTCTGCCGCAGGATCGCCCGGCAGTAATCCACACCCAGCAGTGTGTTGCCCGCGCGCAGCAGCGTGCCCGCGCCCGGGCAAAGGCGCTCGGCGGCAGCGGCACGGGCAGCGGGCAGCGGCAGGCCGGCGTTCAGCGCCTCGCGCAAAGCCGGCGCAAACGCCGGCCCCTCCAGCAGCGCGGCAAGGCCCGCAATGTCCCGCGCCGTGCCCGCCTCTACGCCAAAGCACAGTGTATCCGCGCAGCCCAGCGCTGTCAGCAGCCGCACGCCCGCCGCGGCAAAGCCCTCGGACGAGAGCGCGGCATACGGCGCGGGCAGGCACAGCACCAGATCTGCCCCGCCCGCCAGCGCGGCCGCCGTGCGCACCGCGGTGGGCAGCAGCGCCGGAGCGCCGCGCTGCACCACGCCCGGGCTGCAAACGCACACCACAGCGTCGAACCCGCGCCGGCGCAGCTGCGCAATCTGCCACGCGTGGCCGTTGTGGAACGGGTTGTATTCCGCAATAATCCCCGCAATGCGCACAGATTCTCCCCCTTTTTGGCACCTTCCGGCAAGGCCTCCCTCCGGAATAGTTTGCCGCTTTGCTCTTTTGCCCCTTTGCGGCGCGTTGCCGCAGCCAGCGGGCGCGCGCTCCCCCTGCATTGGGGCATTTTTTCGCCTGCCGGCGCGCTTTTTGCCACAAACGCCCGCGTTTTTTGCGCAAAATGCCGCTTTTGTTCGGCTTGCGGCGTTTTTTGCCGGATTTCCCGCCGGAATTCTCTGTCTTTTCCTTGAAAATCATTTTTTTCCATTATATAATAAAAAAGAAAGAATGAAAAGCCGTTTACGGCTTTTTAAAGGGCGCGGCCGCGCCGTGCAAAAAATAGGAGGAATGTTCCGATGAAAATTCTGGTCATCAACTGCGGTTCCAGCTCGCTGAAATATCAGCTGATCGATATGGAGGGCGAAAAGGTGCTGTGCAAGGGCCTGTGCGAGCGCATCGGCATCGACGGCAGCAAGATCACGCACAAGGCAAACGGCGGCGAGTGGGCCGCAGAAGCTCCGTTCCCCACGCACACCGAAGCGTTTATGAAGGTCGTTGAAATGATGACGACCGGTGAAGGCGCCGTTGTGAAGGATAAGAGCGAGATCTCGGCCATCGGGCACCGCATCGTGCAGGGCGCCGAATTCTTTACAAAATCCGAGATCGTCACCGACGCCATCATCGATAAGATCGAAGAGATCGCGCCGCTGGCCCCGGTGCACAATCTGGCGCATGTGCAGGGCCTGCGCAGCGCGAAGGCCGTGTTCGGCGCACAGACACCCAACGTTGTGGTGTTCGACACCACCTTCCACCAGACAATGCCCGCGAAGGCGTACATGTACGGCGTTCCCTACGAGATGTACGAGCAGCACGCCATTCGCCGCTACGGCGCGCACGGCACCAGCCACCGCTATGTCAGCATGGCCGCCGCAAAATATCTGAACAGCAACGCGCTGAAAATGGTTACCTGCCATCTGGGCAACGGCAGTTCCATCAGCGCCGTCAACGCCGGCAAATGCATGGATACCAGCATGGGCCTCACCCCGCTGGCCGGCGTACTGATGGGCACGCGCAGCGGCGACCTCGACCCGAGCGTTGTTACGTACATGGAGCAGAAGCTGGGCTTTGCCGGGCAGGAGATGGCCGATTACCTGAACAAAAAATCCGGCCTGCTGGGCGTTTCGGGCGTTTCCAGCGATATGCGCGATGTATGGGCCGCCGCCGATTCCGGCAACGAGCGCGCGAAGCTCGCCATCGAAATGCTGGCCTATCAGATTAAAAAATATATCGGCGCGTATTCGGCCGCGATGGGCGGGCTGGATTGCGTGGTCTTTACGGGCGGCATCGGCGAAAACGACAACCAGATACGCGCGCTGGTATGCGAGAATATGGAATATCTGGGCGTCTCCATCGACGCCGAAAAGAACGGGCAGCGCACCTCCGATATTCTGGATATCAGCGGCGCCAACAGCCGCGTGAAGGTGCTGATCGTCTGCACCAACGAGGAACTGATGATCGCCCGGGATACCAAAGCGCTGGTAGAGGGCAAATAAGCGTTTGCCCGCAGCCCGCGCCGGGCACAGGCGTGCCTCCGCAGGGTTCCGTCCTTGCCTGTGTACCCCGCCGACGCCGCCGCGCCGCGCCGCGGCCCGGCGGCAACGATCAAAACAGCGCAAAAAACCGCATCGGCGGGGGAATCCCCCCGCCGATGCGGTTTTTTCTGTACACGGCCCGGCCGCCCTCCCATTCTGTCCTGCGCACGGCCTTGGCGGCTTTTCGTCTGCCCCGGCGAAGAGCTCCCAACGCTTCGCCGTCGGGAAAGGGCGGCTTTCCTGTCGCCCGCCTTATTCGGTCGGCTCCCGCATACCGCCGAGAAAATCGCGGTAAATGCCGGGGTTCGAGCCGGGGATCAGCACGGCATTCACGCATTTTGCGTAAAACTCCTGCGGGCCGACGCCGCCGATAATGGCATAGGCGTAGCCCTCGGCGCGCATGGCCGCAAGGCTGCGCAGCAAAAGCGCCTTGCCAATGCCGCTGCCCTGTTCTTCGTCCAGCACGCGCGTGGGGCCAAAGAAGTCCGGCGCAGTGGCGTTGTAGCAGGCATAGCCGAGGATCTGCTTTCCGCGTGTGGCCAGAAAACACGAGATGGGCGTATGCGCAAAACACACATCGCATTCCCCTGCCGCCGAACGCCCGGAATGCTCCTTCACCCATTCCAGCACGCGCAGCTTATCCGGCGCCATCGCGCGGCGGATCCGTACGCTCTCGTCGCGCGGCGCGGCCAGCGCCGCCTCGGGCGGCAGCTCGTACAATTTTACCAGCATATCTTGCATAACAATTTCTCCTTTTTCAATGCTTTTCCTTTTTCGATGCTTTGCTTTACATGGAAAGCCGCTCCCTGCTTGCCCTTCCTCTCGGGCGATGGTTCAAACCGCGCACGCGGATCGGAAAAACGGCGGATCGATTTTCTTTTGCCCTTCGGGCGCTTTTTCCCTTTTTTCAGCAGGCTGGCGCGCCGCGCGCCGCCTCACAGGCCAGCAGCGCAGCGCCGCTGGCGGCGTCCTGTTTGGGTGTAACGCACTGCAGCCTTGGGTACCGTTCGCGCAGCAGCGCCGTTACGCCGGCGCGCACCGCCTCTGCGTGCAGCAGAACACTGCCCGCAAGCGCAAGCTGCCCCGCCTCGAACCGCAGCGCCCCGGCCACCGGCTCCACCAGCGCCGCCAGCTCCCGGCACGCCTTCTGCACGATCCGCCCCGCAGCCGCGTCTTCGGCCTCCGCCGCCTCGGATACCAGCGGCGCAAGGGCGGCGATCTGTTTTTTATCGGTGTCGGGCGCATAGGTGAACCGCACCAGGCCGCGCACATCGGCGATGCCGAGGCGCTCATAAACGAGCCGTGTAAGCATTGTGGGCGCGATGCGGCCGTCCCCGGCGCGCACCACGGCGGCCAGGGCGTCGCGGCCCAGCGCATACCCGCTGCCCTCATCGTCGATCTTGTGCCCATAGCCGCCGCAGCGTGCCGTTCGGCCCGCCGCATCGCGGCCAAAGCAGATGGAACCCGTTCCGGCAATGAGCACCATACCGTCCGGCCGGCCCAGTGCGCCGGCCAGTGCGGTCTCCTGGTCGCCCCGCAGCAGCAGCGGCCCGTCGTAGCCGCAGCCGCGCAGCAGCCGCTCCAGCGTTTGGCACGCGTCCGGATTGCTCACGCCCGCACTGCCGATACACACCGCCCGGCAGTCGGCCAGGCCGCCCGGCAGCGCCCGCAGCGCCGCGGCACAGTCCCGAAAGGTTTCGGCCACCGTCTGCTCGCTGGCGCTGTTCAGATTCATCGAGCCAAACGCGGCGCGCAGCAGCACGCGCCCGTCCTCGGCCCGCGCCTCCAGATTCGTCTTTGTTCCGCCGCCGTCCATTCCAACCGCGTAATTCATCTTCTCACCAGCCTTTCGGGCGTTTACAGTGTTACCGTCAGCTTACCGGCCGCCTTCGCCTCGCCGCGCAGCACGCGCGCGGCCGCGCGCAGGCTTTGGGGGGTATACTCAAAAGCGGCAAGCGTCCATACCGTCTCCGGCAGGCCGGCCAGATCGTAGGGCGCACGCAGCGCCACGGCCGCCGTCGGCACGCCCGCCTCGGCCAGAGCCCGCACCAGCGCGCGCTGGCCGGGGCACAGATACGCGTTGAACGTGCCCACCACGGCCCCGGAATGCGCTTTTGCGGCCTGCACCAGCGCTTCGATCTCGGCGTCGCCGGGGTCGGATGTCATCGTCGCGGCCTCGCCGTGCAGCTCCTGCGCCATCCGGCTGCCGAAGAGATTCGCCTTGCCGTCGTCCACATTGCCCACCAGCGAGGTGCGGTAGGCCGGGCAGCCGATGCACAGCGGATGTTCGCCCAGCACGGGAATGCCCGCCGCCGGGCGGTGCACCTCGGTGATGGTGGCCTGCAGCATCGCTTCGTTTTCGGCACGCGCGGCTTCAAAATCGAACGAGCCGGCCGGCACGTCGTCCACCCATTTTTCCTTATAGGCCAGAATGCGCTGCGCGCTGGCCGCCATCTCGCCCGCATCCAAACGCCCGTCCGCCACGGCCTGCTGCACTGCGCGCGCGGCCTCGCCGCCCAGCAGCGTATTGTGCGTGACAAATACCAGATCCACGCCCGCCGCCATGGCCGCGATTACACCGTTCACCGTGCCGAAATGATCCTTAATCG
The DNA here is from genome assembly GCA_910587145.1 of uncultured Ruthenibacterium sp. Taxonomy (GTDB): domain Bacteria; phylum Bacillota; class Clostridia; order Oscillospirales; family Ruminococcaceae; genus Ruthenibacterium. Next base: position 39,328 of record CAJUMH010000004.1, on the reverse strand, counting down.
CCCGCATCTCCATACAGTCGCTGATAATCAGGCCGTCGAAGCCCATCTCGCCGCGCAAAAGCTCTGTCATAATGCGGCGCGACATGGTGGCCGGCACGCCGCCCGGCTCTATCTGCGGGAACAGGATGTGCGTTGTCATAATGGCGGGCACACCCGCCGCAATGGCGGCGCGGAACGGCGCAAGCTCCATCTGCTCCAGCTCCGCGCGGCTTTTGTCCACACAGGGCAGCGCAAGATGGGAATCCGCGTCCGTATCGCCGTGGCCCGGGAAGTGCTTGGCCGAGCACAGCACGCCGCCGTCCAAAAGGCCCTGGATCATGCGCGCGGCGTAGCGGGATACGGTATCCGGCGCGTCGCCGTAGCTGCGCGCGCCGATTACCGGATTTTTGGGGTTGTTGTTCACGTCCACGCTGGGGGCAAGATCAAAATTCACGCCCAGCGCCCGCAGCTCGCGGCCCGTGAGCAGGCCCGCGCGGTAGGCGTTTTCGGCGTCGCCCGTGGCGGCAATGGCCATCGCGCCGGGCACATTGACGGCGTCTGCGGGAAGGCGCGTTACCGTACCGCCCTCCTGGTCAATCGTGATGAACGCGCCGTGGCCCGTCGCCTCGCGCACCAGCTGCTGAATTTCCGCGCAGATGCGCCTAAGCTGCGCGCAGCTCTCGATATTCTCACGAAACAGGATCACATTTGCAATTTGATGCTCGCGCACCACACGGCGAAAATCCTCCGTCAGCTCCGTGCCCGGAAAACCGGTCACCAAGCGCTGGCCAATCTGTTCCTGTAAAGTCATACCGTATTCCTCCCTATATTGTCAAGCGATTTTTCTCAAAGAATCAGGGGATTTTAAATTTTAAGCTTCATATCCCCTTCAAACGGTGTTGAAGGCGTTCCAAATCGTTCCCGACAGCGGTTTGCTTCGGCGTGTATCCCTTTTGTGCCCGCCCTTCGGCCTTATGGGCGTCTTGCGGGCGCTTTGCCTTTATTCATACAAATGGTACGCCGCCTTGCGCCGGGCAAAGGCCTCGCTCTCTGCCTCCCACTGCCGAAGCAGCTGCTCCAGCGGCGGGATCGCCACGTCGCGCTCAAACGCGCCGCAGCCCGTCAGCAGACTGATAAAGCGGCCCGGCTTGCCCGTGCGCTCTTGCCACGCAAACTGCTCGGGCCAGCGCTCCCGAATGGCGTACAGCAGTTCAAGGCCCGTGCGCACGGGGCGCAGCGCGTGCGCATCGCGGATGTGCAGCTGCACGCCCTCGCACGCCTCGCCCTTCCACTTGGAGGCCGACGGCGTAAAGTATGCGGCCGTAAACACCACACCCGGCAGGTTTTTGTCGTTCATCTCCCGCGCAAGGCGCACCCCGTCGAGGAACGGCGCGCCCACCAGCTCGAACGGGCACGCGGTACCGCGCCCCTCCGAAAGGTTTGTACCCTCAAAGAGGCAGGTGCCCGGATACAGCAGCGCGGTTTCAAAGCGCGGCATCGCAAGGCTGGGCGCCATCCACAGATTGCCCGTTTCGCTGAACAGCTGCGCGCGCTGCCAGCCCGCGCAGGGAATCACCGTAAGGCGACAGCCGAGCTTTCGTTCGGCGTTCACCATGCCCGCCAGTTCCCCGGCCGTAAGGCCGTACCGGATGCACAGCGGATACGGCCCCACAAAGCTGCTGTAATCCATATCCAGCAGACCGCCCTCCACCGTAACACCGCCCAGCGGCGCGGGACGGTCCAGCACGATTACTTCCTTGCCCGCCGCGGCGCAGTCCTCCAATACGCCGATCAGCGTGGCAATGAAGGTATAAAAGCGCACGCCCAGATCCTGAATATCATAGAGTACCGCGTCCAGCTGCTCCAGCACCTCCAGCGGCATATGCCTGCCCTCGTCGCCGCCATACAGGCTGTAAACGGGCACACCCGTCTGCGCGTCCGTCTGCACGCCGTCCACGGCCTCGCCCGCATCCGCCTTGCCGTACATGCCGTGCTCCGGCCCAAACAGCGCCGTCAGCGGCCAGCGGCGGTGCACCGCAAGATAGCTGGGCGCAAGCTGCTGCGTTACGCCCGATACGGACGTGACCATGCCCAGTTTTTTCCCCCGGAACAGCGCGTCAAATTCGTCGATCCGGTCGATGCCACATTGTACCATTTTATTGCCTCCCTGTCTGCAGTCGTCTGTTTTATAAAATCCCCGGCAGCCTGTTTTCAGAAACTATGTTCCGTTTGTGAAAATCCGCTTCCGTTGATTCTGTTGCATTTTTTAAAAAAAACGACAAAATTTTATTTTAAATTGACAAAAGCGCTGGGAAATATAGTATAATAAATTTCAGTGAATTCTGTTTTTTGCAAATTTATTTCACAATTTCGTGAAAGGAAGGAAGGAACCAGATGAAGCATGCTCTTTTTTCCGACGCGGCCGCGCCGCGCCTTGCCATCGGGCTGATGAGCGGCACCTCCGCCGACGGCATCGACGCCGTTCTGGTGGAGATCACCGGCTGCGGCGCCGATACAAAGGTGACACAGCGGGCCTTTTTGACACTGCCGTTTTCCGACGAAACGCGGCAGCGCATTTTGCGTGTGGCCGCGGGTGATTTTGGCGGCAGCGAGGAGCTGTGCCGGATGAACTTTTATCTCGGCGCGCTGCATGCCGACGCGTGCAGCGCTCTGTGCGAAGCGGCGGGCGTGGCGCCCGGTGACATCGCCTTTGTGGGAAGCCATGGCCAAACCGTGTTCCACGCGCCGGACACGCAGCAGTATCTGGGCCGCCCGGTACGCGGCACGCTGCAGATCGGCGAAGCCTCGGTGATTGCCGAACGCATGGGCTGCCCCGTGGTAAGCGATTTTCGCGTGCGGGATATGGCGGCGGGCGGCCTTGGCGCGCCGCTGGTGCCATACACGGAATACGTGCTGTATCGCGATGCCGAGCACACCGTCGGCCTGCAGAACATCGGCGGCATCGGCAACATCACCATTTTGCCGCGCGGCTGCACGCTGGAACAGGTATATGCGTTCGATACCGGCCCCGGCAATATGGTAATGGACGCGCTGGCCGCAAAGCTGACAAACGGTGCGGCCCGCTATGACGACGGCGGCAGGCTTGCGGCCGGCGGCGCCGTGCACACGCAGCTGCTGGCTTGGATGCTGCAGGATCCCTACCTGCAGGCACCGCCGCCCAAGACAACGGGCCGCGAGGTGTACGGGGCCGCGTATGTGGAGCGGCTTTGCGCCGAAGCGGCGGCGCTGGGCTGCAGCCTTACCGATGCGCTTGCCACGGCCACGCGCTTCACGGCAGAATGCATCCGCGTGGGCATCGAGCGCTTTTGCCCGCACCGGCCCGACCGGCTCATCGTGGGCGGAGGCGGCAGCATGAACCCGGTGCTGCTTTCGTTCATCGCCGATTGCCTGCCCGGCTGCAGCGTGCTGACAAATGAGCAGCTTGGCCTTGACAGCGGCGCAAAGGAGGCCGTTGCCTTTGCGGTGCTGGCCAACGAGGCCCTGTACGGCATTGCCAACAACGCCCCCGGTGCCACCGGCGCGGCGCATCCCGTTGTAATGGGAAAAATCAGCCTGTAGCCGGCCCGCCGCGGTGCTTTCAGCGCGGCGCATCGCCGCTGTAAAAAGCGAGGAATCATCATGACAAATATCGAGATGCGAACGCATAATGTCTATGAAAATTTAAGCGCCACGGAAAAGAAGGTTGCGGATTATTTTCTTTCGCACATCGAGCAGGTGTTCAATCAGCCCATCGGGCAGCTTGCCGCGCGGGCAGGCGTAAGCAAGGTAGCGTGGGTGCGCTTTTGCAAGGCCATCGGCTTCGACGGGCTGAAGGATCTGAAAAAGAGTTTGTTCCGGGAGCTGTCGGAGCAGTCCGTCGGGCAGGAAACGCCGATGACGTTTTCCGATATCCGCGAGGCAACCGACGTGGCGCAGCTGATCGCAAGCGTGAAGTACAACAGCATCCGTGCGGTGGCCGACACCGTCAGGCTGCTGGACCCGGCCTCAGTGGAGGCTGCCGCGCGGCTCATTCTGGCCGCGCGCTCGGTGCGCATCTTCGGCGTGGGCGCTTCGGCCGTTGTGGCCGAAGACCTGTACAACAAGCTTTTGCGCATCGACCGCAATGTATGCTTTTGCCGCGATCTGCACATTCAGCTGACGTATGCGGCAAATCTGACGCCGCAGGACGCGGCGATTTTGATCTCGATGTCGGGCAGCACCCGCGAGGTGCTGGAGCTGCTGGAGCTGGCAAAGCGATGCGGCACGCCCACCATCGCGCTGACAAAGTTTGATAAAAGCCCGCTTGCGCTGAACGCGGATACGCCGCTGTACCTTTCCGCGCCCGAGATCCTGCCGCGCAGCGGCGCCATGAGCAGCCGCATTGCGCAGATGGTGGCCGTGGACGCGCTGTTCAGCGCGGTGGCGCACCTCGACTATGGCCGCGCGGCGGAGAGTTTGGAAAAAAGCCACGAAAGCTGCCGCGCGCACCGTGTGCGGCGCGCCGCCGGATCCCACGCGGAATAAGTCTCCGACGGTTTTTGCCTTCATTCTTTTTCATCCATTCTTTTTGGCTCATCCCTTTTGGATCCGTTGCTTTTGCGCCCAGGATGCACTCCGTTTTCCGCTGGCGTAAAGAGATTTTCCGCCGCCGGCAAACTTGATTGATTCCGGCCCGTTTTTGGAGGTGTATGCAAAATGCTGTCGCCCGAATCACGCTTTATGGCCGCGCTAACGCGCGCGGCCGATCTGGTGGCGTTAAACCTGCTGTTTGTTGTTACGGGCGTCCCCCTTCTTACCATTGGCCCGGGCGCGTGCGCGCTGTATACGGTTTCGTTCCGGCTGGGCACGCGCGCAGAGCAGGGTGTTGTGCGCCCCTATTTCCGCGCGCTGCGGCAAAATTTCAAGAAGGCGCTCCTGCTTTGGCTGCTGCTCTGCCTTACAGGCGGCGCGCTGGTTTTTAATTTGTACATGCTTTCGGGGCTGCCGGGTTCGCTGCGCTTTTTATCGGTTCCGTTCGCGCTGCTCGGCCTTGTGTACCTGTTGGCGGCGGGCTATGTCTTCCCCCTGACAGCCCTGTTTGAAAACAGCATTTTGGATACGCTCAAAAACGCGCTGGCGCTCAGCCTTGGGCATTTGCCGCGCTCGCTTGTAATAATGACGCTCAATTTGTTCCCGCTCGCGCTGGCCCTGCGCGCGCCGCTCGTGTTTTTTCAGGCGGGTTTTTTCTGGCTCGCGCTCTATTTTTCCGCCGCGGCGTACCTGAATTCGCTGCTGCTGCGCGGCGTGTTTGCGCCGCATCTGCCCCCGGACACCTTTGCGCCGGACGCACCGGACGAGGAAGACGCGTAAACCCTGTAAAACCGGCGCGTTTGCGTGCGGCTTCATAAAAAGCCGCAGGGTTTTGCCGGGCGCGCCTGCCGCGCGCCAAAATCCGGTTTAACCCTACAGGAAAAGAGCTGCCGCACAGGGGGGAAGCCCATGTGCGGCAGTTCTGCTTACAGCTCCCGGCAAGGGCGCGCACGCCGTTCGCCCTTGTCAGGCAACGCCTGTGCTTCCTGCAAAGGATCAGCCTGCGAGATATGCGTCAAGCTGCTCCTGCGCACCGGCCAGAACCTTATCGATGCCGGCTTCTTCCAGCTTCGCCAGGAATTCGGGCAGCGCCGTATCGGGATCGATCGCGCCGCTCATGATGTTGTGGCCATACTCGGAGTATGCGTTGGAGAGAGCCGTCATCTCCTGCTCGTAATCGGAGGGATCGAACACAAAGCCGCCGATGGGCAGCGTCTCCGCACTGTTATAGTAGGCGGAGAAACGATCCCAGAAATCCGCACCCTGCGCGTCGGTGGGAGGCAGGATGCGCACATTGCCCATGCCGTTTGTCCACGGAGTGTAGTTCGAGCGGGCGTCGTCGATGAACGTGATCGTGCCGTCGCTGTTGGTGTTGTAGGTGTAGCCCTCGATGCCGTAGTTCATCAGCGTCATCAGCTCGGGGTCGGTGTTCAGGAGGTTCAGCAGCATCAGCGCGCGCTCCGGATTCTTGGAGGTGACGGAAATCGCCATCATCGCGCCCTGGCCGGAGGTAGCGTCCATAAACGGCGCGTCGCACGGAACAACGCGCACGTCAATGCCGCGGGCCTTGGAATAATCCAGCTCGCAGCCGAACGCATACGGCAGCGTGTTGAACAGATAATCGCCGGTGGCCTGCACGGAGGTGCGGTACTCGGCATAGGTAGCGGCGCTCTGCGTCTGGGGCGAGATATAGCCCTGCTGCGCAAGGTAGTATACGCGATCCGCATACTTCTTGAATTCCTCGGTGGCGTACTTGTTCACAAGCCTCGCGCCCGTATCGTTGGCGGGATGATCCGCATCATAGTAATACGAGAACAGCGTGGCGCCGCCCGTAATAATGGACGTGGTGGTGCCGATGCGCTCCAGGACCAGCGGCTCCATCACCAGCGGATAGAAGTTGTCGCCCTTTACTTCCTTGGCCTTTTTCAGCATCTCCTCAAACTCGTCGGAGTACATGTCGAGGCCGGCCGCGCAAACCTCATCTACGTTGTAGCCAAGCTCCTTCAGCAGCGTGCCGTTCACATCGTAGCAGTACTGCGTGGCGGTATCCTTCAGGCCGGGCACGGCGTAAATACCGATACCCTGGTCGCCGTTGGTCTTCGCGCAGTTCCAGATATCCTCGGGGATCACCTCCAGCAGGTCGGCGCCGTACTGGGGCAGCAGATCGTCCAGCTTTACCCAGTAGCCGTTGCGGGCATACTTGTTGTACTCGTTGCCGGACCAGTTGCAGGTAAAGTAAATATCCACCTCGTCGCCGCCCGTCAAGGCCGTCACGGTGCTGTCGTTAAAATCACCCCATGTGCCCCAGATCGGCTCCAGCGTGACGTTGATCTTATCCTTCAGATAAGCGTTCACCTGTTCCATCACCTTTTCGGACGCCTCGGGCGTGACGGTGCTGCCGTGGAACCACATTTTCAGCGTCACAGGCTCCAGCTCGGGCGTTCCGTCGCCCGCCGGCGCGCCGGATGCATCGTTCGCCGGCGTGGAAGGCGAGTTGGCCGGCGTGCCGCCGCAGGCAGCCAGCGTCAAAACCATGACGGCCGCCAGCAGCAGCGCAAGAATCTTTTTCATAGTGTTTTCCTCCGTTTCGTAATGGATATTCAAGAGGCGGCAAGCGCCGCCCGCCTGACAAATGGAAAAGCTCTGTCAGCCCTTGACAGACCCGATGGTAAGGCCCGCGACAATGTAGCGCTGAAAGAACGGATACGCGCATGCAATGGGCACCACCAGCAATACCACCAGCGCCATGCGCAGGCTCTGCGTGGGTGCGCGCATCGATTCCTCAATGGCCGCCGTACCCATCTGCCCGGCCATGCGGTTGAGGTAATCCACGTTGTTCTGCAGCTCCATCAACAGCGCCTGCAGCGGCTGCAAGACCTTTTTCTGCTGGATGTACAAAAGCGACTGGAACCAGTCGTTCCAATACGCCAGCGCGTTGAGCAGCGCGATGGTGGCAAGCCCGGGCTTGGCGATGGGCAGCACAATGCGCAAAAACGTGGAATACTCCCCGCTGCCGTCCACCGTGGCCGCCTCAATCAGTTCCAGCGGCACAGAGCTTTTGAAGAACGTGCGCATTACAATGATGTTGAACGGGCTTACCAGCAGCGGCACAATGAGCGCGGCGTAGCTCTCGCTCAGGCCCAGCACCTGCTTTGTAATAATGTACGTGGGCACGAGGCCGCCGCCGAAGATCATCGTGAAAAAGCTGAAAAACGTAAAGAAATTGCGAAAGCGGAAATCCGGCCGGTACAGCGCGTACGAATACAGCGCGCATAAAGAGGTGCTGAGCAGCGTACCCACTACCGTTACAAAGATGCTGTTATAAAACGAGCGCCAGATCTGCGGCAGCTTGTCGAACGCGTACCGGTAGGTATCCAGGCTCCAGGCCTGCGGAATAAACGAATAGCCGATGCTGCGGATGGAATCCTCCGAAGAGAACGAAATAATGATGACGAAAATAAACGGAATGATGCAGCATATCGCGAAAAGCCCCAGAATTACATGCAGCACAGCTTCGGCGCCGGCGCTGACGGAAGTAAGGCGCAGCCCGCCTTTTTTCTTGCTCATATCTGCTCTCCCCCCTCTTAAAACAGCGAGCTTTCCGAATCCAGCCGCTTTACAACTTTGTTCGCGATCAGAATACAGACAAAGCCGACGGCGTTCTGGAACAGGCCCGCGGCGGACGCCATACTGACGTTGCCGGTGTTGCGCATGGCATAATAAATATACGTATCCATTACCTGCGTAACGGGGAACAGCGCGCCGTTCTGCATCGGCACGTTATAGAACAGGCCGAAATCGGCGTTGAAGATCTTGCCGACGTTCATAATGAACAAAATGGCAATCATCGTGCGCAGGTTGGGGATGGTGATGTGCAGAATCTGCTGCCATTTTCCCGCCCCGTCGATGGCCGCCGCCTCGTACTGCGTGGTATCAATGCCCGCGATGGCGGCCAGATACAGAACCGTAGAATATCCTACGTTTTTCCACAGGTTCGCCAGAACAATAATGTACGGCCACGGCCCGATGGTGGTGTAAAAATTGGTGGGCGTCTGCCCCGCAGCCCGCTGCAGCATGGGCAGCATGCCGTATTGCCCGTCCAGAAAAGCGTTGAGGAAGTAGCTCACGACTACCCACGACAAAAAGTACGGGAAGAACATCATGGTCTGATACGCCTTCGCCGCAAACTTGTGCGTGAGCTCGTTCATCATAATGGCAAAGGCCACGGGGATGATCACGCCCAAAATGATGAATACAATGTTGTATCCCAGCGTATTGCGGATAATGATCCAGGCGTCGTTCGTCATGAACAGGAATTTGAAGTTGTCGAACCCCACCCACTTGCTGTTCAGCAGGTTGCCGAGAAAGGTTGGGTTGCGCGGGTTCACCTTGTACTGCTTGAACGCCAGCACCAGGCCTCCCATGGGCAGATACCGCAGCAGCAGCATCCAGATCGCGGCCGGCGCCACCATCGTCAGCAGTGCCAGCGTCTTTTTTGCTTTCGCGAAGCGGGTGGCGCCGGGCCCCTGCTTCGCCGTTTGCCTTGCGCGCATATGTACCTCCTCCTTCACATCGGGGAACCCCCGTTTCTATCCGATGCGACGCGCCTGCCGGTCGGCTTCTTCGCCGCCGGGCACAGCGCGCACCGCGTCCGAAACATGCCCGTCCACGCCCTTCAGCAGCGCGTGGGCCTTTTCGGCATCCACACCGCACAAAAGCATCACAATGGCGGTTTTGCACGAAAAATCCGCCTGCCGCAGCGCACAGAGGGCTGTTTCCTCGTCGGCCTGCGTGGCGCTGCGCACAATGGATACCGCGCGCGCCACCAGCTTCTGGTTACTGGCGCACACGTCCACCATCAAATTGCTGTATACCTTGCCCATCTTGATCATCGTCGCGGTGGAGAGCATGTTCAGCACTAATTTTTGCGCCGTGCCGCTCTTCAGCCGGGTAGAGCCCGTTACCACCTCCGGCCCGGGCTGCGGCGCAATGCCCACATCCGCCGCCGTATCGATCTCGGAGCCGGGGCAGCAGGTGAGGCCGATGACAGGCGCGCCCAGACTGCGGGCATATGCCATTGCGCCCAGCACATAGGGCGTGCGGCCGCTGGCGGCAATGCCCACCAGCGCATCCTTTGCGCCAAAGCCGATGGCGCGCAGATCCGCTTCGCCGGCGGCAAAGTGATCCTCCGCGCCCTCGGCGGCGTTTGTCAGCGCGTCGGGCCCGCCGGCGATGATGCCCGTTACACGCCCGGGCTCCACGCCGAACGTGGGCGGGCACTCCGAAGCGTCCAGCACGCCAAGGCGGCCGGAGGTACCGCAGCCGCAATATACAAGGCGGCCGCCGCCATGCACCTGCCGATAGATTAGATCCACCGCTTTTGTAATTTGCTCCAGCACCTCGCCCACGGCGGACGCCACCTTTTGATCCTCGGCGTTCATCAGCCGCAGAATCTCGGCGGTGTCCGCGCGGTCGATGTCCAGCGTAGCGGGGTTGCGCTGTTCCGTTTGGATGGTTTTCAGTTGTACCAATGTTTTTTCCTCCTTGGAAGCCGCGTTCCCGGCTTCTCGCGGCATGCAGACGTCAGCCCTTCACGCCGCCGATCGTAAGCCCCTTCACAAAGAACTTCTGCAGGAACGGGTACAGCGTAATGATGGGCACGGTGGAGGTGATGATCACGGCCGATTTCAGCGAGATCGCCATGGTCGTCTTCTCCGCCGAGCCGTTGCCGTCGGCAATGGCCATCGTGCCGTTCACGATATTGCGCAAAAACAGCATCACGGGGTACTGGCTGCCCTTCAAATAGATGAGCGCGTTGAACCAGTCGTTCCAGAAAAACACCGCGTAGTACAGGCCGATGGTGGCAATGCCCGCCGTGGAAAGCGGCAGGATAATGCGCCGCAGAATGCCGAAATAACCAAGGCCGTCGATGAGCGCCGCCTCCTCGATCTCTACGGGGAGCCCCTTGAAGAAATTGATGAGGATGATGAGGTTGAACGAGTTGATGGCAAAGGGCATGAGAATGGCCGCGCGCGTGCCCACGATGCCGAGGCTGGAATACACCAGATACGTGGGGATCATGCCGCCCGAGAAGAACATCGTCAGCACAACCATCTTCGTAATCAGCTTGTTGCCCCACAGGAAGGATTTGGAAAGCGGATACGCAAACAGGCTTGTCATTACCAGCGCAATGGCCGTGCCGCCGAACGCGTAGATAAACGTGTTGCCATACGCGTGGAAAAAGTTCGGGTACGTAAAAATCGTTTTATACGATTCCAGCGTAAAATCCTTCGGCCACAGGAATACCTCGTTGTTTACAAGGGGCTTCATACCCGAGAATGAAACCGCGATCATGTAAAGGAACGGGACAAGGCACACGATCAGCACAAAGATCATTACGATATAAACAATCGTATCAAAAATAATATTTTCGGCTGTCCGATATCGTTTTTGCATGGTTGTCCCTCCCTTAATAGATGCTCTCGCCGGTGAGCTTTTTGCTTACGGCGTTGGAGGTTGTAACAAGAATCAATCCGATGATGCCGCTGAACAGGCCGATGGCCGTGGCATACGAATAGTTCTGCTGCGCAAGGCCGACGCGATATACCATGGTGTCGATAATATCGCTGACGCCCGAATTCGCGGGCGAATACATCAACAGGATCTTTTCAAAGCCGAGGCTCAAAAGATGGCCCACGTTCATAATCAGCATCACCATCACGGTGGGCAGAATGGACGGGATCGTCACATACCAGATCTGCTGCAGGCGGGAGGCACCGTCCATCTCTGCGGCCTCGAACAGATCGGGGCTGATGGACGTAATGGCCGCCAGGTAGATGATAGCCGTCCAGCCCGTGAACTGCCAGGTCTCGGAGAGAATGTAAATGGGGCGGAACCAGGACGACTGGTTCATAAAATAGATCGGCTGGCCCCCAAAAGCCACGATCAGCTGGTTGATCATGCCGGAGCTGGGGGAAAGCAGCTCGTTGAGAATCGCGATTACAACAACCGTCGAGATAAAGCGCGGCATGTACGAAATGGTCTGTACCACCTTTTTGAACTTCTTCGCGCGCACCTCGTTGAGTAGGATTGCAAAAATGATGGGGATCGGGAAATTGATCACCAAATTGGAAACCGAGGTGATCACCGTATTGCGCAGCGCGCTCCAGAAGGCGGGGTCCTTTAAAAAACGCTCCCAATAGCGCAGCGTCCACTCCGTGCCGAACGGGCCCATGCCCGGGCGATAGCGGCGGAATGCAAGAACGCTGCCAAACATCGGCAGATATTTAAAAACAATGTAATAGATCACCGGCACTACCATCATGGCATACAGCACCCAATAGCGCCGAAAATGATTTTTGGCCGAGCGCCTGCGCGCCACTTTTTCCTCCGCCGTCAACGCGGGCTTTTTCGCCATTGCACGATTCCTCCCTTACTTTGGTTTTCAAAAGACGGGGCGGGGCCGAAACGAGGTTTCGGCCCCGCCCCGCGGGCTGTATTCAATTCATGTGCATTGTACGCAAAGCGCCGGATTTACTTCGGCAGATTGTCGTTGTACATCTGGCAGAACTCGTCGATCTGCAGATCCTTCATCGTCTGCACATAAGCCTCCCAGTCGGCGTCGTTGTTCGGGTCGCGCAGGCCAACGCCGTCGGCCTCGCTCGCGCCGTTCACGCCGCTGTAGACAAACGCGTCCATCCAGATCCAGATCTGGTCGGCCAGCGGGGTCTGCAGGGTGGCGGCCTCTTCGGCCGTCATGTCGTCAAACAGCGGCGTCGGGGGGATCGCCTGGATCACGTCGCCCATCTCGGCAACCTTCGCGTTAATCTCGGCATAGTTCTCGTCGTACTTGCTCAGTTCCTGATCCAGGATCCAAACCTGCTGCACCGGGTCGGCGCCGCAGCCGTACTTCACCTGCATATATTTGTAGATGCCGTCCGGAGCGTTCTGGATCTCGTCGGAGTAAACGATCGTGTCGCCGTCCATCGTGTAGGTTTCGCCCTCTACGCCCAGGCACCAGATCTTCGCGCACTCCTCGGAATAGAACATCTCGTCAATCGCGCGGACGATCTGCTCGAAATCGTCGCGCTTGGAGGTAGCCGTCGGGAACATGATGCCAGCGCCTGTGCGGGACTTCGGCTGATGGTGCGCGCCGGCCGGGCCCTCCAGCGAGGGATACATCTGCAGCTTGAAGCCTTCGATCTCGCTGGCAGCTTCCACGCCGCCGATCTGATCATAATACGCATAGGTGGCCATCGCGGCACCTGTCGCCATTTTGTTGCTCCACACGTCGCCGTCGATTGTGCCGCCGCTGCCGATATCCGGATCCATCAGGCCCTCGTCGGCCAGCTTGCGCATATACTTCAGGAACTCGCGGGCCTGATCACTGATCGCGCCCGTGAAATATTCGCCCTTCTCGTAATCCCAACTCAGCGCGCCGGTGCCGGAAGAAGAGCTCTTGCCAAAGCTGACGCCCCAGCTGGTCATCGTCATACGGTTGGTAACGTAGGGCGCGACAAGGTGCGTAAGCGGATAGGAATCGGGATAATCTTCTTTGTAGGCCTTCAGGATGTTGTACAGATCGTCGAACGTCTTGGGATCGTCAAAGCCCTTGTTCTTCAGGTAATCCTCACGCATGATGAGGCCGCCGTCAAAAAACGGGGTGTCTGTAAGGGCGGGCATGTAATAACGCTTGCCGTCGGCCAGCGCCAGCGCGTCAACCTCTTCCTGCATGCCGAATTTTTCCACATAGGCGTTGAAGTTCGGCGTCCAGTCGGCATAATCGCTGATGGGCACGATCGCGCCGTTCAGCGCCAGAGAGGCGTTCTCACCCTTGGTCGTCTGATACAGGATCACGTCCGGGCAATTCTGCTGCGTGTTCAGCGCCAGCGAAACCTTCGTGCCGAGCTCGGCAGAGGGAATGGCCTCTACCTCCAGCTCCAGGCCGCAGATCTCGGCCGTCTTCTGTGCGGCAAGCCAGTCGTCCTTCCACGGAAGGGTGGGGTTGTCGGCATAATACATGCTCACATGGATCAGGCCGTCAGAGGCGAGCGGGGCGTCGTCAGACGGCTCGCTCGTGCCGCTGCCGGCAGCGGGCGCCGGTGTGCTGGACGAATCGTTCGAGCATGCAACCAGGCCCACGATCATCACCAGTGCCAGCGTCAGAGCCAAAATGGATTTCAGTGACTTTTTCATGGTACTCCTCCTTTTAATCTGTCTTGCGCGCCGTGCGCGGCGCGCATGAAACCGTTCCGGAAAATAAGTTTCATTCGTTCCTGCTTTTTCGGAACAATTGTTTCATCCTTATGATATGCTAAATTCTGTGATTTGTCAAGCGAAAAAGCGCAGAAAAATGTACGTTTCCCCATGTTTTTTCTCGGAAAAAATATATTTTTTTGCAAAATGCACAAATCGCGCCGTAAACTTTTGGAGGCCGCAGCAGGGTGCCCCTGGCTTATCCGCCGCAGACGGCGGATAAAACGCTTCCACAAGCGGCAGAAAATCGCCGCAGGCGGCGGAAAAACTCCGGCAAACAGCTTGACTTTTTTGCCCGGGTGCAATACGATGGTGACAGCCGCCGCATTGGGCCCGGGTGCCCATCGCCGGACAGGCTGCGCCGCAGGGCCCGGGTGCACGCCGGGCGCGGGCCGCAGATCGGTACCGGCAAGTCCGTCCGGGCAGGTTCCCGCCCATCGGCAAATCGGAATAAATCCCCGCAGTTCCGGCAAATCGGCCGGAACGAATTCCCACAAATCATTTCGCAATCATTTTTTGAGGAGGTATTTTTATGGAACCATTTTCCCGCGTGCGCGAGCTGCTGGGCGAGGGCTTTGCGGACGGCGCGTTTCCCTCGGGGGCGCTCTCCGTCGGCATCGGGGCCGACGTGCTCGCCACACACACCTGGGGCCCGGCCACGCCGCACACCCTGTACGACATCGCCAGCCTCTCCAAGATCGTGAGCACCACCATGATCGCGCTGCGCTTTCTGGAGGAAGGCCGCCTGCGCCTGTACGATACGCTGGAGCGGTTTTTCCCTGCGCCGCCGGATAAAAAGGATATTACGGTCCTTCATCTGATGACGCATACGAGCGGCATTCCGGCGCACTACTACCTGAGCGAGGAAGCCGAAAGCCCCGCCGATGCCGCCCGCGCGATTTTGGCGCACCCGCTGGAGCAGGCGCCCGGCACGGGCCCCATTTACAGCTGCATGGGGTATATCCTGCTGGGCAAAATTTTAGAGCAGCTGGGCGGCGCGCCGCTGAACGAGCTGGCGCAGAGGTATGTGTTCGATCCGCTGGGCATGGCGCGCACCACCTACCGCCCCACGGGCGACATTGCCCCCACCGAGCGCGACGCGGCCACGGGCGAGCTTTTGTGCGGCGTGGTGCACGACGAAAACGCGCGCTTTTTAAACGGCATCTCCGGCAACGCGGGCGTGTTCAGCGATCTTGCCGATATGACGCGTTTTGTACAGATGCTGGTGCAGGACGGCCGCCTTGCGGACGGCTCCTATTACCTTTCTCCGGCCACGCTGCGCGCCGCGCGGGTGAACCGCACGCCCGGCCCCGGGCACGAATTCCGCGGGCTTGGCTTCAACCTCGCGGGCAGCCCGTCGAACTTTCTTGCTGATCTGATGAGCCCCTCGGCCTACGGCCACACGGGCTTTACGGGCACGAGCATTGCCATCGACCCCGAAACGGGGCTGAACGTGGTGCTGCTGACAAACCGCGTGTGCCCCACGCGCGCGAACAACAAGCTCATCCGCCTGCGCAATCTGGTGCATAACGCCGCGGCCGCCGAGGCCAGCCGCATTGCGGCGGCGAAGACCCGCTAAAAGCGCTCAAAGCCCCCAAAAGGGGCCTGCCCGCAAAGCAGCCCCGCGAAAAAGCAGTGTACAAAACCGGCGCCCCTTCTGGCAATACCAAACCAAGGGGGCGCCGATTTGCTGGTTTGCAGCCATTTCCCTGTGCAGCTTGCGAGCTCGCGTTTTATTGCGGCGGCACCCGCGCGGCGCCCTTCTTTGCGCAACCTGCGGTTGCGAAAAAGTTCAAGGTTTGGTTGATTGAAACGGCGCCGGCAAAATTGTATGATCATTTTACGGTTTTGCGCCGCATACAGGCAGTGCCGTTTTGCATAGCATACAGGTAGTGCAAAAAAGCAGAGCATCTGCCGGTGAGGAGGACAACATGACGATTGGCGAAAAAATAACGGCGCTTCGCGTTTTAAAAAAGCTGTCTCAGGAACAGCTCTCCGAAAAGCTTTCGGTGTCGCGCCAGTCTGTTTCCAAGTGGGAAATGGATCAGGCGCTTCCCCAGATTGATAAGGTGCTGCAGCTGTGCGAGCTGTTTTCCGTATCAGCGGATGCACTTTTGCGCGAGGAGGTTTCGATCGGGCAGCCATGCGCCGCGCCGGAGCTTTCGGCGCCGGAGGCGGGCAAGCACAAATATTTCGGAACAGACGGGTTTCGCGGCGAGGCGAATGTCGGCCTCACCTCCATGCACGCCTACAAGGTGGGCCGGTTCCTCGGGTGGTATTTTTCCTCCCCGCTGGCCGGATGCGCCAAGCAGAATTACAGGCCCCGCATTGTCATCGGCAAGGATACGCGCCGTTCCAGCTATATGCTGGAATACTCTCTTGTCGCGGGCATCACCGCGTCGGGCGCAGACGCCTACATGCTTCACGTTACCACAACGCCCAGCGTCACGTATGTCACGCGGCAGGATGAATTCGACTGCGGCGTAATGATCACCGCTTCCCACAATCCCTATTATGATAACGGCATCAAGATCATCAATCAGTACGGAGAAAAGTTAGACGATAAAACCGCCGCGCTGATCGAGGCCTATCTCGACGGCAGGCTCTCGATTCTGGGCGTTGACGCCGACGACCTGCCGCTTGCCCAGGGGGAACATTTGGGCCGGATCGTGGACTATGTGGCCGGCAGGAACCGATATGTGGGATATCTCATCTCGGTGGCTTCCCATTCCTACAAAGAGCTTCGCATCGGTCTTGACTGCGCAAACGGGGCGTCCTGGATGATCGCAAAGGCCGTTTTCGACGCCTTGGGCGCGCAAACCTTTCTTACCGGCGCCTCTCCGGACGGCCTGAACATCAACTGCGGCTGCGGCTCTATACACATCGAAAATCTTTGCGCGTTCGTAAAAGAAAACCACCTCGACGTCGGTTTTGCGTTTGACGGCGACGCAGACCGGTGCATCGCCGTGGATGAAAACGGAGCCGTCGTGGACGGCGACGGCATTTTATACGTTCTTGCCGCAAGGCTGAAATCCCGCGATATGCTCGATCACAATACGATGGTGGCGACGGTGATGTCCAATTCCGGCCTCATCAAGGCGCTGCAAAAAATCGGCATCCGCTGTGTTCAAACTGCCGTGGGAGACAGGTTTGTCTACGAGTGTATGCAAAACGGCGGTTACCGCCTGGGCGGCGAGCATTCGGGCCATATCATCCTGAAAAAATACGCCACTACGGGCGACGGCATTCTAACGGCCATTATGCTCACCGAGGAAATGCGCGACGAAAAAGCATCGCTCTCTGCGCTCGCGAAGCCCGTTGCTCTGTTGCCGCAGCGCATGCGCAATCTCCGCGTTTTCGACAAAGCTGCGGCCATCTCCGACAGCGCGGTACAGGCAAAATTGGAGGAAGTGCAGAGGCTCCTCGGCGGCAACGGAAGGATCCTTCTGCGCGAGAGCGGCACAGAGCCCGTAATTCGGATCATGGCGGAGGCAGAATCCGACCAGCTGTGTGAAGCCTATATTGGCATGCTGGCCGGCGTAATGCAGGAGAGGGGGCTTTGCTGTGATTGACATCCGCGTGCGCGCCCTGTTCAAATGCGGCTCCCGGCTGCTTTTTCCCCTTTTTGACAAAGAATATCCCTGGGAGATCCTCAAGGCCCTGCCAGCATATATCGAGGAACTGATCGAAAAAGGGATCGAGGGGTATACCGCATTTGCCGACGGCATCCTCATGGGCAGCGGGGCAACGGTGGCGTCCACCGCCGTGATCGTTCCGCCCGCGATCATCGGCGCCGGCACCGAGCTGCGGCCGGGCGCCTATGTGCGGGGCAATGTGATCCTCGGCGAAAACTGCGTGGTGGGGAACTCCACCGAAATCAAAAATTCCGTTCTTCTGCAAAACGTTCAGGCGCCTCATTATAATTATATCGGCGATTCTATCCTGGGCAACGGCGCGCATCTCGGCGCCGGCGCCGTGTGTTCCAATTTGAAGGCGGATCAAAAGAACGTTGTGATCCACGCGGAAAAAGACTACGCCACCGGGCTGCGGAAAATTGGCGGGTTCATTGGAGACCATGCCGAGATCGGCTGCGGGTGTGTTTTAAACCCCGGCACGGTGGTGGGAAAAAACACCTCGGTATACCCGCTTGTTCCCCTGCGCGGCTGCTATGCGGAAAACAGCATCGTAAAATCGGCCACAGAGACCGTTCCCAAAAGATAGGCCGGCAAACAAAGGGCGGTTCCATAAGAAAACAAAGCCGCAGGGGGCTTCCCCGGTAGGCGAATTTCGGCCAAAATACGATGCCATCGTATTTTGGCCCTGTATTTTTCCGCAAATTGAGCACTTATATTGAGCGGGACGTAAGGGAACGGGCATCACCGGCGCATCCTCTGCTGTTTTCGGATTTTATCCGCTCTGCCGCCTGTCGGATCGGGCAGGTGCTGAACATGCACGATATTGCGCTGGATACGGGCGCCTCGAGGGAGCGCCAAACGCTTTGCGCTTTGCCGCGCCCTTACATCATCGGCGAGAAGAAGCGCAAAAACACCTGCGCAAGCCATTTTAAAAACGGCGTACTGTTTACATCCGCCATCGTTACCTCGCGGCTCTCGCCGAGCGTGGCGCAAATATCGTCGCGCACATCGCGCACCACATGCCCGCCGTAAAACGCGCAGCAGTTTTCAAAGTGCAGATACAGGCTGCGGTAATCCATATTGGCGCTGCCGACAATGGCCTCCTTGTCGTCGCTCACATACATTTTGGCGTGCACAAAGCCGGGCGTATACTCGTAGATGTGCACGCCGGCCTCCAGCAGCCGCGCATAGTAGCTTTGCGTTACATAATATACATACCATTTGTCGGGAATGCCCGGCACCAGAATGCGCACATCCACGCCGCTTTGCGCGGCAAGGCGCAGGGCGGTGGTCATCTCGTTGTCCAAAATCAGATACGGCGTAACGATATATACATATTTCTGCGCGCGGCGCAGCACATTGCGGTATGCGTTTTCCGATACCGGCTCGCCGTCCAGCGGGGAGTCGCAGTACGGCTGCACAAAACCGTCCGCCTCGTATTCGCCGCGGGGGCGGTACTCCTCGTACCGCGTCTGTGTGCCCGAAACATAATCCCACATTTTTAAAAATGTCACCGTCAGCGAATAAACGCCCGGCCCCTTCAGCATCACGCCGGTGTCCTTCCACACGCCGAAGCGCTTCTTGCGGTTGATATACTCGTCGGCGAAGTTCAGGCCCCCGGTAAAACCCGTTTCGCCGTCCACCACCGCAATTTTGCGGTGGTCGCGGTTGTTGAGCATTTTGTAATCGGAAATATGCAGCGAAAACGCAATGGGATTGAACGGCTGGCATTTAATGCCCATGGCCCGCAGCGTGGCGTCGTAGCCCGGCGGCAGCGTGAACATGGAGCCGAACGCATCGTAAACCACGCGCACATCCAGGCCCTCGGCGGCCTTCTGCCGCAGAATGGCCAGCGTCTCGTACCACATCTCGCCCTCTTCGATGATGAAGTACTCCAAAAAAATATAGCGCTTTGCGCTGCGCAGCACCTCGGTAAAGCGGGCAAAAAACGCCTGCCCCAAAGGGAAATACTCGCCGCTGGTGCTGCGGTAAAGCGGCGCCGAAGCGCTGCGCAGCAGGTATTCCACGTTGCGGGCAAGCGCGGGCTCCTGTTGGCACAGCGCTTCGATGACGGCGTTTTCCTGCACCATCGCGGCCGAAGCGGCGCTCTCGATGGGGGCAAATTTTTCCACATTGCGGCGCGTGATGCGTTGGCTGCCCCACCACAGATAGAACAGCATGCCCGTGATGGGCAGCCACACCACAATGAGCATCCACATAATTTTATACGATGGATTTACATTGTCGTGCTCCACCACGGCGCTCATTACCAAAATGCTGAGCAGCATAATAATGATATACGCCACGGTGCCCACCTGCTGCAGGCCGACAAACAGCCCCACAAACAGCGCGATCTGCACAAGGATGAGCACGGCGGATAAAAACGTTTTGGAAAGCAAAACGCGAACGATACGCTTGATCAATCAGATCCCCCCCGTATAACACCGCCGCAGGCAGAGCAGCTATGCCGCAGGTGCGGCGGCGGAATACGTGCCGACGGTAACGGTATTCACAACGATCGCCTCCAGCGGGCGATCGTTTTCATCACATTCCACGGCGGCAATGGCGTCCACAACCTCCATCCCCGCGTAGATCTGGCCGAACACCGTGTTCAGATTATCCAGATACGGCGCGCCGCCCACAGCGCGGTATGCCTCCACCACCTGCTCGCGCACGCCGGCTTCTTCCAGCGTTTTGGCAAGCGCGCCGTCCACGGAATCGGGTGCGCTCTGCACAATATAGAACTGGCTGCGGTTGCCGGCATCGTCGCCCTGCGCATGTGCCATGCCCACCGCGCCCGCATAATGATGCAGCCGATCGGAGATCTCGTTCGGATAGGCGTTCCCGTTCCAGATGGTATCGCCGCCGCTGCCCGTTCCCTCCGCGTCGCCCGTTTGAACGAGAAAGCCCTCGATCACACGGTGAAACGGCAAGCCGTTGTAATAGCCCCGCTGCGCGAGGCCGACAAAATTTTCCACAGCCATCGGCGCCTGATCGGGGAATAATACCAGCGAAAAATCCCCCTTTGTGGTGGAGACCGTGGCGATGAGCGCACCCTCGGCAGGCGCCGAAAGCTGCGCCTCGGAAAGCCCTTCCGGCACGGGGCGCGCGGCGGGGTCTTGTCCGGACGGCTTTGCGGTTTCGCAGCCGCCCAGCGCCGCGCACAGCGCGGCGGCAAACAGTATCGAAGCAATACGCCTTGTCAAAAAATGCACCCTCCCAAAGCCGCCTCTCCGGCCGGCGCACACAGCGCGGCGCGCGGGCGGCAAAACGATCAATCCTTTTTCTGCAGGGGCCAAAAATCCCACGCCGGCACGGGGAATTCGAGCCGTTGTCTGTATTTCTATTCTATATTATATACCCAATTCCCGCCAAAAGAAATGAAGGAACTGTAAATTTCAAACGGTGCTTGACGGCGCACCGCAGTTGCGTTACAATAGGGGTAAGCCAAAGCCTCCGCGCGCCGTGCCGGCTGCCGGCCGCCCTGCCGCCCGAGCGAGCAAGCAAGCACGGCGGCCGCGGGAATGCAAAGAGCGGCCGCGGGAATGCAGGCGGCGGCCGCGCGAGCGGCTTTACACAAACGGAAGGAGCGATACGCCGATGTCCGAGACGGAGTTGCCGGAGGATTATTCGCCGGATATCCTTACCCTCACCGATGAGGACGGCCAGGAATTCAGCTTTGAGGTGCTGGATGCCGCCGACCACAATGGCGAACACTATCTTGCCGTTGTGCCCTACGCCGAAAATTCAAAGGAAAAGCTGGAAGAAGACGCCAGCCTGATTATTATGCGCGTGGGGGAAGAAGACGGCGAAGAATATCTGGATGTTGTAGAAGAAGACGAGGAGCTGTACGAGGTGAGCGAGCTGTTCGCCCACCGTTTGGAGGAGCTGTACGATATCGATCTGGGCGAGGCCTGAACAGGCGTTTCGTCCGCGCCGAGCGGCCCTTGCCCCATGCAAGACCCGAGCGGCTGCCCGGCGGAATTTCTTTTGCAAACAGCCTGCCCTGTGCGATTTGATGCGCCATATATTAAATCCTACTAACCATTGAACGGGAGCCCGGGGTCCGCTTAGAGGGGATCGCAGACCTCCCGCCCGGCCTCGGCCGCAAGCGGAAGAAGGGAGCGTGAAACTCCGGCAGGGCACCCACCTGCCATTTCGGTAGGTTTTGGTGTGGCGCAGACGGCAGGGCAGGTTTGTTTTTTACCGTTTTGCGCGCTTTTGTTTTTGGTTTGCATTTTCATCCCGCGGCGGGCCTCATTTGGGGCCCGCCGCTTTTGGGTTGCGCAAATCAATTTTTATCCGTAATCCCTTGCCTTTTCCGCAAGATAGAAACGATCAGCGTTTCCCCCGCTTTTATAAACAGCGGGGGAATTGTGCGCTATGGTAAAATTATATGGCAAATTTTTGCGGTGCAAAATGGGCATTGCGCCCGTGCCCTGCGCGTTTGCAGTCTGCCTGTTTGTGCCGCCGGCAAAGAGCGCCGGAGTCTCACCACAAAACAAAAACCGCTCCTTCCCTTGGGCGCCCTCTTTTTGGGGCACTGTTCCTGCCGGCCGCCTGCGCAAAAAACGCCCGATGGCAAAGCCGAAACCTTTTATCGCATCGCGTGCATCGGCCGAAACGGCGGAACGATCTCTTACAGCGGCCGTTGGGACGCAACGAGCCTTTGCATCGAGGGCGCCTCGGAGAACCGTCTGCCGCTCTCCTGTTACGGCTCTGACGAATTCTCCAGCCCGCAGGGGCGCGCGAGCTATGCGGCGGCAGACGGCGTTGTAAACACAGGCAGCCATTGGAGCTGCGGCGTCTCGGTAAGGCGCTCGCACGGCTCCGGCCTTGCAGCAATCTGCGGCCATAGTCATCGCGCGCTGCAAACGGCGGAGACTTTGTCACACGGGGGCAGCTGCCTGTATGCGCAGGATCTGCAAGCCGGATGAGAATGGAGCCTGCCAGAAGAGTGGACGGTGGCGTTATCCCGATAATACCTTTCTCGATGCTGCGCCTCTTCCCGCAGCGATGCCTTGCAAAACCCGCCGCGCCGGTGTATAATGCTTTTTGAAAACGGAACAGAGAAGGAAGGAACCGTATTATGACAAAGATCACGATCATTTCCGGTTTTTTGGGCGCAGGCAAGACAACGCTGATCAAAAAACTGATCCCCACGGCCTACAAGGGTGAAAAGCTGGTACTGATCGAAAACGAATTCGGCGAGATCGGCATTGACGGCGGCTTTTTGAAGGAGGCCGGCATTCAGATCACCGAGATGAATTCCGGCTGCATCTGCTGCAGCCTGGTGGGCGATTTTGGTACGGCGATGGAGCAGGTGCTGGCACAGTACGCGCCCGACCGCATTGTGATCGAGCCCTCCGGCGTGGGCAAGCTCTCCGATGTGATCCGTGCCGTGCAGCGGCTGAACGCCCCCGTGGAGCTTGCGGGCTTTGTCACCGTAGCCGACGCGGCAAAGTGCCGCGTTTATATGAAGAATTTCGGCGAATTCTACAACAACCAGATCGAGCACGCCAGCGCCATTTTATTAAGCCGCACACAAAACCTGCCCGAGGAAAAGCTGCAGGCAGCCGTGGCGCTGCTGCGCGCGCACAACGAAAAAGCGCCCATCGTCACCACCCCGTGGGACGAGCTTTCCGGCGAGCAGCTGCTGGACGCCATGGAGCAGAAAAACAGCCTGATGGCTGCGCTTACTGCATTGGCCGAGCAGGCCGCCCACGAGCATGAGCACGAGCATCACCACGGCCACGAGCATGAGCACCACCACGAGGGCCACCACCACGCGGACGAGGTGTTCACCAGCTGGGGCATGGAATCGCCGCGCAAGTTCACCGAGGCCGAGATCGCCTTTTGCCTGAACGCGCTCGATTCCGGCAGCTATGGCAGCGTGCTGCGCGCAAAGGGCATTGTTCCGGCGCCGGACGGCACCTGGCTGCACTTCGATTACGTGCCCGGCGAACAGGAGATCCGCACCGGCGCGGCCGATTATACGGGCCGTCTGTGCGTCATCGGCGCGCAGCTGAACGAGAGCGCGCTGCGGGCGCTGTTCGGCGGGGAGGCGCGGGCATGAGCATCCCGGTCTATCTGTTCACGGGCTTTTTGGACAGCGGCAAAACAACGTTTATCCAGGAGACAATGGAAGATCCCGGCTTTTGCAGCGGCGAAAAAACGCTGGTGCTGCTGTGCGAGGAAGGCGAGATCGAATACGAGCCGCAAAAATTCGCAGAGGGCGGCGTGCAGTTTTTATCCGTGGAAGAGCCTTCGCAGCTCACCACCGCATTTTTGAAGGACTACCAGAAGCATCACCGCTTCGACCGTGTGCTCATCGAATACAACGGCATGTGGCCGATGCAGGCGCTGTACGACGCGCTGCCGCGCGACTGGGAGCTCTATCAGATTATTTTAACGGCGGATTCCACCACATTTGCATCGTATCTTGCCAATCTGCGGCAGCTGGCCGTGGATAAGCTGCAGGATGCGGAAATGGTGATCTTCAACCGCTGCACCGACGCCACCGACAAGGCGGTGCTGCACCGCGCCGTGCGCATGGTGAACCGCCGCGCGCAGATGGCGTTTGAGCGCACCGACGGCAGCGTGGACGCAGACGACGTGCAGGAGGAGCTGCCGTTTGATTTAAACGCCGAGGTCATCGAGATCGCGGACGAGGATTACGGCCTGTGGTATCTGGACGCGGCGGACAACGTGGAAAAATACAAGGGCAAAACCGTGCGCTTTAGGGCATACGTGTGCCAGACGCCGCGCGTGCCGAAGGGCTGCTTTGTACCGGGCCGCTTTGGCATGACATGCTGCGCCGAGGATATCTCGTTTATCGGCTTTATCTGCGAGGCCAAAGACGCCGCGCGCTGGCAGCATCGCAGCTGGGTCACCGTAACGGCCACGGTAGACGCGAAGCGCCACCCCATTTACGAGGGCGTCGGCCCATGGCTGCGGGCCGTACACATCGAGCCGGCCGAGCCTCCGCAGGAGGAACTGGTATATTTTCTGCGCTGAACGGCGTTTGACCGAAACGCCCGGCGGGCTCTGCGCGATTTTTTATAAAGAAATGCGGTGAAAAATCATGCCCCTCATTCTTCCGCAGGCGCTGCCCGCCTACCGGGCGTTGGAGGAAGAAAACGTCTTTGTCATGCACCGGGCGCGGGCGCAGACGCAGGATATCCGCCCGCTGCGCATTCTGCTGGTGAACCTGATGCCCACCAAGATTGCCACCGAAACGCAGATCGCGCGGATGCTGGCCAACAGCCCGCTGCAGGTGGAGCTGTCGCTGCTGCACATGGGCACGCACGAGAGCACACATGTGCCGAGCACACATTTGGAGGCCTTTTATCAAACATTCGGCGCCATCCGCAGCGAGCGCTTTGACGGCATGATCGTTACCGGCGCACCCGTGGAGCAGCTGGCGTTTGAGGATGTGGATTACTGGCCGGAGCTGTGCGAGGTGTTTGCCTACAGCAAAACGAATGTATACAGTACCGTACACATCTGCTGGGGCGCGCAGGCCGCGCTGTATTACCATTACGGCATCCATAAGCGCATGCTGCCGCAAAAGCTCTCGGGCGTGTTCGAGCATCGGGTAACACGGCCCAAAAACCCTCTGGTACGCGGGTTCGACGAGCTTTTTTACGCGCCGCATTCGCGCCATACCGAGGTTTGCCGCGAGGAGGTTGCCGCCTGCCCGGCGCTGCGTGTGCTGGCCGAAAGCAGCCGGGCGGGGCTGCACCTGCTGGCCACGGATTCCGGCCGGCAGATCTTTGCCTGCGGCCACATGGAATACGATCGGGATACGCTGCGCGCGGAATACGAGCGCGACCTTGCAAGGGGGCTTTCTCCCGCCGTGCCGGAAAATTATTTTGTAAACGACGACCCCGCCAAGGGCGTGCTGCTGCGCTGGCGCAGCCATGCAAACCTGTTTTTTTCCAACTGGCTGAACTATTATGTTTACCAGACTACCCCCTACGATCTGGAGCGGCTTTCCGATCTGTAAAAGCCGGCAAAGCCGAACTGCTCTGCCTGCCGGACTATGCCCCGCGATCTGGAGCGGCTTTCCGATCTGTAAAAGCCGGCGAAAAGGAACGAGGCCGCAAAAAAGACGAGGCCGCAAGAGGAAGCCTCCGCACGTTTTGCATCAAAGCCCCATAAAAAACAGCAGATCCGCATCTCTTCAGGCAGAATTGCCTGAACGGATGCGGATCTTTGCGTATTCTTTTTTCTGTCTGGCGTTAGCGCGCCTTGAAAGGCGCAAAAGGGCCTTTGCGCGGCACGCGGCCTTGCGGCCGTACCGCTGTCCTTCCGCGGTATGCCGCATTGCCACCGCACCGCTGCCCGCGCCCTGCCGGTTTTTCGGTTCTCAATCCGCAAATGTTACAAACAGCGGATTGCCGGGCGCGTAAAACAGCGCTTCCAGCGCCTCGGCATCGAACAGATCGCCCATCAGCGCGGAATCCCGCGAAAGGCGCACGCATATGGCCGCGTATACGCGGTCCGAGCCGTGGAAACCGTCCACATACTGGTCGTCCCGCGTCTCCGGCAGGCTGCTGTAATCAAACACCTCAAAGCCGTATTCCGCAAACAGCTCCCGCAGCACGGCATATGCCGCGGGGATATAATTGTAATTTCCTGTTTGCTGCATGCGCTGCCAGACACTGGGCGCATAGGGCGGCAAAAAAGCCGTTACGGCGATCTTGTTTGCGGCGCAGTATTCCAAAAGCGCGCGCGTTTCGGCAAAGGCCGCCTCATCCGGCGTCTCGCCGCCCTCAAAGCGGTTGGTTGCCTGCTCGATGCGTTCAAACGTATTCACAAAGCCTGCGTCCAGGCTCTGCTCGGGGTGCAGCAGCTCGCTGCCATAGCTGTACGAGCCGTCGCCGCAAAAGCCCGCGCCGCGCGCGGCCGCCATCAGCCCGTAGGTTCCCTCCGGCGCGCTCAAAACCTGCCGCAGAGAAAACTTTCCATTGCCATAATCCCAGAGCATGTGGCGCAGCGAAACAGCAATGTCCGCCGTGCTGTCCTGCTCGGGCTTTGCGCTGTCATCCGCCTCGTAAACACGCCACTGCACATTGTAAAAATACTGATCCAAAACCAAAAGCAGACGCTTCGGCCTTGCGTGCTGCGGCATGCGCTCCAGAAAGTGCTGTGCCTGCGAAAGATAGGCGATGCCGCCGCCCGCGTTGTAAAAGCTGTCCGTTTGAAAAAACCGGCTGCGCAGCTGCATGGAGCGCGAGGTGCCCAGCACCAGCACCTCGGCGCCGCGCGCGCCGGCCACCGCCTCCTTGAAGGCGCGGATATTTTCCCGATACGCAAAGCCGAAGAGCGACAGCCGCCCCTCTGCCGCCGCGCGGCGCACCTCCTCCATCGGCGCAAGCTCGCCCGAACGGATGAGCGCCGCGCCGAATACGCCCACGACCAGCACGGCGGGCACGAGAAACAGTGCGATCGTTTTTAAAAACCGTCTCACAGATAAACCTCCCCTCTGCCGCCGGCAGCGCCCCGGTGCCGCTTTGCCGGGACCGCTCTCAAAACTGAAAATAGATCGGCTCCGTTACCTGGAAGGGCGCATTGAACAGAACCGATGCGAGCGCAAAGTAGCACAGCAGCAGCCGCAGCCATTTTTTTTGGCCCGGCAGCCAAACGGCGGTGCCCTCGCGGCGCGCGGCAAAATCCACGCCCAAAAACGGCACCACGGCAAACGCGATGCGCCACAGCAGGATCCGGTTGAGCCCCAGCATTACAAGGCCGTTTTTCAGCGTTTGCAGCGAATACGGAAAGCCGTCCGCCATGCGCGCAAAGATGCCCAGCGCATGCGCAACGCTCTGTGCGGAAAAGAACACCCAGCCCACCCAAACAAGCAGCAGCGTTACGGCCACGCGCACGGCACGCCCCGGCAGGCTTTCGCGCGCGATCGGCGAGCGCTGCCACAGCCGCGCACGCAGCGGCTCGGTGAAGCGCCCAACCACCCGGTAACAGCCGTGCAGCAGCCCCCACACGGCAAACTGCAGGCCAACGCCGTGCCACAGGCCGCTGACGAAAAACGTGAGCAGCAGATTGCAGCCCGTGCGCACGGCGCCGCGGCGGCTTCCGCCGAGGGGGATATAGATATAATCCCGCAGCCAGGAAGAGAGCGAGATATGCCAGCGATCCCAGAATTCGCGCACGGAGGCCGACCAATACGGCCCGCGAAAATTCTCCGGCACGGAAAATCCCAGCAGCTGCATACAGCCGATGGCAATATGGGAATATCCGGCAAAATCCGCATACAGGCGCACCGCGTAAAAAAGAGTGGTTAAAAAAACAGAGCAGCCGATCACCCTGTCCATTCTCTCCGGGGCGACGGCGCTGTAGCTCGCCAGATTTTCGGCCACGACCAGCTTCTCAAAATAGCCCCACAGCATCAGCTGCGCGCCGGAAAGCGCCTGCCGGCTGTCAAAGCCGTGTGGCGCGTCGATCTGCGCGAGCAGATCGCCCGGACGCTGGATAGGCCCCATGCTCACCTGCGGAAAAATCGATACATACAGCGCATAGCGCCCCAGACTATGGCAGGCGTCCAGCTTGCCGCGGTACACCTCGGCCAGATACGCCACTGTCTTAAAGGTAAAAAAGCTCAGGCCCGCAGGCATCATCAGGCTGAAAGCGCTTACCGGCTGCGGCGCGAATGCGCCAAACAATGCGTTGAAGTATTTAAAAAAGAGCAGCGGCAAAAGCGCCGCGCCCACGCAAAGCACCAGCGCCCACGTTTGTCCGCGCCGCTTTTCCAGCAGCAGGCCGCCCGCATAGGTTCCCGCAACACACAGTGCCAGAACGGCCAGCATCGGCGCGCCGAACAGCGCGTAAAACCCCACAGACGCCGCCAGCGCCGCCACCCAGCGCCGGCGCGCGGGCGTCGCCCAATAAATGGCAAACACCGCCGCAAAAAAGCCCATATAAGCAAACGTGGTAAATTGCATTCGCTTTTCCCTTTCCGATCGGCCTGCTGCCTTCGCTTTTTTGTCAAAGCGCAGCCGGGCCGGCTGCGCATATCTGTAACGCCGCCTGTTTTCAGCCCTGCCCGCCGGCGCGCGGCCGGCCTTTCCCGCACAGCCGGCGCAAAAACCGGCGCGCGGCCGGGCGTGGCCTTCTTACACGGCTGCGCCGCAGATATTCTTATGATACCACGAACACACGCCCGGCGCAACCAAAGAAGCTTACAGCCGCCCGGAAAAGCTCACCCTGTTGGAAGGGCGCGGCCATTTTTGTGAAACGCTCACCCTTTTGGAAGAACACCGCCGTTTTTCGCATCGGCCGCCGCAGGCTTTTGCGCCCGCACAAGCGTTGTGCCCGCAATGCTGTCCACAGCCTCACACGCCAAAAAGCCCGCTCCGCGCAGCAGAGCAAGCTCGTGTGGCAGCGTAAGCGGCGTATCAAAATGCACAAACCCATCCGCCGGCACGCTGTCCCGCGCGCGGCGGCGCGTGCATTCGGCGCGCAGCAGCGCCTCCTCCTCATCGCAGCAGGCGATATAGTCCGCCTCCAAAAAGAAGCCGCCGGGGCGCAGCGCCCGATAGACGCGGCCGTAGAGCGCGCTTTTTTGCGCGGGCGTAAAATGATGCAGGCTCTGCACCGAAATCACCGCGCCATAGCGCGCTTTTCCCAGCTGCGCTGTCAGGTAATCCGCGCATAGCAGCGTCAGCCGGCGCCCGGCGTGTTTTGCGCGCAGCTGTTCCAGCATCGCCGCGCACAGATCGATGCCTGTAACGGAGAGCTCCGGCCACCGGGCAAAGATGAGATCCAGCTCCAGCCCCGTGCCGCAGCCAAGATCCAGCAGCGGGCCCGCGTTTTCCGGCAGCAGCGCCGCCGCGCGCTCGTAGGCCTTCTTCCAAACGGCCATATGCGCCTCGTAGTGCCCGAGGCGCGCGGCAAAAAAACCGTCCATGCTCTCCAGCGGCACATCCCGCGTCTCGTTCAGCCACTGCCGCAGCCCGGCAAGATAGGCCGGAATATTTTCCCGGATTACCGGCGTCATACAGATCCCTCCTTTTGTTCTATGCACAGCGTCCGCGTGGCCACACGGCGCGCAAAGGCCGCGTCGTGCTCTACAAAAAGCATCGTGGGCGTGCATTCCAGCAGCTGCCCGATCTGCATGCGGGAAAGCACGTCGATATAATCAGCGGCTCATCCCACTCGTACAGATGCGCCCGCTCGCACAGGCTGCTCGCCAGCAGCGCCTTGGTCCGCTTGCCATTACTCAAAGTATAAAATAGCCTGTATAATACTTCTTGATCCAGCCCCAGCAGCCTGAGTTCCCGTAGGATGCGCCAATCCGGACAATCGGGCAACAGCCGCGCCAGCACCTCCCGCGTCGCCTCTTCCGGGTTTTCCACCGCAAACGGAAAATAACGCATCGGTACGGCGGAATAAATCGCGCCGCGCGCATCCAGCGCGCCGGAAAGCAGGTGCAGCAGCGTTGTTTTTCCGCGCCCGTTGCGGCCCGTAAGCCCCAGCCGCCAATCGGTATCCAGCACGAGCGATACGTCCTCGAATACAGGGGCGCAGGCGCCGTCATAAGTAAAAATCAGATGGGTAAACAGTAATTTGCGACATTTGTATCCTTCTCGCTCCAATCACAGCGGGCACAGGCAAGCGCCCCGGCCGTCGCTCGGCGGGCTTTGAAAGGCCGGGCGGCATTCGGCGGGCTTTGAAAGGCCGGGCGGCGCTTTTTCGGATAAAAGCCGCCGCCCGGCCGAAAATCGCCGGCTCCCGGCCGCATCATTTGATATAAATATGGCGCGGCAGGCCGTCCACATAGATCGGCGTAAGCTCGGCCTGGATGAGCGGCCGCGCATAGGAGAGGAACTCCGGCGTCACGCCGATGCCGTCCGGGGTGATCCATTCGTCCGGCACCTTTTTCTCAAAATTGGCGATGGTGTGGATGTCGTGCAGCTCGGTGGTGCACTGATACGGATCGTTTGAAATGCGTTTGAGGCCCACCATCATGCCGGTGTTGCCCTCGAACGCGGCCTTGGCCGCCGCGCCGCCCACCTGGAACGCCTCGGTGATGTCTACGCGGCTGGTAACGTGTCCGCCGCACCGCTGCAGTGTGGAAAGCTCGATGGCGCGCGCCTTGCAGCCGATGTTTTGCTGCGCGAGGTTCGCAAGATACCGCGCCGTGCCTGTCAGCGTGCAATGGCCGAACGCGTCGGTTTTGCCCTTGCTTCCGTCCAGCTCGCACACATAGCGCCCGTCGGCAACCTTCACGCCCTCGGAAACGGCGATCACCACACCCGCCTTCTGCTTTTGCAGCGCGTCCACACGGCTGATAAAGTGATCCGGATCGAACGGGCGCTCCGGCAGGCAGATCATATCCACGCCCTCGCAGTCCTCGGCTTTGGCCAGCGCCGCCGCGCCCGTCAGCCAGCCCGCATTGCGGCCCATCACCTCTACGATCGTCACACTGGGCGTGCCGTAAACAAGGCCGTCGCGCGTGATCTCCTTCATCACAACGCCAATGTACTTGGCCGCCGAGCCAAAACCGGGCGTGTGGTCGGTATTCATCAGATCGTTGTCGATGGTTTTGGGCACACCCATAAATTTGATGTCGCTGCCCACGGCCGCGGCATAATCGGAAAGCTTGGCGATGGTATCCATGCTGTCGTTGCCGCCGATGTAGAAAAAGTATCCGATATCCAGCTTTTTGAGGATGCCGAACAGCTTTTCATAGGTGGCGGCATCCTTTTGCGGATCCGGCAGCTTGTAGCGGCACGAGCCCAGATAGGACGAGGGCGTGCGCTTTAAAATCTCGATATCCAGATTATCGTGCAGAAAATCGGATAGATCCACGTACTGCTCCTCCAGCAGGCCGCGCACGCCGTGCCGCATACCGTACACACGTGCCGCGCCGCGGCTTTTGGCCGCCTGATACACCCCCACCAGGCTGGAATTGATGACGGCGGTAGGGCCGCCGCTCTGGCCGACAATTGCATTTTTACCCATCGTTTTTCTCCTTTCGTTTTTGTGGTTTGGCTTCCAACGGACGGTCTCTCCGCTTGCCGTTGATCTCTCGGCTGCTCTCTCAGCCGGCAGCCAACGCTGCCGGTTTTGAAAAAACCTGATCTGTTCATTACCAGTATAGCACGTTTCGAGGGTTTTGCACAGTTTTTTGCAAAAAGCGAGATAAAAAATGGGCGGTGCGATCAGAAAACGAGGTGCCCCCGAAAAGCCCGGCACTTTGTCTGTCAACGACCCCAAAACAGATCTGCGTTTGCCGTTTTGTCACCATTTTGGAACCCTTTTTTGCAATATTTCCCCGCGCCGCCGCGTATAAAGGGCAGATGCACAAAAAACGGGCGCGGGCGGCGCGCCGCAGAGGGCATTCCACCAGGCGCCCCCGCATTGCCCATGCGAAAGGATGGGAATCAATGAGACAAAAATGGATCCGTCTGCTTTGCGCACTGGCGCTGGCCGTCTCGCTTGCGGGGTGCGGCGGCTCCTCCAACGGCTCGGCGGCCGTCTACGATCTTGGGGACGGCGCGCCTCCGTCGTCTCCCTCCGCCGAACCGATGGAGACGACGGAGGAGACCGGCGGCTATCATTCTGCCGCCTCAAGCGATATCAGCGGCGTCTCTCTGCCCACGGACGGGCGCAAGATCATTCTGAACGCCTCGCTGTCGATCGAGGCGCTGGATTTCGACGCCACCTGCACGGCACTGCTGCAGGCGCTGAAGGACGCGGACGGCTATGTGGCCTCCACCGAGCTGTATACGCCCTCCTATGAGGGCGCGCGCCGCAGCGCAGCCTACGAGCTGCGCGTTCCGGCCGCAAAGTACGAAATATTTTTGCAGAACGCGGGCAGCGCGGGCAATCTTATCAACCGGCAGGAATCCACCGAGGACGTTACGCGCGCCTATGTAGACGTAGAGGCACGCCTGAAAAGCCTGCGTTTGCAGGAGGAACGCCTGTACGCCATGATGGAGCAGGCGGGCGAGCTGGAGACACTGCTCGCCATCCAGAACCAGCTGACAGAGGTACAGTATCAGCTGGAAAGCTATACCTCGCAGCGCAATACTTACGATGATCTTGTCTCGTACTCCACCGTAACGGTATCCGTCGAGGAGGTGCGCGTGTTCACCGAAGCGCCCGTGACATTTGCCGACCGCGTGGGCGAAGCCTTCCGCAGCAGCTGGCGCGGCTTTGGCGAGGGCGTGCAGAACTTTGCCGTTGGGGTTGTCTACTTCCTGCCCGCACTGCTGGTGCTCTGTGTGCTGGCGGCCATTGCCATTCCGCTGGTGCGCGCGGTGTCCAAACGCAGCCGGGCGCGCCTTGCCCGGCAAGGGCAGTACGCCGCGGCCCGCCGGCCCGCCGATTATACCGCCCAATATGCGGGCCCGGAGCAGGCAGGCGGCGCCGCTGCCGAGCCGGCGCAGCCAGGCCGGCCGGCCGAACCGGGCGAGGCGAAAAAGCCAAAATATTAGTAGCCGGAAAAGGGAGTGATCCAGCATGATGCAACGCTTGCCGAAAAAGGCCGACGGTGATGCGCGGGCACGGTACCACCGGCATTGCGCGCTTTGCGCAGGTTGTCTGCTGCTTTGCGCGGTGATGCTGGCGGCCTGCGCTTTCAGCGCGCCGGACACTTCCGGTGTTTCGCAGGGCACAGAGGCTCCGGCCGCTTCGCACATGCCCGGTGCGGGGGAGCCTCCGCCCGCCTCCGGGCAGGCCGGCACCGGGAGGGCTTCCTCCGACGCGGGAAACGTTTTTGCGCCAACGGAGGCTTTTTCGGATGCAGCCGAGGCCAACGGCGACAGCATGGCCGACGGCGAGGATATCTGCGGCCTGCCCCTCGCACCGGGCGGCACGGAATTCCCCGAGGCCGACCGCGCCGCCGCGCTGACGGGCGGCACGGCGGCACTGTACCTTGACGCACGGGAATTTATGCTCGGCACAGATGAAGAGATCGGCTACACCGTCGAAAATACCACGGGGCACGAGATCGGCGTGGTATTTGTACCCCGGCTGGAGCGCTGGACAAACGGCGTATGGGAATGGATCCCCAGCGATATCGGCTTTTGTGGCACACCGGACAGCATGGAGAAAACCCGTTCGGGCAGCCTGCGATTGGACTGGTTCTCCGGGCTTACCGAAGGCGTCTACCGTCTTACCTACACGGTGGCCTACGACGGCGGCGTTCTTCTCTCGGAGGAGCAGCCCCTCAGCGCGTGCTTTTCTCTCAAACGCTCCGCGTAGCCTTCCGCCGGTTCGATGTGCCGAAGAAAACGGCTGTTTTTGTCGGGCGCGGTGTATAGAGACGCCTTTTTTGGGGGATCCTATCCCCGGAGGCGATGAGCAGATGAGCATTTTGAGCAGCCTGTACCACGGCGAGATCCACAACAGGCCCAACGATGTACACAATGTGCCGCAGACGGCCGGCACCGGCGGCGGCGCGGCTCCGGACGCGGCGCCGCCGGCATCCGGCAAAAACGGCTGGATGGGCGTATCCCTTGCAGACGACACCGCAATGGACGCGCAGTTGGCGGACGTGCATGCCGTTGCGCTATCCGACACGTTCGAGCATACCGGCGCCGCGCCCCGGCGCACGCAGAAAAGCACGGACGGCAGCGCCGCGCTGCCCCGCCACGCCGAGCGCCGCATCAAAGCGCTGAAGGACGGCGATCTGCGCCCGCCGCTCTACTACACCGCGCAGGAGCAGACGCCCTGCGCAAACGGCGTGTGGGAGAGCGCCCACACCGTAGCCAGCAAGTTGGAGAGCAAGGAAGAATTCCCGCAGGGGTAAGCGTTTTGCGCGGCGAGACGCTCTTTTGGACGCAGGCCCGGCCGGGGATCCTTTGGGGTTCATCCGACAAATGATTTCAAAATCCTTTCCATACCGCTTTGGCAAAAGCGCGCAAAACAGCGGATCTGTTTTTTACGGTTCCGGCAGCGGACAGGGCAAACCGGGCGTTGCAAAAAGGCCGCCGGGGGCTATAAAACCCCCGGCGGCTTTTTATGATTTTTGTTCGGTTCGGCTGATCCGTATTTTAAATATTGCGCCTTGCCGGCCGCGCTCACGCGCTTCTGCGGCTCTTTTTATCCAGCCGCATTTTATCCGCGATCATGGCAATGAACTCGCTGTTGGTGGGCTTGCCGCGCAGGTTGTGGATGGTGTAGCCGAAATAGCTGTCGAGGGTATCCACATCGCCGCGGTCCCACGCCACCTCGATGGCGTGGCGGATGGCGCGCTCCACGCGGCTGGCCGTGGTGCCGCTGCGCCGCGCGATCTCGGGGTACAGGCGCTTGGTAACGCTGTTGATGTATTCCGGATCCTCCATCGTCATTAGAATGGCGTCGCGCAGGAACTGATAGCCCTTAATGTGCGCCGGAACGCCGATCTGGTGCAGGATCTCTGTTACGATGCACTCATCGTCCGCCACCGGGCGCGTGGGCGCGTGCTTTCCCGTAGCCGCGCGGGCGCGGTCGGCCAGCACCTGCGGGTCGAACGGCTTTTGGAAATAGAACGAAAAGCCCTTTTCCATCATCTCGCATTCCAGCGCGTCGTCCGTAAAGCTGCCGGTGACAAAAAACACTGTCTTGCCGCCGCCCGCTTCGTCGAAGCGCTTTTTCACCGTTAGTGCGTCCAGATTCGGCATGAACGCGTCCAGCAGCACCGCGTCCGGCTTTTGCTGCGTCAGTGCGGCGAGCGCCTTTGCACCGTCCTTTTCGCAAACTGTCACCTCCACCTCCTGGGCGGCCAGCGCCTGTGTGCACAGCTTCGTCATCTCCGGGGATAATTCCGTCATCAACAATTTTACGTGTTCCATTTTCTTCCTCCTGATGCGTTCATTCTTTTCAGAAAGGCGGTGTTTCGTTTGTTTTTCACACAAACGTCTGCTTTCCGCCTGTTTCCTCTACGATCCAGATTTTACCATATATTTCCAATTATTGCAATAGTTTCCAGCAACTTTTTTCTATATTTCGTGGATATTACTCTTTTCGACACTATATGCTGTGGTATTACAAAATATGTCGCGGCGCACGGCCGCCGCAGGCAGCGGCCGCAGCAAACCGCAAAGCCGGCCGAAGGTTCGGTGCGCGGCGGCAAACGCCCGCGCTACGCCGCCGCGCGCAGCGCGGCGGCATCAGCAGACTGCACCATGTTTTCGGCAAAAATGGCATAGCCGCGCGTGGGGTCGTTTACCAGCACATGCGTTACCGCGCCCACAAGGCGGCCGCCTTGTAA
The DNA here is from genome assembly GCA_910587145.1 of uncultured Ruthenibacterium sp. Taxonomy (GTDB): domain Bacteria; phylum Bacillota; class Clostridia; order Oscillospirales; family Ruminococcaceae; genus Ruthenibacterium. Next base: position 3,670 of record CAJUMH010000004.1, on the reverse strand, counting down.
AATGGGGCTGCCGCTCATGCCCTGCACAATGCCGCCGGTCGCGTTCAACAGGCGCGGGTCGGTTACGCGCACCACCATATTGCGGTTGGGGTTATCGGCCGAAAGCGCGATCTTCTCGATCACGGCGGCGTAATGCTGCGGCTCCTGCCCCTCGATGGTGGCGACGATCTCGGCGCTGCCGATTACCACTTCCTGCGCCATCGCCACCTCGGCCTCGAAGCCCTTCCAGAAGGTGCGCACCGTACCGTATACGCCCGTTTCGCTGTTGGCAGTAATATCGCCGGCCGGAACACTGGTAAGAAAACGGCCCTTCAATTCTCCCGGGCTGCCCGCGCTTCCGGCCACCGCTCCGGTGATCTCCACGGGCACGATCTCGCCCTTCAGCAGCGTAATGGTCATTCCCGTGTCCACGTCGTGGATCGAGTGCCCCAGCCCCGCGAACACCCCGGTGGCATTGTCCACAAACGTGAGCGTGCCGATCCCCGCAGAGGAATCCCGCACCCACATGCCGGTGCGCCATGTGCCGGCAGCGGAATCCTTCACGGCGGTAAGCAGAACCGATCTTTCCACACCGTCCCGCACGAAGATCACCTCGGCGGGCGCACCGCCCTGCTGCTGCAGCGCGGCCGCAACATCCTCGTTCGTTTTGGTCTCCCGCCCCGCCACGGAAAGGATCACGTCCCCCATCTGCAGCCCCGCCGTTTTGGCCGGGTTTTTGTATCCCTGCGCCGTATAAATATCGCTGAAGCCAACGACCATTGCGCCGTTGGCGAACATCTTAATGCCGAACGGCACGCCGCACACCTGCACCGCGCGCCGTTCCACCACCTGCGCGCGCACGGTTTTTACCGGCACAATGCCCGCGATCGTCAGCTCGGCATTGTAAGAGGAGCCCTCCTCCATGCTGGCCACGGCGTCTGTGGACACCGCAGCGGACGCATGCACAAAGGGCATGCCGGCGATGGCAATTTCGTTGCCGGAGGCAACCAGAAAGGTATCGGGCAAAAGCGTGCCAATGTACAGCGCAAACACAAAGAGCAGCACCACGCATCCCGATGCGAGAAAGCAGCTCCATTTGATGAATTTTTCCATGCGTTTTCCTCCCTTTTCCGCATTGGCGGCGCAAAAACGGCAATTTCCCCATTCTATGTAGGAACGCGTGTTTTTGTCCGGCAAATTTTTTCCTTTGCAGGGTCTTCCCTTTAGTATTTGCCGGAGTGCGGAAGAATAATCAGGAAATTGCAGATCGGCGCCTTGCGCCCGCACACCTCCGCGCAGGGATACGCGCGGGGCAGGGCTGCGCGGGGCGCGCTTTGGGCCGTGTGCAGCGGCTTTGGGCTGTTCGGGCGCGCTGCGCTTCGGGCTGCCTCTTGCCCGTTCGAAGAAAATATGCTATCCTTATTGTATTCGAACCATGTACAGTCCTGCGGCTTTTTATTTTTTGAACGAAAGGAATCATGGTATGCATGCTCCCTTCCAAACCTATCTGGATAACCTTGCCGCCGCGCACAGCTTGATCAAGCCCCGCTTTGCGCCGGGCCTGACGGAGGACGAGATGATCGGCGCCATCCGCCAGAACGCCGAGCGGCTTTATCGCCTGCATTGCGAAAACGATGCGATCCTGCAGCAGATCCTGTTTACCAAAACCGCGCAGACCCTTACCGCCGAGGATGCGGAGGACCTGCGCGCATTGGCCGATGCGCTGTTCAATTACAACCGCAGCGCCGACGCGGGCATTGCGTATCGCATCCATCAGCTTTTGTACGAATATGCAAAGCTGCGCGGCGACACCGATGCGATCGTGCGCGAGCTGTATTTTCAGGGCATCACGCTGCTTTATTTGAACGTGCGCGATGCGGGTACGGGTGTAAATCTGTTTCACCGGCAGATCGGCGCCTACTTCCGGGCCGGGGGAGACTTTTTTGCGCAGTACGAGGCGCTGAAAAGCGCCGAAACGCGCGGCTATATTCTGCGCTGCCTCGGCAACCGAAAATACGGCTTGCGCCTGGAGCAGCTCTCGCACGATCCCTCTGCCGGCAACAGCCTGTGGGAGGACTATCTGTCAATCTTCTCCCAAACAATGGAGGTTCTTACAACGCCCCGCTACCGGGAGATGGATCCCGATTTGCCGTGGGATAATTTTTGCTATGCAATGCACTACGACCGCACCCAGTTTCTTGGTACCCTGCGCGACCGGCCGGACGCCGACATGAGCGCCGCCGTGCTGGCATCGGCCGAATATGTCTATCGCCATCAGGAACAGATCGCCGCGGCAGGCGAACGCACGGTGGGCTCCCGCACGCAATACGTCCATGCCGCAGCGCGTTATCACGCTGGGCAGATCGAACTGCCCCAGCTGCTGGATACGCTGTTTTCCATTTTGGAGACGTCCGATGCACAGGATTTTTCCGGCGACGGGATCTGGAAGAATCTGGCCATTCCGGAATACCTGTACCATTACGCGGCCCTGATGCCCGAAGCGTCCCAAAGGGCGCTTCAGCCTCGGCTGGAGCAGGTGACGGAGCAGCGCATTCAGTATCTGTACCGGCTGCCCGTCAACGAATACGCGGGGCAGGTATCGAATCTTCTGCTCTCCACGCTCGGCCATTCCTCCCAGACGGACGAGCGCTTTTCAAACCATGTGCTGGAATATATCCTTGCCTGCCATCCGCCCACGTTCGTGCATTCCGAGGTGCTGGGCCAGCTCACCCGCTGGTTCTGCGCGCACATTGCCGCCGCCGCGCCCGCCATGCTGGACGGGCTGCTGGGCATTCCCCATCCGGCCGAAACCCCCGAAGCGCTGGACGCCTTTTTAAAGCACGCCTATCATGTAGGGCTGTACCACGATGTGGGCAAGTGTATGCTTCTGGGCTATGTGGGGCAGTACAGCCGCCGCCTGCTGGACGAAGAATTTGCCTGCATTCAGCTGCATCCGGTTTTTGGCTGCTCGCTGCTGGAAAACCTGGGCCTTTCCGATTATGCCTGCGTCGCGCGGTATCATCACCGCGCGTTCGACGCGTCGGGCGGCTATCCCGCTCTTTCCGAGGCCTGTCCGCAGCGCACGCGCCTGCTGGTGGATATCGTCACCGTGGCGGATTCGCTGGACGCCGGCACGGATAACGTTGGCCGCAGCTACGCCGCCTCCAAAACGTTTGAGCAGCTGGTGCAGGAGCTGCGCGCCGGGCGCGGCAGGCGGTATTCCCCCGCCGTGGTGGATCTGCTGGACGACGCGGCGTTTTACGAAAACACCAAAGCGTTTTTGGAGGAATGCCGCCGCCACGCATATGTGCGCGCTTACTGCGGCAAGGAACAGGCATAGGCCCCTCGGCTTTGCGGGCCGTCGCTCCCGCTGGATTAAGGATATGTATTGATTATTGCTTGACTTCATGGTAAAATGTCACAGGCTAAGCATACAGCCAAAAAATGCCCGTATTGCGGGGAGGTATGTTCTCACCCTATTTACAAAAACGGTTGAAAGGAAAGTCCTGTATGAAGTCGATCAAATCAAAAATTCAAATCAGCATGTTGTCGGTGGTGCTGCTGGGCCAAGTGCTGATTGGTGTCATTACGGCCCTGTTGAACGCCAGTGGAATTGATGATGTGATGACAAAGACCTTAGGCCCCGCCACACAGATGGCCGCAGACGCTGTGGAGTGGAAAATGGGAAACT
>CAJUMH010000003.1 GCA_910587145.1 uncultured Ruthenibacterium sp. | reverse complement strand
TGGCGCACCACGATGACGAGCTGATCGATCTGTTCGAGAAATACGGCCCAAAGTTTACCGTCAAGCTCAGCCACTCCTGATCGCCCCGCATGCAAAAAAGGCCGCTTTGACAATCGAAACCGCACACAGGGGCCTGATGCAAAAAACTTTCGGAAAACGGCAAAAAGCTTTTGGAAAGCGGCATCCCCAGGGGATCTGCCGGGTTTGCCGATACCGGGCACCGGCAAACATGCTCCACAGTTAAAATCGGCGTCCTTCTCGCCGGCATCCTTCCGGCAAAGGCCGGGCAACGCTATCTTGCCGCCCGCAGCTGGGCCAGCGCTTTTTCAAAAACGGCCACGCTCTCGTGCATGCCGTGCAGACGGTTGCGGGCAAGCCACAGCGCGGGATGCGCGCGCAAAAGCGCCTCGCCTGTTTCGCACAGCGGCGCAAGGAACGTCTCTCTTTGCGCGGCATCCATCTCTTCCAGGTGCAGACAGGCGTAGTGCAGATCGTTCGCAAAGGCCGACATGCGCAGGGCGTTTTCGATTTCGCCGTAATAAAGCACCGCGCTCGGGCCGCGCATGCGGCTTTGCTCCAGCCGCTCGCGCAGCGTCTTCAAATACGCGCAGATCCCCGCGGCATCAAATTCCTTCCGGTTCACGATCGTCTGCGCCAGACCGTCGAGCGCTTCACTGCGCGCCGCGCGCCGCGCTATGCCTTCCGTCAGCTCCTTCAGCGCGGCTTTCGGCACAAGGCCCAGCATCAGCAGGATCCGGCCGAGTACCATGTTGGAAACGGGGAATTCCTCAAATTGATAGCAGCGGCCCAGATCCAGCACGAGCTTTCCCATCACGCCGGCTTCGTCTAAAAATACAAACCGGTCCAGCCAGCAGGCAAGCACCTGCTCGTCCACCGGCGCGCCGTTCCAGCACAGGGCGGCGGCATATGCCAGCGCGGGCTCGTTCAGCGGCTCGTACTCGGCGTGGCCCATATCGCCCCACTCCGTTAGCAGCACGCCGCGCGCGCCATGGCGCAGGGCCGCCTCGGCGGCGCTGCGGATATTTTTCAGCATATTATCGGTGCGGCCCGTGAGCGAGAGCCATGTGGAGGTGCCGGGGCACAGGAGGAACGGCACGCCCGACCGCTCCAGCATCGCGGCATGCTCCTCAAACGGAGAATTGGCCTCATAGCCCCAATCCAATACCGTCACATCCTTGGGAATATCGCCGATCGATTCGGGGTGCTTTGTCAGAACATCGCCCCACAGCATCATCCTTTTGCCGCGCGCCGTCACCTCTTTGTACAGCGCGTTCATATAATCGGTATACAGCTTTGCCACGCCTACCCGCTCGGCAGCCTCCCTGCTCTTGCCTGTTCCCAGCTCAAACGGCTCGTCAAGGTTGACGTTAAAGGTGTTCGACGTAAAATTCGGCAAAAGGTCGTCCATCAGGCGCACCACAAGCGCAAGGCTTTCGGGGTTCAGCGGGTCCATCGTAGAGGGCGGCATCGAACGGCCCAGAAACGACACTCCTTCCTCCGAGACGGCCAGATGGTGCAGCTCCGGCTGCGCGATCCAATCCGCCATATGCCCCAGGCTGTTCTGGTTCGGCACAAGCTCGATATACCGTGCCCGGCAATAGCTGTCCAGATAGCGGATCTCTTCGCCCGTGATGGGCGTTTTGTCCATCCAGTACTGCGGGAAGGAAGGGTAGGCGAACGAAAAGCCCTCGACATAGAGCTGCAGCTGATTGTATTTGAGCATCGCGAGCCGGTCGATGAGCGCGCACAGATCCTGCAACGTCGGCACCTTGCCACGGCTGATATCAAGCATAAAGCCTCGCACGGCAAGCGCGGGCGCATCCTCAATTTCGCAGCACGGAATTTTGCCGTCCGTTTGCAGGATCAGCTGCCCCAGCGTAGCCAGCGCGTAAAACGCGCCCTGCGGCGCCGCCGCCGTGATGCATACGCCCTGCGGCGTAACCGAAACGCCATAGCCCTCGGCACAGGTGTTTTCCCGCCGCGCAAAGCGAATGCAGCCCTCTGCGCCGGCGTGCCAGGGCTCCGGCAGCAGCGCCGCAAGCCCGGCAAACGCCTCGGGCAGCACAACGCCGGGCGCGGCGGGCAGCGCAAAAGTGCCCTCCTTCCACTGCAGCTTTTGCGGTGCGGGGATCAGGACCATGGATCGCATAAAATTGCTCCTTTCCTGGATGATGTTTTGAGGATGGTTTTCAAGGGGGAACGCTTTCTGAACAGGCCGGGGTCTCGCTCTGGCCGGCCGCTGCGAAAATCTTCTTTTTTTATTATGGCATATCTTTCTTTTCTTTGCAACCGATTCCGTTTTTGTCGTGTATCATAGAGGCGGGATCCCGGATGATCTGCGCGGCCCCGCCCCGCGCGGCCGCACCCTGCTTGCGGGGCGGCTTTTTTGGGGGGGGGGCGCCGGGCCGCAAAAGAAGCCGGGGCTGTAAAAAGCGGCTGTCGCGTGCGCTTTGCGGAGCCTTTACAACCCGGCCTGTTTGCGCTATACTGATTTTGGGTGAACGCGTATGAATAAACGGGAGATCGCTGCATATTTTGACCTTCAGGCCCCCCACTGGGATGCCCGCATGGTGACAGACGACGAAAAGCTTCGTCTGATTTTAGATACGGCCGGTGTGACAAGGCACACCGTCGTGCTGGACGTTGCCTGCGGCACGGGCGTGCTGTTTCCGTATTATCTGGCAAGGAACGTTTCCCGCGTGATCGGCGTAGATCTCTCCCGCGAGATGACACGCATCGCGGTTGCAAAGCAGAGCGATCCGCGCATTGAAGTGCTCTGCGCCGATATTGAAACGCTCCCCGTCCACCTGCGCTGTGATTGCTGCGTGGTATACAATGCTTTCCCGCATTTTGAAGACCCGGCGCGTCTGATCGCCTGCCTTGCCCGGTGGGTAAAGCCGGGCGGCCGGCTTACCGTGGCGCACAGTATGGGGCTGGAAGCGCTGCGCCGCCACCACGCGGGCCGTGCCGAACACGTCTCCCGCGAGATGCTGCCGCCAAGCGCGCTGGCCGCGCTGTTCGCGCCATGGTTCGAGGCAGACACCGCCGAAGCCGACGCGGAAAAATATCTGGTATCCGGGTGCCGCAGAGCAGACGCGGCTCCCGCGGCCGCCGGGCCCGCGCCCGTGTAAGCCCGCCGCGCCGCACGCGGCGCAGCGCCAAAGGCAGTTTTGCGCAAAGCCGAAGCGCCCTCTTGCATTTTTGCACCGGATGCCTTATAATAAAAACGCAATCAAATGCGAAAGCTGCAGAACGCTTTCGGCCAAAGGGCAAACAGGTGTCTGCGGCGATCCCGCCCCAAGGAGGAATTTTTATGGAAATGATGAACGGCATTGCCGCCGCCTCTATGAGCATGAGCGCGATGCAGCTGGAAACCGCTTACAGCACGGCCCTGTTGAAAAAATCGATGGAGGGCATGGAGCAGCAGGCCCTGAGCCTGATCGAAGATCTGGCTCAGTCTGTGCCCGCGTCGTTCCCCGGCCAGAGCTATATCGATACCTATATTTAAGCGCGGGCGCAGGCGGGCTTTTCCCCGCTTTGCAGCCCGGCGGGCCCGGCAAAACGGCCCCGGCCCGCGTGATCCCGGCCCGTTTTCCGGGGCAGCGCTTCCTGCAAGCGCAAAAACCTACGGCCTGAGGATGGCTAACGCCATTCTCAGGCCGCTTTTCTTTCTTTGGCGGGCTTTTCCGGCGCCGCTCTGGTTTTTGCTCTTTTTCGTCTTCGTCCTCCCCGGGCTTTTTACTCTTTAAACGCCCACAGCCGCTGGCCCAAGTAGTTGCACCCGGTAAAGATCACCTGTGCCGCCAGCATGGCAATGCGGCCGCGCCACGCCTCGGGAACCACGGGGAAAAACCGCGCCAGAAATCCCGGCACGATCAGATCCGAAAGGCCGAAGCTGAGCAGGTAGCATCCCGCGATCACCAGCGAAAAGCGCACGGCGCTTTGCAGCAGCGGGGCCTTGCTTTCAAAGCTGTATTTGCGGTTGAAGATAAAGCTGAATACGCTGCAAACGGCAAACATCAGCGCCGTCGAGCCCCAGTATCCCAGCACGCCGTACAGCAGCTGGCTGCCCATTACGCTGACGACGGTATTCAGCCCGCCAATAATCAAAAAAATCAGCAGGCTTTTATCCCAAAAAAAGGAAAACAGTTTTTTAAACCATTGCATGCTTTGCCGGGCCGCCCTTCCCCTTGCTTATTCTGCCTGTTCCACCACCCGCACGGTCTTCATCACCACGGGCGTTTTGGGCTTATCGCGAAAATCGGTCGTCACGGCGGCGATCTCGTCCACCACCTCCATGCCCTCCACCACATGGCCAAACGCGGCGTATTGCCCATCCAGATGCGGGGCGTCGGCATGCATGATGAAGAACTGGCTGCCCGCCGAATCGGGCGCCTGGCTGCGCGCCATACTGATGACGCCGCGCGTGTGACGGATGGGGTTATCCACACCGTTCGCGGCAAACTCGCCCTTGATGGCATAGCCCGGGCCGCCCATGCCCGTGCCCTCGGGGCAGCCGCCCTGGATCATAAAGCCGGGGATCACGCGATGAAATGTAAGCCCATCGTAAAAGCCCTCGTTGACCAGCTTTGTAAAATTTTCCACTGTCAGCGGCGCGGCGGCCGCGTCCAGCTCGATGCGGATGGTTTTGCCGTTTTGCATGGTGATCTCGATCATTGTTTCAAGCCTCCGTTTTTTCTGAAAAGCCGCCCCAGCGGCCGCGCAGACCGGCCGGCGGCACAGCCTTTGCCTCATCCTTTTTTCTTCAATGCGCCGGACGCCGGCGATTGAACGCTGCGCGCCCATAAAAGCGCCCCTCACGGGGCCGGCGCTTCGCCGGCGAAGCGCTGCGTTTTTGCGTCCGTCAGATCAAAGTCCTCCGGCAGCAGCTGCGAAAGCTCCGCCTCCGGCTGTGCGGCAAGACGCTTTGACTGATTTAAAATCGCCTGCTCCACCTTGTTGCGCGCGAGCCGTCCGTTGCCTGCATCGCGCGCACGCGTCATCTGTACGGTGTTAAAATACAGCAGCAGGTTTGCATCGCAGCGCCCGTCGATCTCGTAGCCCTTGCCCTTTGCCTGCAGCCGCGCAATGGCCAGCAGCTCCTCGCCCGTGTAATCGGGGAATTCCATAATGTTCGGAAAGCGGCTTTTCAGCCCGCTGTTCGCCGTCAGGAACTGCTGCATTTCGTTGGAATAGCCCGCAAGAATCACGATCAGATCGCCGCGGTAATCCTCCATCCCCTTCACGAGCGTATCGATGGCTTCAAGGCCGAAGCTGTCCTCCCTGCCGCGATACAGACTGTAGGCCTCGTCGATGAACAGCACGCCGCCCACCGCCGATTTCAGCACCTTTGTGGTAAGCGGCGCGGTGTGGCCCACATAGCGGCCCACCAGATCGGCGCGCGTTACCTCCACCAGCTGCCCGCCCGTAAGCACGCCGATGGCCTTCAGGTATTTGCTGATGAGCCGCGCGACGGTCGTTTTGCCCGTGCCGGGGTTGCCGGTAAAGATCATGTGCATCGAAACCTCGGCCGTCTTCAGGCCCGCGTCCCTGCGGCGCGCCTGTACGGCGAAGTTTTTTTCAAGGCTCAGCACATATTGCTTAATCTCGGCCAGGCCGACAACGCTTTCCAGCTCGGCCTTCACGGCCTCCAGCTCGCCGCGGTACGCCTCGGGCAGCAGCGCCAGCAGATCCAGCGCGCCCGCGCCAAGTTCCGCCGTCAGCCGTCCGCCGTCCACATCCAACGCGGCAGAGCCGGGCGTCCCGTCGTGCTCCAGCCGGTACTGCGCCAAGGCGCGATAGGCGCGTTCCCAAAACGCCAGGATCCCCCCGGCGCCCGGCGCCCGGCCGCCGCTATGCGCGGCAAGCTCCAGCGCGCGCTCCGAAGCCGTCACCGCAAAGCCCAGCGTCTGCCGGGCACGCGCGGCCATTTTCTCAAATTCGGCCTTTGCCACGGCGGCAAGGCTCTTTGGCTCGAGGGGCTGCGTCTCGCACACATCGCCCAGCGCCGTTACAAACGGCGCACCGAACCGATCGGCCAGCTTTGCCACAGGCGCCTCGTCCAGCAGCACCAGATATTTGCCGCGCGGCGTGAGCGCGCCCACCGCGTCTGTCACCAGCGCGCCGCCCGCGTCGATCAGCCGCCCGTTCTGCATCACATAGCGTCCGGCCAGGGGGCTTTTGCCGCGCCGGACAAGATTGTCCAGCACCGTTAAAAACGCGGGCTGGCAGCGCTCGTAATGCTCGAACACCACCACATCGCCCTTGGCCGCCAGCGCCATATACAGATCCTGCAAAAACAGCTTTTCCTCGGCGGCGGTGGGATACAGCGACAGATCCATCCACGCGATATTTTCGTCGGTGAATACGCCTGTCTCTGTCAGCGCTTTCGCCGCGGCCGTAAGGCTGAGGCGTTTGCCCGTATCCGCCGGGCCGGTAACGTAAAACGCGCTGCGGGCGCTTTCGCCCGTATGCCCCATCACATAGGGGCGCTTGAGCGCGATTACCAGCTTTTGCAGATATTCCGTCTGCCCCAAAACGGTTTTGCCCAGTGTCTCGGCAAGGCCTTCAAAGCCCTCCAGCCCCGCTCTGCCGCGCGGCGCGGCAGACGTGGGCGGCGCCTCTCTCTGCGGCGCGGACGGCTCCGGCGCGGCAAGGCCGCGCACCTCCGGCTGCTCCAGCTCGCGGCTGATGCGCCGGATATCGGAAAGCGCGTCGATCTGCTGCCGCTGGCGCAAAATAGCGTCGCCAAGCGCCGCGCCCGTTTGTGGCACGGCCCGTTCCAGCGCCTCCAGATCTTTTTTCGCCTCGGCGGCGCGGCGCTCGACGGCCGCCCAATCGGAGGACGGCGACGGGTTCGGTTTTTCCGGCGGCTGCGCCGCCGCAAGGCCCGCCTGCCCAAAGGGGCTTTGTGCGGCGCGCCCCGCCGCCTGCCCGGGCCGCGCCGCACCGCGCGCCGTGCCCGTCCGCGAAGCCGTGCCCGCCGCACCCCGCCGCGAAGCGGCGGCTGCGTTCGCCGCACGGCGCGCCTGCGGCGTATTGTCCGGCGTCAGCGTCAATTGCGGCACAGCGTTTTTTTGCGCGCCTTTTTCCGCATCGGGCGATTTTGCGCCCGTGCGCGGCATACGTGAGCCAAACACATTGTTGAGCAGATCATCGAGTTCGTTTTTCACGAAAAGCCTCCCATGGAGCAAAATGCGCTCCCTGTCACTTCTGCATCGAAAAATCATAGGCCAGCCGCAGCCATTCGGCCAGCTCGGCATCCGCGTCCTGCGGGCGGGAGAGCACAATGTGGTGCGTCCAGCGCCCGGGATAGGGCTCGGTTTTTACCGCAACGCGCGCGGAATCCAGCGCGAACGGCAGCCCAAGCGTAATAACGAGATACGGCTTTGGCAGCAGCGATTTTTTTCGCACGCGGGCAAAGGAAACACAGGCGAATACGCAGCGGTTTGAAAGGGTGATCTGCGTTTTTTGTACACGGATCCGCACCGCGGCGTCCAGCGCATACACGCCTTCCAAAAAAGCGCCGTACAGCGGCAGCGCATCCGGCTGCTGCGCAAAAAACTGCAGTGTTTCGGGATCGAATCCGTTCATGGTTCCGCCTCCGGCGATACCTCCCCGCGGCGGGCTGCCGGCGCAGAGAGAGAAAAAACCGAGGCTGCATCACAGCCCCGGGGCAGCAAATTGGCTTTGCCCGGCAAAACGCCGTACTTACGGTGTTAGACAGCCTTTGTGCCTTATTATACTTGATTTTTTCGGAATTGTCCATAGCCGGTTTGCCGTTTTTGCGCCGGTTCCTTTCTTTGTACCGGTTCCGCCCTTTTGGCACCGGCGCCTGTTGACAGCGAAAGGCTCCGCCCGTATAATAAAGTACAAGAAAGCAGACGATCCGGAAAAACGGCCGGCAGCCTCCGACCAGAGCGAAAAAAGGCCGAATCGGGATCGCAGAATGAGGTGTATCGATGCCATTGAACATCCGAGGCAAATTCGCGGGCGTATTGCTTGCCGCAGCCCTGCTTTTGGCCGGCTGCCATGCCCCGCAGGACGAGGCCGCCGAGCCGCCGACCCTTGCTTCGCTGCAGCGTGCCGCCTATGAAGCAATTGCGGCGGCGGACGGTGCCGGCGCGGCGCAGAGTGAAGAAGATAAGAGCGCCGATCCGCTCGGGGACGCTGTCTCTGAGGAAGATGTGCAAAAAGCCATTCTTGCCGCCGAGGAGGCTTTTCCCGGGCAGTTGGACAGCGCGCTGTACCGGCGGCTGGCCGCCGGCGCGGACGAGACTTTGAGCGGCCCCGGCATGAAGGAGGCCTATCTGGTTTTGCAGGAGCGCAGCGAGCTGGATACCGCCCAGATGGTGTGTCTGGGCCGCCGGATGCTGGAGGACGGCGAGGCCCGCGCCGCCCGCGACCTTTGGGAGCTGGCCGCCCGCCGCGCCGACGGCCGGGAGGCCGCGGCCTGTCTGGAAGAGGTTGTTGTCCCGATCGCGCAGGAACGCGACGAAACGGCGCAAATGCTGCGGCAGGCGGTAGAGGCGGCCGCAGCGGGCGACATGCCGGCTTTGATCGATCGGGTGCAGAATGCCGATTGGCTCAACGCCGTGATGCCCACCACCGGCGCTGGCGCGCGACGGTATCGCAGCACGCCGCAGGAAGGCGCCGAGGGCGAGCTGACTGCATGGATCGACGGCACGCTGCCGGTTTTTGAGATGTGTCTGGCTTTGCCCGACGGGCAGGCGCTGAGCCTGCGCATCACCCCGCTGACCGCTGCCGTTTTGCGCTGCGAATCTCTGTCCAACGGCGGCGAAGGCGCGGCGCAGGCAGACTGTCTGCGCTTTGACAGCGGCGCTTTTCTGCGGGTGGAGAGTACGCTGAAGGGCGGCCTGTTCACAGGCGAAACGGCCTTTACGGTTTACAGCATTCCCCACGAAGAGAACCTGCCCGCCCGCTGGGGCGATCTGCCGGAGAGCCCGTCCGGCGTATACGCCGGTGTATTCGACGAAGAAGGCCGGCCCACCGTCCAGCAGCGGGGTATGGCCGGTACTGTAACCGTGGGCTACGATGCAGCCGGGCTCAATTATCTGACGCTTACCCGACCGCAAACGGTTGAAGAGGAACAGGGTGTCGGCGCCGCGTGGCTGCCGCTGCCCCAGGCAGAGGAGGAATCTTGAGTGAAACACCGTACCGGCCGCCGCATGGGCCTACAGCGTCGCCAAAGGGCGCGCCGCGGGCTTTGCCTTGCGCTCTGCCTTCTGCTGGCCGCCGCGCCGTTCGTCTTTCCGGCGCTGGCGTTTGGCGAGCTGATCGCGCCCAACTCCACCCGTGCCCAAGGTACCCTGGCCAACCTTGTCATCGCGGTGCGCTTCAGCGATACATCCGAAGATCAGGATCTTCTGCGCCTGCCCCAGAATTGGCAGATCGTGCGCAGGCTATATGATACCGATCCGGAATCCTTTTCCAATTACATTCGGACGGTCTCCGACGGAAAGCTTACCGTGAAAAATTACTTCCCACAGGAAACGGCCGGAACGGGCCTTGGCGCCTATTGCAATACCCTGCAGCTGGCAAACAACGAGGAGTATTATGCCGGCAGCAACGAAAGCGCGATGGTGCGGGAGATTATCGCCGCGCTGGGAAACGGCACGATCCAGCTGCCGACCGGAGTCGTACTGGACAACGATTCAAAGGGCATTTTGGACAATCTCACCATCCTCTTGCCGGAGCTGAAGGATAAAAATCATTTTCCCGCTTCTCACGCGACAAGCTATGCCGGCAGTGAGATGTTCCAGGGTCTTCAGGTAGCCACTTACAACCTGCTGCAGGAGGATTTTTCGGCCGACTCCCTGGTCAGTCATTCCGGCGTGATCACCCATGAATTTTTGCATACGCTGGGGCTGCCCGATCTTTATCGCGGCGGTGGCGGAACCGATGCTCCCGTCGGGATCTGGAGCATCATGTCCAGAACCCTGCTGCACCCGCAGTATCCGCTGGAAGTTCTGCGCGAACAGCTTGGCTGGATCCCCACGATCCCCACCCTTACCCAGACGCAAACCGTAACGCTCCGGCTGCCCAGCGTGAACGACCAGTGGAACGGGCAGCATCACACCGCGTGCAAAATACGCACGCCGCTGTCGGACACCGAATATTTTGTGGCCGAGTACCGCTGTGCGGCAAAAGGCAGCTTTGATCAGCATTTTCTCGGCTCGCTGCCGGGCGGCCTGCTGCTTTACCGCGTGGACGAGGCGGTAGAGCCGCAAAGCAATTACAACGGACAAAACTACATCTACGTCTTCCGGCCGCGCCAGGCGGGCAATACCGAGATTAACGATGTGGCCTCGTATGCAGTGGATGCGCCGCTCTGGCCGCAGCCCTATACGGATGGCAGCGGCCAGCCCCGCCCCGGCCGCACCTCGTATGGCTCCACCGACCTCTCTGCCGATTGTCTCGGCCAGGATCTTCTGTTTTACAGCAGCGGCAAAAACAGCGGCGTCGCGATCAAAGATATCACCCTTTCGGATGACCAGCAGCTGCTGACCTTTACGGTGGAATTCGCCTCCTACGAGCAAGACGCCCTCTGGCCCTCGGTGGGCGCGCCGGTCGTCGGCGCGGCCTCAAACGGAGTATCCCTTGCCGCCGACGGCTCGGTTTTATACACCACCCATGCCATGCCTTCCGGCACCACGCTGACCTTGCGCCGGTATGCCGAGCAAACCGGCTGGGCCGAGGCGGCCACCCTCTCCGGCCTGAGCCCAAACCCATCGGCAGACCTTGCGTTCTATCAGGGCGAGCTGTGGCTGGCAACCACAAACAGCGGGATCATTCCCGCTGTTTACAAATATGCCGGCGGCAGTCTGGCAGAGCAATATGCAGCGCCGGACGGCTATATCAACGAATTCCAGCTGATCGAATATCATGATTCGCTCTACCTTGCCTATTGCAAAAACCAAAATCAAACGCTCACCTTTATCCGGCTGGCAGGCAATGGACCGGCCATTGCGGATCTGAGCGTCAGCAGCTACCTTGCCAATCCCGCCCTGTGCGAATATGGCGGAAAGCTGGCCGTAGTATACAGCGATTCTTCCGCGGGGGCAAGCAGTACCAGCCGGGTGACTTTGTTCGATGGCAGCGGCTGGTCGCAGCTGCTGGACACGGGCGTACCGTTCGGCAATCTGCACGCAGCGGCGGCAAACGGCGCGCAGCTGGCCATATATGCGGGTTCCGGCACAGAGGTGCTGCCAGCCGAGGGCGTGCGGGTATACGACGGCTCGGCCTGGACGCGGCTGGACGGCCTGCCCGATAACATCAAAGCGCTTCGGCTTGTCTACAACGGGCAGAAGCTTTACGCCTGCACATTGGAGGGCGAGCGGAACCAGACCCTGCGGTTTCGCTATTGGGACGGAAGTGCCTGGCAGATGCTGGGCGGGGATATCGCAAGCTCGATCACCGAATCCGATTTAAAGATCGCCGTAGTGGGCCAGGACTTTTATCTGGCATATGTAACCTCCAATAACTGCCTGACGGTGCGCCGGCACAGCGGGGCGGAACCCGTTACCCCGCCTGTTGCGCCGCCCGGCCCCGCCGAGCCGGACTATACCGTTCGCCTGCAGCTGGGCAGCACGGCCGCGCAGGAGACGGTGTACGTGGACGGCATCGCATATCCGACCGCCTGCAGCGGCGGCACGGCGCAGCTTACCCTGCCCGGCGCCTCTGCCCGCACCGTAACCTGGTACCCCACCAACGAAAGCGGCGTGCCCACCGGCATGCGGGTTTGGCTGCTTCGGTACGCAAACAACGCTTACACCGCCGACGAGCAGACGGCTCTGCAGGATCTTCTCACCTATCACGGATTTTCGATCCGCATTTCGGGCAATGCTGGCATTCGGTTCAAAACCGGCATCGCCGCCGCAGCCAAAGACGCGCTGCGCAGCTCGGCCGGGCTGGACGGATTTCGTCTGGTGGAGTACGGCACCCTTGTAATGAACCAGAAATATGCCGGTGCGTATCCCTTTGTGCTGGGCAGCGAAAAGGTGGCGAGCGGGCGAAGCTTCTGGATTGAAAACGGAAAAACCAACGATTACGTTTTCGAGACGGTAGGAGGCCGCCAGCGGTTCACCTCGGTACTGGTGAATCTTCCGGCCGAAAAATACAAGGTAGAGTATGCCTTCCGCGGGTATATCATTCTTGAAAAGAACGGCCAGACCTATACCCTGTACGGCCCGCCGCTGGCCCGCAGCATCTGTTACCTTGCCGAACGGCTCATCAGCCGGGGCGAATACGCGGCCGGCAGCCGGGAAGATGCGTTCCTGCGCGAGATCCTTGCGCAGGCGAAATGACCTTTCAGATACAGGAGGCAATAAAATGAAACAAATCGCATGGGCGAAAGCGGCAAAGATCGTTCTGCCGGCCGCCGGCGCGGTCGCCGCGTTTTGCGTGGGAGTCGGCTGCGCCTTCGGCGGCGTGTTTGGCCCGCTGACCGGGGCCGCGGGCGGGCAGCCTGCGGCGATAGACGCCATGCAGGCCGTACCGGACGAAGCGCCGGCCGGCGCCCCCGGTGCAGCCCGGACGGGCGACGTTCTTGTACGGATCAACAACGGGGCTGTAGAGTGGACGGCAGGCAGCGGCTGGCACAACGCCGGCACGCTGGAAGAGCTTTCGGCTGCCGACCCCTATGCCCCGCCCGCCGTCTGGGAAGAGTATCCATCGCCCCAAACGGCACTGGAAAGCGGCGGAGACGCCCTGCCGCCGCAGTTTTCCTTTGCGGCGGCCTCCGTGCCGGTTCCCACCCGCAGGCCGGCCTCGGCCTCGGCCTCGGCCCCGGCCGCCGCCGCCGGCGGTGGAGGCGGCGGCGCACCTGCCGCGCCCCCCAGCGGCGGAGGCGGCGAGCCTGCAGCACCCTCCGGCGGCGACGGCGAGGACATTGGCTGGTCGAGCGATATTTTGGATTGAGAAAAAGGGCGCGCTGCAAAAAGGAGATCTGCGGCGCGCCCTTTCCTTGTTATTTCAAGCCTCCGTATTGTGCTTCGTCCACCGGCTCCAGCCATTCGTTCGAGCCGTTTTCTCCCGGCACCTCAACGGCAAGATGGCTGAACCAGCTATCCGGCGCCGCGCCGTGCCAGTGCTTTACGCCTGCGGGAATGTTGATGCTGTCGCCGGGGCACATTTCCACAGGCTGCCTGCCCCACTCCTGATAATATCCCCTTCCGCCGACACAGATGAGGATCTGCCCGCCGCTCTTGTCGGCATGGTGCACATGCCAGTTGTTCCGGCAGCCCGGTTCAAAGGTGACATTGAAAATACCCACCTGTTCTTTGGATACCGGCGCAAGATAGCTTTGCCCGATAAAATACTGCGCAAAGCCGTCGTTGGGCGCGCCGATGGGGAACAGAATCGTATTCTGATACTGTTCCTTTTCCGTGAGCCCCGGCTCTGTTTCGTTCCACACGTCCTTTGCCAGCCGGAATACCGCCCACGCCTTGGCCAGCCCGCATAGAAGCCGACATGGGTGACGATGGCGGCGATCTCCGCTTTTGTTACGCCGTGGGCTTTGGCGTTTTCCAGATGGTACGTCAGGGACGAATCCGTGATTCCCGAGGACATCAGCGCCACAACGGTGATGATGCAGCGGGTTTTCAGGCTGATCCCGGGATCGTTCCAGTTTTCGCCAAAAAGAACGTCATCGTTGAAGTGGGCAAAATTCGGCGCGAAATCGCCAAGCGGATCTCTGCCCGCGGTTTGTGTGATCCTTTCCATGCTGCTGCTCCCCTTGATTTTTATTTCTGCTGCCGTTCCGGCTTTCCGCTTGATACTGCCGTTCCGGCTTTCTGTTTTATACTGCATTTCCGGCTTTCTGCTTGATACTGCCGTTCCGGCTTTCTGTTTTATACTGCATTTCCGGCTTTCTGCTTGCCGTTCTGCGCCATCACGCCGACAAGCGCGTGGGGTACATACAGTTCCTCCAGATAGTTGATCTCCTGCTGTGTCAGCGCAAGCTCCACGGCCTTTGCCGCGCCCTCCGCATGGGAGATTTTTGTCGCGCCCACCACCGGGGCGGTCACCTTTGTCAGCAGCCACGCCAGAGAGATCTCTGTCATGGAAACGCCGTGCGCATCTGCCAGCTCCACCACACGGGCGATGACTCTGCCGTCCGCCTGTGCGGTGGCGTCGTATTTGAATTTGGCGTAGGTGTCCTGCTCCAGCCGCTTAGAGGTCTCGCCGGGCCGCTTTGCGAGCCGTCCCCCGGCCAAAGCGCTGTACGGCGTCAGGGCGATGTTCTGATCGGCGCAGAAGGGCGCCATTTCCCGTTCTTCCTCGCGGGCGAGCAGATTGTAATGTCCCTGTATGGACACAAACTCGGTGAGGCCGTGTTCCCGGGCATAGAAGTTGGCCTTGGCAAGCTGCCACGCAAAACAGTTGGAGATGCCGATATACCGGGCCTTTCCCGCCTGAACGGCGCTGTGCAGCCCCTCCATGATCTCCCCGATGGGCGTATTGTAATCCCACATATGGCAGATATAAAGGTCCACATAGTCCATTCCGAGGTTTTTCAGGCTCTGCTCCAGAGAATTTGCAATGTGCTTTTGACCGCTGACGTTTGCATCCATCTCGTCCTGCGTGCGCGGCGTAAACTTGGTAGCGATCACATACTCGTCCCGCTTTGCGAAATCACGCAGTGCGCGCCCGACAAACTGCTCGCTGGTGCCGTTCTGGTAGGCGATGGCCGTATCGTAAAAATTAACGCCCAGGTTCAGGCCGTGCCGGATGATCTGCCGTGTCTGTTCCTCGTCTACGGTCCAGCTGTGCTGGCCGGCAGACGCGTTGCCAAAGCCCATACAGCCCATACAAATGCGGGAAACCGTCAGATCGGATCTGCCAAGCTTCGCATATTTCATGTTTGATATCCTCCTTAAAAAAATGCTTTTGCGCTTACCCCAGCAGCTTTCTTACACAGTGATAGGTGATCTCATAAATCGACAGGAACACATAATCGATGCCCGCCGCATCCATCGCCGCCCGCTGCTTTTCGGTGACATGCGTATAAGGATAGATGCCGAATAAACACGGAAAAAAGGTATAGATAAAATCCTGTTTCTGTTCGGCTGTCATCTGCGGGAAATATCGGTGAAGACAGGCCGTAACCGTGCGCAGGGATTCGCCGTACACGAGCTTAAACGCCTTCAGGTGTTCCGGGCGGCTTCCGGTCTCCATATCGTAGTGATTCATGGCCATAATCTTCAAAAGCTGGGCGCGCTCCTCCAAAGAGTGTGCCAGCATGGCGGCAAACTCCTCCTTTGTCATGGCGCCGATCTGTTCCATGGTCTGTTTCAGCGCGGAATTCCACAGCTTATACTCGCGTTTCAGCAGGGCAAGGAAGATCTCCTCTTTCGCCTGAAAATAGTTGTAAATGGATGTGCGCGTGAAGCTGGTTGCGTTTCCGATCTCTTTGATGGTGATCTCTCGGAAGCTCTTCGTCTGATAAAGCTTTTCACAGGCGTTGATAATTTCCTCCCTGCGGGCCTCCGTCAGCTCCGGCGATCCTTTTGGCATTTTGTATTCTCCTTATTTTTCCGGTGTTTTTTGAAGGAAAGGCATTTTCCGAATACGAAGCCCTCCCCATCCGCCAATATATTCTGACACAGCGTCAGCGCCATGAATATACCACCATTCTGACACCGCGTCAACCTTATTCCCATAAAATCGTACATCTTCAGTTTTTCGCACAGAGGATGGAAGAACGCATCGGGAATCGGCTCAAGCTTACTGCCGCTCTGTCTTTTCCTCAAAGAACAATGCCTGGATCAAAGCCTGCTCCTCCGGGGTCAGCATCGCCAGGGCAGTATGTAGCTTGTCCACCTCCAGCTTATGAAGCACCGTGTTCTCTACACTCTCCTCGTTAGGGAACTGCTGGGCATTTTCATCCATCAGCCGGTCTAAAGAATCTTCGCGGCTGGGGATGACTCGTACCATCTGGCCCTCCTTTCCGAGAACAAACCGTTCGGTTTTCAAATCGTTCTCAAAGTAACGCATCTTTCTGTCGGCTTGCGTATAGGCCATATACACTTCATCCGTGACCTCAACATATTGGCCGCGAATCCATATTCTTTTTTTGCCAGCTTCCACGCTGTTTACCTCCGATCAGTCTGAATTTTGAGAAATTCAGACTGATCGGGGGGTCACGGCACCGTGGGAATAAGCTGTGGTGATATACAAAAACGCACCTGCATGGTGGGGCCATTCCCCACACAGCAAGTGCGTTTCTTTTTAGTTCGTATGTATTATGGCATGACAGTTCACCAGGAAGGGTGGACGATCCCGCTACATGGCAGGAATTTTTTTTTGGCCGTGTACCATCAGAACGCAATCGGCCTATTTTATCAAATCAAACTCGCTGCTTCTGATTAGCAACGAAGCGCGGGCATTCCAGCGCATAAAAATATCCCTCCAAACCTAAACGCGGGATGGAAGGATGGACATGACAAAGCCCCCTGCCAATACCTCGTTTTTTTTATTGACAGGGTATGTTTTCTCTCTGGTTCACTATTTTCCGCACTTTCAGTTCTCTAAAATTTGAACTACTATGCCATTATCAAACTGGCATAGATTATTAAAATAGAAAGAGGGGGTGAACTAAAAGTGCAGAATCAGCATGAAATACTCGGAGAGATCATAAAGAACGCTCGTGCAAAGGCGGACATGACCGTAGAAACCTTGGCTAACAAGGTAGGTGTTACCGAAAGGTTTATATATCGTATAGAAAACGAAGGGAAAAAGCCCAGCTACGAAATCCTTTACAAGCTCATCCGCGAACTGGCTATTGTGCCGGATCAGATTTTCTTCCCTGAAAAGCAGGTACAAGAATCCGAGATGGAAAGCCTTGTCCGTATGTTATATAGTTGCGATGAGCGTTCCATTCAAATAATTAAAGCTACAATAAAAGCCGCATTGGAAAGTCAGTCTAAAGAATAAAAAAGAGCCGATGACTGTGATTACTCACAAGTTCATCGGCTCTGCGTCTTTGCGGCTGGCTCTTTGATGACAGTAATGTGTAAATGTTCTGCTTTGATTAAACATTCATGTTTGCATTTCGGGCAGTAGAGAGGATAATTAACCAAAACTGTGTCCTCTCTTATTTTATCACGGGTTTTACCTCCACAAAGAGGACACAATATCCATTCTGCATCCATATCATCCCCCCTTTACTCTTTGTCCTTTGCGCAGAAAATGTTGATTGCTTCACTGAAGAAAGACGCCAAATTTCCGCTGCTAAACCCATTTATATAATTGGAAAAGCGTTCATCACTGATGTAGAGTTGCCCTAAGTAGAGCAAAATTTGATTATCACATTCATAGAAGGATTCAGAGATATACTGCTGCCACTCTTTTACGATTTGTTGCACTTCTTGACAGGCAGGAGATTGAGCTTGAAATTGAGCTAATTTCTCAAAGGTATCCTTAGACACAGAAAGAAATCTTTCTAACTGATTTCGTTGACCTTTTTCTGGCTGCGACAGAAATGCTGCTTCATATTCTTTGAAACTATGGGTATTACCCCAGCGTTCCAAAACTTCCGACCTATATTTCTCTTTCAGCTCAAGCACTTTTGTATCTGAAAAAGGTGCAAAAGACGGGACGGGATTTCCTTCTATTTCTGTTTTAACAAGGGAGATCAGAGCATCAATACGATCCTTTTGCGCCTGCAAAATATCAAGGTGTCTTTTCAACGCTTCTGTCCGGTCATAATTAGGAGAACCGAGCAAGCTCTTGATTTCCTTCAATGCAAATCCCACTTCACGAAAAAATAGAATTTCCTGCAACCGGCTCAAATCATCATCAGTATACAAACGATATTTACTGTCTGTAACCATAGTAGGCTTCAAAAGTCCTATTTCATCGTAGTAGTGCAATGTCCGTATTGTGATACCGGTTAGGTCAGCAACTTCATGTACCGTCATCCTCCTATCATTCATCCCAAAAATCCTCCACAGTTTCTAAAATTTCACTTGCAGGCAGCATCGTGGCTTCAATAATACTTTTTCCTGTCTTTTGCAAGTAGTGTTTAACCAAATGATACCCGCAAGCGTAGCCAGCACAGTAGGGCAATCCAACACAGGGGAAATTTTGCATCGCGGCCATCTCGTCACCATAGAGATAGGCGTTTAGATTCTCAAGCCCTTGAACATTCAGTCCATTGTGAATAATAGGTTTGATGTACTCATTCAGGGTTTGCATATCCGTTTTGGTTACCCAGGGGCCTGCCTTGTCCTCGCCATACAAATGAGTTGCAAAGTTTTCAGCAAGGCCCTCGCTGACCATCATCTCCCCAAGGGTGATACTATTCCGCCACTTAATAAACTGAAAGCGCACATTATGGTTTACTTCGTGGGCCAGCGCAACAGGAAGGCGAGTCAGTGTAAATTCATTGGGGATCAGCCACGCCATGATATACCCCGGAATGCCACCATCGCCACAATACCCTTCATTCAAAGAGGTATAGGGGCTCTCGGCGTTTGCCAGTAAAATCGTAAATAGATACTCGCTGACGGGTAGCTCAATCCCATTGTTCAAAAAACATTCCAAGGATTTCCGGATGGACTGCTCACAAGATACCCAGAGCCGATCCGATGAAAGGCTCTCAATGTTTGCTTTTTGTGACTGATCTACCTTTGTAGGAGAGATAAGACCCAGCATATCACTTGCCATAATAATGTCATAGCCATTAGGTGTAGCTGCCTTCATGGGGATTTGATAGCAGTCCCACTTGCCTTTAAAAGGCATCATCAGCTCATACCGGTAAATGTCATTTTTCTTTTCGACGGGAGCCTCCATTATTTTTTTGTAGACGGCATCCGAACGTACATAGCTTAATTTCATATAGTCACATTCCTTTCTTGTTTTTTTCAGCATACACCATGACGTAACGTGAGAGTCAAGAGGAATGAACAAATATGAAATAGATGCTTACCTCCCTCGATGTTTGGCTTTCTTTTTTTCCTGCCGCAAAGCAAATAGGCGATCCTTTTCTGCTTCTCGTTGCTCTCGGCTCTTTGTTTTTCTTTCTAACTTACACTGTTCATGTTGGAGTTTAAGGGCTTGCTGTGCTTTGGTACCAATTCCCTTATCTTGCAGTTGACTGTTTATTTCACGCTGCATACGTTTAGGGTTGATTTTTCGTTCTGCAATAACTTCCGCTTGGATAGGCGGACTGAATTTCAGCTTGTGCCGATTCTTCAGCAGAAACTCATAAACCTCATAATCCTTTGGTTCTGCACCAAAAGTGATTTTGCACACCTCATACTTACCGTTGCACGATCTCTCATATATGCCAATCCAAAATGGAGCCTCAAATAGAATGGTTAGACTACTTTTAGAATCGGTAATCATTCTTGCAAGAACTGCCCTTCAAAGTGTTTCAGCCATTCAAGGAGAGCATTGTAAAGCAGTTGCTGCTGCTCAAAAATTGTTCTCCCAACCAGAGGAATGTCTGCAAATTCCTGAGCATAGCCCTCGTTTAATTCAGCCGTGGACTGTATGCTCTGGCGCAAAGTCGAAACCAGCTCCATTGCTTCAACTTTGTCCATCTTGTTCAGATTGGTAATGACCACATTGAAATCAAATAACAGCGGTATCGGGCCAGCGGCATAAAAGGCCATTAGTTCCTTGAAATACACTCTGCCCTTGTCGGTAATTGAATAGATTGCTTTATCTGCAAACTTACCACCTTTTACAATGTCGCTTTGCAGGTAGCCTTTCTCACTCATTTGAAGAACTTTCCGATAGATAGAAGGTACACTTATCTTCGTCCAACGTGAAAAATGATGGTACTCCACATCTTTTTGAATATCATAAGCACTTTGGGGCTTTTCCAGTACAATACCGAGTATGACTAAATCTATTGATGACATGACAACACCTCCACTTTTACTATTAACAATAGTACTATTATTGATAGTAAAAGTCAAGAGGGTGTATTTCAGCGTTCTAATCGGGAAACCTTTCTGTTCTGAAAGTTATTGCTGATCCACAGTCCCAGGAAGTTCATTTGTTGCTCTGTGTGGAACCAATGCTCCCCGTGTGTCATAACTGTCATCGTACAATGAAATCTTTTTGAAAAGTTCTCCACAACTCTGTAATCAATCATATGGTCATGTTCTCCGTACAAAATTCGTGTAGGAGAATCCCATTTCAGAATTGGATGTTCCAATGCATATTGCCAATATTCCCAAGTCAGGGTTTGGCCAAATGAGGTGGGAATGATCTTTTCCCGACACAGTTGTTCTTCTGTGACATTTGCCCAACTCATCATCTTAAGAATGAGTTGTTTCATATCAAGAACCGGAGATACAAACAGACAGTTTTCAAATCGCTCATGTTCGAAGCAAAGCATACTGAACCAAGCCCCAATGCTGTTTGCATATAAAGCGTGTTGCTTCCAGTGCCTTTTCACATATTTCATAACTAAATCAAGTTCAGGAGAAACGTGCCAGGGGTCAAAGGAACCATTTTCATCTTTTCTTTCGCCATGTCCTGGTAGATCAAAACTTAAAACTTGCCATCCCCTTACACAGATCTTTTCAGCCAAAAAAGATGCTTCTTCTTTGTTTCCGCCTTGCCCGTGAACATAAAGATATAAACGGCTTGATTCAGTCGGTACAATATGTAGTTTTCAAATTCTCTTGACAGGGGCGCACATGACTTTGAGCAAAAGATCATCTACGCAGCCGGTGTCCCGATTTTCCCGCAACAGAGTGTTCCGCAGACGATTGAGGCTCTGGATTACGATGCTGTTTTCGGCAGGGGTGAGGGTTATCTTGAATTTCTGCTTCCTCATAGTGCAGTCCTCCTTTTCGCCTTCATTGTATCTGCTCAAAGTATCTGCTCAAAGATGTGTAGCGCAAATGTGCGAGCATTCACCGGCTTCAAAGAGTTTGGATGGCATGAGGAAGAAAAGATAAACCGAATTTAGTTTGGTCAAATCCTGACAAATCAGGACAGCCCTTTCAAAAGAAAAACCATAACGAAAAGCTCGTAAATGAGGGACAAGGGACAGGGTAAAAGCACCTCAAAAACGGCTCGATTTTGGCTCCCGGTTGCCCCATTTTTTAATCATAATGGGGTCAAAAAGGGCCGGTTGCCCCATTTTTAATCAAGAAAACAGGGTCAGAACAGTTCAAATCCTGCCAGAATCAGACAAGCTGCAACAGAAGATGTGAAATAGAAAAACCCCGAAAAACCGCAGTTTTTCGGGGTTTTTGAGCATTTTTGAACCAGTTTGAAGTGCTGATTATCGCTTGCTGAACTGCGGAGCGCGACGGGCAGCCTTGAGGCCGTATTTCTTGCGTTCCTTCATGCGCGGATCGCGCGTGAGGAAACCGGCCTTTTTCAAATCGGCGCGCAGGTTCTCGTCGTAGACGAGCAGCGCGCGCGAAAGGCCGTGGCGGATGGCGCCCGCCTGCCCGGAAACGCCGCCGCCCGAAACGCGCACGACGATATCAAACTTGCCTTCCACGGCCGCAACGGCCAGCGGCTGGCGCACGATGAGCTTCAGCGTCTCGAGGCCGAAGTAATCGTCGATATCACGATCGTTGATGGTGATCTTGCCGGTACCGTTGTACACGCGCACGCGGGCAACGGAATTCTTCCGACGGCCTGTGCCGTAGAAATAGGGTTTTGTCTCGTACATTCTCATTGCCTCCTTCTTTACAGCGTGTACGCTTCGGGCTTCTGGGCGGCGTTTTTGTGCTCGGCGCCCTTGTAAACGCGCAGACGCTTGAGCGCGTTCGCGCCCAGCGTATTGCCGGGCAGCATGCCCTTTACAGCCAGCATCATGGCCTTGTCGGATTTCTCGGCCATCAGCGTGCGGTACTGCACGGCCTTCATGCCGCCGATCCATCCGCTGTGATGATAATAATACTTCTTCTCCAGCTTATTGCCGGTGAGAACCGCCTTATCGCAGTTGATGATGATCACGTGGTCGCCGCAATCAACATTCGGCGTAAAGGTGACCTTGTTTTTGCCGCGCAGCAGAACGGCAGCGGCAGCGGCGGTGCGGCCAAGGGGCTTGCCGGCAGCATCCAGAATGTACCACTTGCGCTCTACCTCGGCGGGCTTGGCAAGAGTTGTGCTCATTTGTGTTCCTCCTCATAGTATCTGCAAAACAGTTGAAGGCCCTTTGCGCAAGCGGCATGCAGAATGCCGCTTTTCTTCTTAGGGCGCAATATAGATTATACCGAATCCTTTTCCGCGCGTCAAGCCTTTTTTGTCAATTTTTTTATTTATTCTTCACACGCTCGCAAATGCTCGTCTTTTCTCGCTTATACTCCAGCATCCTCATGTTCGATTTTTGAAAAATCGTGCTATACTATATGCTATACTGTAATGGATGCTTTCAATTGATTTTTCGCGCGGGCTTTTTATGCCGGTAGGGCGCCCTTGCCCCGCCATGGCAAGAGCCGAAGCAGCGGCGGCGCGCCGGGCGGCAAGGCAAAAATGTGTTGGCAGCAGCCGGAGGAACGAATACGGCATGAACGAAGCTCAAAAAAAAGAAGATCGCAGGAGCGAAACCCAGAAAAACGAAGGCCGCCGGAGCCTGGAGGGAATGCGCTGCTGGGCCCAGATTGATCTGGATGCGCTGCGCGGCAATTTTCGGCTCGTGAGGCAGTGCGCCGGGGACGCGGCAGTAATGGCTGTGGTAAAGGCCGACGCTTACGGCCACGGCGATGCCGTTGTGGCGCCGCTGCTGGAGAGGGAGGGCGCGGACGCCTTCGCGGTGGCGTGCATGGACGAAGCGCTGCGCCTGCGCCGCGCGGGCGTGACAAAGCCGGTGCTCATTCTCGGCTACACCCCCGCGGAAAACGCTGCCGCACTGGCGGCGCACGACATCCGGCAAACCGTATTTTCGTCCGATTACGCCGCGGCGCTTTCCGCCGCCGCCGTGCGTGCGGGCGCGGCGGTGCGCGTCCACCTGAAGATCGATACCGGTATGGCGCGCCTTGGCTTTGCGCCAAACGACGTGCAGGGCGCGGCGCGCGCCTGCGCGCTGCCGGGGCTTTTGGCAGAGGGCATTTTTACGCACTTTGCCGCCGCCGACAGCAAAGCGCCGTTGGATGAGGCATACACCCGCCGTCAATACGCGCTGCTGTGCGGCATGATCGACGCTCTGGCAAAGCGCGGCGTCACGTTTTCTCTGCGCCACTGCTGCAATTCGGCAGGAACGTTCGCATGGCCGGAATACCGTCTCGATTTAGTGCGCCCCGGCATTATTCTGTACGGCGAGCAGCCCGCGCCGGATACCGTGCTGCCCGGCCTGCGCGGGGCAATGCAGCTGTGCGCGGTTGTCTCGCAGGTGCGCATGCTGGCGCCGGGAGACGCCGTCAGCTACGGCTGCACCTACCGCGCGCCGCACGCGGTGCGCACGGCGACGCTGACCGTCGGCTACGCGGACGGCTATCCGCGCGCGCTCTCCTCCCGCGGAACGGTATCGCTGCACGGGCGCCCGGCGCGTGTGCTGGGCCGTGTGTGTATGGATCAGATCATTGTCGATGCAACGGATATCCCGCAGACGGCGCCGGGCGATGTCGCCGTCATCTTCGGCGGCGAAGCGGCCGACAGCGTGGCGGCGGTGGCGGCCATGACAAATTCCATCGGGTATGAGGTGCTGTGCGGTGTGGGGCGGCGCGTGCCGCGTGTTTACCTTAGGAACGGGGCGCGTGTCGCCTGGATGGATTATCTGGCGGGCACTGAAGCATTTTCGGCGCCGGGATCGTTGTATGAAGGGGCTTGTGATGCCGCCGCGCCAGAGCTTTTTGAAGCGCCGCCGGGCGCCGGGCGCTGATACGGCCGCCGGGCCTGCCGCGTGCGGCGTGTCCCTTCCTGTTTTCGACCGCAAATACAAAATACAGCTTGCCCATCCGGAGGAAAACCTTATGAAACGCGATTCCTTTAAAGTTTATTTGCACTGGGGGCTCACGGCATTTTGCGTCATTGCCCTGAGCATTCTGTTTTTCTTTTCGCTGTTCCGCGTGCAGGAGCTTGCGCACAGCCTGCGCGCTGCGGCGGGCGTGCTGATGCCGTTTGTATTTGGCGCAGTGATCGCCTATCTTCTGAATCCGCTGTTCAACCGCATTTACGCGGTCGTGCTGCCCTTTTTAAAAAAGCGCACGAAAAAGCCTCTTGCGGCGGCCCGCACCGCGAAGGCGCTTTCAACGGCGCTGTCGGTGCTGGTGGCGCTGCTGCTGGTGAGCGCGCTGTTTTCGATGGTGCTGCCGCAGGTAGTCACCAGCGTAATCGGCCTGGTGGAATCCGATCTGCTGCCGAACAGCATTCAGCGCGCGACAAAATGGTTTGAGGAGGCCCTGCGCAGCAATCCGGCGCTGGAATCCGCCGCACAGCAGGTATACACCGAAGCGGTGGGCGCGCTGACGGCATGGGTGAAAACCGATATGCTGCCGCAGCTGACCAATCTGGTAAGCGGCCTGATGGGCACGCTCACCTTCGCCAAAAACCTTTGTATCGGCGTGATCATCGCCGTCTATATCCTGAACAGCAAGCGTCTGTTTGCCGCGCAGGGCAAAAAGCTTCTGTACAGCGTATGCGGCGTGCGCCGCACGAATTTTATTCTGGATAACCTGCGTTTTACCGACCGTGTATTCGGCGGATTTTTGGGCGGCAAGGTGCTCGATTCGATCATCATCGGCATTCTGTGCTTTATCGGCATGTCGATCCTGGACATGCCGTACACCATGCTCATCAGCGTGGTGGTCGGCATTACAAACATCATCCCGTTCTTCGGGCCGTTTATCGGCGCGATCCCCAGCACAATGCTGATCCTGCTGATCGATCCGCTGAAAGCCCTGTACTTTGTAATTTTTATTCTGGTGCTGCAGCAGTTCGACGGCAACATTCTGGGGCCGAAGATCCTGGGCCAATCCACAGGGCTTTCCAGCTTCTGGGTAATGTTCGCCCTGCTGGTGGGCGGCGGCCTGTTTGGGCTGGTGGGCATGCTGGTGGGCGTTCCGCTGTTCGCAGTGCTGTACAGCCTTATCTCCGGCCTGATCTGCCGCTCGCTGCGGCAAAAGGCGCTGCCGGACGATACCCTCGATTACTTCCTTCTGGATCACATCGATGAAAAAACGCACGCCATCGTGCCGTTTGGCGCGGAACCGGACGATTCCGCGCCGAACGCCGAGCCCGAGGCGCCCGATACGGCCAGAGCTGCCGGCGAGCCGGAGGACGCCCGGAGATTTTAAAGCACCCGGCGCGGCCAAAGCTGCTTTGTCCGTTGCCCCAAAGCTCTGTTTGCCCTTGCCGGGCGATGCCGTAAAGATACTGTAAAAAAGGAGAGACGAATCATGAAAGCACGCATTCCCAAGCACCGCGAATTCCTCATCAGCCTTGCGGACGATTACGAAAAAAAGGACGAATGCTGGGCCAAGCTTCAGGAGATTATGAAGGCTTACCAGAAGGAGGGCAAATCCGTTTATACCCCCACGTTCATTGAAGACAACGAAGAAAAGGTAAAGGCACTGCAGCAGGAATACGAATTCACCTACACCATCGAGGATCGGTAAGAATCCGTGAAAAGCGCCGGTCGGCGCTTAAAACGCGAAACGCGCCTCCCTTTGCATCCCGATCTCCGGATTTTCCGCAAAAAACATTTTTCGGCAGAAAATGCCTTCTTTCCGGCCCCTTCACGCACGGTGCGGCACGTGCATACGATGGGTTGAAAGGAGGCATTTTCACATGCAAAGCAATCAAAATACCGGCATGGCCATTGTCGCGGCCGATCCCGCCTATCCGGGCGTTGTTCTGCGTCCGGGCAGCTCCGGCAGCGAGGTTGCGCGTATGCAGCTTTATCTAAACGGGCTGCGCGACGCGGCGTATCCCACGCTCATCCGCCTTACTGTAGACGGCCGCTACGGTTCGGGCACGGCCAGCACCGTGATGCAATATCAGGTGCTGAACGGCCTTTCGATGGACGGCCTCATCGGGCGCAATACCTGGGATTCGATCGTAGGCGAATACAACACGCTCATCGGCGGCAGTTCCGATACGTATCCCGGCATCGCGCTGCGTCCCGGCAGCCGCGGCGAGGACGTGCGCCATATGCAGCGCCGCCTGAACGAGCTTGCGCGCATTTATACCGCCATCAATCCGCAGAATGCGGACGGCATCTACGGCGATCACACAACAAACGCCGTGCGCCGCTTTCAGGAGCAGTTCGGCCTTTCCGCAGACGGCATTCTTGGCCTGAACACCTGGAATAAGATCGTTTCGGTGTATGAGGCCGTTACGGCTGGCCGCCCGACGGCCGTTGTCACGCCGTATCCGGGCAATCCGCTGCGCGTGGGCTCCACGGGCGATTCGGTGCGCTTTGTGCAAAGCTATCTGAACGCCATCCACGGAACCCCGCACCTGAATGTGGACGGCAACTACGGGCAGGCCACCGCGCGCAGCGTGGCGGCATTTCAGGCCATCTCCGGCCTCACGCCGGACGGCATTGTCGGCGCGGGCACCTGGCCCGCCCTCATCAGCGCGTTCAACGCGACGCTGTAAGACAGGGGAAATCCCGTCAAACGGCAAAAACGCCAGCATTTCGCGATGCTGGCGTTTTTTAGTGTTTGGCTTCTATTCGCCTCGTTTTAGATGAACACACAAGCGAGCCCGCTCATAAAATATTCCATCAGCCCCGCCCGGGGAATCGCGGCGTGCGGGGCAGCCGCTTTGCCGCCAAGCTCAGTACTTTGCCACTATGGCGCGCATCTCGTCCCACGCCGCCTCCATATCGCGCACCAGCTTGAACTGGGTGCGGCAGCGGTCGAGGTTCTGGCCTTCGCGCTGCACGTGGAAATAAGTATCGCCCTGCAGATAGTCCGTCAAAAAACGGATGCCGCATTCCAGCGTCATCAGCTTCGCGCCCCACGGCAGATACGCCTTTTCGGCGTCCGTCAGCGTGCCGGCCGCGCCCTCTAAAAAGCCCTTGGTATAGATCTCGAACAGCGAAAGATCAAAATTCACCTTTGAAAGATCCCGCTCGTCCTCGGCGCTGTGGTTCGCGCCGAAGCGGATAGAATCGCCGAAATCGTTGATGGAAAGGCCGGGCATTACGGTGTCCAGATCAATCACGCACACGCCCTCGCCCGTGGCTGTGTCGATGAGCACGTTGTTCAGCTTGGTGTCGTTGTGCGTTACGCGCAGCGGCAATTTGCCCGCGCGCAGAGCGGCCAGCGCCACGCCGCAGTCGGCCGCGTGTTCCTTTACAAACGCAATCTCGGGCGCGCAGTCCTTCGCGCGGCCCATCGCGTCGGCCGCGCGCGCCGCCTCGAATTTGGCAAGGCGGTCTTCGGTATCGTGGAATTTTTCGATCGTCTCAAACAGCGTATCGGCGGGATAATCCTTCAGCATGCGCTGGAACCTGCCAAACGCCTTGGCCGAGGCATAAAACAGCCGGGGCGTTTCGGCCGTCTGCAAACAGCGCGTCTGCTCGATAAACGGGTACACGCGCCACGCGCCGCCCGCGCTGTCGGTAAAGAACGTCTCGCCCGCCCGGGTGCGCAGAACGGTCATCGTCTCGCGCGCGGTATCGCCGCCGCTTTGCGCGATCTCTCTGCGCAGATAGTCCGTTACGCCCACAATGTTCTGCATCAGCCTGTCCGGGCGGTGAAACGCGGCCGCGCTCATGCGCTGCAGAATGTAGCGCACACAGTCGCCCTCTTCCGTTTGGGTATATACGCAGAACGTATCATTGATGTGTCCTTTGCCATAGCGCATCGTGCCGACGACGCCGCCCGCAAAATCATACGCGGCCAGCGCCTCGGAAATTCTGTTTTCGGCGGGATCTGCCATCGTTACGCCTCCTCCCACAGGCGGTCCGGGTACAGCCCGTCCGCCGTTTTCTGCGCAATGGCCGCCACCACCACGGGCTTATCCGCCTGATAGGTAACACCGTACCATTTATCGGCACTGTGCAGCACTTTTACGCGCGCCTTGCCCTCGGCGATGAGCGCGCTGACAACGCTGGGCAAAAAATATTCGCCCTTCAGCGGGTTTGTCTGCAGGGCCGTATCCAAAAAGGCCGCAAAGCGCGCCTCGGCCTCGCGCACAAAGCTGGGCGTAAAGCCCCAAAGGTTCATCGAAACGGGCGTTTCGCCGGAAACCTGCGTCCATGTTGCGCCGTCGTCCTCGGTAAAGCGCGCGCCGTCGCCGTCTTTTTCAATATGCGTGCGCTCGGTGACGCTGGTAAGATAACCCTGCCCGTCCACCGCGCACAGGCCGCGCGCCACGTGGCCGTTTTCGGTAACGGTGTTTTTCAGCAGATAGCTCACCATCGCGTACTCGTAGGCATCCTTCGTATCGGGATGCCGCGAAAGATGCGCATACATCACGCGGAAGGCCTCGGGCCCGTAATAATCGTCGGAGTTGATAACGGCAAACGGCGCGTCGATCACATCGCGCGCGGCCAGCACGGCATGGCTGGTGCCCCAGGGCTTTACGCGCCCCTCGGGCACGGCGTAGCCGGCCGGCAGATCGTCCAGCCGCTGAAACGCGTAGCGCACGTCCATCACCTTTGAAAGCCGGTCTCCGATGGCGGTGCGGAACGTCTCTTCGATTTCATGCTTGATGATGAACACCACGGTTTCAAAGCCCGCGCGGCGCGCGTCGAAAATGGAATAATCAATGATCAGCTGCCCGTGCCCCCCCACGGGGTCTACCTGTTTCAGGCCGCCATATCGGCTGCCCATACCGGCAGCCATCACAACAAGGATCGGTTTTTTCATTGTCGTCTCCTTCGCTACGCTTTGTATCCGTTCGGATTCATGCTCTGCCACTTCCAGCTGGAAGCGCACATTTCCTCAATGCCGTATTCGGCCTGCCAGCCCAGCTCCTCGCGCGCCTTGGCGGGGTCGGCATAGCATTCGGCAATATCGCCCGGGCGGCGCGGATCAATGACATAGGGCAGCTCCCTGCCGCAGGCCCTGCTGTACGCGCGGATCACATCCAGCACGCTGTAGCCCTTGCCCGTGCCGAGGTTGCAGATAAACAGGCCGCACTTCGTATCCAGCTTTTTCAGCGCGGCCACGTGGCCGCGCGCCAGATCCACCACATGGATATAGTCGCGCACGCCGGTGCCGTCCGGCGTGGGATAATCGCTGCCGAACACATGCACGGCCTCCAGCGCGCCCACGGCCACTTTGGCGATATAAGGCACCAGGTTGTTGGGGATGCCGTTCGGATCCTCGCCGATGAGGCCGCTCTCATGCGCGCCGATGGGGTTGAAGTAGCGCAGCAGCGCCACGTTCATGGTGGGATCGGCCCTGCATACGTCCTTCAAAATCTGCTCCATCATCACCTTGGTGGTGCCGTAGGGATTTGTGGCGGCGCCCGTGGGAAAATCCTCGGTGATGGGTACGCTGGCCGGATCGCCGTACACCGTGGCAGAGGACGAAAACACAAAGTTTTTCACCCCGTGCCGGCGCATGGCGTTCAACACGGTGAGCGTACAGCCCAAATTATTGGTGTAGTATTCCAGCGGCTTTTTCACGCTTTCGCCCACAGCCTTATAGGCCGCAAAGTGGATGACGGCCTCGATCTCGGGATGCGCGCCGAACAGCGCGTCCGTCGCCGCCTCGTCGCACAGATCCACATTGACAAACGGCACGGCCCTGCCGCTGATGCGCTCTACCCGGCGCAGCGCTTCCTCGCAGGAATTGTACAGGTTATCGGCCACGATCACTTCGTAGCCCGCCTTCATCAGCTCTACGCAGGTATGGCTGCCGATGTAGCCCGCGCCGCCGTTGACAAGAATTGCCATATTCCTTCCGCTCCTTTTCTGTTTTGATCCGGGATGCTCTTTCTTTTATTGTAGCTCTTTTTGCCGCCGGCTGAAATGGATTTTTCCGCACAATATTTGCACTATTATTCACCGATGTATAAAGTCGGTGCCGTTTTTTGTACAAATGCCGCAAGGCCGGCCGCGCGCAGCGCTTTTTGCTTACCCCGTGCCCGCCCGGTGCTTTGCCGAAAGCATCTTCACGCTGGAGGCATATTCGCTGGGCGTCATGCCCGTCACCTTCTTAAAGTGGCGCGAAAAGTAGTGAATGGAGCTGTAGCCCAGCAGCGCGGCGATCTCGGTAAAATTGCAGGCGCCCTCGCGGATCATGCGCTGGGCGGCCTCGATCTTCATCGCGCCAAAATACTCCATTGCGCCGCCGCCCGTTTTTTCGCGAAACACCTTTTGCAGATAGCTGCGGCCCACCAGATTATCGCGGCAGATCTCCGCCAGCGTCAGCCTCCGGGAGATGTTCTCCTCCAGATACCGGCGCACATGATCGATAAACTCCTGCTGCGAGCGCTCGCGCAAAAGGCTTGCCGGGCGGGCGGGCGCGGCGGTTTCGCCGCGGCGCAGAAAGCCTATGAGCAGCTGCTCCAGATACAGGCCGATCAGCTGCTCCGCGCCCACGGGCGGCGCTTCCCGCCGGCGCAGGCGCAGCGTCTGCGGGTCATTCAGCGGTGTAGAAAACGCGGCCTCCGCCTCGGCGATGATGCGCGCCAGCAGCGCGCGGGCGGCCTCGTCCGCCTGCAGGATCCTGCCTTCAAAAAAGCGCATGGCCCCGCTGCCGCAGAAAAAGCTTACCACCACCAAATTCGGCGCGGTCACGCCGTTTGCCGAAAGGGCGTGGAATTCGCCGGGCCGGTGAAAAATGATCTGCCCCTGCACAAGCCGGTGGTGCGCCTCGCCGGCGCACACGTCCAGCTCGCCCTTGTCCACATAAAGAAATTCCCAAAAATCGTGGCGTTCCCCCTCAAAATAGTAGCTGCTGGAATACTCGAAATAGTGTACGGAGACGATCTCCTCCACTGCCAGCGTCCGCGCCAGCCGGATGGCCTCGTAGCCCATCATGCCCACACCGCCTTTTTTTAACATGCCGGGCGCAGAGAACGGCAATGCGAGGAACGCAAAGCGTTTGCAAAGCCCGCGCGGCTGCGCCGTAAGGTTTTGCGGCTTTGTTTTCCTGCACAGCCGCACTCCGGGCGTGCGGCAAAAAACCTTTCCCTTTTATTATATCGAATTCGTCACCGGATACAATCCCCTCAAGGCAGGTTTTCCGCATTTGCCTCTTGCCGGGGCGGGGAAACGGATCTGTGCCGGGGCGGGGAGCGCCACTTCCCCCGCCCGGGAAGCGCGGCGTGCCGGAGCGGGGCGATCGAATGTTTTTCGCCCGGGAAGCGCGGCGTGCCGGGCGGGCGGCGGAGGATAAAAACGTCAAACCTGTGAATAGGGTGTAAATCTTTTATCTTTTCGGCGAAAAATCCGCAAAACGACTTGAAGTTTTTTTAACAAAGCGGTACAATAAATCCAAATGGGTTTTTGAATGACTACCCTTGCGCAGCGTGCGCAAGGCGGCCGTTTTTTGCACGGCCGCTTCGGCGCATGCCGCCATCAACTTACTTCTTTAAGGAGGATCTTGACAATGGAAACCTATGGATTGGAAAAGTACGGCATCACCGGCATCAAGGAGGTTGTGTACAACCCCAGCTACGAAGCCCTGTTTGAGGCGGAGATGGATCCCGCGCTGGAGGGCTACGAGAAGGGGCAGCTCACCGAGCTGGGCGCCGTCAACGTAATGACCGGCATCTACACCGGCCGCTCCCCCAAGGATAAATTCATCGTGATGGACGAAAATTCCAAAGACACCGTGTGGTGGACCTCGGAGGAGTTCAAAAACGACAACAAGCCCGCTTCCAAAGAGGCGTGGGAGGCCTGCAAGGCGCTGGCCGTAAAGGAGCTTTCGAACAAGAAGCTGTATGTGATGGATGTTTTCTGCGGCACCAACCCCGATTCCCGCATGGCCATCCGCTTTATTATGGAAGTGGCGTGGCAGGCGCACTTTGTAAAGAACATGTTCATCGCCCCCACCGCGGAAGAGCTTGCCAACTTTAAGCCCGATTTTATCTCCTACAACGCCTCCAAGGCCAAGGTGGAGAATTACAAGGAGCTGGGCCTGAACAGCGAGACGGCGGCCATCTTCAACATCACCTCGCGCGAGCAGGTAATCCTGAACACCTGGTACGGCGGCGAGATGAAGAAGGGCATGTTCTCGATGATGAACTACTTCCTGCCGCTGAAGGGCATGGCCTCGATGCACTGCTCGGCCAACACCGACATGAACGGCGAAAACACCGCCATCTTCTTCGGCCTTTCCGGCACCGGCAAAACCACGCTTTCCACCGATCCCAAGCGTCTGCTCATCGGCGACGACGAGCACGGCTGGGACGACAACGGCGTGTTCAACTTCGAGGGCGGCTGCTACGCCAAGGTGATCGATCTGGACAAGGAGTCCGAGCCGGACATCTACAATGCCATCCGCCGCAACGCGCTTTTGGAGAACGTCACCGTCGATGAAAACGGCAAGATCGATTTCCACGACAAATCCGTCACCGAGAATACGCGCGTATCGTATCCGATCAATCACATCGAAAAGATCGTGCGCCCGGTTTCCGCGGCTCCCGATGCCAAGAATGTCATCTTCCTGTCGGCCGATGCGTTCGGCGTGCTGCCCCCCGTTTCCATCCTCACGCCGGAGCAGACGCAGTACTACTTCCTGTCCGGCTTTACCTCCAAGCTGGCCGGCACCGAGCGCGGCATTACCGAGCCCACCCCTACCTTCTCTGCGTGCTTTGGCCAGGCCTTCCTGGAGCTGCACCCCACCAAGTACGGCGAGGAGCTGGTGAAGAAGATGGAAAAGAGCGGCGCCAAGGCCTATCTGGTGAACACCGGCTGGAACGGCACCGGCAAGCGCATTTCCATCAAGGATACCCGCGGCATCATCGACGCCATTCTGGACGGCTCTATCCTGAAGGCCGAGACCAAGACCATCCCTTATTTCAATCTGGCCGTTCCCACGTCGCTGCCCGGCGTTGACCCCGCGATCCTTGATCCGCGCGACACCTACGCCGACGCCGCCGAGTGGGATAAGAAAGCAAAGGATCTTGCCGGCCGCTTTGTAAAGAACTTTGTAAAGTACACCGGCAACGACGCCGGCAAGGCGCTGGTTGCCGCCGGCCCGAAGGCCGAGTAAGCTTTTCTGCGCCGGCTTTTGCAAAGCCCTATGCAGATCTTCTGCGCACACTGCCCGTAAGCCCTTTGCGCAAGCCTTTTTTGCGCAAGGGGCTTACCCGCCGCACAGGCGAAGCGCCGGCCGCAGCACGCCGGCAAAAGCACATACAGCAACAGGCATAACGATCGCGGGCCGCGGCCCTGCACCGGCTGGGGCAGGGCTGCGGCCCGCTCTTTTGGGGAGGATATCATGAAAAAGAAATCCGTCAATTTCTGGATTCTGGTTTGGGGCCTGGGCGTTGCGGGGCAGCTGTGCTGGAATATGGAAAACCAGTGGTTCAACACTTTTGTATACGCCAAAATCGCCAAGGATCCCACGATCATCTCGTGGATGGTGGGCGTATCCGCCACGGCAACAACGCTTTCCACGTTTTTGTTCGGCTGCGTATCAGACCGCATCGGCAAGCGCAAAAGCTTTATTGCGCTGGGCTATATCCTGTGGGGTGTTTTTACCATTGTGTTTGGGCTGACGCAGTACCTTGTCTCGGGCGAGCTGCAAAACAATGCCAAGCTGCTGGCGGCCGTGGGCATCGCGGTGGTGGCGGCAGACGCCGTAATGAGCTTTTTCGGCTCGATGGGCAACGACATTGGCCTGAACGCGTGGATCAACGACCACATGACAGACCAAAACCGCGGCCAGCTGGGCGCGGCGCTGGCCACACAGCCAGTAATCGGCACCATCGTGGGCACCGTGGTGGGCGGCATGCTCGTGGGCAGCGACAGCAACTATATGCGGCTGTTCCTGGTGATGGGCGTTGCGGTAATCGCGTTCGGCATTTACGGCTTTTTTGCCATGGAAGAAAGCCCCGCGCTGCGCCCCAGCCGCCGCGGCAGCTTCGGCGAGCAGTTTTTCAGCATTCTGAACTTCAAAAATTATCTCAAGCATACCGAGCTTGCCTGGGTAAACCTGTCCACGGCGGTATACTTTATTGCCTTTAACCTCTACTTTACCCATGTGGGCAATTACATGATCTATTACCTCGGCTTTTCGCCCGATATGATGGGCTACATCGAGGGCGCCGCGCTGATCCTTGCCATGCTGTGCACCGTTCCCTGCACAAAGCTGCTGAACAACAACAAAGCCCCGCAGCTGTGCATTGCCGCCACGCTGCTGAACTGCGTGGGCGTGGGCATGGCGGGGCTGTTTGTGCGGCCCGAAAATATCGACCCCGCCTCGCTGTGGAACCCGGTGCTGCTGCTGGCGTTTTTCCTTTTGGGCGTGGGCTACGTGCTGTTTTTGCAGTGCGTTACGGTGTGGAGCAAGCAGCTTTACCCAGAGGATTCCCGCGGGCAGTTCGAGGGCATCCGCATTTTGTTCTTTGTGCTCATTCCCATGATCGTTGCGCCCCTTATCTCGAACCCCATCATCAAGAGCAGCGGGCAGTTTAGGGACGAAAACGGGCTGACGGCATACCTGCCCACGCATACGCTGATGCTGGCGGGCGCGGCGCTGGTGCTGCTGACGCTGCTGCCGCTGATCCCCGCCAAACGGTGTCACGACCGGCGCGTGGGAGGGCAGGAGAGTAAAAAATAATTACTATTTTACAAAACACAGGGGCCGGTTTTTCAGCTTGTTGTCAGCGGAAAAGCCTGTTATACTGTTGCGAAGACAGAATGTGCCATAGAAGTGGTGGTAACTCATGTGGGCAGAGGATAAGGTGCGGCTCATAGATATTGCGAACGAGCTGGGCATCAGCACCGCCACGATTTCCAATGTAATCCATGGAAAAACGAAAAAAGTTTCCGCGCAAACGGTTAAACGAGTGCAGGAGAAGTTAGAGGAACGGGGCTATATCCCCAACATGGCTGCAACACTTTTGGCTCAGAACAGCTCCCGGATTATCGGGGTGGTCCTCAACGACCACAAAAAGTATGAGGGGCGCGTGTTGACCGACCCGTTTATCGCATCCTCCATTAACGATTTGGCAGATGAAATTGAACGCAACGATTATTTCATGATGATTCAGAAAACCACCGATTTAATGACGACGATTCCATTCGCGTCTATGTGGAATATGGTGGGAATGGTAATTTTGGGATTCTGCAGCCATGAGTAGCAGGAGCTGCGCAGCCGCATCCATATCCCCTTTGTCGTCTATGACGGCTATTTTGAAAACAAAGGGAAAATCTGCAACCTCCAGTTGGACGATTGGGACGGCGGGCGTCAGGTGGGCGAACACCTCCGAAGCCTGGGGCATCGCCGGGTTCTGTGTATCTCCGATAATCAGGAGTGCATGGATCAGCAGCGATTTGAAGGGCTGTGCGGCGGCTTGGGTTTTCGGGCGGATTTTATGATGATCCCCATGGAAAGGGAAGCGCGCATTTGTTATTATCGGGAGCATTTCGGCCAATTACGCAGTTACAGCGCCATTTTTGCCGTGTCGGATCACTATGCCGTTGATCTGATCCGCTTTTTGCAGAATTCCGGTGTCAAAATTCCCGATGATATTTCTGTTATTGGTTTTGATGACAGTGAAGTTTGCGGACAGGTTGTCCCCTCCCTGACCTCCGTCCGGCAGGATTACCGGGCAAGGGCGCAGATGGCAGTTCGATTGCTGAAACGGATGAAGGAACAGCCGGACTATACCGAGGATGTCACGATTCCGGTTCAATTTATAGTGCGGAACAGTAGCAGGAGGTTATATCATTAACCCGGAGGGTTACGCGATTAACCTATTGCAGTCACCCGCCTTTCCCTGGTATGCTTTGGGGAAAGGCGGGTGATTGATTGTGAAAAAGGAATGCTTTCTGATAAATGTAATTGGAATTGCCGTCCCGGTAGGGCTTCAATCCATGCTGCAATCCTCGTTTTCCATGATTGACCAGGTGATGGTGGGGCAGCTGGGAGGTGCAGCGGTATCGGCGGTAGAGGTCGCGGGACGCCCGATGTTTATTTACTCTGTCGTGCTTGGAGCGGTGGCCGCCATTGCAGGTATTATGATCTCCCAATATCTGGGCATGAAGGATGAGCAGACGGCAGATCGGAGTTTATGGAGGTAACGATATGAAGTTAGACGGGTTAGGGCTATTGGTCAATGATATGGCGGGGATGATTCGCTTTTACAGGGATGTGCTCGGGTTTGAGATTAAGGGAGCGGAAGATACAGAAAATGTGTATCTCGTAAATGAACTTAATATTGCCCGCTTCTCTGAATAATATTCTGCTCAAATGAACCGGTGAGCTCGGGGCGTGTATTGTGGTTTTTTTATATTTGCTATTTCGGGAGGGTAAGCGCTATGGGCAGACGCTTTCTATATCCCCCGATTGAAAGCCGCCAAAGTATTCAATCAGCCCGCAGCAATGGATCATCAAAGAGCAGCAGCCTAAAGAGCCACCGCCCTTTTCGGCAGGGTGTTATTTTTTCTTTGCCTGCGTCAGCGCGTCATGCGCGCGGCATATTCGTAGGGGATCCGGCAGCGGCAGGGCCTGCCCTCCTGCCATGCGCGGATATCGGCCAGCAGGCGCAGCGTTACCTCCTGCCGCAAATCGGTGGTGGGGCCGGCCACGTGCGGCATCATCCACACGTTCGGCAGGCGGCGCAGCACATCCTCGGCGGGCAGCGGCTCGGTGTGGTACACATCCAGCGCCGCCGAAAAGCGGCCTGTTTGCAGCTCCTCGTACAGCGCCTGCCTGTCCACCAGCGCGGCGCGCGCTGTGTTCACAAACAGCGCGCCGTCCCGAATGCTGTGCAGCAGCTCGCGCGTGATCATGCCCTCGGTGTGCCCGTTCAGCGCCGTGTGCAGCGAGATGATATCGCATTCGGCAAAAATTTCTTCCACACTCGCCCGCTTTGCGCCCAGGCGGCGCAGCTCTTCTTCTGAGATACTGCGCGAGGCGATGCGCAGATCGACGCCAAAGCCCTGCAGCATCCCGGCGTAATAGGCGGCGATGGCGCCATAGCTTACAAGGCCCACTTTTTTGCCCACAAGGCCCTGCGTGCGGTGCGGCTCGGGCGTCCAGCCGCCCGCGCGCACGCTGTCGCGGTAAATGTCCACGCGGCGCAGCGCGTTCAGCGTATAGCAAAGGCACCCCTCCGCCACGCTCTGCGCAAACAGATCGTTGCCGCTCAGTACCAGAATGCCCCGGTCGTATTCCTCCTTGCTGACAACGTTTGCCACCGAACCGCCCATGTGGGCGTGGATCTTCAGCCGGGGCGCGGCGCGCAGCACGTCGGCGTCCACGCGCGGCGAATCCCAGCCTGTCATCAGCACCTGTGCGTCGCCGATCTGCTCGATCAGCGCCGCCTTTTCCATGCCCTGCCCGGGCGCGGGGTTGAACGTGAATGTACCGTACTGCTCCAGCGCCGCCATTACGCGCGGTGAGAAAAAGCCCTTGCGCGCAGGGCAATCGCCAAAGGCTACGAAATATTTCATTGCGGCTCCTCCTTTTGGGCCTGCGCTCCGCCTTCCTCGGCACAGCAAGCTGTCTAAGAACAGGGCGGGCACATCTATTAAACCGTTGTGATAAGGGCGGCGGCAGGCAGGCTTTGGGAAGCGGCCGTCGCCCCCTCCTTTTTATTGTACAGGAAAAACCGCGCCGCGTCACGCTTTTTTGCAGGATGCGCCGTTTTTTCGGTTGGAACGGCCCGGGCTTTCAAAGTGCAGCGGGCAAACCCCGCAAAGGCTCTGCGGCAAGCCCGCGCAGGCTGTCCTGTGCAAAAACGGCGCCGCTTTCCGGTCTGCCTGTCTGTCCACCGGAGATCGGGATCGCGTTTGCCGCCGATCCTCTTATCGGTGATATTGCCTGCCGGCAGCCGAGAGAGCGCCTCTCGAAGGGATTCTGTTCCGGCCTTGTCCACGAGGACGCCTCCTTCCGCTCTATCACCTTATCCTGTTAAATCAAGTTAAAGGCTCAAACAATTATAAAGACGGGCAGGGCGGCCCTTTCGGACCGCCCTGCTCGCTTTTTTGCGCATTTTTTGCAATGTGCCCCATATTTTGCCGGGGAGATATTTGCCGTTCCCCTGTGAAAAATCAGAAATCGATCTCTTTGTCGTAATAGACGGCAAGCAGCAGCTTTTCCATTTCTTCCTGCGTGGGGATGCGGGGGTTCGAGCCCGTGCAGGCATCTCCGATGGCGTTTTTGGCCACCTCGGAAAGCTTCGCGTTGAACTCTTTTTCATCGATGATGCTCTTATCGGCAATGACGCCGCCCTCGCCGTAATTCTGGATGGCATAGGGGATATCGAGCGCCTTGTTCATTGCGCGCAGCTCGGCCACCAGCGCAGCCACCAGCTCCTGCGTAGTGCTGCCGGGCAGATCGATAAAGCGCGCAATCTGCGCATAGCGCTCGGCTGCCTCGGCGTTTTTCGCGTTGAACTGGATCACCTTCGGCAGATACATGGCGTTCGCCGCGCCGTGGATGATGTGGCCGCCGCTGAACGCCGCGCCGGTTTTGTGCGCCATCGAGTGGACAATACCCAGCAGCGCATTGGAAAACGCCATGCCCGCCAGGCACTGCGCGTCGTGCATTACGGCGCGCGCGGCAACGTCGCCATCATACGATTTCTTCAGCTCGTTGTGGATCAGCTTAATGGCGTGCAGCGCGAGCGGATCGGTATATTCGCAGTGCAGCGTAGAGACATACGCCTCGATGGCGTGCGTCATAGCGTCCATGCCGGTGTGCGCCGTCAGCTTTTTGGGCATTGTCTCAGCCAATTCGGGATCCACAATGGCGATATCCGGCGTAATATTGAAATCGGCCAGCGGATATTTAATGCCCTTGGCATAATCGGTGATAACGGCAAACGCGGTCACCTCGGTAGCCGTACCGGAAGTGGACGGAATGGCGCAGAATTTTGCCTTTGTGCGCAGCGTGGGGAAGCTGAACGGCGTGATCAGGTCTTCAAAGCTGGTATCGGGATATTCGTAAAAGGCCCACATTGCCTTTGCGGCGTCGATGGGCGAGCCGCCGCCCATCGCGACAATCCAGTCCGGCTCGAACGCGCGCATCATTTCGGCGCCCTTCATCACGGTTTCAACAGAGGGATCCGGCTCGACATTCTCGAACAGCTGAACCTCCATGCCGGCCTGCTTCAGATAATTTACGGCCTTATCCAAAAAGCCGAAACGCTTCATGCTGCCGCCGCCGACAACAACAACGGCCTTTTTGCCCTTCAGGTTTGCCAGCTCGGCCAGCGAACCCTTGCCATGGTACAGATCACGCGGTAATGTAAAACGACCCATTTAAAAAACCTCCTGTATTTTGTACGGCCTGCCCCTTCGCACAGCGCCCCCAAAAGCCTTTTGAAGGCTTTCGCACCCCGCGGCGCAGGCGGCACTGTGCAAAGAACGCCTGCCGTTTGGTTAGATCGCGCGGGCAAACGCCCGCGCGCCGGAAACCATCGAAGACAGCTCCTTTGCTGTGCGCAGCCTTATTCGCCGTAATAGGCCTTGGTATACAGCTGCCGGATCTCGGAGACCAGCGGATATACCGGATTGGCGGTGGTGCACTGATCTTCAAACGCGCGATAGGAAAGCTCCTCTACGCGGCTCATAAATTCGGCCTCGTTCACGCCGCAGTCCCGAATGGAGAGCGGGCGCTCGGTGGCGGCCATCAGCCTGCGGATCGCCTCCACCAGCGCGTCCACAGCCTCGGGCACGGGCGTATCCTGATTGCACAGGCCAATGCGGCGGGCGATCTTTGCATAGCGCTTGTCGGCCACATATTCCTTGTACTTGGGGAACGACGCAAACTTTGTGGGCTTTGTGGCATTGTATTTGATCACGTACGGCAGCAAAATTGCGTTGGCGCGGCCGTGCGGAATGTGGCATTCGGCGCCCAGCTTGTGCGCCATAGAATGGTTCAGGCCGAGGAACGCGTTTGTAAACGCCATGCCCGCAATGCACGAGGCGTTGTGCATCTTTTCGCGCGCCAGC
The DNA here is from genome assembly GCA_910587145.1 of uncultured Ruthenibacterium sp. Lineage (GTDB taxonomy): Bacteria > Bacillota > Clostridia > Oscillospirales > Ruminococcaceae > Ruthenibacterium. The sequence goes on along the minus strand of CAJUMH010000003.1, from coordinate 81,960 downwards.
GTATCGCCGTGGTACGATTTTTCCAGATACTCAAACACCATCTCGATGGCCTGCATCGCAAGGCCGTCGGTGTAATCGCTGGCCATCACGGAGACATACGCCTCGATCGCGTGCGTCAGCACATCCAGGCCCGTATCGGCTACAATGCTCTTGGGCATCGAGGCGGTAAACTGCGGGTCGATGATGGCCACGTCGGGCGTGAGGCTGTAATCGGCCAGCGGATACTTGATGTTGCCATTCTGCTTATCGGTGATGACGGAAAAGCTCGTTACCTCGCTGCCCGTGCCGGACGTGGTGGGAATGGCCACCAGCTGCGCCTTGCTGCCAAGGCGCGGGAACTTGAACGCGCGCTTGCGGATATCCAGAAAACGCTGGCGCAGACCGTCGAAGCTGGTTTCCGGATGCTCGTAGAACAGCCACATGCCCTTGGCCGCATCTATGGCGCTGCCGCCGCCGATGGCGATGATCACATCCGGCTGGAACGCGTTCATGGCCTCGACGCCGCGCATGATGCATTCCACAGAGGGGTCGCTCTCCACATCGGAATAGATCTCGCTGTGGCAATAGCTTTCGCGCTTGCGCAGGTAATACAGCACCTTATCCACGTTGCCCAGCTTCACCATCACAGGGTCGGTGACAATAAACGCGCGGTTGATGCCCTCCATCTTCTCCAGATACTGGATGGAATCCTCCTCGAAGTAGATGCGGCGGGGCACCTTGAACCACTGCATATTCACCCTCCTCTTGGCAATGCGCTTTTTGTTGATGAGGTTCACGGTCGTAACGTTCTGCGACACGCTGTTTTTGCCGTAGGAGCCGCAGCCCAGCGTGAGGGACGGTGTATTGGTGTTGTAAATATCGCCGATGGCGCCCTGCGAGGAGGGGCTGTTCACGATGATGCGGCCCACGCGCATGGCAATGCCGTAATCGTCGGCAATCTTCATATCGCCCGTGTGGATGACGGCCGAATGCCCAAGGCCGCCCAGCTCCAGCATGCGGTTGGCGCAGGCAAAGCCCTGCTTCTGGCTGTCAACGATAAAATACGCCAGCACGGGAGAAAGCTTTTCCTTCGCCAGCGGATGCTCGGCGTCGGGAGAATCCATCGGCGCGATCAAGATCTTGGTATTTTCGGGCACCTTCAGCCCGGCCTGCTCGGCGATCCAGTTGGCCGATTTGCCCACCAGCGGGCCATAAACGCCCTTGGCCGGATCGGGGAACATATATTTTGTAAGCGTTTCGGTTTCTTCGGCATTCAGAAAATAACAATTGTTCTCCTTCATATAGCGCTCGAATTCGGCCGAGAGCTCGCGGTCCACGATCACGGCCTGCTCGGAGGCGCAGATCATGCCGTTGTCGAATGTTTTCGACATCATCAAATCGGTGCAGGCGCGATGCAGATCGGCCGATTTTTCGATATAGCACGGCACATTGCCCGCGCCCACGCCCAGCGCCGGCTTGCCGCAGCTGTAGGCGGCCTTCACCATGCCGGGGCCGCCCGTGGCAAGAATGGTGGCCACGCCGGGATGGTTCATCAAAAAGCCCGTCGCCTCGATGGACGGCGTTTCAATCCACTGGATGCAGTTCTTCGGCGCGCCCGCCTTTACGGCGGCCTCATACACAATGCGCGCGGCCTCGGCCGAGCACTTCTGCGCGGACGGATGGAAGCCGAAAATGATGGGGTTGCGCGTTTTTACGGCGATGAGGCTTTTGAACAGCGTGGTGGACGTGGGGTTTGTGGTAGGCGTAACGCCCGCGATTACACCTACGGGCTCGGCCACCTCCACGTAGCCCTCCATCTCGTTCTCGTCCAGCACGCCGACGGTTTTTTCTTTCTTGATATCGTGCCAGATATACTCGGTGGCGAACATGTTTTTGATTACCTTATCCTCGTACACGCCGCGCCCGGTTTCCTCCACGGCCATGCGCGCCAGCTCCTGATGCTTATCAAGGCCCGCCAGCGCCATTGCGTGCACGATGTGATCGATCCGCTCCTGGTCCAGCTCCAAAAACTCCGCCAGCGCGGCCTGCGCCTTTTCCACCAGCGCGTCGATCATTTTGCCGACGGGATTTTCAACCGTCTCGATCGGGGTGGCCGGAGCGGCCTTCGCAGCCTGCTTTTTTTCTGCCATGTTCATACCTCCCAAAATGATTCCCAAAATGATAAAGAGGACTTCGTACAAAAACCCTGAACCGTCTCTCCGGGCCGGCCCGGAAATTGCGTTCGCTTTTTCTCTGGGTTTTTCTTCGACTTCCTTATCATATCACATTGTTAAAAGATTATCAATGCTCGCATCGCTGAATGTGCCATGTTTTTGCGTTTCTTTTTGTGCATACTGCACAAAAAGCCTCCGTCGGGTTGTTTTCCGGCAAGGGCAGGCAGAAGGCACAGAAACATGATGGAATATGGGCCGGGCCTGCCGGTGCAAGCCTGCACCCTTGCCGTGTTTTCCCTCGAGTATGAGGGCGTTGGTCAGCGGCCATGTGCTCTTCGCACTTTGCGGGAACCGGCGGCGGCTTTAAAAAAGGCCTCTTTCGCATTGCGCGCGGTTTGTGTATAATGGTAGAGAAGACAGCCGCGCCGGCAAAAATCTGCCGGCGCGGCGCAAACACGGTTTTTATGCGGCATTGCCGAAAAAAGGCACGCGCAGCAGAGAAGCGAAAAGCAGAAACGGAGCGGATACAATGGAATGGACCGATATTAAAACAACGGTGCCCGCGGCTTTTGCCGAAACGGCGGAGGCAATTGCAACGGGTATTTCGGGCAGCGGCATCTACATTGAGGATTATCGCGATCTGGAGGCGCAGGTGGAGGCCATCGCGCATGTGGATCTGATCGAGCCGGAGTTGCTGCATAAAAGCCGCGGCGAGGTGACGGTGCACCTGTATATTGCGCCGGACGAAAATTTTGCCGAGATCGCCGAGCTGATGCAAGACCGCCTGCAGCGCGCCGAGGTGCCCTATCAGATGATGTGCGAGGGCGTGCGGCAGGAGGATTGGGAATCCGGCTGGAAGGCGTACTACCACGCGATGGAGATTGGCCGGCGCCTTGCTGTGGCGCCCAGCTGGGAGCAGTACGAAACAAACCGCGCCGTCGTTACGCTCGATCCCGGCATGGCGTTCGGCACGGGCACGCACGAGACAACGGCGCTTTGCCTGGAAACGCTGGACGCAGCCATCCGGGGCGGCGAGCGCGTGCTGGATGTTGGCACGGGCAGCGGCATTCTTGCCATTGCGGCGCTGAAGCTGGGTGCAGCCTCGGCCGAGGGGATCGATATCGACCCGATGTGCGTGCGCACGGCGCGCGAAAACGCGGCGCGCAACGGCGTGCAGAACGCCTTTACGGTATCCGTCGGCAATCTTTCCGATAAGGCCGGCGGCGTTTACGAGATCATCTGCGCCAATATTGTGGCAAACGCCATTTGCGGCCTCGCGCCCGCCGTACCCGCGCTGCTGGCAGAAAACGGCGTGTTCATCGCAAGCGGCATCATTGATACGCGCCGCGACGAGGTAATCGACGCCATACGCGCGGCGGGCCTTGCCGTGCATGAGGTAAAAGAGAAAAACGGCTGGGTGGCGCTGGTGTGCGGCCGCTGAGGGCAAGGCGGCCGGGAGTTTGGCCGCAGGCGGCGTAATGGCCGGCTGCGCCGATACGGAACGGCGGCGGCAGAGCGCATCCGGGAGCAAAAAACAAAAATTACAAAAAAACGAAAGCGGAGGAAACGTAGCATGCCGCATCGCTATTTTACAGAGGAGATCACAGAAAACACCGCTTTTTTGCGCGGGGCCGACGCGCACCATCTGGCGCATGTAATGCGCGCGCGCACCGGCGAACAGATCACGCTGTGCGACGGGCGCGGCACAGACTACACCTGCGCTGTACGCGCCATGGCGGCGGACGCGGTGGAGCTGGAAATTCTTTCCAGTGCGCCGAGCGTATCGGAGGCGAACGTTCTGGTTACGCTATACATAGGCTATCCCAAGCAGGATAAGCTGGAAACCGTCGTCCAAAAGGCCGTGGAGCTGGGCGCGGTGCGCGTGGTGCCGTTTTTCAGCCGCTACTGCGTGGCCGCGCCGAAAAAAGAGGAGCAAAAAAACGAGCGCTTTCGGCGCATTGCACGGGAGGCCGCCAAGCAGAGCGGGCGCGGCATTGTGCCAAGCATATCGATGCCGCTCTCTTTTGCCGCAATGCTGGCAGATGCAGCGCAAAACGATGTTGCGCTGTTTTGCTGGGAGGCCGGGGGCGGGCCGTTACATAGCCGGTTGGGCGATGCAGAGCGCATCGGCATCATTACCGGCAGCGAGGGCGGCTTTTCCCCCGAAGAGGCACACGCCGCCCGCGCGGCGGGGTGCGCGGCCATCAGCCTTGGCCCGCGCATCCTGCGGTGCGAAACGGCGCCCCTTGCGGCGCTTGCTGCCGTAATGGCCCTGACCGGCAATTTACAATGACCCTCCCGCGCGCTGTTTTTTGGCACATGCCCCGCAACGCGAGCGTTTGAAGCGGCCCCGGTGCGATGTATTCCGCCGGCGGCCTCCTTCCGGCCGCTTTGCCTGTTGCTCCGGGTTGCCCTTTCGGCGTGCCCGGGCGGGCGAAAGGGAGTTTGTATGTTGCCGAAAAAAGCATTGGTTTTTGTTGTATCGCTGGCGCTGCTTGCGGCGCTGTTCTCCGGCTGCTGGGGCAGCAGGGGAAATTCCTCCACCACCGGCTCGTCGTCCGGCAGCCGGAATAACGGCGTGTCGGGTTCTGTATCCGGCGGCGCCTCCGGTTCTATGAACAGCGGCGCCTCCAGTTCTATAAGCGGCGGCGTAAACGGCGGCGCTTCTGCCGGAATGAACGGCGGGGCCTCCGGCTCTATGAACAGCGGCGTAAACGGCGGCGCTTCTGCCGGAATGAACGGCGGGGCCTCCGGCTCCGGCAGTTTGATGAACGGCACGGATCCCGGCATGAATTCCGGCTCTGCCGGCAATATGGCAGGCAGCGGCTCTATGGGAAGCGGCAGCGCTTCCTCCGGTTCCGGCGCTTCCTCCGGTTCCGGCGCTTCCTCTGGTTCCGGCGCTTCCTCTGGTGTAAATGCAAACGGCGCCGGCGCCTCTTTTTCCGATCCTGCCCCGGCTGCGGCTACCGCCGCAGCCCCGGCGGACGGCGATGCGTGGATGACGCGCCTTGTCAACGCGCAGAATCCCCTTCCGGAAGGCTTTACCGTAGAGACGGCGCGCATTAGCGGCTATGACGAGCGCCTGTTCGACAAGCGCGCCGCGCCCGAGCTGGAGGCACTGCTTTCGGATGCCGAGGCCGCCGGCTGCAAGCTCTACTTAGTGTCGAGCTACCGCAGCGTGGAACGCCAGTCGGCGCTGTTTTTGCGCAAAACGAATTCCTTTTTGGCCGAGGGCTTCGATCAGGCCGAGGCCGAGCGCCAGGCGGCCATGTGGGTGGCGCGCCCCGGCACCTCGGAGCACAACACCGGCCTTGCGGCCGATCTCGTTTCGGCAGATTGGTACGCGCATCACAGCGATCTGACGGCAGATTTTGAACAGACCCCCGAATTTGCGTGGCTGTTTGAGCATTGTGCCGAATACGGGTTTATTTTGCGCTATCCGCGCGGAAAAGAAAATATTACAGGCGTGACGTATGAACCATGGCATTATCGTTATGTAGGTAAGCAGGCGGCCGCCGCGATCATGCAGGCCGGCGGCACCCTGGAAGAATACAAAGAAAAAGGAAGTTCCCCGCAGGCCGCCGAGCCCGGCGCAGGCGCAAGCAGTACCGGCGGCGCGGGCACGGCAAGCGGCGGCGGCAGCGCGGGCGCAAGCAGTACCGGCGGCGCGGGCACAGGCAGCGCCCCGCTTACGGAGCCGGGCTTTTTTACCGCGCAGGCGCCGGCCCGGTAACGGCCGGGCCGGCGTACGGGGAACGAGGTGCAATGCTATGAAACAGCTGAAAAAAGCCCTGGGCACGGCGCTCAGCGCGGCGCTTTTGCTTGCGCTGGCCGTGCTGGGCATTACTTATCGAAACGAGATCTGGGCAGTTCTTACACGGCAGAACGCCCGCGACGCGTTTATCGCCTATGTGCGGGACGGTGGCTTTGCGGGCATGCTGGCGTTTTTGGGGCTGCAAATTTTGCAGGTGGTGGTAGCGGTTCTGCCCGGCGAGCCTGTAGAGCTGATGGCGGGGCTTTTGTACGGCACCTGGGGCGGGCTGGCGCTGTGCCTTGTGGGCGTGGGTATTTCCACCATGGCCATCTATTATTGCGTGCGCGCGGCGGGCGCGCGGGCCATCGATCCGGCGACCCTCGCAAAATACCGTTTCCTGCGGGACGAAGCGCACGTAAAGCTGTTTTTATTTTTGCTGTTCTTCATCCCCGGCACCCCAAAGGACGCGCTGATCTATCTGGGGCCGTTTCTGCCGCTCAATCCCCTCGCGTTTCTGCTGCTGGCCACGGTGGGCCGCATTCCGTCCATTCTTACCAGCACCTTTGTGGGCAGCCAGTTTGCGGCGGGCAGTTGGAAGGTGAGCCTTGCCGTATCCATTGTTACCGGCATCGCCGCCGGGCTGTGCGTTTTGTTCCAAGAGCGCATTCTCACCGCCCTCGCCGCCCTGCGCGGGCGGCTTCGCCGGGCGGAGAAGGAATAGAACGGGCGTGCCGAACAAAAAACCGCAATTTGCAAAAGCGCGCAAAGATCCGCATCTGTCCGGGCAAAAGCGGCCCTGACAAATGCGGATCTTCTGCTTTTTTACGCAGGTATTCTCTGCGCAAATTGCAATCGGTTTTTCGTTTGCGGCAGGGCCGCCCCCCTCGCCGTCTGCCGCCGGCTTTCGGCCAAAGCTCCGGCAGGCTTCTTACTCCGGCGCCTTCATGCTTTCCACCATGCTGATATTGCGCAGCTTGCGGCGCATCCACACATCCACCGCCATCGAAAATACGATGGTAAGCACCGCGGAATATACAAAGCTCAGCGGCTTGATCTCGCGGCCGAACATTACAAGGTCAACCTCCACCGTGCGCATAATAAATGTATGCAGAAAAACGCCCAGCACCAGCCCTACCGCCATGCCGATGACGGCCAGCACGTTCGATTCGCGCGCAACATAGGCCGAAACCTCCCGGTCGTAGAAGCCCAGCACCTTGATGGTGGCGATCTCCTTCACGCGCTCGGTGATGTTGATGTTCATCAGGTTGTACAGCACCACAAATGCCAGCGAGCCCGCGAACAGAATGATCACATATATCACGATGTTGATGCTGGCGATGGTGTCGTCCAGCGCGCTGCGCATATCCTTCGACCATGTGATCCCCGCAACGCCGTCCACATCCAGCAGCGCGGCCGCAAACGCCTCGTTGCCGCTCTCGGCGCCGTCGGCCAGAAGGCCCACCACCGAATTGGGGCGCGCGGCCTTGCCGTAGGCGGCGGCGTACTGCTCGGGCGTAATGTAGGCAAAGTTTTCCACATAATTTTCCGCAATGCCCGCGATGGTGAACGCGCCGAGTTTGCCGTCCGTGTTTTCCAGCGTTACCGTATCGCCCGCGGAAAGCCCGGCCTGCTCGCAGAATTTTTCGGTAACGATGATACCGTCCTCTGTCAGCCGCACCGGCGCGCCGGTGGCGCGCTCGTGCAGATCGACAAAGGCGGGCAGCCGCGAAGCATCCTCCGACACAAACAGATACACGCCCAGCTTTTTGCCGTCGATCTCCGGCTCGCTGCGCTCCTGCCGCACGCTCATCCAGCCGCGGATCATTTCCGGGTCGTTCATCCGCGACAAAAGCGTCTCGTTTTCCAGCGCCGATTCCTTGCTCAGCATCAGCATCAGATCATAGGTAAAGATCTCCCCGTACTGCTTTGCCACAATGTCCCCGATGGAATCGTTCAGGCCAAAGCCCGTAACCAGCAGCGCCGTGCAGCCCGCCACGCCTACTACCGTCATAAAAAAGCGCTTTTTGTAGCGCAGCAGGTTGCGCGCCGTTACCTTGTGCGTAAATTTCATGCGCCGCCAAATCGGCGTGATGCGTTCGAGGAAAATGCGCTTGCCGGCTTTTGGGGCCTTGGGCAGCAGCAGCTGCGCCGCCCACTCGCGCAGCGTTTGGCCGCAGGCGCTCAGCGTGGCAAGGCTGGTGCACACCAGCGCCGCGCCCACGGCCGCCGCGCAGATGCCCGGATGGAACGGGCACGGAAAATCCGGCACCGTATACATGGTGCCGTAGGCGTTCCAGAGTACGACAGGCAGCGCCGTAAAACCAATCGCGGCGCCCGCCGCGCCGCCCGCCAGCGTGGCCACCCATGCGTACAGCAGGTATTTGAACATGATCTGCCCGCGCTCGTAGCCCAGCGCCTTCAGGGTGCCGATCTGCAGCCGTTCCTCCTCCACCATGCGCGTCATGGTGGTAAGCGCCACCAGCGCCGCCACCAGGAAAAAGAACACGGGGAACACCGTGGTAATGGCCTCTAACTTATCCACATTGGATAAAAAGGACGAGATGCTCACATGATCGCCGCGGTCGAAGCGGTACCATTCGGGCACCTCCAGCTCGGCCAGCGCCTTTTCCGCGTCGGCGATCTCCTGCCTCGCATCGGCCAGCTGCTGCTGCACATCACGCTTCTGCTCCCTGAATTCGGCCTCGCCGCGCTCCCATTCGGCCTCGCCGTCCTCGTATTCGGCAAGGCCGTCCTCGTACTGCAGCTGCGCAGAATCCAGCTGCGCGCGCGCCAGCTCCATTTGCAGGCGCGCAAGATCCGGCGCGAGGCTCAGCGACATTTCGCCGGCGGCAATTTGTTTTTCTGCTTCCAGCACCTGTTTTTTGGCGGCGGCCAACTGCCGCTCGCCCTCGGCAATCTGCCGCTTTGCGTCGGCCAGCTGTGTGCGGGCGGCGGCCAGCGAGGCCGCCGAAGCATCGCGCGCGGCCTCGGCCGCCGCCAGCCGATTATTGGCCGTATCGCGCTCCGACTGCACCGGTGCCATGGCAATGCGCGCCGCGTCGTACTCGTCCTGCGCGCTGTCCCGCCGGTTCCGCGCTTCATCACGTGCGTCGATCACCGGCTTTGCGGCGGCCTCGTCGTTGGCAAGCCACTCCTCTTCCGTCGTGCAGCCGGCCGCGGCCACGCCCTCGCGCACCTGCTGCTCCTTTGCGTCCAGATCGGCCTGCGCGGTTTCCAGCTGCTGCTGTTTTTCGTCTATTCTGTACCGCGCGGCGGCCGCGTCGTACACCTCCTGCGCCTCGGCGGCGCTCTCGCGCAGGCCGGGCAGCGCGGCCTCCAGCCGCGCCAGCTGTGCCTCTCCCTCGGCGATGCTTGGCTCCATTTGCGCCGCCAGCTGCTTTGCGGCCTCCAGCTGCGCGCGGCTGTCATTCAGCAGCCGTTCGTTTTCGGCAATCTGCGCCTCGGCCTCCACCAGGGCGGCCCTGCCCGCCGCCAGCTCCTGCGCCTGCTGTGTCAGCATGCCGGGCAGCGTTTCCTGGTTTCTGGCAAGCTCTGCCTCACCGCTGTCGATCTGCTCCTTCGCATCGTCTAATTTTTCTTTTGCGTCGTCCAGCTCGGCACGGCCGTCAGCCAGCTGCCGCTCGGCGTCGTCCAGCTGTTCGGCCGCTTCCGCCTCGGCCTCGGCCAGCTCGGTGCGGGCATCGTCCAGCTGTTCGCGCGCCTGCTCCCGCACCTCCTCATAACGGGCAAGGCAGCGCGCCTCGCTGATGCTTTCGATGCGCTGCAAAACCGCGTCCACGGCATCGCGGTATTCCTGTTCGGCGGCATCCAGCGCCGAAGCGCCCTGTACCGAAACAAAAATCTCGCTGTATGCCTCCTGCGAAAAGCTCTCCTCGCCCACATACATCTTCAGCGCCACCGTGCCGTTGCCGATGGCTGCGCTTTCGCGATCTACCGAGCAATAATAGGCGGTGCGCACGATGCCCACGATCTTGTACTCCGTATCGGCCAGCGTATCCTCCACATTCCCGTTCGACGCCGAGACACGCACAATGCCCCCCACGGCCAGATCGCCCGCGCCGTCAAGAACATTCCCCTCCACCAGCACGCACTCGGCCGGGCGGATGGGCAGGCGGCCCTCAATCACGTCCAGCCGGTTCAGATAGCCCTTGGGCTCGCGCTCCTCGATCTGCTCTGTGGGCAGGCTGTGGATGCGCGTAATGATATTTTTGGTTTCGCCCGCATCCATAAACATATCCGTAAAGTAGGCGGGCATCACCTCTTCCACGCCCTCCACGGCCGCAATGGCGGCGGCATCCTCCTGCGTAAGGCCCAGCGGGCTGACGATGCGCAGATCGTGCAGGTGCTGGCGGTCGGCATAGCCGTCGATGGCGGCGCGCATATTTTTGGGCGTGGCAAACAGGCCCGACAGCAGCGCCACGCCCAGCGCCACAATGGCGGCGATGGCGGCGAAGCGGCTGAACGTGCCCTTCATGGTGCGCAGGATGATTTTTCGGTACGTCTTTTTCACGGGCGCGTCACCATTCGATCTCTTCCACCGGAGTGGGATGGGGGTTTACCTCGTTCGACACGGCCTGCCCGCTCTTAATTCGGATTACGCGGTCGGCCATGGCCGTAAGCGCCGAATTGTGCGTGATGACGATGACGGTGCGCCCCGTGCGGCGGCAGGTATCCTGTAAAAGGCCCAGCACCTGTTTGCCCGTTTTGTAATCGAGCGCGCCGGTGGGCTCGTCGCACAATAAGATCTTTGGGTTTTTGGCCAGCGCCCGCGCGATGGAAACACGCTGCTGCTCGCCGCCCGAAAGCTGCGCCGGAAAATTGCCCATGCGGTGCTCGAGCCCCACCTGCCGCAGCGTATCGGCGGCAGGCAGCGGCTGGCGGCAGATCTCGCTGGCCAATTCCACATTTTCCAGCGCCGTCAGGTTCTGCACCAAATTGTAAAACTGGAACACAAAGCCCACATCGTACCGGCGGTATTCCGTCAGCTGCTTTTGGCTGTAAGCGCTCACCTCGTTGCCGTCCAGCCAGATATGGCCCTCGTCGCAGGTATCCATGCCGCCCAGCATGTTCAGCACCGTGGTTTTGCCCGCGCCGGACGGCCCCACGATGATGCAGAATTCCCCTTTGTCGATGTGGAACACCACATGGTCGGCCGCCGCGATGCGCGTTTCTCCCATCCGGTAATATTTGCAGACATTGTCGAAGATGACAAAATGCTCCGTATGCTCCAAAATAACGCTCCTTTTCCGTTCGCACCGTGCCAAAGCCGCCGGCAGCGCCGCCCGTTCGCAGCGCTGCGGAGGCTTTGCCGGTTCGCCGTTCCATGCTGAACGGAATGTTCTTTAATAGACGCACTGTTGATTATCGAAATCTATTCTATTATAATAGAAATATCGGGAACGCGCAATCGTCAAAGTACGATTTTGTGTGGAAAAATAGACATTCTTCCGAAAAAATGTCTATTTTTTGCAAATTTTTTGAAAACGGAATTCCCCCAAAAATCGCTGCGGCGCCGCACATTCCGAATGCGAAAAGGCGGGCTTTTGCGCCCGCCGGGTCAATTCCGTGCAACGGAGGAACCACTATGCCGGAAAACCTCGCCGACCGCCGGGTGCGCAAAACGCGCGCGCTGCTGCGGCAGGGCCTGATCGGCCTGATGCGCGAAAAAAGCGTGCAGGATATTACGGTAAAGGAGCTGTGTGAGGCGTGCGATATCAACCGCGGCACGTTCTATCTGCACTATACGGATGTTGCGCAGCTGCTGCACAGCATTGAAGACGAGCTTTTGGTGGAATTTGAGCGCATGCTGGGGGTTTTGACACCCGAAACCGTGCTGAACAGTGCTGCGCCCAGCCCCGCCATGCGCAGTATGCTGGAGCTTTTGGCAGAAAACGAAGATTTGTGCCGCGTGCTGCTGTGCCACAGCGGAGATCTCGCCTTTGTGGAAAAAGTAAAAAACATTGTGCACCAGCGCGTGTTTGATGCGTGGGGCGCGCAGCTGCGCACACAGGGGTGCGGCGCGGACTACGCCTATGCGTTTATTGTGTCGGGCTGCATCGGCATGCTGCAATACTGGCTGGAGCAGCCCCAGCCCATGTCCCCGCGCAATATGGCGGCCATTATGGAAAATATGATCGCCAAGGGCGTGGCGGGGCTGTAGGGGCCGGCGGCACACGGATTTTCCCGTTTTTCTCCCCGGGTGGAGCGGGGGAACCGCTGCAGAGCGGGCGTGGGCGGAAAACCGGCTTTGCCGCGGCAAAACAGGGCGGACGCAGCATTTTATGCGCCCGCCCGGAAGGCGATTCGGTTGGCAGACAGCCGCCTGTTTAAAATTCTCTATGAGCTGCTGCGATCGGGCCGCGCCTCTCTGGCATTGTACCATACCACGCTGCACAGCACCAGCGCCGCCCCCGCGAGCGCAAAGCCCGAAAGCCCTTCGCCGTAGATCAGCCATACCCAAACGGGCGTGAGCAGCGGCTCGATGGCCGTAACAAGGCTGGCCGTCACGGGCGGCGTGCACGCAAGGCCCTTTGCCATCAATACATAAGAAAGGCCCAGCTGGAATGTGCCCAGCGCCAGCACGCACGCCACGGGCACAAGGGAAAAATCCGTCTCGGCAAACAAAAATGGCAGGCCGGTGAGCGCGCCGGCCGCCTGGCCGAAGAAATAGGCCGACCACGCGTCTCCGTCCGGCTCGGTATTTACCAGAAACACGCCCGCGTAGGAGACGCCGCTCGCAAGGCCCAGCGCATTGCCCAAAAGCGTGCCTGCCGCAAGGCCGTCTGCCACAAAGCAGCCAATGCCCGCAAATACCAGCGCGCACGCGGCCACGGCGGCGCGCGGCGGGCGCTGCCCCTTCGCGGCCCAAAGATACAGCAGCACAAAAACGGGCGCGGTGTACATCAGCAAAATGGCGTTTGCCGCGCCGGCAAGCTTTGTGGAAAAAACATACAGGTTTGTGGTAAGCGCAAGGCTCAGCGCGCCGCAGGCGACCGCGCTGTTCCAGCGCAGGCGGTGGCGGCGGCGCGCCAGAAAAGCCGCCGTAACGCACGCCGCAATGGCGTTGCGCGCGCCGTTGATGGACAGCGGCGTCCACGGAATGCCCCGGATGCACACACCGCCGATGCTGCACAGCACCGCCGCCGTTGCCAGCAGCCAAACGCCGTTTTTTTGTTTCATGCTTTCGCCCTCCCCTGCGCTTTGCAAAATCGCCTTTTGTGTTTTTTCTTGCAATTTTTGCGCCGATGCCGTATGATGGGTAAAACGCAGTTCCCCGCAGCGCCCAAGCCCGCCGGCCGGGCCGGCAGTTGGCCTTTCCCGGCAGGGCGCCGGCCGGGTATGCCGGCAGCTGGCCCTTCCCGGCTAAAACACCATATGCACAAGGGGTCGTCCATCATACAAGGGAGTGAGCATCTTGACAAAACCGTTTGTCGCGGCGGACATTCTGCTGCCGGATGAAGCGATCGATCTTTCGCTGTGGCCCGCGCTGGCGTGCGACCAGTTCACCAGCCGGCCGGAATACTGGCAAAAGGCCGAAGCGCTGTCGGCGGGCGTGCCCGGCACGCTGCACATCACGCTGCCGGAGATCTATCTGGAGCGCCCGGATACCCCCTCGCGCATCGCGGCCATCCACGAAACGATGCGCGCCTACCGCAAAACCGTGCTCACACGCGCGGTGCACGGCTTTGTCTATGTAGAGCGCGCCACACCCAGCGGTGTGCGGCAGGGGCTGGTAGGCGCCGTGGATCTGGAAGCGTACAGCTACGCGCCCGGCGCGGCGGCGCCCGTGCGTCCCAGCGAGCACACGGTGGCCGAGCGCATCCCCCCGCGCCTTGCCGTGCGCCGCGGCGCACAGCTGGAAACGCCGCATATCATGATGCTGATCGACGACGCGGCCCGCACCGTGGTGGAGCCGTTCGCCGAAAAAAAAGAGGCTCTTTGCCCGCTGTACGATACCGAGCTGATGTTGGGCGGCGGGCAAATCGCGGGCTGGGCCGTAACGCACGCGCGCGACATTGCCGCCATTGAAAACGCCGTAGCGGCGCTGGGCACGCAGGCGGCGTTCGACGCAAAATACCCGGCGGCGGCCGGCCGGCCGCCGCTGGCCATCGCCGTGGGCGACGGCAACCATTCGCTGGCCACGGCCAAGGCGTATTGGGAGGAGCTGAAGCCCACGCTGCCGCCCGCCGCGCGCGAAACGCACCCCGCGCGCTGGTGCCTTGCCGAGCTGGTAAACATCCACAGCCCCGCGCTTTGCATCGAGCCGATCCACCGCGTGGTGTTCGGCATTGGTGCAGCGCAGCTGGCACAGGCTTTTTGCTCGTTCGCCGCGGCGCACGGCGCGAGGCAATGCGAAGCGGGCGCAAACCGCCAGGCCTTCTGCTTTGTGGGAGCGGGCGGCCAGCAGACGGTTCAGATCCAAAACGCGCCGTGGCCGCTGGCCGTCGGCACGGCAGACGCGTTTTTAACGGAGCTTTTGCCGCGCCGCCCCGGTTTGCGCGTCGATTACATCCATGGTGAGGGGCATGTGCGCGCGCTGGCCGGGCCGGATACGGCCGGCCTGCTGCTGCCGGATTTTGCAAAGAGCGATCTGTTTTGCGGCGTGGCACTGGGCGGCGTGCTGCCGAAAAAAACATTTTCGATGGGCCACGCCGAGGAAAAGCGCTATTATCTGGAATGCCGCGCCATCGCGGCGCCCTAAAAAAGCGTTCCGCTTCGTTGCGGGCGGTTCCATAAAAAACAAGGCCGCCTTTTTCCCCGGCTCTTTTGCCCTAAAAGCGCGGTTCCTGCCGGCAGGCCTTGTAAAATGCGGGCAAAGAGAGTAATATGGAAAAACAAAGATCCTGCAAAAACAGAAATGAGGAGAGCATATGGAAACAATGGGAAACCTGCGCCGCACGCACTACTGCGGCGGCCTGCGCGCCGAAAACGCCGGCACGCGGATGACCGTGGCCGGCTCCATCGCCAAATGCCGCGATAAGGGCGGCGTAATCTTTGCCGACCTGCGCGACACCACGGGCATTCTGCAGCTGATTTTTGACGATTCCACCGACCGGGACGTGTTTGAAAAGGCTTCCGGCCTGAAGAGCGAATATGTGGTAATCGCCGCCGGCACGCTGCGCGAGCGCGAGGCGAAAACGGACAAGCTGCCCACCGGGGACGTAGAGCTGTTCGTCACCGAGCTGCGCGTTTTGAGCGGTGCCGAAACCACCCCGTTCGAGGTGCGCGACGGCGTGAATGTCAACGACCAGCTGCGCATGCAGTACCGTTACCTCGATCTGCGCCGCCCGTCCATGCACGAGCCCATTGTCATGCGCGCAAAAATCGCGAAGGTGATCCGCAGCTATTACGATTCCGAGCATTTTCTCGAGATCGAAACGCCGATGCTCATTAAATCCACGCCCGAGGGCGCGCGCGATTATCTGGTGCCCAGCCGTGTGCAGCCGGGCCGCTTTTACGCGCTGCCGCAATCGCCGCAGCTGTATAAGCAGCTTTTGATGCTGTCGGGCTTCGACCGGTATTACCAGATCGCGCGGTGCTTTCGCGATGAAGACCTGCGCGCCAACCGACAGCCGGAATTTACGCAGGTGGATATGGAAATGTCGTTCTGCGACGAAAACGATGTGATGACGGTGAACGAGGGGCTTGTAAAGCGCGTGTTCCGTGAGATCATGGGCATCGGCATCGAAACGCCGCTGCCGCGCATGCCCTACAGCGAGGCCATGGCGCGCTTTGGCTCCGACAAGCCCGACACGCGCTTCGGTCTGGAGCTGCAGGACGTGACGGATACCGTGCGCGGCTGCGGCTTTTCGGTGTTTGCAGGCGCCGTCGAGGCAGGCGGCAGCGTGCGGCTGATCAACGCCAAAGGCCTTGCCGGCACGCTGACGCGAAAAGAGATTGACAAGCTTGTGGACGTGGCCAAAACCTACGGCGCCAAGGGCCTTGCCTATACGCGCATCACAGCGGACGGCACGGCCTCCAGCTTTGAAAAATTCCTCTCCGAGGAAGAAAAGGCCGCGCTGCACGCTGCGGTGAACGCCGAGACGGGCGACGTGCTGCTGGCAGTGGCAGACGCGAAAAACGACGTAGTGTTCGCAGCGCTGGGCGCGCTGCGCCTGGCTGTGGGCGAAAAATGCGGCCTCATCGACAAGACAAAATACAACCTTCTGTGGGTGACGGATTTTCCGTTCTTTGAATATTCCGAGGAAGAAGGCCGCTGGATGGCAAAACACCATCCGTTCACAATGCCCCGCGCCGAGGATCTGCCGCTTGTGGAGAGCGACCCCGGCAGCGTGCGCGCGCTGGCCTACGATATGGTGCTGAACGGCGTGGAGATCGGCGGCGGCTCGATGCGCATCAACGATCCCGCCATTCAGCAGCGCATGCTGCGTGCACTGGGCTTTACCGAAGAGCGCGCCCGCGAGAGCTTCGGCTTTTTGATGGACGCCTACCGGTACGGCGCACCGCCCCACGGCGGCATGGCCTTCGGCTTCGACCGCCTGGTGCAGGAGCTTTTGCACATCGATTCCATCCGCGACGTAATCGCGTTCCCGAAGATGCAAAACGCGGGCGAGCCCATGAGCGGCTGCCCCGAAACAGTGGACGAAAAACAGCTGCGCGAGCTTTCCATCGCCTATGCGCCCCAAAAAGCGAAGGAGGAACTGTAAGATGCCGGATTTTAAAGGAATGAATGTCCATTTTGAAACGCTGCAGCTGCACGCGGGGCAGGAAAGCCCCGACCCCGCCACCGACGCGCGCGCCGTTCCCATTTATCAAACCACCTCGTATGTGTTCCCCAGCTGCGCCAACGCGGCCGACCGCTTTGCGCTGCGCAGCGACGGCAACATCTACGGCCGCCTGACAAACCCCACGCAGGACGTATTCGAGCGGCGCGTGGCGGCGCTGGAGGGCGGCAGCGGCGCGCTGGCCGTGGCCTCCGGCGCGGCGGCCATCTGGTATGTCTTTGTCGCGCTGGCACAGAAGGGCGGGCACATCGTCTCGTCCAAAACCGTCTACGGCGGCACGTTCAACCTGCTGGCGCACACGCTGCCGGATTCGGGCGTGACGGCCACGTTTGTGGATATCGCCGATCTTGCCGCCGTAGAGGCGGCCATCCGGCCCGAAACGCGCCTGCTGTTTGCCGAGACGCTGGGCAACCCCAATTCCGACGTTGCCGATTTGGAGGCGCTGGCCGCCATCGCACACCGGCACGGCATTCCGCTTGTGGTGGATTCCACCTTTGCCACACCGTATCTGCTGCGCCCCATTGAATACGGCGCGGACGTGGTGATCCATTCCGCCACAAAATTCATCGGCGGGCACGGCACATCGCTGGGCGGCGTAATCGTGGACGGCGGCAAATTCGATTGGGCAGCCTCGGGCCGGTTCCCGGTGCTGAGCGAGCCGAACCCCAGCTACCACGGCGTGTGCTTTGCCGAGGCGGCCGGGGCGGCGGCGCTGGTAACGTATATCCGCGCGGTGCTGCTGCGCGATACGGGCGGCGCCATCAGCCCGTTCAATGCGTTTTTGCTTTTACAGGGGCTGGAGACGCTCTCGCTGCGCGTGGAGCGCCATGTGCAAAACGCACTGCGCGTGGTGGAATTTTTGAAAAATCACCCGAAGGTGGCGCATGTAAACCACCCCTCCCTGCCCGAAAACGGCTGCCGCGCGCTGTACGATAAATATTTCCCGAACGGCGGCGGCTCCATCTTCACGTTCGAGATCCGGGGCGGCGCGGCCGAGGCGCAGGCGTTTATCGATAAGCTGCGCATCTTCTCGCTGCTGGCCAACGTGGCAGACGTAAAAAGCCTCGCCATTCACCCCGCCAGTACCACGCACGGCCAGATGACGGCCGAGGAGCTGGCCGGCAGCGGCATCCGGCCGAACACGATCCGCCTTTCCATCGGCACCGAGCACATCGACGACATTCTTGCCGATCTTGCCGCGGCGCTGGAGGATTGAATTCCGGCGGGCAGCAGGGCAGCGCGGCAGCCATAGAAGGGCTGCCGCGCTCTGTTTTGAGGCGCTTCGCTTTGTTTTTGGCGGCCGCCGTTCAAGCTCCGGCGCGGCCGGAGCCCGACATCGCGTGTCCTGCCGCGTAAATTTTGCCCATTCCCGCACCGTGTCCTGTTTTATTTTCCTCCGGTCCGTTATGATAAGGGTACGCAAAGGCCACCCGGAAAAGCGCGGCGCGCTTAGAGAGGAGAGGATCCCATGGATCAGCAGAAGATCGGCCGTTTTTTAAAGTCCCTGCGCAGAGAAAAGGGCCTGACGCAGGAGGCGCTGGCCGAACGGCTGGGCGTTACCGGCCGCAGTGTCTCACGCTGGGAAAACGCCAGCAGCCTGCCGGAGCTGAGCCTGCTGATGGAGCTCGCCGATTTTTACGGGGTGGAGCTGCGCGAAATTCTTGACGGAGAGAGGATGCAAAAGAATATGGACAAAAAGATCGAAGAAACGGCGCGCAAGGTGGCGGATTACAGCGATTGGGAAAAGGATCGGCTGCGGCAGCGCATTCATCTGCTGTTCGCGTTTGCCGTTTTGTGCTTTCTCGTTTACATGGGGCTGGAGCTGTTCGGCCTTGCCGATGCCGGCAAAACCGAGATCGCGGCCAACCTTGCCCTGGGCTTTGTGTTCGGCATGGTGCTGGTGGGCACGCTGTTTACAAGCCGCCTTTATCCGGCGATTCGGCGGTGGAAGAAAAAGCTGCTGCGCCGGTGAGGCGCACAGCCGGGCCTTTGCCGCCCAAGGACGCAAAGCCTGCACGGGTGCAAAGGGGACTGCCGCAAAATAAAAATGGGGCTGTAATTTGCACAGGGAAGTTCTTATAAAATAGGAAAACAAGAGAACATTTGTCAAGGGGGATTTCACCCAAAAGATGAAATCCCCCTACAAATGGAAGTTGCCTATTTTTATCCTTTATCGAAATTAGACAAGGGCGGGATTAGCGGTATTTTGCCGCTATTTCTTCACTGCTCTCATAAAAAAGTGACTGAGCGATTGTCTGTACACTTTCAATAGGGAGTTCCGTCAGACTGCCTCTGTCTTTTTTCAGGCATATCTCAAATCCTCTCACAATGCGCTCTGCAGCCAATCCGTGTCCATTGTCTGTTTTTGTTACATCAGCCTGACTCACGAAACGCTCCAGCATTCTCCGCTCTCTGGAGTAAATCAATTCCACTAACTTAGCACGGTATTCCAGCTCCTCGTTTGTGATGTCCTTATAACGGGCTTGATCCATAGCATGCTGAGCTTCATGCTTCAGAAGGGACACCTGGAAGTCTTCTGACTCCAGATCATAGGCGGCTCTGACGCAGTGAATCAAGCCATCACCATTGGACCAGCCTCCAGTGCCCGTTTCGCCAAAGGAAATGTAGTCCAACCAGCTTTTCATGATGAACCCGTCCAGAAATTTAACAGCGTAGTCCTGCTCACCCTCTGGCAACTCCACCTTATAATGCTTCAGCTCCTCGACCTTCCATATGTAAGGACCGTAGTATCCACTGGTTCGTCCCATCAGAGCGTGGAACGACTTCTGGCGGAACGCCGTTCCTGCCATTTCCTCCAACTCGTCCAGCGAAGCATCGGACGCTGCTCGGAACAGTTCTGCCAACCGCTCCCGCAGCCGTTGCGCAGCTTCTTCGGCAGGCAGCTCCAAATAAAAGGCATCCCGGTAATACTTCTGATAGGCCAAGAGAATCTCGTTCAGTTCCGCATCTACATCATAAGTTAGGTAGTGTTCTTGTTGATACAAAGCCACGCTCTTTTGATATAGTGTTGCCGTTTCCGGGAACTGCTCTAAATACGTCATTGCTGCCCGAAGATTCCCCTTTACAATCATCCCACGTAGAGTATCCTTCTCAAATGTCCTCATAGCACAAATCCTCCAAATCCGCATTTGTCATGATCCCAATATACCACCAATACGAATGATATTCAACCCTCAATATGGACCCTGACAGTAGTAGCACGTAATGCACAGGTATATACCCGGTGCCGCTTGTTGGTGGCCGATGGCCCCCAAGCCCCTAGTGCATCGACGCAGCTCCACCCGATGCACTAGCCGCTGTTGGTGTCTGTTGTATATACCAGCAGGGGGAGAACTGGCAACGGAGCCACGCGCACGATGGCCGCAGGCCATACCACCACCAGCCGATGGCGGTGGTGAGTAAGTGCGCTCTTCGCAGAGGACCAGCAAAGAGAACGGAGCGCCCAGGTCATCCCCGGACGCTCCCGCTTCGGTTCCCTCCTGCTGGTCGATCACCGCCTTTCCAGCCTGTGTCATTCCGCCACAAATGAACCACCAGCCATGTAATGTATTCGGTGGTGAAACCACCCTTTACACAATACATCTCAGCGCCTTTTTTGCTTACGATTGCCGGAAAAGGCACTGTTTTTGTGCGCTGTTTTTGTGCGCCGCTTTTTCAAGAGGCTATTTTGCGGCAGCCCCTTTTGATTTTGTTCCGTTGAGGGCGGCGGCAGGGCCGCCCCTCCCAAAAGGGCCGCCTCCCAAAATTGGGGAGCCCCTATTTTGGGGGCCGCCGCTGCCCGCCTACGGCTGCGCAACGAACCAGAACGTACTGCCCTTGCCGGGCTCGCTCTCCACGCCGAAGGCGAAGCCGTGCTGCACCAAAATGGCCTTTGTAATGGAAAGGCCCAGGCCCGTGCCCGTCTTGCCCGCGTCTGCGCGCGCACGGTAATATTTATCGAACAGGTGCGGCAGATCCTCCTGCGCGATGCCCGCGCCGTGATCCTCCACCTCCACGCGCACGGCGCCGTCCGCAAGGCGCCTTGCGCGCAGCGCCAGCCAGCCGTCCGGCCCGATGTGGTGCAGCGCGTTCGCCAGCAGATTGTGCACCACGCGGCTCATCCCCTCGGGGTCGGCTGTTACGGGGCATGGCTCGTCTGTCTCCCGTACAAAAGTATAGCCGTTTTGCGCGCAGAGATTTTCGTAGCGGCTGGCGGCCTCTTCGCACAGCTGGGCCAGATCGAAGCGAACGGGGTGCGGCTTTTGCGCGCCCGAGGAATAGCGCGAAAGCTCCATCACGCTGTTCACCAGCGCGGAGAGGCGGTCGGTCTCGTCCACGATTACCGAAAGCTGTGCCGCGCGCTTTTCGGCGTCACCGCCCGTCAGATCGCGCACAGTCTCGGCATAGCCCTTGATCAAGGTGAGGGGCGTGCGCAGATCGTGGCTGACATTGGCGATCAGATCGCGCTGCAGCTCGGCCGTGCGCTCTACCTCGCGCGCCATCGTGTTAAAATCTTCGGCCAGCGCGCCCAGCTCGTCGTTCGTTTGCAGCGCAACGCGCACGGCGTAATTGCCCTTTGCCATCTCGCGCGCGGCGCTTGATACCGCCAGGATCGGCCGCGTAAACCACCGGCTCAGCGCGACGGAAGCCCCCACGCTCACAGCCAGCAGGATCACCGCGATGATGGGCATCTGCATGCGCATCACCCCCGCCGCCTGCTCCACGCGCTCCAGATCCGTAGAGAGGATGAGCGAATAGCGGTTTTCAATATTGCGGCAAACCACCATCTGGCGGACGCCCGCTTTCGCATCCACGCCCGGCAGCACACTGTCGTCCGGCAAAATAAAATGCATATCGCCCGCCACAAAAACGGTGGCGCGCAGATTCACGGCGGCCACGCTGTCCCACTTTGTTTCCGGCTCGCCGAACACGGCGTTGCTCACACGCAGCGGGTGCAGCAGGCACTGTCCGCTCTGCAGCTGATGACTGCCCACCAGAAGGCTGCACGAGGGATCCGCAATGTCGAGGCATTTGCCCTTCAGCAGGCTGCTGTGCGCGCGCAGCTCGTCCATCAGCGCGCTGTTGATCACAACGTCGCCGTTCTCGTTATAGCTGACGAACGCGTCGTACTTTTGCAGGATGGCGGCGTACTGGTCTGCTGTGCGGTTTAGATCGGCCAGCACGCGGCGGTTGTACATCGGCTCCAGCAGCCGGATGTTCAGCTGCATCACCAGCGCCAGCAGCAGCGCGCACAGCAGCAGAATGAACGCCGTCAGCTTCCATGCAATGCCGCGTGCGGGCCGGGTGCGCGGCTTTGGCGTGTGGGCTTTTGGCCCGCGCAGAGGCTCCCCGGCGTGCACGCCGCCGGCGGAAGCAAACGCCTGCGCGGTGTTTTCGCGCTTTGCAGGGCGCCTCATTGCGCGTTTGCCCCCGCGTCCGGATCGAACTTATAGCCCACGCCCCATACCGTTACAATATAATCGCGGCAGCTGCCCAGATGGCCGCGCAGCATTTTGATGTGCGTATCCACGGTGCGGTCTTCGCCGTAGTAATCGTAATTCCACACCTTATCTAAAATGCGCTCGCGCGAGAGCGCCACGCCCCGGTTTGCGGCAAGAAACACCAGCAGATCGAATTCCTTGGGCGTAAGGGCCGCCTCTTTGCCGGCCACCTTTACGCTGTGCGACGCAACGTCGATGACGAGCGCGCCGAATACAAACCGCTCGCCGTCTTCCCGCTCCTTCGGCAATGTGCGCCCCAGCACCGCCTTTACGCGCGCGGTAAGCTCGCGCGGGCTGAACGGCTTTACCACATAATCGTCCGCGCCGCCCTCCAGCCCGGCAACGCGGTCGTATTCCTCTCCCCGCGCTGTCAGAATGATCACGGGCGTTTCGATTTTGCGCCGGCGCAGCTCGCTAAGGCAGGTCATGCCGTCCATAAACGGCATCATCAGATCAAGCAGCACCAGATCCGGCGCATACGCCTCCAGCGCGGCCAGCGCGGCCGCGCCGTCGCCCGCCTCCTCGCACGCATACCCCGCGTGCTCCAGATGGGTGCGGATTAGCTCCCGGATGCGCGGCTCGTCATCTACGATCAGTATTTTGGCCGGATTCGCCATAAAAAACACCTCGCTTGCTTATAGAGCGGTAAGGGTAAAACGCCCTTTTGTTTTGCATGATCCATGGTTCTCAGATCATACACGATCAGCGCAGCGGCGCATGCAGCGCACGCGCGCGGCCGCAAAAATGGCGGCCTATGATAATTGTACCACACGAATGTGGCGGATTTGTGAAATTGCGGTGCAGATCGGGCCCCGATTTCGGGCCGCCGGGGATTTTGGGCGGCCGGGGATTTTGGGCCGCCGGGGATTTTGGGCGGCCGGGGATTTTGGGCCGCCTGAGATTTTGCTTGACGCGGCTTTGCCCGCGCGGTACAATGACGAAAGAATCACTCTCGCCGGCTGTTTGCCCGAGGGGCCTATTTTTAAGAACAGAGGGAAAAGCCATGCAAATTGCGATCTTTCTTTTAGCCGTGTGCTTTGTGGTCCTGTATTTTCTGCTGTGTCCGGGACGCTTTGACGATGCCCAGCGGCAGATGATCTTCGGCGTGAACCACGCGCACCGGGGCCTGCACACAAAGGATAAAACCGTTCCGGAAAACAGCCTGCCCGCGTTTCGCGCGGCGGTGGAGGCGGGCTACGGCGTCGAGCTGGACATACAGCTTTCCAAAGACGGGCAGGTCGTGGTGTTCCACGACGATACGCTCGACCGCGTGTGCGGCGTGCACGGGCGCGTGGATGCCTTTACGCTGGACGAGCTGCGCCAAATGCGTCTTTGCGGCACCGAGGAAACGATCCCTCTGCTGACAGAGGTGTTCGATGTAATGGCCGGCAAAACGCCCATGATCATCGAGCTGAAAACCGGCCCGCGCAACGCGGAGCTGTGCGAAAAGGGGCTGGCGCTGATGCGCGCGTATGGCGGGCCGTACTGCATAGAAAGCTTCGATCCGCGCATTGTGCGCTGGTTTAAAAAGAACGCGCCGGACATTCTGCGCGGGCAGCTGGCCGACGCGCCGCGCTCGTATGGGCAGCGCTCGCGGCTGCGGGGCGCCGTACTGGGCGGCCTTTTGCTGAACTGCATCGCGCGCCCGCAGTTTATCGCCTACGGCCCGGGGAAAAAGCCGTGGACGGCGCGCCTTGCCGAGGCGCTGGGCGCGCTGCGCGTGTGCTGGACGGTGCGCCCCGGGGACGACGCTGCCGCCAAAGAAGCCGAAAACGACGCCGTGATCTTTGAGTTTTACCGTCCGGCGCCAAAATACCAGTGAACGGCGCTTCGCAAATTATTTTTTGCAAATGCAATTTTTGGCATATATGCGGGGTATTCTAACCGGAGAGAGTCTTTGACGCTTTTCCGGCGTTCAAGGCGCGCCGGCCGCCCGGCCCGTTCCCTCCCTCCGGGGGCGGGCGCTCCGGCCTGCCCGCAGGAGGGCAGGGCTTCGGCAGCTTTTCCGGGGCGGCGGCTTTTCCGGAGCAGCACTTTTCCTCGGGCGGCACTTTTCCTCGGGCGGCACTTTTCCTCGGGCGGCACTTTTCCTCGGGCGGCAGCTTTTCCGGGGCGGCACTTTTCCTCGGGCGGCGGCTTTTCCGCGGCCCAAACGGTTACGGTTACAACAGAAAGGATGTTTTTTTATGAAGCCCTCTATTCGTATTTTTGCACTTTTGCTCGCAGTTTGCTTTGTGCTGGCGGGCTGTTCCTCGCCCGCCTCTTCCGGCGCGGGCGGCTCGGGCGCAGCCTCCCTGCCCGCTTCGTCCGGTTCTTCCGGCGGCACCTCCCTGCCCGCTTCGTCCGGTTCTTCCGGCGGCACCTCCCTGCCCGCCGCGTCTGCCGCTCCCGACGCCTCTTCCGTTGGCGGCGCCGACGCGGCAAGCCCCGGCCAGCGCTATGCCTTTGCCATTCGCGACGCGCGCAACCCGGAGGATAACGAGTATGTTGAGATCGTCTCCGGTGACGCGGAGGCCGATCCGTTTTTTGCGGTGAACCCCAACGGTGTGACGAGCGAGGAAGCCGCCGGTTCGATCGACATGATGCTGCAGGTCCTGGGCGTTGACGCCGCGTCGCTCGATGCCTACGCGTTCAGCGTCTCTCTGATGAATGTGCGCGCGTATGCCATCGGCGTTTTCAAGCCTGCCGAGGGCAAGGCCGACGCCGTAATGGCGGCGCTGGAGGAATATGTTTCGCTGCAGCAGCAGGCGTTCGATCAATATCTGGAGGATCAGTACGCCGTTGCAAAGGGCGCGCTGCTGCGCACGCTGCCCGGCGGCGAGATCGCGCTGGTGATGTGCGAGGGCGCGCCGGACATTATGACAGCGCTGGAACAGGCGCTGGCAAAATAGAGGCGGGTATTTTCTTGTGCGCCGGGCGCCGTTTTTACAGGTGTGCAGGCGCAGAACCGCCGGGCGGGCGCTCCACCGTGACGGGCGTCTGTCAGGCAGTGTGCGGCGTGGGCATAACGGCCGGCCCGTGTGGATGGGCTGGCTGCTGAAGCACGCCGGCCGCGCCGCAGGCTGCGGCGCCTTTGCCGCGTTTGTCCTCTTGACGGCGGCACCGGTGCTGCCCTGCCGGAAAAAGCACCCGGCGCCCACGGGAAAACAGCGGGCCGAAGCCCCCAAAAAACACACAAAGCCGGCGCCCTTCGGGGCGCCGGCCTTGTATTACAGAAAAAAATCCGGTAAAATAGAGGGGAACAGCAGCTTATCCCACAAAGGAGCTGAACGATCGCATGAAAGCGGAGCAAAAAATCACCGAGGTCGTGGCCGCGCTCATCTGGAACGAAAACCGTTTTTTGATCTGCCAGCGGCCCGCTCACAAGGCGCGCGGCCTGCTTTGGGAATTTGTGGGCGGAAAGGTGGAGCCGGGCGAAACCAAACCGCAGGCGCTGATACGCGAATGCCGGGAGGAGCTTGCCGTTACGCTTTCGGTGGGCGAGGTTTTTATGGAGGTGGATCACATTTATCCGGATCTGCACGTGCATCTTACCTTATTCCACGCCGCCATTTGCGCGGGCGTTCCGCAGCTGCTGGAGCACAACGACATGCGCTGGATCACCAAAGAAGAGATCGGACAATATCCCTTCTGCCCCGCCGATGAAGCCATTTTGCAAAGGCTGCAAAACGGCGAAAAAACGCAGCGGCTTACAGGCAGCTTATAAAAGGGTCTCGGCCCCGGCAGGGCAGCGCGGCCGGAAGGCAAACCATCAAAACGGCGCGCGGCCGCTTTATTTGGGAGCAAACCGCCTGTAATGGGGCGATGCAGCCGGAAAGCGAAATGCCAAAAAATGGCCTGCGCCGCCACGCCATTTTGTTTTTTGATCCTGCCGCTGCCAACCGGAAAAGCCTTTTCATACAACGCAGACGGCGCGCGGCCTTTTCGGCCGCGCGCCGTCTGCGTTTTTCTTGTTTGAAAAGCCTTGCCTTATTCAGAGATCTCGACGCCGAGCTTATCGGCAATCTCGTCCAGCTTCATTCCGGATTTCTGCGCCTGACGGATCAATTCTTTGATCTGGTCGGCCTTTTTTTTGCGGGGCTTGCGCTTTTTGGGCATAAACAGCGCCTTCTTGCGCGCTTCCAGCTTCGCGATCTTCTCGTTCACCGAGTCGATCTTGCGATCAAATTCCGCACATGCGGCGTCCTTTTTTTCCTCGATCTCTGCGATGCTGCCCGCCAGCTTTTCCACCTGTACGTCGATGTCTGCGGCGATCTGCTCCGCCGTGCGGCGGATCCGTTTTTCCTCTGCCATAAGAGTGTCAGCTCACTTTCTGCTTTGTTTTTTATTCGCGCATACGACGGCTTTTCTGCGCGGAAAGCGCGGTTTCGTTCTCAAAACGCGATGGGGAGCATTCCCGGGCGCGCTCCGTTTACAACGCCCGCTCCAAGGATACCGCAAATACCGCGCCAATACCGTAAGCCCACATATGCCTTATTTATCATTTATTATATCATATATTTTTAAAGATGAAAAGGGGGAAAAGCACGATAATTGAAATAAATTTTGATAAGCCCGTTTCCTCCCTGCGGCCTGTTATTTTTCGCACGCAGGATCATACAAAAACGGGTCGGCATCCGCTTTGCTGCGCAGCACCCGCAAAGCGGGATACGCAGCACCGATGCGCTGCGCCAGCGCATCGGTGATCAGCGTCTCTGTGGCAAAGTGCGTTGCTGCCACAACCGAAATGCCCGCGGCCAGAGCGTCGAGCGCATCGTGGTGCCCGGCCTCGCCCGTTACAAGGCAATCCGCGCCCGCCTCGGCCGCCTCTTTGGCGTAATCGCCGCCGCTGCCGCTCACCACTGCCACGCGCACGATGCTTTTTTCGGCGGGCGCGTATTTTACGGGCGTATCCAGCGCTTTGGCCGTGTACGCTGCAAGCTCCTGCGGGCGCATCGGGCGCGGCAGCAGGCCGGTGCGCCCGATGCCCTCGGCGAACGGCTCGATGTTTAAAAGGCCCAGCCGCGCCGCCAGCACGTCGTTCACGCCGCCCGCCGCCCTGTCCAGATTGGTATGCAGGCATACGGCCGAAATGCCCGCGCGCAGCAGCAGAGCGGGCACGTCCCGCTGTGAAAGCCCCTTCAGCGGGCGAAAGATCACCGGATGGTGTGACACCACCACGTTGCAGCCCGCCGCCTCGGCCTCGGCCACTGTGGCGGGCGTAATATCCAGTGCGCACAGCACGCCCGTCACCGCCTCGCCGCAGCGCACCAAAACGCCGGCATTATCCCATGCCTCGGCCGTTTCAAACGGGGCCCAGGCCTGTAAAAACCGTGTTAATTCCGTTAAAGAGACGCTTTTTTGCATGTCTGCGCTTCCTTTCTGACATCCGCCGCCAGCGCGAGCAGGCGGCTTTTTTCGTCCCCGTCCGCGCCGAGCGCCTGTTTTTCCAAATCGCCCGCCGCGCGCAGCAAATATCCCGCCGCGTGCGGGCCATGCGCGGCAAGGCCCACCGCGCATTCCAGCGGCGTGGGTGTGCGCGCCGCGCCGGTAAACGCCGCGTGCATTACGGTATAGTATCGCTTTGCGGCGCACACCGGCGTCTCGTGCAAAAGCAAAAAGCCGTGCCGCGCCAGCCAAAGGCGCAGCGCGGCATGCTTGGACGCCGGCACAAGCACCAGCCGCAATTCCGGCTGCGCTGTAAAAAAATCCGCCTCGGCCGCGTCTAAAATTTCGCAGATCGTAATGCCGGAAACCCCCGCGATCACAATATCCTGCGCCTCGCCCGGGCGCAGCACAGAAAGCCCCGCGCCAAGGCGGCACTCCACCGCGCGCCCGCAGCCGTGCAGGGCCGCAAGGGCGCGCGCGTGCTCCAGCGGCGCAGGGCGCAGATCGCTTGCGATCACCTTTTTGCACTGCCCCCCCAAAACGAGCGATACGGCCAGCTTGCCGTGGTCGCAGCCGATATCGGCCGCCACGCCGCCGTGCCGCACATACGCGGCGGCAGCGGCAAGGCGCGCATCCAGCGCCGGGGGCGGCAGGGTTTTACACGTTTGCAACAGCGGCGTTCAGCTTTTCCAGCAGGGCGTCCACGTTTTGCCCGTGCACATAGCACGCCTGCTCCACGGTCTCCGCGCGGGCGGACGGGCAGCCAAGGCAGTGCATGCCCATCTCCAAAAACAACGGCGCGGCCTCGTTGGGCGCGGCGTCCATAATTTCGCCGATGATCGTATCCTTTGTAATGATCATGATCTGTTTCCTCCTGTGGGGCCGCTTTGTGCCCGTCGTTTTACGGGTAATTTCGGCAGGCGCGGCTTTTTTCTTTTTTATAGTATACCCATATTCGCGCCGATTTGCAAGCGCGAAGAAAACGGAACGCCGCGCACAAAAAACGCGCAGAAGAAAACGATTCGCCGCGCAGGCGGCGCAAAGCGCCTTAGCCCCGGCGCAGGAAACAGCGGTCGGAGAGCAGCGCCGTCCAGTATAAACCGCCGTTGTAATCCAGCGTCACCCATGTGAAGCCGTTCCAGCAGCCGATGGACTGCGCCACGGCCTCGTACACGCCCACGGGCAGGGTGCCCGCGATATCGTAGACATCGGGCGTATTGAAATACTGGCAGTTTTTCGTGCCGTATACCTCCAGCTGCAAATCGGGCACGGGCGTCATTTCGGGTGCCTGGGGCTCCGGCGCATAGCCGTTGAAGCCGCCCTCGCGGATTGCGGGCAGAAAATCCACATACGAGCGATCCAGGTCCACCCGGTCGGCAATGCCCGGCACCTGGCCTTTGTTGGAATACTGCCACATTTCGTATTTGCCCGGGTATGTAACGCTGCCCGTATAATCCGCCACATAGAACGGATATTCGCTCAGCGCGGCCATGTTCAGCTGGTTCCTCGCAAAATAGGAGTAGGTGTAAAAGCCGGAATACAGGCCCATCGCCCGCAGGCCCCGCATCGCGTACAGCACCAGATTCGTCAGGCGCGCGCGTCCCAGCGCGGTAAGGCTCTGCGCCTCGCAATCCGCAAAAACCGGATATTCCAGCTGCTTGCCGGCCAGCGCCTGCCGCACCATTGCCAGCTCGCGGTCGGCATAGGCCTCCGTCCGGGCGTAGGTATAATAGTACACACCCACGCGCAGCCCGGCGGCCTTTGCTCCCGCGTAGTTCTGCTCGAACGTGGGGTCGATGTAAACGCCGTCATTGTCGGACGACACCACGCGCAGAATGGCAAACTGCTTGCCTGACGCGGCGACGGCCGCCCAATTGATATTTCCCTGATAGCGGGAAACGTCGATGCCCTCCTGAAAAATTTCTGCCATAGAAAAACCTCCCCTGCCGCCTGCATTTGGCGGACGGCGCGCCGTGTTCCCGCGGACCGGCCGCGGATCTTGCAGCGGAACGCTCTTTTTGCCTTCTCCGCTGCTGTGCCATTCTATGCGCCGCCGCGCCGTTTTGCCCCTGCCGCCGCATCTCCGCGCCGTTTCGCCCCTGCCGCCGCGTCTCCGCACCGTTTCGCCCCTGCCGCCGCGTCTCCGCACCGTTTCGCCCCTGCCGCCGCGTCTCCGCGCCGTTTTGCCCGCGGTGCGCCGAAATTGTTTTTCCTCTGCGTGCAATTTGGCAATTTGTGCAAAAACCGGCCGCTTGCCCTGTGCAGAACGTCAATTTTGTGCATTGACAAGCCGGTGCTTGTTTCTTACAATAATAAGTATATCGCTTTATGCCAATAAAGTAAACGGATGGGCACGGCAAACCGTGCGTCCGCCTGCGGTTCGGCTTTGTCAAAAACAGACAGCCTCAGCCGTTCCGACCGTGCCAGGCATTCAGATTGTCTTTCAAAAAGCGAGGATGGGGAGGAAAAGCTATGCCGAGAGTTTATAATTTCAGCGCGGGCCCCTCGATGCTGCCCGAAACGGTGCTGCGCACCGCGCAGGCCGAGCTTCTGGAATACGGC
The DNA here is from genome assembly GCA_910587145.1 of uncultured Ruthenibacterium sp. Classification (GTDB taxonomy): domain Bacteria; phylum Bacillota; class Clostridia; order Oscillospirales; family Ruminococcaceae; genus Ruthenibacterium. Next base: position 51,857 of record CAJUMH010000003.1, on the reverse strand, counting down.
GCGTCCGGCCAGAGCGTAATGGAGATGAGCCACCGCAGCGCCGTGTACGACGCGATCATCAAAGAAACCGAGGCCGCCCTGCGCCGGGTGCTGGGGATCCCGGCGCATTACAAGGTGGGCTTCATTCAGGGCGGCGCGTCCACACAGTTCGCGATGGTGCCGATGAACCTGATGACCACCGGCGAGGCCGATTATCTGGTGACGGGCCAGTTTTCCGGCAAGGCCGCGAAGGAGGCCGAAAAGTTTGGCAAGGTGCACATCGTCGCCTCCTCCAGGGATAAAAACTTCACGTATATCCCCGATGTGGACACGGTGGAATACTCCAAAAGCGCCAGCTATATCCACATCTGCGAAAACAACACCATCTACGGCACGCGCTATACAAGGGTGCCGCACGTACAGGGCGTGCCGCTCGTGGCCGATCTTTCCAGCTGCATCCTCAGCCGGCCGACGGATGTTTCCCGGTACGGGCTCATCTACTTCGGCGTGCAGAAGAACGTGGCGCCCGCGGGGATGGCCGTGGCGATTCTGCGCGAGGATCTGATGGAAAACGCCCGCACGGACATCGCCCGCCCCGCGATGCTGGATTACAAAACGCTCATCGACGCCGAAAGCATGTACAACACGCCGCCCTGCTACACCATCTATATGATGGGGCTTGTGCTGAAGTGGATTGAAAACGAGGTGGGCGGCCTTGCCGCGATGGAGGCGCGCAACAACGCCAAGGCAAAGCTGCTGTACGATTTTCTGGATGCGTCGGCGTTCTTTACGAACCCCGTCGATCCGGCCGACCGCAGCATCATGAACGTTACGTTCACCAGCCCCTCGCCGGAGCTGGATAAAAAATTCTGCGCCGAGGCGGCCGAGGCCGGCCTTGTGAACCTGAAGGGCCACCGCAGCGTGGGCGGCATGCGCGCCTCTATCTACAACGCCATGCCCGCCGCGGGCGTAGAAGCGCTGGTGGCGTTTATGAAGGAGTTTGAAGCAGCAAACGGATAAAGCCGAGGGCATTTCGGTTCCAGACGCTGAAAAATTTTCCGGCGGCCGGGCCGGAGCAAAGGGGCGGTGAGATCGGAAAGCGACGCAGCGGCGCGGCCTTGCTGCACAGTCCTTCCGGGCACTTCGCTTTCCGATGGGACCGCCCGTAAACGGGAGGGAAACGGGAAATGTATCAGATCAAAACGCTCAACAATATCTCGCCGAAGGGGCTGGCGCGGCTTTCGGATAATCTGTTCGCCGTAGACGAGGAAGGCGCAAGCCCGGACGGCATTCTGGTGCGCAGCGCCGCCATGCAGGAAATGGCGCTGCCCGAAAGCCTGCTGGCTGTGGCGCGCGCGGGCGCGGGCGTAAACAATATCCCTGTAGAAAAATGCAGCGAGGCGGGCATCGTCGTATTCAATACCCCGGGCGCAAACGCCAACGCCGTAAAAGAGCTGGTGCTGGGCGGGCTGGTGCTGGCCGGACGCAAGGTGAGCAGAGGCCTCGCCTGGACACAGTCGCTGGCCGGGCAGGGCGACGCCATTGCAAAGCTGGTGGAAAAGGGCAAAAATCAGTTTGTCGGGCCGGAGCTTGCGGGCAAAGCCATCGGCGTTGTGGGCCTTGGCGCAATTGGCGTAAGGGTGGCCAACATGGCCACGCATCTGGGCATGGAGGTTCTGGGGTACGACCCATATATCTCGGTGGAGGGCGCATGGAGCCTTTCGCGCAGCGTGCGGCACTGTGTAAATCTTTCCGACCTCATCGCCCAGTGCGACTACATCACGCTGCACCTGCCCGCAACAAAGGATACAAGGGGCTTTGTAAACGCCGGCCTGATCGCGCAGATGAAGCACGGCGTGCGCATTCTGAACTTTGCGCGCGGCGAGCTGGTGGATACCGACGCGATGGTGCAGGCGCTGAAGGCGGGCCGCGTTGCCTGCTACGTAACGGATTTCCCCAGCGAGGCGCTGCTGGCGGCGCAGGGCGCGGTATGCCTGCCGCACCTTGGCGCCTCCACGCCCGAAAGCGAGGACAACTGCGCCGTAATGGCCGCCGACGAGCTGAGCGATTATCTGCTGAACGGCAACATCCGCAACAGCGTAAACCTGCCCGATGTTTCCATGCCGCGCTCCGGCGGCAGCCGCGTGTGCGTGGTACATCGCAATGTGCCCGGCATCCTTGCGGCCATCACGGATGTGGCGGGCAAGGCGGGGCTGAACATCGAAAATATGACGAACAAATCGCGCGGCGATTACGCCTATACCATGCTCGACGTTTCGGGCTGTGTCAGCGAAGCCGACGCCCGGCGCCTGATGGCGGTAAAGGACATCATCCGCGTGCGGGCGGTGTAAGACGCATTCCGCATGCGTAAAAAACGGCGGGCGACCCGCTGCTTTTAAAAAAAGCGCGCCGGCAGAAAAAACCGGTGAGATCAGAAAACAAAGCGTCTTTAACCCTGCTTTGCTCTCTTGCAAAGCCGCCCGTAAAAGCACTGCGGAAAGGATGGGAACGTTATGGCACTGGATGCCGCGATGCTCGCGCTGTGCGCGCGCGAGCTTTCACACGCGCTGGCAGACGCGCGCATTGATAAGATCTTCGAGCCGACGCGGGACGAGGTGGTGCTGAACCTGCGCACGCGCACAGACAGCCCCCGTCTGCTTCTTTCGGCGCGCAGCGGCTCGGCGCGCGCGTGCCTGACGCGGGAAACGTTTGAAAACCCGCAGACGCCGCCCTCCTTTTGCATGCTGCTGCGCAAGCACTTCACGGGCGGGCGGCTGCTGGCCGTGCGCACACTGCCCGACGAGCGCATCCTCTTTTTCGATTTCCAGTGTACCAACGAGATGGGCGATCTTGTCGTAAACACGATGGCCGCCGAGCTGATGGGCCGGTATTCCAATCTGGTGCTGGTGCAGACAGAAAACCCGGCCAACCCCAAGGCCGAGGGCAGGATCATCGATGCGCTCAAGCGCGTGGATTTTGAAGACAGCGCCGTGCGCCAGCTGCTGCCCGGCCTTGCCTACACGCTGCCGCCGCAGCCGCAGAAGCATTCGTTTTTGCACGGCGACGTAAACGCGCTGCTTGCCGCCGTGCGGCAAAAAGATCTGCCGGTATCGGAAGCCCTGATCAAAACGACGGGCGGCGTGGGGCCGGTGGTGTGCCGCGAGGCCGCGCTGCGCGCTTTCGGCGGGCAGGATGTTCCGGCGGACTGTATGACGGACACGGACGCCGCCGCGCTGCGCGCCGCGATCGGCGAGATCCGGCGGCTTTATGCCGGCGGCGGCACGCCGACGGCAGTGGCGGCGTCCGACGGCCGCCCCATTGAATTTAGCTTTTTGCCGCTGACGCAGTACGCGGGCGGCGCACAGCAGACGGTGTACGGCAGCTGGTCGGAGCTGCTGGAGGGCTACTACGCCACAAAGGACAAGGCCGAGCGCCTGCGGCAAAAAAGCCGCGATCTTGCGCGCACGGTGAAGAATCTGCACGAGCGCGCGGTGCGCAAGGCCGCCGCCCGCCGCGAAGAGCAGGCGCAGAGCGCCGCCTGCGAGGAGCTGCGCGTGTTTGGCGAGCTGCTGAGCGCGAACCTCTGGGCCGTGCCGCGCGGCGCCAAAAGCGTAACGCTCACCAGCTATTACGACGGCGGCGAGGTGACGATCCCCCTCGACGTGCGTCTTTCGCCCAGTGCCAACGCGCAGAAATATTTTAAGGAATACAAGAAAAAGCAAACCGCCGCGCGCCTGCTGAAGGATCTGATCGCCGAGAGCGACGCCGAGGCCGCGTATCTGGAGACGGTGCAGTATGAGGTGGAGGCCGCCGAAGGCGAGGCGGCGCTGGCCGAGATCCGCGCAGAGCTGAAGGCGCAGGGCTATCTGAAATATTACAAGGCGCGCGATAAAAAGCAAAAGCCCGCCGATTTTCTGCGCTACAAATCGACGGACGGCTTTTTGATTTTGGTGGGGCGCAACAACGCGCAGAACGACAGGCTGACGCTGAAAACCGCGCGCGGAAAAGACCTGTGGTTCCATGTAAAAAACGCGCCTGGCAGCCACGCCGTGGTGATGAGCGAGGGCAAAAGCATCCCCGACTCCACCAAAACACAGGCCGCCGTTTTAGCGGCGGTGCACTCCAGCCAGAACGGCGGGGCCAAGGTGCAGGTGGATTACACCGCGGTGAAAAACGTATGGAAAGCAAACGGCGCAAAGCCCGGCATGGTGCTGTACGACCCCTACGAAACCGCCGTCGTCACACCCGACCCGGCGCTGGCCGAGCGGCTGCGGGTGAAATGATCGTCCGCGGGGCCCGTCCATACTTCGGCAAATTTTCCAAAGCAGGCCGCCTCTACAGGGCGATTCGCCGAATTTACGCCGACCCTGTAGACACCGCGCGGCAAAGCTGATATAATGATAGCGGAAGGGAAGCCCTTTACCCAATATGGAAAACCGCGACAGAAAGGAGGCAGGCGTTTTCTCCGGATGTTCGTTTGTTTTAGGATGTTCATCGAATAAAAGGAGGATTACAACATGAAGACAAATCTGAAAAAGGCTTTCTCTCGTGCTGATTCTGTGCCTGGCTGTCACTCTGTCAGCAACCGTTTTTGCGGAAAGCGGGATAAAACGGACGGCTCCCAATGAATTGTGCCCAAGCTGCAGAAAAGGTACGATATACGAAACCATCATTCCGAATTTTATCAAAACTTATCCTGTTAAGCATCTTCGTCACATAGATTATGAACACTGGGAGGTTCGTTTGCGGGTCTACCAATGCGATACTTGCGGCTACCGAGAGGAGTATGTTCTCCAGAAGCTTTATTTGCGCGTTATAGACTGTCCGGGTGCTCCTAGATAATCAGTGAAAAGAAAATCATAATCTATGTTTTTATTTTCTATCATAAGAAGTTTTCCAGTTTTTGAACAGGAAAGGGGGAGAATTTACGATGACCGGTAATGGTTTTGTTCTCTTTATGCTTGGTCTGGCAGGAATTGCGGCGGCAGATTTTCTCGCTGCGATCGTCTATTACCGCCGGAGCAAAAAGTGGAAAAATTACCGCTGCACACAGCCTGTTTCACCCGCCGATCAATAACGCACATCCGCCGCAGGGAGCTTTCCCTGCGGCGCTTTTCATGCCGCGCCGCTGCGAAATGCATAATCCCCCTTTTTCCGCGCATCCTATGGAAAAAGGAGGCGAGACGATGAACGAACAGACCTGTACCCTTTTAAACGAGGTTGCGAAGAACGCCGAGATGGGCAAAAATACGATCCGCCAGCTTTTGGGCATTGCCGAGGACGAACGGCTGAAAGAGCATTTGCACCGCCAGCTGGCCACCTACGAGGATCTTTCGCAGCGCGCGCACGCGATGCTGGCCGTAGAGGGCGAAACGCCCGAAGGACAGAGCGCCTTTACCAAGCTGAACGCGAAGATGGGCGTCGCCATGCAGACCGCGATGGATAAATCGCCGCGCAAAATTGCCGAGATGCTCATTGAGGGCAGCCATGTGGGCGTCACCGACCTTACCAAGGCCCTGCGCGACGCGCCCGAGGCCGGCCCCGGCGCAACGGCTCTTGCGCAGCGCCTGCAAAACGCCGAGAACACCTACGCACAGGAACTGAACGCGTTTTTGTAAGGAACCGTACCCCATCAACCGCCGCGCATGGGATTTTACGCTTCCTTCACAAGCGGAACGGGCCTTCCCGGCTTTGGGAGGGCTCGCTTCGTTTTTTGCCGGAATGCGTCTTTTCCAAAGCGCGGCATTCCCCTTTTCCGGCTCGGCGTCCCTTTAAAAAGCGGAAAAAATTGCGATTTTCTTTTGCGCGCTCTTGCAATCGGGGCGCGCTTCCTCTATAATGAAAGCAGAGCGATCGTGAAAAATCTATCAGCACTCCCCGCACGGTTTCGGGACGGCGCCGGCCGGGGGGAAGGATCGCGGCGGGCCCTTTCAAACGGGCGTTTGCCCATGCACTGCGGCAAACGCGGCTTTCGGAGGATCCGGCAAAAAGCAGGCCGGGACGCGCGTTTTTGCCGCCCGGGCCGTCCGGAAAGAAAATCACAAAAGGAGCATCACACTATGACGTATTCTCATGAAGTAGAACGGATGTGTCCGCTCACGAAAGGGCCGCACCACGGCCCTGCGCCCATCCCCGAGGAGGGGCAGTGGGTAAAGGCGTATCAGATCGGAGACATCAGCGGCCTGACGCATGGCGTGGGCTGGTGCGCGCCGCAGCAGGGCACCTGCAAGCTGACGCTGAACGTAAAGCAGGGCATCATTGAAGAGGCGCTGGTAGAGACCATCGGCTGCTCGGGCATGACGCATTCCGCCGCTATGGCGGGCGAGATCTTGCCCGGCAAAACGATTTTGGAGGCCCTGAATACCGATCTTGTGTGCGACGCCATCAACGTGGCCATGCGCGAGCTGTTTTTGCAGATCGTGTACGGCCGCAGCCAGACGGCCTTTTCCGACGACGGCCTGCCCATCGGCGCGGGGCTGGAGGATCTGGGCAAGGGCCTGCGCAGCATGACAGGCACCATTTTTTCCACCAAGGCCAAGGGCGTGCGCTATCTGGAGCTCACCGAGGGCTATATCACCAAGGTGGCCGTCGATGAGAATGGCGAGGCCATCGGCTATGAGTTCGTGCGTCTGGGCAAAATGATGGAGGATATCCGTCACGGCAAGGATCCGAAGGAAGCCTACGAAAAGAATATCGGCACCTACGGCCGCTTTGCCAATGCCCCGAAGTATATCGATCCGCGCGAAGAGTAAGAGAGGAGGAGAAACATTATGGCACAGTTTGAAAGTCAGGACCGCCGCATGCCGAAGATCGAGGCATGCCTTGCGGCGAACGGTTTGGAAAGTCTCGATGCCTGCCGCGAAATGCTCCTCTCCAAGGGCATTGACGTGGACGCCATCGTCAAGGGCGTACAGCCCATCTGCTTTGAAAACGCCGTGTGGGCGTATACGCTGGGCACGGCCATTGCCGTGAAGCGCGGCCTGAAAAACGCGGCCGATTGCGCCGCCGCCATCGGCGAGGGCCTTGAGGCCTTCACCATCCCCGGCTCGGTTGCCGAGCAGCGCGCCGTCGGCCTTGGCCACGGCAATTTGGGCGCGATGCTGCTGCGCGATGAAACAAAGTGCTTCGCGTTCCTTGCGGGGCACGAGAGCTTTGCCGCCGCCGAGGGCGCCATCGGCATTGCCCGCACCGCGAACAAGGCCCGCAAGGAGCCGCTGCGCGTTATCCTGAACGGCCTGGGCAAGGACGCCGCCTATATCATCAGCCGCATCAACGGCTTCACTTATGTGGAGACGGATTACGATTTCAAAACCGGCGAGCTGAAGGTTGTGCGCGAGAAGGCCTTCTCCGACGGCGAACGCGCCGCCGTGAAGTGCTACGGCGCGAACGACGTGCTGGAGGGCGTGGCCATCATGAAGGCCGAGGGCGTTGAGGTGTCCATCACGGGCAACTCCACGAACCCCACCCGCTTCCAGCATCTCGTGGCCGGCACCTACAAAAAGTGGGCGCTGGAAAACGGCAAAAAGTACTTCTCCGTGGCCTCCGGCGGCGGCACGGGCCGCACGCTGCACCCCGATAACGTAGCCGCCGGCCCCGCCTCCTACGGCCTGACGGATTCGATGGGCCGCATGCACGGCGACGCGCAGTTTGCCGGCTCGTCCAGCGTGCCCGCGCACGTGGAGATGATGGGCCTTATCGGCATGGGCAACAACCCGATGGTGGGCGCCACCGTGGCGTGCGCCGTGGCCGCTAGCCAGGCGTAAAAGGGTTTAAGAGGCAAAAAGCCGAAGGGCCTGCCCGCAAAACAGCCCTTTGGAAACCCTCAAAAAGACAATACACAAAGATTGGCGCCCCTTCTGGCAATTCAAGGCCAAAGGGGCGCCGGTTTGTTATTTGAAAACTGTTTCCCTGCAGGGGAAGATCTTAACACATGAGAAGATTTTAACGCGCGGGAAAGCCTTCACGCATGGGGCAATCCGTCCTTGTGCGCGAGCCTTGCGCCCCGTGCAATCTGCGATTGCGTTTTACGGATGCGCCTGACGGTCGATTCCCGGGATCCCTCCGGGGTGAATACCGGACAAGCGGGTATGGCAAACGGGTATATAGATCTGTTGATCTGTGAACATCCATTCCGGGCATTCCGGGCGCATCCGCTGCGTGAACCATGCACAAAATTTCCAAAGCGGCAAACCCGCCCATGCAAAAACTTTTTTGCGCCTCTTGCATTTTTGCCGCGCGCCCTGTATAATAAACCTGTTCGCAGAGTAGAGGCCCGCGCGTTGGCGCGCGGCTGTGCTGGCAAAAGCCAAAGCAGCCGCCGCGCCGCCAGTGCCGTTCCGACGGGGAGTTGCGGAACGGACGAAAAGCATCGCTTGCGGTGCGGGCTTCGCATCCCGCTGCTGCATGATGTGTGCATTCCGCGAACGGGCCTTTGCGGCCATGCGCTTACAGGGTATTTTTCCGGAGCCAGCCCTCGGCGTTTCGGCGTTCTTCGGCATCAGACAATGCTGCTTGCCGAGCTGCGCGCCGTCCGGCCGGCTCCGCGGGTTTTTGGAAGCGCATACCGACAAAAATGCGCCCGGATCGCACTTTTGCCCCCTTTATGCGGCAACGCTATAATGAAGGGGGTTTTTTGATGTCTGTTTTTCCCGCATTCAAACAAATTTTTTCCGGCCTTGCCGCACGCCTGCGCGATGCCGCACGCGAGGTGCGCCGCACCGGCAGCCTTGCCGGTGCGGCGATGCTGGCTGCTGTGGGGCTTGTGCTGAACCAGATCGTCGTTCCCGTCAGCCAGTTTCTGGAAATCGGCTTTGCTTTTCTGGCCGCCGGAGCGTGCGCGTTCCTGTACGGCCCGTGGGTGGCCGGGCTGATGGGCATTGTCACCGATATCATCGGTTATTTTCTGCGCCCGAACGGCGGGTTTTTTCCGGGCTTTACGCTCAACGAATTTTTGCTTGGCTTTCTATACGGCTGCTGGCTGTACAAAAAGCCTGTTTCGCTGTGGCGCACCTTTTGCGCATGCCTTTCTGCGGTGCTGCTCATCAACCTGCTGCTCACCCCACTGTGGATGCGCCTCATGTACGGCAACTCCTTTGTGCTTACAAGCCTGCGCCTTGTAAAAAACGCAGTGAAGCTGCCGCTGGATACGGCGCTGCTGTACTGCGTTTTAAAAACAGCGGAAAAATACAAAAAGAAAATGTAAGCGAACCCATTGGACCCGGAAGCTGTATTGTAACATTTGAATCAGCAGAAACAACTGTGCCGGCTAAGGATGAAAATCGGCCAGCGTCACAGGCGCGCCGCCGTGCGTGCGGGAATATTCGGCCGCAAGGGCCATCACATGGCTTTCCACCGAGGCATCCACGCTCGTCAGCCCCTCGGCGCCGCCCGCGGCGATCAGCTCGCACACATAGTCCATCATGCGCGCATCGCCGCCGCCGTGCCCCGCGAAGCGGTCCGGGATAGTGCCAAGGTCAATCGGTTCCTCCGGCTGCCCAAAGCGGCGCACATACAGCACGTTTGCGTCCATGTCGCCCTCGATCTCGCCCATCGCACCCATAATCTTTATGCTGCGGTAGCATTTCGCGGTGAAAGCGCAGACGGTAAACGTCGCGGTCGCGCCGCCCGCAAAGCGCATGGCAACCACCTGATGGTCGGCCACGTCGTTGTCGCAGCGGTAAACGCAGCGCCCGTAGGGGCCGGTGCGCAGCGCGCCGTACAGCTTTTCCTCGGTGGGGTCGTTCGCCAGCACCGAGCACGGCCATTCGCGGCATCCCGAGCGGATGCCGCTCTTTTCGTTCATAATGTAGATTTTTTCCGCGTCATACGGGCAGTCTTTCTGCCGCGCGCAGTCAAGGCAGCGGTCGGCACTGCCCTGCGGCGCGTTTTCCGGCCGGAACCAATCGAGCGAGCCGTAGGAAGAAACGCTCTCGCAGGGTGCGTCCATCAGCCAGCGGATGATGTCCATATCGTGGCAGCTCTTGGCAAGCACCATCGGGCTGGCCTCGGCCGCGCGCCGCCAGTTGCCGCGCACATAGCTGTGGGCAAAGTGCCAGTAGGCGATATTTTCAATCGCATCGAGCGATTCGACGCGCCCGACGGCGCCCTCCCGCAGCAGGCGGAACAGCGTGCCGTAAAATTCGGTGTAGCGCAGCACATGGCAAACCACAACCACGCGCTTTGCCTCGTGCGCCTTTTTCCGCAGCGCAAGGCATTCTTCCAAAGACGGGGAAATGGGCTTTTCCAGCACGAGGTGATAGCCCTTTTCCAGCGCGGCCAGCGCGGCGGAAACATGCTGGCGATCCTGCGTGGCGATGATCATCACATCCGCAAGCTTCGGCTGCGCCAGCAGCTCTTTGTCGGTTTCAAAGCAGCGCTCGGCGGGCACGCCGTACTGCGCCTGCAGCGCGGCGCGGCGCCGGGCGTCCGGGTCGGCTCCGGCGGTGATCTTCATTTTTTCGGGGTGCCGCGCCTGAAAGGAGGCGTAGGCTTCCATACCGCGGACGCCGAGGCCGCATACGGCAAAGGTGACGGGCTTTTCCATAAGCGTTTATCCTTTCTCATCCTTATTCCAATAAAACCATTTCGCTTTATTGGCAGGGAAAATGCGTTTTATCGTTCAGGATCAGATATCAATTTTGCAGGCGGAGACGATCTCGCCCACGGCATAGCTGCCAAACAGCGTGCCGTCCTGCCGGAGGGTGTAGGGCAGCGCCGGGACCGAAAGCTCTGGAATATCCTCAAGCGTACCTGCCGCGAACGCCTCCATGCGCGCGGCTGCCGTCGAAAGGCGCGCCGCCACGCCGCCAAGGCGCAGATCGATAATCTCAAAGCCGTGCGGCCTGTTGGTCGATTCCCATACATCGCGCCACGCGCAGCGCAGCGTTTCCACGGCGCGGATCGTCTCCGGCAGCTCCGCCGCAAGCCGCGCGGCCAGCGCGCGGCTGCCTGTACGCACGGCGTGCCCGGCCTGCTCGTGCCACGCGCATTTGCGCGCAAGCGCCGCCGCCAGCAGGGCGTAGAACGAAAACAGCTTTGCAAAGGCAGGGGTTTCCTTTGCGTACTGTTGGTAGCGCGGCTCCAGCGAGGCATAGTGCTCCGCCATGGCAAGGCCGGCCGTGTCCGCCTCATAGAGCTGAACGAGAGGATCCTGATAAAGCAGGAATTTGGCCGCGTTCACGGGCCGCAGCGCGCCCGAGCGCATGCCGGGCACGGCGTTGAACCGGGAGAGATCCAAAAACGCCTCGATGCCGGCGCCGCAGCAGCAGGCGAAGCGTTCGGCGAGCGCCGCGGCATCGTATTCGCCCGTGTAGGTGAATTCGGCGTACAGCTGGAACGCGGGCAGCGCCGTGAGGAGGTTTGATTCCGCGCCGTTGTCGCCCCACGCCGCGGCCAGCACCAGCGATACGCCCGCCTTTTTGCCCGCGCGCAGCGCGGGCACGGCGGCGGCAATTGTTTTGGTGTAATCGAGCGCCGGGCCGCACCATGTCCACACGCCGCCGGCAAAGGCCGTCGGCGCGCCCAGCGCCGCGTGCTTTTTGAGCATATCGGCGTAGTCCTGCTCCGATTCATGGTAATAATCCCAGTAGACGAGCGTAATGTCGGGCGGCACGGCCGCGACGGCCTCCGGGGAGGGCATGCCGGTGTCGTAGTATCCGTTCGTCGCAGAATCGGGGCGGAAAAACATGTCGCTCCACATCATGGCCGAAAGGCCGTGGCGGCGCGTGATCTCCAGCACGCGCGCAAGGTGGCGGCGGATAATGGCGTGCGGGCTTTCGTACCCGTGGCGGCGCAGATGCGCGCCGAGGCCGATGCCGTGCGCCTCGTCCATACCGATGTGGATGCGCCGCGAGCGGTAGGGCACCGAGGCCGCCGCGATCAGCTGTTCGAGAAAGGCGTAGGTGGCCTCGTCGTCGGCCAAAAGCACCTCCTCGTTTTCCTTGAGGTGTGCGAGCGCGGGCCAGTGCAGCGCGCGGTTCATATGCCCCAGCGTCTGAATGCAGGGGCACAGCTCGATGCCGAAGAGATCGGCGTAATCGTCCAGCGCGCGCAGTTCGTCCATCGAATAGCGCCCGCGCTGGTAGCCGAAGTAGGGCTGCTGCGGCACCTGGTAGGTATCCTCGGTGTACATCATGCCGAGATTAAGGCCCATCAGCGCCATTTTGCGCAGAAAATAGCGGAGGGTTTTTGGCAGCAGCACCGCGTTGCGGGAGACATCGAACATCACGCCCGCCGTCTCAAAGCAGGGATGTTCCTCGACGGAAAAGGCGTCCTTTGCCCAATGCTGGCGCAGCAGGGAGAGCGCGCGGTACGCCTGCACAGGCTGCGCCCATTCGATCTGCGCGCCGCCTGCGTTTTTCTCCACGCGCAGGCAGCCCCCGCGCCGCAGTGTTACGGAAAAGCCGCCCGTTTCGGCGCGGGCAAAGCCCAGCTCCGCCGACAAAAGCGAAAAGGCTTTGTCGAAATGCTCCGGCAGCGCGCCGGAAAACGAGAGAAGTTCGTTCATGTGATCGCTCCTTGCTTGCGCCCCGTCCAGTTTGGATGACAGCCGGCACACTTGAAACCAAGGGCAATCGTTTTCAAGCGGCGCGCTTTGCTTTTCGGGTGTGCCGATTATATCAAGAAAAAAGACGCGGGGCGGCGGATATGGAAAAAGTATTCTATCGCGGTAGGCTGCGGGGGCACGCGAGGTCGTTGTGTGCGACGCGCGTACCGCCCTATGTGCTGCCCGCGCCGCTAACTGTGGAGATCCGCTTTCAGCGGCAGGACGATGCCGCCGGGGCAGCGCTCACCGATATGCACGGGCGCCCGTTCGCCTTTGTGGACGCTTTTACGCGCGGGTGTGGTTTGCAGCGTCACGGGGCTTTTCTGAGCTGTTCTGTGATTTTTTAAAGCAGGCTTGCGCTGTCCTGGTCGAGATACAGCGTCGCGTCTTTGTGACGGCGCAGGATGCTCGCGGGGCAGGCGGTGGAAACCTCTCCCAGCATTGTATCGCGCACCGCGCCTGCCTTGGTGGCCGCAGGCACCACGCAGAACACGCGCGCGGCGTTCATCAGCGCGGGAACCGTCAGCGTCAGCGCGTGGGTGGGCACCTCGTCCAGCGAGGCAAAGCAGCCGTCGTGAACCTGCTGGCTGCGGCACACCTCGTCGAGCGCTACGAGCTTTACAAGCTCCGGGTCGTCAAAATCCGCCACGGGCGGGTCGTTGAACGCGATGTGGCCGTTTTCGCCGATGCCCATGCAGGTGATATCCACCGGCTCCCGGCACAAAAGCGCAGAATAGCGCGCGCACTCCCCGGCGGCGTCCGCCGTGGCAGCGGCGCCGTCGAGACAGTTTACAGAGCGGAACGGCACCTTGTCAAACAGCGCCTCCCGCAAAAAATTGGCAAACCCCTGCGGCGCATCCGGCGCAAGGCCGATGTACTCGTCCATATGGAACGCGTTGACGCGCTCCCACTCAATGTCCGGCTGCGCGGCGAGCGCGGCCAGCATTTCGTTCTGGGAAGGGGCGGCTGCGAAGATCATGTTGCAGACCTCCTTGTGCGAGAGCACCTCGCGGATGGCTTCGGCAATGTCGTCCGCCGCGCCGCAGCCCATTTCGGCGCGCGTATCGGAGATTTTCACTCGCAGCTGCTGCAGGTTCAGGATCCTTGTCACAAGATCGGCTCCTTTCGTTCGTTTCGTTCGTCAAAGCACACGGCGCCGTCTTTCAGCACCATGGCGATGCGGATGGTGTGATCGAATACGGCAAGATCGGCGGCACGGCCCGGGGCGACGCGCCCGAAGCGGCCGTCAAGGCCCAGCACGCGCGCGGGCGTTTCGGTAATCATGCGCACGGCGTCCGGCAGGCTTGCGCCCGCCAGCGTTACCATCGTGCGCACCAGCCGGTCGGCCGTGCAGATGCTGCCCGCAAAGGCCGTGCGGTCCGGCATTTTGGCAACGCCGTCCTCCAGAATCACGCGCTGGCCGTTTTCGAGGCTGCCGAGGATGCTTTCGCCCTTTATCCGGCCCGCGCCGCGCATCGCATCCGTCACCAGCACCAGGCGGCGCGGCCCGATCAGCCGGTACGCCATTTGCAGCAGCGAGGCGGGCAGATGGCAGCCGTCGGCGATCAGCTCGCTCGTCAGTTCTTCGTAGAGATAGGCGCTCTCCACAATGCCCGCGTGCCGGAACCCCGCCTTGCGCACGATTGTGGACATTGCCGAATAGAGATGTGTAACGTGCCGAAAGCCGCAGGAAACGGCCGCGCGCACCGTGTCGCTGTCCGCCTCGCTGTGGCCGATGCTCGGCAGAACGCCCCGGCGCATCAGCGCCCGGCCCATCTCCGGCGCGCCGGGCAGCTCGGGCGCGGCGGTCCAGCGCAGAATATGCGGGCAGGCGTTCAGCAATGCATTGTATTCGGCGGGGTCGGGGTTGCGGATGAAGCGCGGATCCTGCGCGCCGCACTGGCTTTTTGCGATGTACGGCCCCTCAATGTGCAGGCCCAGCAGCTTTGCGCCGTCGGCAAAGCCGCCGCCGCACGCCTCAAACACGGCGAACGAGCGCAGCAGCTCCTCCTTTGTTGCGGCCAGCGTTGTGGGCAGCATTGCCGTGGTGCCGTGGCGCAGGTGCAGCGCGCTCGCGCCGCGGTACGCCTCGGGTGTGCCGTCCATAAAATCGTGCCCGCCGCCGCCGTGTACATGGATATCAATGAACCCGGCCGAGACGTACAGCCCGTCTAAATCATACACCGTATCTGCCGCCGCGCCGCTGTGCGGCGGCAGAATTTTTTCAACGGCCTGCCCGTCCAGCAGAATGTCGCAGAGGGTGATGCAGCCGTCCTGCACCAGACGCCCGCCGCAAAGAAGCATGGTGCTCACAGCAGTCCCTCCCCGGATAAAATCTCTTTCAGCGCAGCGACACTCTCCGCTGTCGCCGCCGCGCCCCCCTCGGAAAAGGCCGCGCCCCCGGGGCGGCGCAGCTGCTCTTCGCTCAGACGCGCATTCAGCCGGTAATGCGTCTCCATCGAGAGCCAGCCGTCGTAGCCGTCTGCCGCAAGGCGGCGCAGCAAAGCCGGGTAGCCCACCTGCCCCGTGCCCACCCGCACACATTGCGCCTCGCCGCCGGCGCGCACCGCGTCCTTGATGTGAACATGGGCCAGCCACGGGCGGATGGCGTTGTAGCCGTCCGGGAACGGCGTTTCGCCCAGCGGGTCGTACAGGCAGTTGCCCGGGTCGAAGATGGCGCGCAGGCGCGGCGCGCCGATGGCCGCGAGCAGGCGCGCAAGCGCCGCGTGGTTCGAGGTGTTGACGCTGGGGTCGGCCTCGAGCAGCAGCGTTTTGCCGCGCCGTTCGAGCAGCCGGACAGGCTCTTCAAAATACGGGGCCAGCGCTTCGGCGGGCAGAGAGCCTTCCGGCGGCGCAAAAAACGCAAACCCGCGAAGATTTTCGCAGCCGAGAAGATCGGCGGCATCGCACAGGCGCTCCAGCTTTTTAAGCTGTGCCGCAATAGCCTTTGGCTCCGGCGCACACTTGTAAAAAGAGCCCGCAAGCCCGCACACCGCAAGGCCCTCGGCGTCGAGGCGCTTTTTCCACGCGCGCAGCGTATCCGCAGGCACGGCGTCGATGGGCGTATCCTCCACGCTGCGCAGCTCCAGGCCCGCAAGGCCGTTTTCAATCGCAAACCGCACCGCCTCGTCAAAGCTCTGGGTAACCTCATCCGTGATGAATGCAAGCTTCATAGATATCTCCTCTCAGAGCGTGACTATGCGGCCGGTGCGGGAGGATTCGTAAATGGCGCAGATCACGCGCACCGCCAGCGATGCCTCCTGCGGCGGGATGGCCGGCGCGCGGCCGGTGCGCACCGCTTCGGCGATATCGCGCAGAAGGCAGATGTGGCCGTAGTTGCCGATTTTGGCCGCGTCGCCCGCGCCGCCAACGCGCTCTCCCATATCGGGGCGCGCGGGCGCTTCGGCCTCGTCGAGAAATTTCCATTCGAGGATGCCCTCGTCGTTAAAGATGACAGAGCCCTTTTCCCCGTGGAGGTAGAACGTAGAAGAAAAGCCCGGGTAAGCCGTTGTGCAGCCCTGAATGACACACATGCCGCCCTGCTTCATGTTCAGCACGGCCGCTGCCGTATCCTCAACAGGGATGCTGCGCGCCACCGTTTTGGCGCTGCCGCAGACCGTTTCCACCGCATCGCCCAGCATCCACAAGATCAGGTCGATGCCGTGTACGCCCTGGTTCATCAGCGCTCCGCCGCCGTCCAGTTCCCAGGTGCCGCGCCAGCCGGCGCTGTTGTAGTAGGCCTGGTCGCGGTAATAGCGCAGATCAGCGCCCGCAAGGCAGATTTTGCCGAATTTGCCCGCGGCGACGGCCTCCTTCACGGCAATGGCAACGGGCATCATCCGCCGCTGGAAGATACACTGCATCTTCGCGCCGGTGCGCTCGACGGTGCGGATGACGTCGGCGATCTTCTCGGGCGTAATCTCCATCGGCTTTTCGCACACAATGGCCTTGCCTGCCTCGGCGGCGGCCTTGCAGACCTCGCCGTGGATGCCGCTGGGCACGCAGACGCAGACGATGTCCACATCGGGGTCGGCCAGCGCGTCGCGGTAATCGTAATAGACGCGCCTGGCGCCGTGCTCGGCGGCGTAGGCATCCGCCTTTTCCGGGATGATGTCGCACGCGCCGTACAGGACGCATCCCTCGTCCCGCAGTGCTTTTAGCGCCATGGCGTGCGTGAACGCGATCACGCCGCAGCCGATGATGGCAAAATTCATAGTGTTTTCCTCCTTCGCAGGTTTACATAAACCTGTTGCTCCGTCTTTATCGTATCGTTTTTCCTCTTAAATGTATTGTCAAATTATCCTTTTGAGTTGTCAGATTGTCAAAAAATACACAGCAGCCGCGGCCCCTTTCCAAAAATCAATGATCGCTCCGGGGATGAAAAGGGGCCGCGGCGCAAAAAGGAGAAGAAAGGGGATCAGCACACATCAATACAGCCGCCCGGCAGACGCGCCGTAGCTCTCCCAAAAGGCGCGCCCGTCGTAGGCGGGCATATCGTCCGTCAGCGCGCGCAGCGCCACGGGCGCGCCGCCCTGCGCGCGGGAGGCCGCCGCGGCCAGCATAACGCGCACGGATTCGAGCAGCGCCTCCGGCGGTGCAAGGCGGTTCGGTTTGCCCTCCATATAGCTGCAGATCTCGTGAACCAGCGCCTCATACAGGCGGTTTGAATCCATGCGGAAGTGGTGGGTGGTCTTCGTGGTCATGATGGTGAGTACAAACGGCTGCCAGGTTCCGGTGAACGTGTTGAAGACGGCGCTTTTGCCGTTTGCGTACTGCACAAAATAGCTCTCGGCGTATTTGCCGTTTGCGTCGGCGCGCCCCATATAGCGCACGCTCTCGGCGCCGGGGCCTAAAATGCCGCCGATCGCCTCGGCAATATGCACGCCGTAATTAAATTCATCTACCCCCGCCGTGCCAAAGACGGTCACGGCCTCGCCGCGTTCTTCGGCGGGCATTGCCAAAAACTCCTGCACCTCATAGGCGTAGCGCGCGCTGGACGCGCCGAGAATCACCGCGCCGCCGCGCACCAGCTGCTCCACACGGCGGCAGCCGGCAAGGCTTCCCACGAGGGGCTTATCCACAAAAACGGGCTTGCCGCGCTCCAAAAACGGCATGGCGCAGCGCAGATGGTCGTCCCAGTCGCAGCCGTGGATAAAGCCGATGTCGCACATATCGGCCAGCTCGACAAGCGAGGCGCACCGCTTTTCCAGCCCAAAGCGCCGGATAAAGCCCTCCACCTCGCTGTCCGGGCGGAACGAATCGTTGTATACACCCACATAGCGGGCTCGATCTTCCTTTTCCATCACCTCGCCGAAGCCCAGTGGGTGGGAGGTGTCGATGTTGACGGCGCCAATGCGTATCATAGGATCTTTCCCTCTTTCTTTCTGCCCGCTCCAAGACGGGCAGAACAAATATATCATACCTTTTTCTCAAGAATTTCGCCCAAAAGTGTGTCCGCCATCATCAGGCTGCGGGGCACATGGAACGGCCCCTTGAACGTGCTGCCCTTGCAGGGCGGTTCGGTGGGCCTGCCATCGCGCCGCAGATACCCAAACCACTCGCCGAAATCCGGGTCGGCAAAGTATGTTTTGCAGTATTCCGCGCCCCGGCAAAACCAATTGAGATATTTTTCCTCTCCCGTATCGCGGTACGCCATCAAACTCGCGATCAAGAGCTCGTTGTGCGGCCACCAGAGCTTCATATCATGCTCGTAGGCCTCGGGCGGCAGGCCCTTGCAGTCGATAAAATACAGCAGCCCGCCGTATTCCGCGTCCCACCCGGCCTCGGCGGCAAAATTAAAAACGTCCAAGGCCTTTTTGTGCAGCGCGGCGTCGCCGGTGGCATTGGCCTGCTCCATCAAAAACCAGCTGCATTCGATGTCGTGCCCCGGGTTGACGACGCGCCCTGCCGTATACGCATCCTGCACCTCGCCGCCGGGGCCGACAGTCTCGAGCGTGCATTGCAGCTCCGGCTTGTGGTGATACGCGAAAATGTCGTGCACGCACTGTGCCGCATAGCGGTCGTAGAGGGCGGCCTGTGCGGGGTCGGTGCGGCGCAGCACACCCGTCATGTTCAAAAAGATCATCGGGTCCGCGAGCGCGCGGCCCGCGCGCGTTTCGGGGATCGTCTTCGGGCCGAGCCCCGTTGGGTCGGGCGCGCCGTGGTTGAGATCATACACCATCTGGTAGGCTTTGCGCGCGCGTTCCAGATACACGCGCTCGCCTGTCTGGCCGTAATATTCGGCGTTCGCGATGGCGTAAAAGCCCTCGGAAAAGCAGTAGCGCCGCTGACGCAGCGGCCTGCCGTCCGCCGTTACCGTAAAATAGAGCCGGCCGCCCGCCTCGCGGTTCACGCAGTGCCTTTCCAGAAAATCAAGGCACGAGCGGCTCGCCGCGAGCCATTCCGGGCGCTGCCCGTACCGGCGGCACAGCGCCGCGAACGTCCATGCACAGCGCCCCTGCATCCAGACGCTCTTGTCGGCGGAAAACACCGTCCCGTCCCGCGTAAGGCAGGTATACACGCCGCCGTTTTCCGCGTCCATCCCGTGCGTCAGCCAGAAATCGACCGAGCGGTCCAGCTCCGCACAGATCCAGCTTCGCCATGCGGACAGTTTCTCCCTGTTCATTTGACCATGTCCTTTCCCTTTCCCGCCTCCGGGCGCAGGACGCCGCGCGCCGCGCCGAGCCTTCCGCCCCCGGCCAGAAGATCTTTTACCGCGCGCTGCAGGCTCGTTTTGCCGGGCAGCGCGCCGACAGGCGCCTGCCCGCCGAACAGCCAGTGATAAAACCCCGGGTCGTCCGGGTCCGTCTCATAGAGCTCATAATCGGACGCGAAGCGGCGGATGCCGGAGCGCGCGGTCAGCAGCGGCGTCAGCGCCGGGGAGAGCAGCCAGGTGCTACACACCACGGCCTTCGGGGCGCCCTGCGTGCAGAAGGCAGCGCCCTCTTCGGCAAAAAAGCGGCGCATCCGCGCATAGGAATCCGCGAGCGCGCCGCCGGTGAGGCACGCGTCCGAGGGGATGTGTACCGAGAGCACGGCGTCCCCGCCCGCAAGCCCCGGCGGCGGCGCGTCGCCCGCGGCGCGGTACTCGAATTCCAGCGTCCCAAGGCGGAACAGGCGGCACGCCGTCTGCCGCCATGTCCAGAACGCGCGGTCGAACCGCCACTGCCCCGTGTTCGCGTGCGTCTCCGACAAAAAGCGCGGAAAGCAGCGCATTGTATCCGCAAACACCGTCTCGTCCACGCCCGCCGCGCGGCAGATCTCCCGCGTTCCGGCCGCCGCCGCAAGGTACGCCGCCAGCTGCGCAAGGCCGCTGCCGTCTTCGAGGGGCGCGAGCGACGCTGCCAGCGCCCGCTGCGCGCCGGGCGCCTGCTGCGCGCTGCAGAGCGCCCGGAGCTGCGGCGCAAGCCGTTCCCACGGGATGCGCGGGCACAGCGCTTCCAGCGCCTTCTGCACCGGCGCGGGCAAGCCGAGGGCGAGCGCCAGGGCGAGCGCTTCTTTTGGAAACACGCGCGGGTCTGCGCCAAAAGGAGGGAACGGCCCGGGCGCGGGGGTTTTTCTGCGGGGTTCGGGCATGTGTTTTCCCTCCTGACAAATACCCGGCGGCGGGCTCAGCACGGGCGTTCTGCCCGCAGCAGCTTTTCTTCTGCGAATACCTTCATCGGCGTAATCAGCTCGAGCTGCACGCCGTTTTCCCACGGGCTGATGCGCATCGTAAACGCGTGCGGCGCGTTGAGGCTGCGGCACTCGATCGCGAGCGCGCCGGCCTCACAGTGCGCGGCCGCCGCAAAGCGCAGCGGCGTGCGCTCGATGCGCGGCACCGGCTGTTCGCGGGCCGGAAGGCATGCCCCTAAGATGTTCCCGGGGAATTATTCAGAGGTTCCGTAGCTCTTCTCGTTTTTGATGGCCCGGTAGGTGCGCGGAGAGACGCCGACGATTTTTTTGAACGCGCGCGAAAAGCTTGTAGAATCGCCGAAGCCCACCTCAAAGCCCACTCGGGTGATGGAATTTGCGGGGTCGCTCAACAGCTCGGCGGCCTTTTGAACACGCAGATTGGTGATGTATTCCACAAGCGTCTGCTGTGTTAAAAGCTTGAACAGATAGCAGAAATAAGTTTTGGAAAGCATGGAAATGCGGCACATGTCCTCTAATTTCAGCTGCTCGTTGTAGTGCGCGTCAACATATCGAATGGCGGCCTCCACCATGGGCTTATACTTCTCATAGCTGCTGATTACCGCGCCGCTGCGCGTTGCCTGCGCGTATTCCCTTGCCAAAAGCAGCAAAAGCTCCATGATCTGCACGCGCAAAAACTCTTCAAAATAGATCTCGCCTTTCTCGTATTCCTCCAGCATATGGTTCATCAGCGCATTTACGCGCACCCGCATTTCGGGCCGCAGAGAAAACTGCGACTGCACGTCGTCCGCGTCCTTCAGAAACAGCCACACAAAGGAAAGGCTCATCGCCGTTTCGCGCAAACGCCGGTAGGCGCCGCTCTCCTGCTGCGGGAAGAAATGGTCGAACGAAAACTCGCAGCTGATGATCTCGGCCTCCTCCAGCTTCAGCACCTGATGCTCCACCTTCGGCGGAATGATGAACAGGTCTCCCCGCGTCAGGCAGTGCCGCATCCCCTCGACCCAGTGCTCGCAGCAGCCCCGGTTGACATACCAGATCTGCATATAGTCGTGAGAATGCGGCAGATCGCCCGAGGGATTTTCCGAGGTAACTTTGTAGATCTTGCAGAATTTGCTTTTGGTGAACATGATGCTTTTTTCAAATACAACGGCAGGCTCATTCCAAGCATCCATTCTGCGCGCCTCCTTACTTTTTCGGGCATTTCCAATGGCGGAACCGCTCTGTATTTCTTTTCTGCGCGCCTCACTGCCGCGGGAGGCTCTGATCCCGTCCAACGGATCCCGTCGGAGCTTCCTTGAAAATCCGGTGCGTTATTTTAATCCGGACGTAGTGGAAATGCCGCTGATGAACTGCTTTTGCGCGAGGAAGAAAATGACGATTAACGGAACGGTAAACATCGTGCTCGCCGCCATCAGCAGATCCCATTCCTGGCGCGCCGTGGTTAGGAACATCTGCAGGCCGATGGAGAGCGTGTATTTGGAGCTGTCCTGCAAATACAGCAGCGGCCCGTTCAAATCGTTCCAGCCGGAGATGAACACCAGCACCATGATTGTTGTGAGCACCGGCTTGCACATGGGATACACCACACGGTACAGGATTTTAAATTCGCCCGCACCGTCGATGCGTGCCGCCTCGATAACGCTGTCCGGCAGCCCCTTGACAAACTGGCGCATCAGATAGATGTAATACGGCGCGCCGAAAAAGGCGGGCAGCGTCAGCGGAACAAACGTATTGACAAGGTTCATCTTCGACCACGTAATGAACAGAGGGATCTGCGTCACCTGCCAGGGGATCATCATCGTAACGAGGATCAGCGGGAAAATATATTTCGCGCCCTTCCAAGGAATTTTTGTCAGCGAATACGCGATCATCGGCGCGGCAAAGATCTGCCCGATCACAGGCAGGATCGCCAGCACCAGCGTGTTCTGCAGATAGCCGAACAGCGGCATGCGGCGGAAAATCGCGCCGAAGTTTTCCCACATGATCGGCTCCGGGATCCACTTGGGCGGATTGAGGAAGATCTGGTTCGTGGGCTTCAGCGCCGTGGACAGCATCCACAAAAACGGCGTAAAAAAGATGCACGCAAAGGCGATTAGCAGGATATAGGAGCACACTGTGCCCACTCTGCGGGATGTTTTTGCCGAAATATAACCTTTTTTGTTCACGATCGCTCCCCCCTTTACTCCACGTCATAGCTGATGCGTTTTTCCATTAGGTGCATAACAACGAACGACGCCACCAGAACGATCAGGAACAGAACGATGGCCATGGCCGAGGCGTAGCCCATCTTCAGATAGCTGAACGCGTTGATGTACAGATACAGCGAATAGAACAGCAGCGAATTCTTTGGCCCGCCGGTGATGCTCTGGCCCATCTGGGAAACGCTCGCAAATACATATGCCTGCGTAAAGTACTGGAACGACGAGATCAGGCCCATCACAAGCGTAAACTGGATCGTGGGGCCGATGTACGGCAGCGTAATTTTAAAGAACTTCTTAATAGGGCCGGCGCCGTCCAGATCCGCCGCCTCATAGAAGGACTGCGGCACCGCTTTGAGCGCGGACAGGAAAATAATCGTGTTCTGCCCGCACCGCCAGGTGTCCATCAAAATCAGCGAGACCTTGGTGAATTTCGGATCGCTCAGCCAGCTTGGGCCGCGGATGCCGAACAGGGAAAGGAAGTTGTTCAAAAGGCCGTATTCCGGATTCAACACCCACAAAAACAGCATCGCGCTGGCCACGATGGGCACCACCGTCGGCAGGTAATAGATGGTACGGAACGCCGGCATCCCCCGAACCTCCTTGCTCAGCAGCAGTGCGAGCAGCAGCGATACAACAAGGCCGATGGGCATGCCGATGAATGACATCACGGCCGTGTTGGAGATGGATACCGGGAAATATTTGTCGTTGAACAGCGTGATGTAGTTTTTCAGGCCGACAAACTCCGGCGGCTGGAAAATATTAAAATCCGTAAAGCTGTAATACAGCGCGGAAAGGATGGGGTACAGCTGGAACAGCAGAAAGCCGATGAGCCACGGCGATACAAACAGCAGCCCCAGCCAGAAAAACCTGCGCTCCTGCCTGGAGGCCGGCTTTTTGATCCCGCTTTGCGCTTTGGAGGGATCGGGTGCTTTTTTCATTGCAAAACCTCGCTTTTCCCTTTGGGAGGCTCCGATGGATTCGGCGCTTCCTGTTTGTGGCCGCCCCACACGGGAGCGGCCGCGGCAGCCCCATAGACAGGCCTCTCGTTTGAAAAAGCGCTCCAGCCCGCGCGGCAGCTGAGCCGTCGCGCGGGCCGTGGCGCTCTTAGCGTACAGTCAACAGAGGAAAGCAAAGCTTATTGATCGCCGTCCGCCAGAGGCTGCACCGCCTCGACAACGGATTTCGCCGCCTCTTCTACGGTTGTATTGCCCGCGATCGCTTCTGTCATGTAAGTTCCGATTTCGTTCAGATACTCGTTGACATACGAGCTCATCGGGAACGCGTGCAGCTCGCCGTCACGCAGCATCACGGCAATCTGCTTGGCTTCGTCGGAAGCGGTGTCCAGCTCGGTGATCGAGGTGAGCGCGCTTTTGCGCGGCTGGAAGTTGCCGCCGCCAAAGTCGCCCTCGGCGAAATATGCCATTGTCTCCTTGCTGGTTAGGCTTTTCAGAACCGTGATCGTCGCCTCAATGTTCTCGGTCTTGGCGTTCACTTCCCATACGCCGCCCGTCAGCATGCTCTGGGACTTGCCGCCGGCCGTTACAGGGGGCATCTCGACAATGCCCATCTCGGTGTTTGTCTCCTTCGCGGCCTGCACCATGGAGGCAACAGCGGAGTCGCCCTGCCAGCGGATGGCGATTTTGCCCGTAAAGAGCGGATCCTCATTGGTGGCGCGGGCGCCGCAGGTATCCACAAAGCGCTTGATCTCATCGTAGCCGTACTCGTTGTAGATATCGGCCTGGAACTGATAGGCCGCCATCATTTCGGGAGAATCAAACGTGATCTTGCCGCTGTCGTCGATGTAATCGGCGCCGAACGCAACGGGCCACAGCACGTTGTCCAGCCACGGATAATCGGGGATCAGGCCCATCTGCGCAATGGAGCCGTCGTCATTCACCTTCGTGCAGTCGCGGATGCACTGGGCCAGCTCTTCCATCGTTGTGGGGAATTCCGTCCAGCCGGCATTGGCCAGCATGGTCTTGTTGTAGAAAAGGTATGTGGAGCTGATGGTCATCGGCACGGAGTAGATCTTGTCCTGATAGGTGCACAGCTCCCAGATGGAATCCACGAAATCGCTTTTGTCCCACTCCGGGTCTTCGGCATTGACATACTCGGTCAGATCGAGCAGCGCGCCGTTGTTGGCCCAGCCGGGCGCGTTGTTCCAGAAGTTCTGGAAGATGTCCGGCGTCGAGCCGGAGGCGATCGTCGTGGTGATGACATCGGCCGTCTTCGCGCCGGAGACAACGACCTCGATGTTGTCGGTGTTTGTGGCGTTAAAGTCTTCCGCCCACGCCAGCAGACGCTGATAGGGCTTGGTCGGCTCTTCGTCTTCCGCGTGCATGCACCAGACGGTGACGACCGTCTTTTCGCCGGCCGGTTCGCCGGGCGTGTCGCCTGCCGGCGTGCTGTTTGCCGGCGCGCTGCTGGCCGGCGTACTGCCCGCCGGGCTGCCGCACGCCGCCAGCAATGTCATTGCAAGCGTAAGAGCAAGGATCAATGCGAGTACCTTTTTCATAATTACCTCCTGATATTTCGATTTCCAAACAGAACCGCCAAATCGCTCGAGCCGTTCTGCCTTTGGCTTCGGTAACGGAAACAGGACAAGGCGCTGTCTGTGGATCTCGGCTCCGGCCGATCCGGACGGCTTTCGCCTGTTTCCCTTTCCAATTTAATCATAGCAAATTTCGTGTCCTTTTACTTTGCACATTTTCCCTTTTTTGAGCCTTTTGTTTCCGGCGGCCGCATTTGCATATTTTTGTGGGAAAATGTCCGTTTTTTCGGCAAAAAGCCCCGATTGGCCCCCACAAGGCAGCGTTGCTGATTTACACAAAATTTAATTCCCCGCTTGAAAGCAGTTCGTTCAAACTTGACAAATCGTTCAATTCTTTTTTCTTCATTTCTGGAGGAATGAGCAAAACATATCGCATATCCAAGGCGATGTATAGTAAATTTGCACAAGTGCGTTGTGTCTTTTCTGTCAATCTGCCGAAAAGCACCTTATTCCAGCCGCACCGGCTGCCCCAACGCGGCGGAGCGGTACGCCGCCAGCACCAGCTGCAGCGCTTTGCGTCCTTCGCCCTCGTCCACAAGCAGCACGCCCTCGCCGCGCACCGCGTCGATAAAATTGCGCAGCTGGGCGATATGGCCCGAGGGTTCGAGGGCGCCCGCATCGCTGTGGGTGCGGGCCGCCCGCGTGCCGGCTTCCTCATACAGGCGGCAGGCGGGCGCGCCCTCCGCCTCCCATTTGACGATGCGGTCTTCCTCCAGTATGATCACGCCCGCTTCGCCGTTGATCTCGATGCGGCGCGGAAAGCCCGGATAATCGCCCACGGACGCCTCGATGACGCCCTGCGCGCCGCAGCGCCATGTTACGGCGGCAGTGAGCGTATCTTCCACCTCGATGTCCCGCACGAGCGTGCCGCTGAGCGCGTAGATGCTTTCTGCCGGGCCCATCAGGTACCGCACGAGATCCACACCGTGGATGCCCTGATTCATCAGCGCGCCGCCGCCGTCCATCGCGAGCGTGCCGCGCCAGGAGCCGGAATCGTAATAGCTCTGCGGGCGGTAATACTTCATGCAGAGGTCGCAGCGGGTCAGCCGTCCGAGCAGGCCGACCTCGAGGGCGCGCTTTACGCGCGCGATGGCCGGGGCAAACCGCAGCTGGGAAACCACGCCGACCCGCACGCCCGCGCGCGCCGCCGCCGCCGCAAGCGCGTCGCAGTCCTCCATGCGCAGCGCCACGGGCTTTTCCACCAGCACATGCTTGCCCGCCCGCACCGCCGCAAGCGCGAGCGGCGCGTGCAGGTGGCTGGGTGTGCAGATGCACACCGCGTCCACCGCGTCATCCTCCAAAAGCGCCTCATACGTTGGATACGCCCGCGCCCCGTATTCGGCGGCGGCCTGTTCCGCGTTCGCGGCAACCGGGTCGTACACGCCCGCGAGCGCCGCGTCCTCGATCGTGCGGATCGCGTGCAGATGAAACCGCGAGATCACGCCGCAGCCCGCCACGGCAAAATGTACTTTCAGATCCATGGATCACCCTCCTTTCGCTTTCCTGTTATTTTGGGGAGCCTGTTCAAGACCTTCGGCACGGTAAGGTTTTTCCGGAATGATGCTGCGCATACGCTGTCTTCTGCCGGCAGCGCCCTGCTTTTCTCTGCGGGAGAAACGCAGCAGAGGAGCGCCGGAAGATTTTGAACAGGCTCTTATATATCTTCTCCCCGCAGCACGGCAAACGACTGCGGGCCGAGCCGGACGCGCCCGCTTTCGGCCGTGCAGGCGCCGATGACGAACAGCGTCTCCCGAACGTCCGGCGCACCGAACGCGCATTCCCCCTCGCCGGGGTTCACGGCCGCGTACAGCGCGCCGCGCCGCCAGACGAACAGGCGGCTGTCCTCCCGCGCAAAATGGACGGCGAACGGCGCGTTTGCGCGCAGCGCCGGTTCCCTGCGGCGCAGCGCCAGCAGCGCGCGCACGGTATGCAGCAGCGAATCGGGATCGGCCTCTTCGGCGGCCACCGTCGGCGCGTCGGGCGCGCCGTCCACAGGCAGATAAAGCCGCTCGGGGCTGCACACGGAAAAGCCGAGGTTGACGCCGTTCTTCCATTGCATGGGCGTGCGGCTGCCGGAGCGGTAATAGCCGCCCTCCCGCGTGGGAACCTGTAAATAGCGCATGCCGATCTCATCGCCGTAGTAGATCTGCGGCACGCCCGGCATTGTGAGGAGAAACGCGTAGGCGAGCTTCAGTTCCTGCGGCGAGAGGTTGCCGCGCGGGCGCATCACATCGTGATTGCCCGTGATCCAGCAGATTAGGCCGTCTTCCTTTGTGCTTTCGTACTGCGGCAGATATTCCTTTAAAAACGGCACAATGGAGGTGCGCGCGCGCCTGCAGAAATAGCTCTCATCCGCACCGCGCGGCGCGCCGTCCATCGTCCCCTTGAACGCGCGCATCAGCCGGCTGTATGCGTTGCCGTCCCGGTGGATGTACAAATCAAAATGAAACCCCGCCTTCAGCGCCTGCTCCGGACAGCCCCATTCGGCCATCAGCGCGGCCTCGGGGTATTCCTTGTCCAGCCGGGCGCGGAATTCCCGCCAGATGGATGCCGCGCCGCTGAACCGCTCATCGTCGCCGTGTACCAGCCAGCGCGCCATGTCCACGCGAAAGCCGTCGCAGCCAAGGTCGAGCCAGAAGCGCATTACGTCCCACAGCGCCTCGCGCGTGGCAAGGCACGCGGGGTGATCCATCGGCAGCTGCCAGGGCTTGTCCGGGTGCAGAAAGCCATAATTGAGCGCGGGCTGGCTTTTGAAAAAGCTGATGACATACAGGCCGTTGCGGTCGGATTCTCCGCCGACGCACGGCAGCGCGCCGGGGCGCTCGAAGCAGTGGTTCGTCCAGATATAGCGGTCGGAATATTCGCCGCGCTCGGGCTTGCGGCTCTCGCAAAACCACGGATGTTCCTCCGAGGTGTGGCAGGGCACAAGGTCGAGCAAAAGGTGCATCCCGCGGCGGTGCGCCTCCTCAAAGCAGCGTACAAGATCCGCATTCGTGCCGTAGCGCGGCGCGACCTTTTTGTAGTCGCGGATGTCGTATCCGCCGTCCTTGAACGGCGAATCGAAGCACACGTTCAGCCAGACAGCATTGCAGCCGAGGCTTTGGATATAATCCAGCTTTTGGATGATGCCGTTGA
Source organism: uncultured Ruthenibacterium sp. (assembly GCA_910587145.1). Classification (GTDB taxonomy): domain Bacteria; phylum Bacillota; class Clostridia; order Oscillospirales; family Ruminococcaceae; genus Ruthenibacterium. The sequence continues at coordinate 23,815 of CAJUMH010000003.1, read as the reverse complement.
TGTCGCCGATGCCGTCGCCGTCCGTATCATAAAAGCTCGCGGGATAGATCTCATAAAAAACCGCGTCATTCACCCATCGGGGCATGGCCGGCGCCTCCTTTCAGCAGCTTTGCATAGGCGGGCAGCGGGCTGAACAGCCCGCTTTGGCCGTAGAACGCGCCGCAAAGGCGGTAGAGGCCGTTTTGCCCCGCGCGCCACGGCGCGCGGGGCACGGCGCACATGGCGTCGAGACGCTGCCAGTCGGTGTAATTCTGCGGCCCGTTGCTCTCCACAACGCCCGCCCGCAGGCCCGGCACGCGCGGCAGGCGCGCCGCCAGCGACATGTTCCAATCGAGCAGCACGGGCGGCACCGTCAGATCGGCGCAAAAGCACACCGCGCCGCTTTTCTGCGCCGCGCGCACCATCTCCAGCGTAACGGACAGCGTTTTTGCAATGGGCTTGCACGCGATGGCCGCATAGCCGTATTCGCCCGTCAGGCGCGCCACGTCCGCCGCGCTGTGCGCGCTCTCGTCGCCGGCGGCGCGCACGGGCAGGTCGCCCACGAACGCGGGCGCGCCTTCCGGGAACGGCTCCTCGAGCAGCACGATGCGCTCGAGCGCGCCCATGCGGTCGGCGGCGTCCAGCAGGCGCAGCAGCCAATCGCGGTTCGGGTAACGCCCGTTCGCGTCCAGATAGTACACAGGCCGCCCGCAGTCCGTATACGGCGTGGTGTAAGCGGAGGCGGCGGCGTGGATTTCCCGCAGCCGCGCGGTGTCCCACGCGAGCATCGCGGCCGTATCGCCGTCCCCGTTCGGGTCGGAACCGATCTTGATCTTGAGCAGGAACGCGCCGCCCTCCAGCAGGCCGCGCACCTCGGCCTCCGGCGTGTGGTAGGTGATGAGCGGAATGCCGCCAAGCACGGTTTCGTGCCCGTTCAGCGCCGGGCAGAACGCCTGTGCGAGCGCGCCGAACGTGCCGTCGCCGTGCTTTTGGTTCCAGAGCTGCCAGAGCGCGAAATCCACGGCCACCAGCGCGTTCAGCACAAACGTCTGCGGCACCTGCGCGCGCCCGAGCCGCTCCCGTGCGCCCGCGAGCAGCCGCGGCACGAGCGCTGCGGTCATCTCCGGGGGCGTGGTGAATGTCATCCCGCGCAAAAGGCGCAGCGCATGGCGCGTCACATCCAGCATTTTCTCGTTGCCGCCCGCCTCGTCATACGCGCAGAACACCGCTGGGTCGGACCACAGCACGCTCTGCACGCCCACGCCCATGCCGCTTTCGCCGCCCTCGAGCGTCAGCCGCACGCACACCTGCCACAGCTCGCGCAGCGTGCCGCCCTTAAAGCCGAACGGGGCACGCAGCGGCTCGCGCGCCACGCCCAGCTCCGCGTGAAGGATCTTCTCCATGCCCGTCACGCGATGGTGGCCAGCATGGCCTGCGTGATCTCGGACACGAGCGGCTCGCCCGCGAGAAAGCGCCCGATCTCATCCGCCACATGCGCGCCGATCTTGCGCTTGCCGTTGCTGGCAAGGCCCGCGAGGTGCGGCGTCATAATGCAGTTCGGGATGGCGCGCAGCGGGCTGTCGGCCGCGGGCGGCTCGGGGTCGGTTACGTCGATGCAGGCGTATTTCAGTTTGCCGCCGCGCAGCGCCGCCGCAAGCGCCGCCTCGTCCACCAGCGCGCCGCGCGCGGTGTTGATGAGGATGGCTTTTTCTTTCATCAAAGAAAGCGCGTGCGCATCAATCATGTGATGCGTGGAATCCAGCGCGGGCGCATGCAGGGAGACGACGTCGCTCTCGCGCAGCAGCGTTTCGAGATCGGCCTTTTTCGCGCCCATTTTTGCGATGGCCGCCTCGTCAAGCAGAGGATCGTATGCCAGCACGTTCACGCCGAACGCCCCGAGCAGCTCGATGTAATGCGACCCCGCGAAGCCGCAGCCCACAACGCCCACGGTGATATCGTACAGCTCGGTGATGACGCTGTAGTCCTCCACCCAGCCGCCGTTATGGATGCTCTCGTTGAAGCCGAACACGTTCTTGCACGCGCAGATGGTGAGGCCCAGCGCCGTCTCGGACACGCCGCAGCTCAGAATGCGCGCGCTGCTTACAACGCGGATGCCGCGCGCGTACAGCTCGTCGCTGACGATGCCTTTTACGCTGCCCGCGGCGTGGGCGACAAGACGCAGGTTCGGCGCGCAGTCCAGCAGCTCTTTGTCCAGCTGCGGCACGCCCCAGGAGGTGATCGCGACATCGGCGCCCTGCAGCACGCCGCGCACCGTCTCGCGCTCGGCCTTGTCGGTTTCATTGACGGATACCTCGCCAAAGGCGGCGAGGCGTTCCATGGTCTTTTCGGAAATCAGTGTGGCGCGCAGCGGCGCATCCATCAGAATGGCAATTTTCATACTGCATCATGCTCCTTCTCCCGCGGCCCGTCACAGCGGGCAGATGGGGATATTTTTATTATACACGCAGCCTTGCCGCGCCGTCTTTACATATTGTTCAGAAATTTTGTACTATTTTTACAAATGCAATTTCCTTTTTAAGAGTAATGCTGTATAATATAATCAATTATGCGGCCGCTTTGGCGGCATGAAATTTTGTCCCGACGATCCACAGGAGGCGCGCCATGAACGAATGCAGTATTTTATGGTGCGGCAAGTACCGGCAAAACTGGGAAAACGAGCCGCACTGCCATAACTATTTTCAAATGGTCGGCATATTGAGCGGCAGCGGCCGCTTTTATGTAGAGGATCACTCCTACCCGATCGAAGAGGAACAGATCTATCTGCTGGCTCCCCAGCAGATGCACGCCATCCACCGCGGCGAAAAAAGCGACGCCCCGCTGCATATTCTGGACGTGAAATTCACCATAGCCGACCCCATTTTGTTTGAGGATCTGGAGCGCGCGGGTTCCATGTTTCGCTTGCAGCAGTTTGATTGGTTCCTCCGGTTCTTTGACAGGATCCTCACGGAGAGTAAACGCAAGGCGCCCTATTATTATTCCATCATCAACGGGTACCTCTTGGAAATACTGGTGCGTATCGTGCGCGAGCGCTCGGGGATCGGCGCCGAGATGCCGGAGGCCGAGCCGCCGCACATCGAGATGTTCAAGGGCGTGGACGTGGCGGCGCTCATGCAGTACATCGATTTCAACTATTCCCGCATCATCTGCCTCGAGGATCTTTCCACCCTCGCGGGCGTCAACAAAACAACGCTCATCAGCATTTTCAAGGAGCTGTACGGCACCACGCCCATCCGCTACATCAACCGCATCCGCCTCGTTAAGGCGCGGGAGCTGCTGGTGAACACCGACGCGAGCATCGGCGAGATCGCGGAGCTGGTCGGCTTTCAGAGCATCCACTATTTCAGCCGTTTTTTCAAAGCCAAGGAAAACTGCACGCCCATGGAATACCGCATGCGCAGTGCGCAGAGCCAGTACTTTACCTTCCCGCGTCAGGGCGGCGGTTCCATGTAAAACATCCGGAGCGGGTCGCAGAAGCTTCCCGCGCAGGGCTTTCTGCGTATGCCGGAAAGTTCTTCGTCTGCATTCCGCTGAAAACCTTTTCCCTTTGGTGAAAATCCGTTTATCCGCATGGCAGCGGGTACGGCTTTCTCAATATAACGGGCGCGTTGCAGGTTTCCCTCTTTGCAACGCGCCCCGCTGTTTTTACGGCTTCCGTCTTCTGACGGTTTCAGCGGTCAAAGCTTGGGTTAAATGCGTAGAAGTTGCGGCTGTTCAGCGTATCCTTCACGCGCTCCAGCGCTTCGCCGAAGCGCTGGAAATGCACGATCTCGCGCTCGCGCAAAAAGCGAATGGGCGCGATCACGTCCGGGTCGTCTACAAGGCGCAGGATGTTATCGTAGGTGGTGCGGGCCTTTTGCTCTGCCGCCAGATCCTCGTGCAGATCGGTAATGGCGTCGCCCTTGCTGGCAAAGCACAGCGCGTCGAACGGCGTGCCGCTTGCCGCCTGGGGCCAAACCCCGGTGGTGTGATCGACAAAGTAGGCGTCAAAGCCCTGCCTCTTGATCTCGTCCGCCGAGAGGCCCTGCGTCAACTGGTATACAATGGCGCTCACCATCTCCAGATGGGCGAGCTCCTCCGTGCCGATATCTGTCAGCAGGCCGGCCACACCGCGCCAGGGCATGGTGTAGCGCTGGGAAAGATAGCGCATGCTCGCGCCGAGCTCGCCGTCCGGCCCGCCGTACTGGGTGATAATCACCTTGGCTGCCGCGGCGTTCGGGTGCGTGATGCGCACCGGGAATTGCAGGCGTTTTTCATAGCTCCACATCGTCTTGTCCCTCCAGCTCCCACGGCCACGGCGCGCGCAGCCAATCCCAGCTGCATTCGCCGCCCGCCTCGTAGAAATTTACCGGGCCTACCAGGCGCCTGTACTGCCGCACAACGTCCTCGCGCTTTTGGCGCACCTCGTTGGAGGCAGCCAGCGCCGTTTCGTCCTCCGGGTGTGTGTCGAGAAACAGCCGCAGCTCATCCATGGCAAAGCTCAGCTGTGCCAGCTCGCGCTTTACGCGCGCCGCGTTATTGTTCCCATTCATAGCGCACCTCCGGGCAGAACGGCAGATCCAGTGCCGCAAACAGCGTGCCGCGGCGCAGCGCCTCGGGCACGGGATACAGCCGCTCAAAGCGCTGCATCGGCACCGTCGCAATGGCAAGCGTGCAGCGGCAGGCTTGCTGCGTTTTGTTGGGATCGTTTCCTGTCATGATCCTGATTGCTCCTTTCTGATTTTGAACCGGTTCGCTTCGGCAGGCGGCGCGCAGGGCCCCGCGCAAAGCCTTTTTGCCCTTGCCGCCCGCCTGCCTCATCCTATGATGCGCCCTCGCCGCACGTGCCCCGCGGCCAGATTGCAAATCCTGCGGGCGCCTGTGCAGTCTCGCAAGATATGGTATTGACTTACCGGTGAATATTTGGTATTTTCTAATAAAATCAATTGTTTTTCCGGGTGTTTTTTTGTCAGGATTCCGCTTTGCGGGCGGTTTCGCCCTTTTGTGGTTTCGCCCTTTCGCAAAGCGGAGAATACCCGTGCAAAAATCGAAAACAGAAAGGATTTGATCAAATGCCTGTAGATCTGCGCGCGAAACCCTATTATCTGGACGACGAAGGCGTCCAATGGGTAGAGGATACCATCGCCTCCATGACAACCGAAGAAAAAATCGGCCAGCTGTTTTTTAACATGGGTTCCTCCCGCACCGAGGAATATCTGAAGATGACGGTGGACAAATATCACATCGGCGGCATTCGCTACAATCCCGCCACCGCAGCCGAGGTGCACGAGCAGAACCGCATCCTGCAGGAAAATTCCAAGATCCCCCTCATTATCGCCTGCAACACCGAAAACGGCGGCAACGGTGCCTGCGTGGACGGCACGTACATTGGCGCACAGACAAAGATCGGTGCCACGGGCGACGTAAAATACGCCAAGGCGCTGGGCAAGATGTCCAACACCGAGGCTGCGGCCATTGGCTGCAACCTCAGCTTTGCGCCGGTTTCGGACGTTTACTACAACTGGCACAATCCCGTGGTGGGCCTGCGCACCTACGGCAATGACCCCGAGCGCGTACTGAAAATGACACAGGCGTATCTGGAAGGCGCGCACGAGGTGCCCGGCTTCTGCTGCGCGGCAAAGCACTTCCCCGGCGACGGTCTGGACGACCGCGACCAGCACGTGGCAAACAGCGTGAACACGTTCTCCTGCGAGGAATGGGACGCCACGTTCGGCAAAATTTATGCAAACCTCATCGACAACGGGCTTGAAGCCATCATGGCCGGCCACATCATGCTGCCCAGCTACACCCGCGCGATGAATCCCGGCATCCGGGACGACGACATCATGCCGGCCACGCTCTCGAAAGAGCTGCTGACAGACCTTTTGAAGGGGAAAATGGGCTTCAACGGCATGGTGCTCACAGACGCCAGCCACATGGTGGGCATGACCTGCCGCATGAAGCGCAGGGATATGATCCCCGCCGCCATCGCCGCGGGCTGCGATATGTTCCTGTTCTTCAACGATATGGACGAAGATTTTGCCTCAATGATGAACGGCTACAAAAACGGCACCATCACCGAAGAGCGCCTTTCGGATGCGCTGCACCGCATTCTGGGCCTGAAGGCGCACATGGGCCTGCACAAAAAAGCCAAAACAGAGCTTGTGCCTCCCGCAGAGGCGGTGAAGGAGATCGTCGGCTGCGCCGCGCACAAGGAAATGCAGGCCGAGATCGCGCGCGAAGCACTGACGCTGGTGAAGTACAAAGACGAAGACGTTTTGCCCATTACCCCGCAGCGGTATAAGCGCATTATGATTGTTTATGTCACCGGGCTCGAGGCAAAGGGCCTCGGCGCCGCGCTGAAGTCGCTGTCGGGCGGCAAGAAAACGCCGGCCGATCTGCTGAAGGAAAAATTAGAGGCAAAGGGCTTTGAGGTCCGCCTGTACGTAAGCCCGATGGAAAAGATCCAAAAGCGTATGGCCGCGGGCGAAAAGGTAGATTTTAACATCTACTTTGCGGGCAAGGATACCATCTCGGAATTTGTCGGCGCGCAGGATCTCATCATCACGCTCGTCGATGTGGCCGGCGGCTTCCAGGCCGTGGCGCGCCCCGGCTTTGGCATGACGAAGGGCGGCGGCGAGATCCCCTGGTACGTATTCGAGCTGCCTGTCGTTGTTGTGGGCTGCCAGCAGCCGACGATTCTTGCGGATATTCCGCAGGCGCGCACCTATATCAATACCTACGATCAAACGCCCGCCACGCTGGACGCGCTGGTGGATGCCCTGATCGCCGGCAAGGATGCCTTCAAGGGCAAGGATCCCATCGACAGCTTCTGCGGCATGTGGGATACGCATCTGTAAGCTTTTGATACGGACACGGCGCACGGACACCGGAGCGGCCCTGCTTTTGGCAGCCCGTGGGTCTGTGCGCGTTTCCTGTCTTTTGCAAGGGAGGAACAAAGTATGGCAGAAAATCCGTTTGCCGCATTCGCGCCGAAAAAGGAATGGCTCGTGTGCGTGGATTCCGACGGCTGCGCAATGGATACGATGGATTCCAAGCATCACGAGGCGTTTTGTCCGGAGCTGATCCGGGTATACGGGCTGGAGCAGTACGAGCAGATCATCACACCGTACTGGATGCAGGTGAACCTGTACAGCCGCACGCGCGGCATCAACCGCTTTAAGGGCCTGGCCGCAACGCTGCGCATGCTGGCCGAACGGGGCATTCAGGTGCCGAACGCGGACGAGCTGTGCGATTGGGTGGACAAGGCGCCCAAGCTTTCCAACCCCGCGCTGGAGGAAGCCCTCGCCGCCGGCGGCGGCGAGGGCCTGCGGCAGGCGCTGGAATGGAGCCGCGCCGTAAACGCCGCCATCGTGCGCATGGGCGACGATTCAAAGCCCTTCCCCGGCGCGCGCGACGCGCTGGCCGCGATCCATCAGCAAACCGATACGGCCGTTGTCTCCAGTGCCAACGGCGAAGCCATTGCCGAGGAATGGACGCGCCACGGCCTGATCGGGCACATGGATATCGCCCTGGGGCAGGACGCCGGCACCAAGGAGGCCTGCCTTGCGGCGCTGACGGCCAAGGGCTATGCGCCCGGCCATGTGCTGATGGTGGGCGACGCACTGGGCGATCTGGCCGCCGCGCAGCACGCGGACGCGCTGTTCTATCCGATTTTGGTGGGCAAAGAGAAAGAGAGCTGGGACCGGCTCGTCACCGAGGCGTTGCCGCGCTTTTTGGCCGGAACCTACGCGGGCGAATATCAGCAGCAGCAGCTCGCCGCTCAGCGCGAGATCTTGCGCTGACGCCATTTTCACACGGCAGGCGCGGTTCCCGAGGCCATCGGCATACTTTTTGCCTCGGGATCCGCTCCATCCGGACAGATTCTGAAAATGACGAGCCGGCCGGCTGCCGAAGGCGCTTGTTCCCGGCGGCCGGCCGGGTTTGTATTTTTGAAGGGATCCCGCGGGATCCAAAGAAAGGCTGCTATGAAACAGAATACGGCAACGGACGCACAGTATCGGCGTATGACAGAGGCCCCCATTCCCGGGCTGATTCTTTCGCTGTGCATTCCCAGCATCATCACCAGCATGATCACCTCCATTTACAATATGGTCGATACGTTTTTTGTCGCGCAGCTGGGCACAGCAGCCGTTGCGGCGGTGGGCGTAGTGTTTTCCATCTCCTCCGTCATCTCGGCGCTGGGCTTTTGGATGGGCACGGGCAGCAGCAGCCTTGTAAGCCTGCAGCTGGGCGCACGGCAGCAGGAAACGGCCGACCGCACCGCCAGTATGGGCTTTTACCTTTCCATGGCGATGGGCGGCGTGATCGCCGTGGGCGGGCTGCTCTTTTTGCGCCCGCTGATGCGGCTGCTGGGCAGCACGCCCACCATTTTGCCCGAGGCGTGCCGGTACGCCTTGCCGCTGCTGCTGGGCGCGCCGTTCCAGTGCTCGAATCTGGCGCTCTCGCAAAACCTGCGCGCCGAGGGCATGAGCCGCGAAAGCATGGCCGGCCAGCTCGCGGGCGGGATGCTGAACATGGTGCTGGATCCGCTGTTTATTTTTGGGCTCGGCTGGGGCGTATTCGGCGCCGGCGTGGCCACCGCGCTCAGCCAGGCGGTGGTATGGGCGGCCCTGCTGCAATACTATGTGCGCAAAAAAACCGTCGTCCGCCTTTCGCCGCGCAATCTCCGCATGGACGGCGCGCTTTTGGCCGGCATCTTTTCGGCCGGCTTTCCCAGCCTGTGCCGCCATTGCGGCAACGCTCTTTCCTCTGTGGTGCTCAACCGCGCGGCGGGCGCGTTTGGCGACGCCGTTATTGCGGCGTTCAGCGTAGCCACGCGCGTAACAGGGCTTGCGCTCTCTGTCTCGATTGGTTTTGTGCAGGCCATTCAGCCCGTAGCGGGCTATGCGCACGGCAGCAAAAATCACAAACGGCTGCGGGAGGCCTATGATTTTACCGTAGCGGCCAGCGTTGCCGCGCTGACGGTGATCGCCGCCGCCATTGCGTTTTTTGCCCGGCCGATCATGTTTTTGCTGCACATTCCCGAAGAAACGGTTTCCGTAAGTGTCGCTGTACTGCGCTTTTCCTGTGTTGCGCTGCCGTTCACAACGCTTGTCAACTGCACCGGCACGCTGTTCCAGGCCATCAAGGAAAGCACGCGCAGCAGCATCATCGTGCTGGGGCGTCAGGTCTGTGTTTATGTGCCGCTGCTGATCCTTCTGTCGCACTTTTGGGGCATGAGCGGCCTGATGGCGGCGCTGCCCGCGGCGGACGCGTTCTCGTGTCTTGTGGCGGCCGTTATGGCGCGCAGCTTTTTTGCAAAGCTCTCCGCCGGCCCTCCCTCCGCCGGCCCTCCCTCCGCCGGCTCTTCCTCCGCCGGCATAGGCCCGGCGGAGTAGCCCCGTTTTTTGGGGCGCCGGGGCAAACCGAAATCATGCACGGAAAGGTGAGAAATCATTTATGAAGGAAGGCGTTGTCTGGTTCCTGCCCTTTGAGGAAACATTCATCGTCTGGCTGCAGCAGCTGGGCGCAGGCACCCTGCTGCTGCCCGTGCTGGTCGCGCTGAACAATTTCTTTTCGTTTTTGGGCGAAGAGATCGTCTGCATCGGCGTGCTGGGCTTTGTGTATTGGGGCTTCGACAAAAAGCGCGGCGAGCGCATCGGCGCCGCCGTTGTGCTGGCGAACGTTTCCATCGGCATGCTGAAAAACATCTTTTCCCGCGTGCGGCCTTGGGCTGCGAGCGGGCGCATTGAGCTGCTGCGCGATGTGGACGGTTTTTCCTTCCCCAGCGGACACAGCGCCAACTGCTCCGCTCTTTATCCCGTCACGGCATACGAATTTCAAAAGCAGAGATGGCTTCGGTGGGCGGCGGTGCTGGTGCCGCTGCTCTGCGGGCTGAGCCGCTGCTATGTGGGCGCGCACTGGCCCTCCGATGTGCTTGTGGGGCTTGCCGTGGGCCTTGCGGTTTTTGCGTCCGTGGAGTTCGGCATGGCGCGGCTGAAAAACCGGTACGGCTTTTATCTGGCGCTGATCGTGATCGGCGCAGCAGGCATGCTTTATTGCCGCACCAACGATTATTATAATGCCTTCGGCATGCTGGTGGGCTTTGTGCTCGGTTTGCGATTTGAGGAAAAACACATCCGCTTTGAAAACACCGCCAGCCTTGCCCTTGCGCTGCTGCGCACCGGGGTGGGCGGCCTGCTGTACGCTGCGCTGAACGGCCTGATCAAGCCTGTCCTCGGCGGCATTTTCCCGGCGGGCACACAGGGCTTTTTGCTGATGCGCTCGGTGCGGTATGGGCTGATCGTCTTTTTGCTGGTGGGCGTCTATCCGTATGCTTTCCGGCTGGAAAGGAAGCTTTTCAAACCCGCGAATCGTTCATAACAGCCGTTTTTTCAGGAAGCTCTGAGTCCATCAACGGGTTCGATTGGCGAGCAGGTTTTCCGACTGTTGAAGAGCCAAAATCGCAGAAATGCTTGGTGTGTTTCAAGATTTCGGAGCAAAAACAGGCGAAAAAGATGCCGTCAAGGTGCGCCCGGGGATTGATTCAGAGTTTTCTTAACATAAAAAGCGGCCAAACGGAGCAATAGCGTTTTCTTTTTGCTGTGTTGCGCTTTTTGGGGGAAAGTATTATACTGGATACATCTATTCCGCACAAGAGGAGGTCTTTCCATGCGTGCTCTCATCGTTCTGGTTGTGTTATGCCTCTCCGGAGCGGGGCTCGGCGTTAAGCTGCGCTGCGGCGCGGAAGAGGGGGTTCTGCTGTCGGTTCTGGGAATGATCGCGGCGGCCTATGCGGCAGCGCTTGCAGGCATTCTGCCTTTTGTGGGCATTCTTCCGTGGGCGGCGGGGCTGGCGGGCGTGGTCTTTCTGGCCATAAGCATTGTGCGCAGGCGCTGGAACGAGCTTGCCGATATTCTGGGCGGTACGCTGCTGTTTTTTGCGGCCGGGCTGGTGCTGTGGTGGCTGTGCCGTGGCTGTGCACTGGTAGACTGGGACGATTTTTCGCATTGGGGATATGCCCTCAAGGTGATGTTTTGCACAGACGGCCTGTACACCGCGCCTGGCTATGGGGATGGATTTGCCTCGTATCCCCCCGCCAGTACGCTGTGGCAGTATTTAACGCTGCACGCCGCGGGCGCGGGCTACCGCGAGGACATTGCGCTTTGGGCAAATACGCTGTTTTCAGCCGCGATGCTGCTTACCGCCGTAAAGGCGATGCACAAACGGCGCGTTGGCGTAAAGCTTGTGGCCTATGCGCTGCTGTGGATCATTCTGTTCCAGTTGTATCCGCGCGGCGTTACCATGCTCGGCGTTGATCTGCTGCTGGGGATGGTGACGGCGGCTGTTTTGCTTTTGGAATTTTTGCCGGAGCGCTCGCGTGTAACGCCGTGGCTGGAGGTTTTGGGCTGCTTTGTGCTGTGCCTGATAAAAAGCACAGGCTTTGGCCTTGCGCTGCTCGCTGTTCTTGCGGTGGCTGTACGCCGTTTTGTTCTCTTTTATAAGCGAAAAAAGGCGGGGGACGCCCGTCTTCTGCCGCTCGTCACGCCCGCCGTGATGCTGGCGGCCGTGCTGGCCGCCCACCTAAGCTGGACCATCCATCTCTCGCTGATGGGGGTGCCCGAGCGGTGGCGCACCGACGAGCCTTTGATCCCGGCGGTTTGGGCGTTTATCACGTTCCGCGGGCCGGCCTACCGGTTTGATGTGTTCCGTCTGTTCTTTCGGGAGCTGTTTGCGGCGGCCTCGTATGGCTGGGCTGTCAAATTCCCCTGGGTCGGGTGGGCTGTCGGCGCACTGATGCTGGGTGCAATTGCATTCATTTTGAGCGAAAAGCAGGAGCGCGGGGCCGTCTGCGCCGGCGTTGGCGCGGCACTGGGCGTCGCGGTGGTGTTCACCGGCTCTCTGCTGTTCACGTATCTGTTTTTGTTCTCGCCGTCGGAGGCCGTTCTGCTCGCCTCCATCACCCGCTATCTCAACACCGTCTGTGTCGTGATGATCTCGGCAGGTGCGGCGTTTGCCTTTACCGCCCTTTCCCGCCGCCGCCTGCCGTCCCGTTTGGCCGCTGTGCTGTGCGTGGCGCTGCTGGCGGTGCTTTCCGGCCAGCCGAAATGCCTGACGGAGGCATTTTCGCAGCCATCGCTCCATGCCGCAGAAACAAACCACGAAGCCTATCTGTACCGACGCGCCGCCCTGCGCATCCGCAGCCTTGGCGTGGAATCACCGCGGCTGTTCCTCATTACGGCCTACGACAGCGGCCTTGCGCAGCTGCGCATAGCCTACGAGCTTTTGCCGTGGACCCTGCCGCCGCACGGCACAATGTTAATGACGGAAAACAGCGAGAGCGTGCCCGGCGCGGTGGGCTGTACCTGGCAGGAGTGGCGCCAGCAGCTGCTGGACGGCTACGATTACGTATATATTTATTGCCCGGAAACGCAGTTTGTACGGGAATTTTTGCCTGTGTTTGAAGATGAATCGCAGGTTGTTGTAGACCGGATGTTCCGGGTGATCCAAACCGATGCGGACGCGGTTTTGCGCAATTTGCCGGAGATCACCGCCGATCCCCAGCCCGATTGCTGAGCCATGCCCGAATTTCCGGCGAGACGTCCCGGCCTTGCCGGCCGGGGCGAACCGGATCCTTTCGGATCTGCCAAATGATTTTCTCCCCGGGTGGGTTCCGGCTTTTTCCTTCGGCGCCGGATCGGCGGCTGTCCGGTGGACGCACCATGCCGGCGGCAATTGGACTGCCGGCCGCCCGGCCCGGTTTCCGGTTTTTGCCGCCGCGCGCGCAAAAATGCAAAAAACAAATGCACAAGGTGCAAGCAAAGCCTTCCGGAATATGGTATACTGTTGATCGTACAGAGGTATCCGGCGCCGCCGCGCTGCGCGGTTTTCAGGCGCGGCGGTTTCGGTATCCCATCTCCTTTTTTTGCAATTCTGTCTCTTTTTCCGCACTCCTATCTCCTTTTTCGCAATCCTGTCTCTTTTTCCGCACTCCTATCTCCTTTTTCGCAATCCTGTCTCTTTTTCCGCACTCCTATCTCCTTTTTCGCAATCCTATCCCGTTTTTTCGCATCCTGTTATCATCAACACCTGTAAAGGAGGATTTGCACATGAAGTTTTTAAACGTTGAGATCCCGATGAAAAACGTGCCGGAGCTGGACAAGGGCTTTGTGCCGCTGGGGCTGTTTTTCCGCGCATACGCCAAGGGGGCCGAAAAGCCGCTGTGCATTGCCGTAGAGCGCTCGGGCGGGCAGATCGGCGTCTACGAGACAAAGATCCACGGCACGCCCGAAATGGCCGAAGCCGATGCGTATTATGTCGATCGGCTGGTAAAGTTTTTGCTTTGGAGCTGGGGCGGCTTTAAAGTGAGCGTTTGCGGCGATGAGGCGTTGGCCGCGCAGATCAAAGCTGCGTACAGCGAAAACGGCACCCGCGCGTTCGACAAAGGCTTTATGGAGCAGGTATACGAAACCGAATTCATCGTCGAGAGCCTGCCCTACGAAAAAAAGCCCCGGACGGTGCAGCGCGCCGAAGCCATCGGCCGCCATCTGGACGGCGGGCGCATCGGCTTTGACGCCGGCGGCTCCGACCGCAAGGTGAGCGCGGTTTTGAACGGCGAACCGATTTACAGCGAAGAGGTGGTATGGTTCCCCAAAACCATCTCGAACCCGGATTATCACTTTGAGGGCATCATGGCCGCGCTCTCCACGGCGGCGGCAAAAATTCTGGAAAAGGGCGGCCATGTAGACGCCATCGGCGTTTCCTCGGCGGGCGTGTACATCGACAACAAGTGCATGGTGGCAAGCCTGTTTTTGAAGGTGGACAAGGAGACGTTCGACAAAAAGGTAAAAAACATTTATCTGCGCGCCGCCGAGCAGCTTTCAAACCAGCTGGGCTACTCCATCCCGGTGGTGGTGGCAAACGACGGCGACGTAAGCGCGCTGGCCGGCGCCATGGGCCTTGGCGAAAATGGCATTATGGGCATTGCCATGGGCACCAGCGAGGCCGTGGGCTATGTGGACGCCGAGGGCAACATCTGCGGCTGGCTGAACGAGCTGGCCTTCGCCCCTGTAGACGGCCAGCCCGACGCGATGGAAGACGAGTGGAGCGGCGACATCGGCTGCGGCGTAAAATACTTCAGCCAGGACGGCGTGATCAAGCTGGCCCCGCGCGCCGGCATCACGCTTACGGGCGCTTCCCCGGCAGAAAAGCTGAAAGAGGTGCAGGCGCTGATGGCCGCAGACGACGCGCGCGCCAAGGCCGTATACGAATCCATCGGCGTCTATCTGGGCCACACGCTGGGGCTGTACGCCATGTTCTACGATATCCGCCGCGTGCAGATGATGGGCCGCGTGATGAGCGGCAAGGGCGGCGACATCGTAATGGAAACCGCTTCCCGCGTGATGGAGGAGGAATACCCCGAGGTAAAATTCCGTCCCGAGGCACCGGACGAAAAAACGCGCCGCGTTGGCCAGAGCGCCGCAGCCGCCAGCCTGCCGGAGCTTCGGTAACACCCTTTGCGGCACCCGCTTTCGGTGGCCTGTAAAACGTTTTTTATTGGGAAGCCGTGAAAAAGCCTCCTTTGCAAAATATCCCCTCGGAAAAAAGCGCAAAAAAACCGGCGCCCCTTCTGGCAGTTCAGAGCCAAGAGGGGCGCCGGTCCGCTGTTTTGCGGCCATTTCCCTGTGCAATCTGCGATCGCATTTTTTTGCGGCAGGCCCGCTTTTTGCGTGTGGATCCTTCTCCGCTTGCCCTATACGCAAAGCACCCTGCGGGCATTTTGCTCGGTGACGCGCAGCACCTCCTCCACAGGGATCTGCCGGATCTCCGCCAGCCGTTCGGCGGTGAAGCGGATCATACCGGAATGGCACTCTTTGCCGCGCAGCGGCTCCGGGGCCATATACGGGCAATCGGTTTCCAGCACGATACTCTCCAGGGGCAGCGCTGCAGCGGCCTCCACGGCGCGGCGCGCGTTTTTGAATGTGAGCGCGCCGCCAAAGCCCAGCAGCATGCCCTGCCGCGTGATCCATACCGCGTCCTCGGCGCTGCCGGAATACGCGTGCAAAATGCCCTTCGGGCGATATTTTTTTAAGAGCGCATAGGTTTCGGCGTGGGCCTCGCGGTCGTGCACCAGGCAGGGCAGGCCGCGCTCGGCGGCAAGGCACAGCTGTGCCTCAAACAGCGCAAGCTGCGCCTCGGCGGGCACGGGCCAGTGATGATCGAGGCCGATCTCCCCCACGGCCACCACGCGCGCGTCTTCAAAAAGCGGCTCGATGGCGGCGAGCTCGGCGCGCCAATCGCCGCCAAACTGCGCCACGGTGGAGGTATCCTCCTCGATGAGGCTTTCGGGGTGAATGCCCGCCGCCGCAAAGATCCATGGCCGCATATGGCTCAGCGCGAGCGCCGCGCGGCTGGTGGCAAGATCGACGCCGCATTCCACCACGCCGGCCACGCCCTGCGCGGGCAGGCTGTCCAGCACCGCGTCGCGGTGGCCGTCGAAGCGGCGGGAGGTATAATGCGCATGCGTATCAAAAATCATGGGGTTTCTCCTTTTTGCCCTGCCGCCCTGTTTTCTCAAATCGCCTCAGTGAATGCGCGCCCCGGCAGCCACATCATCCGGAAAAAACGCCACACTCGCGCCGCCGTCGGCGGTATCCGCCGCCAGCACCATGCCATCGGAGACATATTTGCCGCTCAGCATTGAGCGCGGGGCAAGGTTTACCACAACGCCCACCTTTTTGCCCGTCAGCTGCTCGGGCCTGTACCATTTGGCAATGCCCGAAAGGATCGTGCGCTCGCGCTCGCCGTCGAAAATCGTCAGCTTCAAAAGCTTTTTGCTCTCTTTCAGGTTCTCGCAGGCCTTTACCAGCCCCACGCGCATTTCTACCTTGCAGAAGGCGTCAAAATCCACCTCCGGCTCGTGCTCGATGGGCTCGGCCGACGCTTTGGGCGCAGGCTGCGCGGCGGCCCCGGCACCCTGCGCGGCCTTTTTTTCAGCTGCCTGTTGGGCGGCGGCCGACAGGGCCTTTTCGCGTTCGGCGGCCAGCGCCTCTAATTCTTTTTCGAGATCAATGCGCGGGAACAGCGCCTCGCCCTTGTGCACGGTAAACGGCTCGGGCAGGCCGCCGAATTTGCCCAGCGTTTCAAAACGCAGGCTCTCTTCGGCAAGGCCCAGCTGGGCCGCCATCTTGGGTGTGGTGCCGGGCATAAACGGCGTGAGCAGCACCGTCGCCGTGCGCAGCACCTCGCACAGGTTATAGAGTACCGCCGCAAGGCGCGGCAGCTTTGCCTCGTCCTTCGCCAGCAGCCACGGCGCGGTTTCGTCAATGTACTTGTTCGCGCGCTGGACCACCTTAAAAATCTCCGCCAGCGCGCCGGGCACCTGCAGCATGTCCATCGCCGCCGTCACCTTGCCGGGCAGCGCCTCGGTGAGGGCGATCAGCTCCGCGTCCAGCGCGTCTGCCTCGCGCGCGGCAGGCAGCGTGCCGCCGAAGTATTTTTCGATCATCGCAACACTGCGCGAGAGCAGATTGCCCAGATCGTTTGCCAGATCGGCGTTGATGCGGTTGATGAGCGCCTCGTTTGAAAAATTGCCGTCGTTGCCGAACGGGATCTCGCGCAAAAGGAAATAGCGCACCGCGTCCACACCGTAGCGCTCGCACAGCACTACGGGATCGACGACATTGCCCTTCGATTTGCTCATTTTGCCGCCGTCCAAAAGCAGCCAGCCATGGCCGAACACGCGTTTGGGCAGCGGCAGGCCCAGCGCCATCAGCATGGCGGGCCACAAAATGGTATGAAAGCGCAAAATCTCTTTACCCACAATGTGCAGATCGGCGGGCCAGAATTTTTCGTAATCCTGATAAGCGCCGTTGCCGTAGCCCAGCGCCGAGATATAGTTTGAAAGCGCGTCCACCCACACATACATCGTGTGCTTGGGGTCGAACGGCACAGGGATGCCCCACTGCACACTGGTGCGCGAGACGCAGGTGTCCTGCAGGCCCTGCTTGATAAACGCGATCATCTCGTTTTTGCGCGTCTCGGGCTGGATGAATTCGGGGGTTTCCTCATAGAGCTTCAGCAGACGGTCGGCATACTTGCCGGTGCGGAAGAAATACGCCTCCTCCTCGGCCTCGTACACCTCGCGCCCGCAATCGGGGCATTTGCCGTCCACCAGCTGGCTGTCTGTCCAAAAGCTTTCGCACGGCTTGCAGTAATGCCCCTTGTACACGCCCTTGTAGATATCGCCCTGCTCATACAGCTGCGTAAAGATCTTCTGGCAGCTTTCCATATGGTAATCGTCTGTAGTGCGGATGAAGCGGTCGTTCGATATGCTCATCAGCTTCCACAGTTCCCGGATGCCGGCGACGATCTCGTCCACATAGGCCTGCGGCGCCGCACCCTTGGCGGCGGCCTTATCCTCGATCTTCTGGCCGTGCTCGTCGGTGCCCGTCAGGTACATGACGTCGTAGCCCTGCATGCGCTTATAGCGCGCAATGGCGTCGCACACAACGGTGGTGTAGCTGTGGCCGATGTGCAGCTTATCGCTGGGGTAATAGATGGGCGTAGTGATGTAGAATGTCTTTTTGTTTTTCATCGATATGGCCGTTCCTTTCCGCTGCGCCGCAGGGCGCCAAAGAGAATGAAGCCTCTGACGCAGCAGTCAAAAATTTGTTAAAATGTGCTTGAGGAAACAGGCATCCTACAGCGCACGTGAAGGCGCGCGGGCCCCCGCTTCGCGTTGAACCGAATCAATCTGTGTGCCGGATGTTCTTTCCGGCACCCATCCATAGGGCTTGGAACCCTGTAGCCTTATCTTCGGAGGGACGGGCTCCTTCCCTCTTTCAATGAGCGTCCGGCCACTGCCTGCTTGATTGGGCCCTTCTCCGGGGGCCTGCTTTCGTGTACCCTTTTTTGGTATTGTGCTTAAATTACAATGCTTCAACCTTCGGGCCCGTCCTTTCGGGGCACGCGAATGAAGCATGCCCGGTTTTTTGATTGCTTTTCTGAGCCTGAGGCGGGCGGCGAAGCGGCAGTTTTTACGCCGCCGTCAGGATCTGCGCGCCCTGAAAAGCATTGCCTTTCAAGGGGCGGTGAGATCCGAAGCCAAAGCGCCCTGAAAGGCCCGCTTTGCAGGGCGCGGCGTTGCATGCCCTCATGATTCCGAATCGATCCCGTCGACTCTGTAAATCTCCCCCGCAAAGGTGTAGGGGGTCTGGGTGCCAGATACCTGTTCCTGCTCTTTGTCCGTGAAGCCATTTTCATCATGGCCCGCCACATAGGAAAACGCATCTGCGGTATGGATGAGATCCACCTCGCCCCACTCCTCCATGCCGCCGTCCCGCTCGGCAAGCGAACCGTAATATTGTACGAAGCTTCCGGTCGTCTTCGATTCACCCACGCATCGCAGGAACAGCCTGCCGTTCTGCTCCACCAGCGAACAGGATTGGGCATACATTCCCCGAGAGATCACGGGCAATGTACCGGTAAGGAACCGGAAGCCCTCCGGCCCGTTCCGGTAGATCCCAAAGCTGATGCGCCGGTACGGAAAATGCCCTTCCTCTGCGAAGTCCTCATGAGCCCCGCCCGCCTCCTGCAGCGAGATCACCAAAAGCTCCGGGCTGCCGTCGGCCTCAAAATCGATTTCCTCGGAGTATACGGTTTCCCCTCCCAGAGAGCCTTTCTCCAATACACTCAACAGCTCTTCATAAGTAGTTGGAATATACAGGCCGCTGGCCTCCAAAACCGCCTGCTGCAAAGCTTCATCGTCCAAAAGCTCCCGCGCCACAAAGGCGGGGATCGAAGCGAATGTAAGCTCCCTCACCGTCAGCGCGCCGTCCTGCGTCAGATAGACGATCTCTCCGGCATTGACCGTCGCGGTCTCCTGCCCGGCGGTGACGGTGACCGTGCCCTCCAAAATACCGACTGTATTTTGCGCCACCCAGCCGCAGGTGCCACGGATGCCCACCAGCATGGAGGAGGCGGAAATCTCCATCGTTTCGTCCTCGGCCAAGGGCTCGGCAACATTAAAAAACAGGCTGCCGGAGCGGATCTCGATCGAAAGGCTTTTGTCTTCCTTTGTAACGGCCGCCTCGCTGTTTTCGTTTAGCTTTGCGAACTTTACTTTGTCCAGATCAATCCACGCAAAGCTCTCGTCCTTTGTGCCCACGGCATAGCCGCTGTAAAGGCCCAGGTTTTCCGCAATTTCCACGTCCTGCCCCTCGGCGTCGGCAACCTGTACCGTGCCCTCGGCTTTGCGCAAAAACATCGCGGCGGCGCTCGCATCCATCCCCGCGCTGCCGCACCCGGCCAAGCCCGGCACAAGGCCCAGCGCCAAAAGCAGCGCAAGGCTGCGGCGCAGCATTGTCTTTTTCACGTTGTTTCCTCTCTTTGCCGCTCTTCTCCACAGCGCACTTCTTATTTCTCGTCGACAAAAAATCTTTTGTACCAAACTAAAAACGTGAACACCGTCCAGATCTTTCTTTGGTTGTTGGCGCGGCTGTGGTAGTGATCCTCCAGCAGCCTTTGCAGTACATCGGGCCGGAAGAACACCGCGGCATAATCGCTTTCAAAATATTCCTTCACAATGCGGTAATATCTTTCTTCCCGCAGCCAGTAGCGGATGGGCACGGGGAAGCCCTTTTTGGGGCGGTTTGCCCATTCGTCCGGCAGCGTTTTGTTGGCCGCGTGGCGCATTACCACCTTCACGTCCGTTCCCTGAATGCGGTAATCGGTGGGGATCGTCTCGGCGAACGCCATCACCTCTTTATCCAAAAACGGCACGCGCAGCTCCAGGCTGTGCGCCATGCACATTTTATCCGCTTTGAGCAGAATGTCCCCGGGCAGCCAGAGGTTCATATCCAGATACTGCTTTTTCGTCACCTCGTCCTGCCCCTGTACACGCGCGTAAACGGGCGCCGCCAGCGCGTGCGCCTGCGGGCCGTTTGCGTAGGCGGGCTGCAAAACCGCGTCCGCCTCGGCCTCGGGGAACACCAGCGCCTGCCCGTAAAAATAATCCTCGGGCCGTTCGGCGCTTTTGATGAGGAAATTTTTGCCCTTAAAATACGGCAGCTTTTTTGCCGCGTTCGCCGCCGCGCGGCGCACGCCCAGCGGCAGCCTTTTGTATTTTTCCATCGCGGGCGTATCGGCGTACCACTCGTATCCGGCAAAGATCTCGTCCGCGCCCTCGCCCGAAAGCACCACCGTTACCTCTTCGCGCGCCAGCTTTGCCAAAAACCACAGCGGCACACTGGATGGGTTCGACTGCGGCTCGTCCATATGGTACTGAATCTCCGGGAACGCCTCAAAGCACTCGTCCGCCGTGATCAGCTTGCGGCGGTTGTGGATACCCAGTTTTTGCGAGAGCTCGGCGGCGTAATTCGTCTCGTTGAATTGATCCTGCCGAAAGCCAACGCTGTACGTGGTATCGGGCATCAGCACGGCCGCGATGTAGCTGGAATCCACGCCGCCCGAGAGGAACGAACCCACCTTCACATCCGCAATGCGGTGTGCCGACACCGATTCGTGCACCACGCTGTCTAATGTTTCGGCGCAGGCCTCGAAGGTTTGCTCCTTGGGCTTAAACTCGCAGTCCCAATAGCGGCGGGTGCGCAGCCTGCCGTTTTCGTAAACGAACAGATGCGCGGCCGGCAGCTTGTAAACGCCCTTAAAAAACGTCTCTTCCGTGGCGGAATACTGCAGCGTCAAATAAGGCCGCAGCGCGTTCTCGTTAATGGCCTTTACAAACTTCGGGTGCTCCAAAAACGCCTTAATCTCGCTGCCGAACAAAATGCCCGAGCCGTCGGGAATGGGATAATAATAGAACGGTTTGATGCCGAAGATATCGCGCGCGCCGAACAGTCGGCGATTCGCTTTATCCCAGATGACGAACGCGAACATCCCGCGCAAATGATCCACAAGCCTTGTGCCGTATTCCTCGTATCCGTGGATGAGCACCTCGCTGTCCGCCGCGCAGTGGAACGTGTGGCCTTTTGCCTGCAGCTCCTCGCGCAGCGATTGGAAGTTATAGATCTCGCCGTTGAACACGATGACAATATTGCCGTCCTCGCTTCGCATCGGCTGCGCGCCCGCGGCGGAAAGATCCAAGATCGACAGCCGCCGAAAGCCCAGCGCCACGCCATCGTCCGTATACAAATCGCCCATATCCGGCCCGCGATGCACGATGCGGTCCATCATCCGCTGCAAAATCTCTTTTTCGTTGCCGGGGTGGTCGGTGAATCCGATAAATCCGCACATTGCCTGTTTCCTCCATGCCTTTTGGCCGGGCAGAATACCCGAAAATAGAATGCGCGCGCAAACAGATCTTCTGCGCCGCGCGGGGGCCGCCCTGCAGGCCGGCCCGCGTTTTTTTGCCGGGCGTTTGTTTCAAACCGCCCGCTGTTTACAGCTCATCCAGCCCCACCGGCGTTTTTCCAAACGCGAGGATTGCGCTTTTGGCCAGCACTTCCATCGAATCGAGATAAAACGGATCCAGGCCCTCGTCCCGCTTTACAAGCGAAAGCTCGGTGCAGCCCAGCACCACACGGTCGCACCCCTGCGCGCGCAGGGAATCGACGGCGCGCGCAAACGCGGCGGGGTCGGCGCGTTTGCCCTGTTTTACGTCGCGGTAGATCACTTCCATCACGCATTGCTGCGCCGCCTCGTCCGGCACGGCGCAGTTAAGGCCGCAGCGGGCGCACATGCGCTGATAAGTGCCCGTCTGCACGGTGCCCGTGGTGGCCAGCACGCCCAGCCGACGGCAGCCGCCGCGCAAAGCGGTGCGCACGGTTTCCTCCACCATGTTCAGGATGGGAATGGGGATCGTGGCGTTCAGCCTGTCGTAAAAATAGTGGGCGGTGTTGCAGGGGATGGCCAGAACGTCCGCGCCGAACGTCACCAGCCGCGCCGCGTCCTCGGCCATGATGTCGAATGGGTTCTGCGTGCTTTCGCCGAGGATATAGGCCGTGCGGTCGGGCGTGGTGGCACGGCTGTTGATGATCACATCGATATGATCCTGATCGCGCGCGGCCTTTGTGTGCCGCGTGAGCAGCTCGTAAAAATATACCGTCGCCATCGGGCCAAGCCCGCCCAAAATGCCGAGCACCTTCGGCAAGGGTCGATCCATCCGGCAAGCCTCCCCTGTTTCGTCTGGCCGCCCGTTACCGGGCGTACAACTTAAACTTTTTATAGTATCTTTGCATATGGATCAGATAATATGCGAAGCGCTTGGGGTTTCCCCGCAGATCGAACGCGTAATCCAGCGTGACGGTCTCTTTGCCCTGACGCGCCAGTTTTTTCGCCTGCGCCACAAACGCCGCGTCCTTTACATAGCGGTACACCACGCCGCGCGGCACACTGTGCCAGAACGCCTCTTTTTGGCACATCCGGCACGGGCCGAGGTCGTGCCCCAGCACGGCGTCCTCCACCACAAGACGGGCCAGGTTTTCGCCCGCGCCTGTCATATAGTAGTTGCTGCGCCCCTGCCGCAAATTGATCTCGAACACGCGGCAGCTCCCGTCGCGGCTGTCGTGCTTGATATCGAAATTGGCAAAGCCCGTATAGCCGATGTCGTCCAGAAACGCGCGCAGCTTTTGCATCAGCGGCTCGTTGTATTCCGTAAGGATGGCCGCGTGGTTGCCCAGCGCCTTGGGCGTGTGCTCCTCCAGCCCCACATGGCCAAGGCACATGCGCTTCACCTTGCCGTCCCGGCCGCAATAGGCCGTCAGCACGCGCATGGCGCTGTCGTCGCCGGGAATTTTATCCTGCAAAAGCACGATATCCGGATAGCCTGCGCCGTAGATCTGCGCAAGGATTGCTGCCGCCTCGGCGGGAGAATCGGCGGTATATACCTTTTTCATGCCGTCGAACGGGTGCTTCCAGTACAAAATGCTACTGGACGGTTTGACGATAACGGGATACGAAAAGCCCAGCGCCTGTTCGCCCAGCGCTTCGGCCGAAAGCGGGCCGTGTGCGCAGAAGGTTTTGGGATACAGAATGCCATAGCGCTCGCACATTTTATAAAAATCGGCCTTGGATACCAGTTGATCCCGCAGCGCGGGGGTGATATAGGGCGCGGTGCAGTTTTCGGGCAGACGGTCCCGCAGATCGATCAGCAGACTGGCATAATCATCGGTACAGCCCAGCACAACAACGGCCGCTTCTTTGTGCGCGGCGGCGAATTGTGTAATCGTCCGCAGCAATACGCCTGCGGTATCGATCTCCGGCACGGCAGTAAAACGCACGATGCGCGAGGCCATCGTCTCGCCCATCGCCCAGCGGCCGAACGCGTAAGAGGTTACGCCATATGCCTCGTGGAACGTGCGCGCCATCGAATAGCAGTTCATATCCGCGCCGATGAGCATAGGGATCAGCGGTTTTTCTTTTGGCATAATAGCTCCTTGGCTTTGCGGCATTTGCCCCAAAGGCCTTCTTTGATTGATATTTCTCGATTGATATAGTATTATTATAAGCGCAAACGGGGGAATGTCAAGGCCGGCGGCGCTTTCCCGCCCCGCATAGTGCGCTTTCCCCGGGCGGGGAGGCGGCGGATGTTCCTGTAAGAGCAGACGGACACGGGGCAGTGGGAGCCCGGAGAAAGCATTGGCGAATCCTTGGAGCCGATGCCCGGGCGGACGCGGGGCCCCGTGGCCGGCAAACGTCAGGAACGCCGCCGGATCCCCCCGCCCCGCATAGTGCGCTTCTCCGGGCGGGGGAGGCGGCGGATGTTCCTGTAAGAGCAGACGGCCACGGGGCAGTGGGAGCCCGGAGAAAGCATTGGCGAATCCTTGGAGCCGATGCCCGGGCGGACGCGGGGCCCCGTGGCCGGCAAACGTCAGGA
>CAJUMH010000002.1:154768-167850 GCA_910587145.1 uncultured Ruthenibacterium sp. | reverse complement strand
GACTCGAACCCCTGGCCCACTGCTTAGAAGGCAGTTGCTCTATCCACCTGAGCTATGGGCGCAAATAAATGCCACCGTCCGGGCGCTATATTATTTTACAATATGACCTCTGTTTTGTCAATACCGTTTTTTGCAAAAAACGCCCAAAACGCCAAAATCCCTTTTCTGCGCGCAAAGTGCGAAATTGCGCCAAAAAAAGCGCGCGCATGCCTTGTATCCGGCCTGTTTCCGTGATAAAATAGGCCAATACGGCTTTGTTTTTCGGCGCTGCCCTGCCGCCCGGCAGGCTTCGCCGCCGGCCGCCCGCAAAGCGCGGCCCGCCGCAAAGCCCATGGGGGAGGAAGTATTTTGGCAAACGAATTATTCGAGCTGTTCGGCAGCCACTTGTTTGACGACCGCGTAATGCGCGAGCGGCTGCCGCAGGAGGTATACGGGGCGCTGCGCGAGATCCGCGATGAGGGCAAGGCATGGAAGCCCGAGGTGGCCGACGTGGTGGCAAACGCCATGCAGTCGTGGGCGATGGAGCTGGGCGCGACGCATTATATCCACTGGTTCAGCCCCATGACGGGTACGGGCAGCGGCAAGCACGACAGCTTTATCGACGGCGTACAGCGGGGCGAGCCGATCCTGAGCTTTTCCGGCAGGATGCTCGCGCGCGGCGAGAGCGATGCCTCCAGCTTTCCGTCCGGCGGGCTGCGCGCCACCTTTGAGGCGCGCGGCTATACCGCGTGGGATCCCACCAGCCCCGCCTTTGTGCTGGGCACAACACTGTATATCCCCACGGCGTTCTGCGCCTATACGGGCGAGGCGCTGGATCAAAAAACGCCTGTGCTGCGCAGCATGCAGGCACTGAACCGGCAAACGCTGCGCGTGCTGCGCGCGCTGGGCGATACACAAACCACCTTTGTACAGCCCACTGTCGGCGCCGAGCAGGAGTATTTTTTGGTGGATAAAGAGCTGTTCGACCGCCGGCTCGATTTAAAAGTATGCGGCCACACGCTGTTTGGCGCAAAGCCGCCCAAAGGGCAGGAGCTTGAAGATCACTATTACGGCAGCATCAGCGAGCGGGTGCGCGGCTTTATGCGCGAATTGGACGAGGAGCTGTGGCGGCTGGGCGTTCCGGCCAAAACCGAACACAACGAGGTGGCGCCCGGCCAGTACGAGCTGGCCAGCGTGTACGCCACAGCCAATATCGCGTGCGACCACAATCAGATCATGATGGAGCTGATGCGCAAGGTGGCGCTGCGCCATCATTTTGCCTGCCTTCTGCACGAAAAGCCGTTCGCGGGCGTAAACGGCAGCGGCAAGCACAACAACTGGAGCATCAGCACCAATACGGGCAAAAACCTGCTGAATCCCACAGAGACGCCCGAGGAAAACCCTGTTTTTCTCGTGATGCTGTGCGCGGTACTCTCCGGCGTAGATGAATATGCCGATCTGCTGCGGCTTGCCGCCAGCTGCCCGGGCAACGAGGAGCGCCTTGGCGGCAACGAGGCGCCGCCCGCCATGGTGAGCGTTTTTTTGGGCAACAGGCTGACGCATCTGCTTGCGGAGCTGGCCGAAGGGCACGCGCTGCATTCCGAAGAGCACGGCGCGGTGCGCATGGGCGTAAAGAGCCTGCCGGTTTTGAAGCGGGACGATTCCGACCGCAACCGCACCTCGCCGTTCGCGTTTACGGGGAACAAATTTGAATTCCGCATGGTGGGCGCGGGCCAAAGCATCGGCCTTGCGAATGCCGTGACAAACGCCATTGTCGCCGACGCTTTGCGCGTTTTTGCCGATCGGCTGGAGCAGGCCGACGACCCGTTGGCCGAGGTGCGCGCCATTGTGGCGGATACCTGGCGCGGGCACGGGCGCGTGATCTTCAACGGCAACAACTACAGCAGCGAATGGGCCGCCGAGGCGCAGCGCCGCGGCCTGCCCCGGATCCGCTGCATGGCAGACGCCGCCGGCGCGTTCCTTGCCGAAAAAAACGTTGCCATGTTTGAACGCACCGGCGTATTCACCGCCGCCGAATGCCGCTCGCGCTACGAGATCACGCTGGAAACCTATGCAAAGCACATTCACATCGACGCCTCCACCATGCTGGAGATGGTGAGCCGCAGCCTGCTCCCGGCGGGATACGAATATCTCTCGCACATCAGCCGCACCGAATACTACGCAGAACGAAACGGCTGCGCCAGCGCCAGCGCCAAGGCGCTTGTAGAAAAGCTGTGCGTTACTCTGGACCGTGCGGCCGGGGCAACAGAGGCGCTGCGCCGCGCGCTGCGCGCGCTGGACGAGACCGAGCTGGACGAAAAGCAGCGCGCAGACGCCTGCCGCCGCCTGCGGGAGCACGAGATGAACGCCCTGCGCGCCGAGGTGGACGCGCTGGAATCAATGGTACCGCAGGATCGCTGGCCCATTCCGGATTACAGCGAGCTGCTGTTTGATCTGTGACCCTCCGTTTTCTCATTCCTGCTCGCTCGGCGTTTGCTTCTCTTTGCCGGCGTTGCCGGCGCTTTGGCAACGGGCCTGTTGCCAAATAAAAATGCAATTGCAAGCTGCATTAGAAAATGGCTGTCAAACAACAGATTGGCGCCCCTTTTGGCCTGAAGCTGCCAGAAGGGGCGCCGGTTTTATGCACTACTTCTCCGGAAATCCATTTTGCGGGCAGGCCCGCGAGCGGCATGCCGTAAAGCATGATGCTGCCGGTTGCAGCAGACGCCGCAGAGGCCAGCGCGGCGGCAAGCGTATGCAGAGAAAGGAATTTCGCTTCTTTCCTGTTTTTCTTTCTCATAAAGGCTTCCCCTTTCCTGTATTCCGACTCCTGTGTCTATCGCCCCGCCGCCGCCTCCATGCGCTTTGCCGGGCCCTGTGCGAAAATTATTTTCTGCTCTGGGTCGCGTCGATCGCGTCGATCACGGCCGCGCGCATTCCGCCGCGCTCCAGCGTGGCCACGCCGAGGATGGTGGTGCCTGCGGGCGAGCAGACGGCGTCCTTCATTGCGCCGGGATGCTCGCCTGTTTCCAGCTGCAGGCGGCCCGTGCCCGCCATCATCTGCGCCGCAAGGCGATAAGCCGCCGCGCGCGGCAGGCCGTGCTTTACGCCCGCGTCGCCCAGAGCCTCCAAAAACATGCTGGCAAACGCCGGGCCGCAGCCGCTGATGGCGCCGCCGATGCCCATCAGCCGGCCCTCCACGGTCTCCGCCAGGCCCAGCGCTTCCAGCAGCGCGCGCACCTGCGCGGCCTGTGCCTCGGTGAGCGTATGCCGGTCTTCCATCAGGATCACGCCCTGGCATATGCGAACGGGCGTATTGGGCATGATGCTGATGTGGTGCACGCCGGGCAAAAGCGCCTCAAACCGCTCGCACAGCCAGCCCGCCGCCACCGAGACCACTGCTTTTTCCGCCAAGAGCGGGCGCAGCGGCTCAAGCACCTCTTCCACCAGATGCGGCTTTACCGCAACCACGATCACATCCGAGAGCCGCACCACGTCCTCCGGCGTGCGGCACGGCCGCACACCGGAGCCTTCAGCACAAACACACAGTTTATCCCAATGCTTCGCGCAGGCCAGCAGTTCCCCCTCGCCTGCCGTGCCCGAGCGGCGCCATCCGGCGGCCATCGCCTGCGCCATGCTGCCAAACCCCAAAAATCCGATTTTCTGTTTCATATTGTCCATATCCTTTCCGGTAAGCGCTCTGTGCAAATGGATGCGACCGCAAGCAGTTCGCCGCCATTTTACATTCTTTTGCCCTCAATTTTCTGCGCCATTTGGATCGTGCCTTTGCGTCAGCTTGGCAGGCCGTCGAACGGGTCTTCCGGCTTTGGCAGCGGGCCCGCGGCGGAAAAATGCCGCCGCGCCATCCGCAGCGCCGCGCCGCCCAGCAAAACAAGCTGCACCGCCTGCGCCGCAATGGCGGCATACGTAGCGCCCTGCAGTGCCCAGCGCGCAATGCACGGCGCGCTGGCCAAAGCGCTCACCGCAATGGCGCACGCGTTTGCCGCGATCAGCCCCTTCATGCAGCGCATCACGGTGAGCACCATGCTGTAAAACAGCACCAGCGCCGTGAGGATGGCGGAAACCACCATCGGCACAAGCAGATACTGATAATCGGCAAGTTCTGCCGAAACAAATGTTGCAAGTCCCCACCGGCCCAGAAATGCCGCCACACAAAGGCCCAGAGGCAGCAGCGCCAGCACCACCCCCTGAACGCCCAGCACCGCGCGCCAAAAGCCCTTTCGGTCGCGCCGGGCATAGCTGTTTGCAAACACTGTGATAAACGGGTTGAACAGATACGTCGCGCCCACCTGAAGCAGCAGCACCGGCTGCGTGACCGGGCCGTAGATGCCCAGCGCCGTTTCTCCCAAAATACGGCCCAGCATCAGCTTTGGAATGGAAGCCGTAGTCGTATTTAAAAAACTGTAAGCCGCCAGCGGCGCGCATTCCCACAGCAGCGCCGCAACCTGCGCGCGCAGAACGCGCGCAGGGCTATACAGCCTGCGCGCCTGCGGCAGCGAATAGGCAAAAAACACCGCAAGGCCGGCCGCGAACATCAGCGCCAGTGTCAGGATAAGATCCTGTGTCAGGCGCAGCGCCGCCACAAACGAAACAAGTGTTACGGCGCCGCGCAGGGCATACGTTTTCCCCACAATGTCCAGCCGCCCGCCGCGCTGATCGATGGCGTTGAGGCTGTCGGTAAGAGATTCCACCATACGGTAGCCCAGGAACAGCAGCACGCATATACTCTGCTGCGCACTATACGGATTTTCTCCCGCAGCGGCATTTACCGCGACAAAGCCGCCGCACAGCACCGAGGCGGCCATGCAGGTGCAGATGCGGCTGCGGATATAGGTGCTGTCGCTGTATTTGGGGGAAAGATCCGAGGCCTGAAAACTGTACATCCCGTAGGATGCGATGGAAAGAAAAATATTGGTTGCCGTCAGCGCCGTATTGTACACACCCGAAACCTGATTGCCTGCCAGACCAACCACAAGAATGCCGCACAAAAACTGGCAGACCATATATGTGAGCTGCCCGGCGGTATTCCACATAAAATTCCGCAGCATTTTCGGCTGTTCCACCGGCGGTCGCCTCCTTTGCCCTTAGCCGCATCATTTTGCAGGCGCGCCCTGTTTACGGGCGGTTTTACACAAAAACGAACCGGCGGCGCCTGCCGCAGGAAAGCGCCGCGGTATTTGCGGTATCTTTAGTATAGCACAAATTCTTCTCCGGCGCAAACCGGGCGCCGCCCATATGCGGGCGAAAAACGCCCCCTGCAAACCATCCGGCTCCGTCCGACTTGCGCAGTCAAAGCGCCGCATCGCATATCTTCCGGCTTCATCCGGCTTTGGGGGCAAAAAAACCGCCCCTCAAACCATCCGGTTTTGGGGCGGCTGCGCGTTTGTTTATTTTCCCTTCTTTGCCGCGGGCTTTTTTGCGGCAGGCTGCTCTGCTTTGCCGGCAGTCTTTGCCGTTTTCGCGGCAGGGGCAGCGGCCGTCTTTGCGGCCGGAGCGGCGGCCGGCTTTACGGCCGGAGCGGCAGCCGGCTTTACGGCCGGAGCGGCAGCGGCCGGCTTTTTTTCGGCAGCGGGCTTTGCCGCGCGAACGGGAGCCGCCGGCTTCTTTGCGGCCGGTTTCTTTTCGGCTGCCGGCTTCTTTGCGGAGTCGGCCACAGGCAGCAGCGCCCACGCCTGATTCGCACCGTTTACGTCCTCCCACAGCTGCAGGCGGGCGCCGTTTTCTTCGCTCATATCCACAATATCCACCACAAGGCCCGAAAGCTTTGAACGCAGCTTATAGCGGCCTTCTCCGGCGTTCTCCAGCGTCCAAAGCTGGCTTTTGGCGCCCGTATCCTCCCACTGGTGCAGCCACGCGCCGCTCTCGCTGCCGCCGTTGATCACGTCGAGCACTTTACCGGTGCGCTTGTTTTCCAGCTTATATACGCCCGCGGATACCTCCGACAGCCGCCACTGCTGGCTGTCGGCGTTCGCGTTTTCCCACAGCTGAACGGCAGCGCCGTTCTCCTCGTTAAAATCGGCTACTTCCAATACACGGCCGTTCTGCGCGGCAATTTGATAAACGGCATTTGCCTTGATTTTTGTTTCTTTCATCTTTATTCCCTCCAATTGAAGAAAATGATACCATAAAACAGGGAAAAATTCAATGCAGGCGGGGGGATTTCAGAGCATTATACAATATGCTGAACTTTCCCCCTCTTTCTTTGGCAATTATTACCATGGTTTTGCGCCTTCTCCGCCGCGCAAACCCTTAAATGGCCCAAAAAGCCTTGTCCGGGGAGGCTGCCCAGCCTTCGGCACACTGCGCGCGGGATGGCCCAAACGGTGTTCCGCGCCTTGCACGCGGCGGGTTTTGCCCGGCCCGGCCCCGAGCCGGCAGGGTGTTCCCGCACGTTACACGCGCGTCGGGCCGGGCTCTTTTCCCAGTGCCCGATAGATCATGCGCTTTGCGTCGGTGCGCAGAGCTTCTTCGCTTTGCTCCGGCAAAAGCCGGCACGTGTTCACATAGCCGAATACGCCTCCCATCAGGGTCATCAGGCCATAGGCTTCCCCGGGCGGCGCGGGCAGAGCCCCCTCGCGCACACCGTCGGCGAGCATTTTGCTCGCCAGCGCGCACAGCTGCTTTGCGGCCTGCACACCGCTCTCGCGCAGGCTGCCGCATAGCTTCTTCATCGTTCCCGCCAATTGGGCGTTCGTAAGCAGCAGCTTAATGCAGGACGACTGTGCGCGCATCATCTCCTGCGCGGTGTCCAGCACGCTTTCCAGCTTCCCGTCAAAGCTCTGCGCCTGCTCCACACGCACCGCCAGTATCTGGAGTTCCTGTTCCGCACGGCGCAGGAACGCTTTTATTAAAATTTCCTCGCGCGAGGTAAAATATTCATATACCGTTCCCTTTCCGATGCCCGCCTCCCGTGCGATCTGCTGCACCGTCACCGTATGCATCTGCTCGCCGCGCGCCATCAGGCGGAACACCGCCTCGTAAACAGCATCCTCTTTTTCGCCGTGCCGTGCCATTACACGCCCTCCCCGGCCGCAGCCGATTGCTGCGCGGGCGCGTCTTCCCGTGCGTCAAAAGCGCGCAGGGGCTTTTTGCGCAGCAGATCGTACAGCACCGGCACTACAAACAGCGTCAGCAAGGTCGCGTAGGCAAGGCCGCCGATCGAGACGATGGCCATCGGCTGCGTCATCTCGGCGCCGTCGCCCATGCCCAGCGCCATTGTGGACATTGCAAGAATGGTTGTCAGCGCCGTCATCAGCACCGGGCGAATGCGCGTGCGGCCCGTTTCCAGAATGGCGTCCGTGCGCTCCATTCCGGCAAGGCGCAGCTGGTTGATGGTATCCACAAACACGATGCCGTTGTTCACCACAACGCCCGCCAGCACCAGGAAGCCAAGCATCGCAATCACCGAAAGCTCGCATCCCGTAAGCCACAGCGCCAGCAGGCCGCCCGTGAATGCCAGCGGGATCGTGAACATTACGATGAACGGGCTCATCAGGCTTTGGAACTGCGCCACCATGATCAGATAGATAAACACAACAGCCAGCGCGATCATCTTAACAAGGTCGAACAGAGCGCTGTTGATTGTTTCGTTTTCGCCCGAAAGCTCCACCGCGTATCCTTCGGGCAGGACGTAATCGGCCAGCGCGCGGGAAACCTCGCGGCTCACAAGGCCGATATTGTGCTGCGCATCCACCGCCGCGGTAACGCTCATAGTGCGCACGCCGTTTTCGCGGCGGATAGAGGCAAGGCTTTGCGTCTCGTGTTTTTCCGCGATATCGCGCAGGTAAACGGTTTCTTCCTTGCCATCCGGATTGGCTGCGGTAAAGGCATGATCCATGATGGTATCCCGTGTGGGCGCCGTGCCCTGGGGCCGCACCACCACAACGGGCAGATCGGAGCCCTCCAGTGTGAGCGTGGTGGCCGTATTTTCGGCCTTCAGCGCATTCGCGAGCTCGGCATATACCTGCGCCACGGTAAGCCCGTACTGCATCGCCTTGTATTTATCTACGGTGATGCGTGTTTCGGGGTTATCGGCCACACGGCCCGCCGAGATATCGGCAAGGCCCTCGGTATTGCGCAGAATGCCGCGCAGATCCTCGGCGATGCCGCTCATCACATCCAGATCGCGCCCGGTGATCACAAGCTCCACGCCGCTGCCGCCCAGCGCCGAAAGATCCATCGTGGATTCCTGAACCGACACCGTGCAGGCAAGATCCGCCACGGCGTCTTCGATGGCTTCGGCAATCTGCGTATTGGCGGCGGAGCGGTCGTCGCTGAGCAGAATATAGTAGGTGATGCCGTCCGCACCCGAGGAGCCCCCGCCCATCATTGCGGACATGCCCCCGCCGCCGGCCATCGCGCCCACGGTCTCCACGCCGTCCACGGCGGCGATGCGCTCGGCCACGGTATCGGCCAGCGCGTACACTTCTTCCTGGGGCGTCCCCTGCGGCGCCGTCATCGAGGCGGACATCTGCGGGCTGTCCATCGCGGGAATAAACGCGGTGCCCATCTGCGTGGTAAGAAAGACGCTCAGCACCAGCAGTGCCAGGGCCAGGGCCAGCACGACCGCCTTATGCCGCAGCGATGCGCGCAGCAGCCGGCCGTAGCCATTTACTATTGCGCCGAACCATGTGTGGCTTTTTTCCTTCGTATTGCGCAGCACCGAGGCGCCCATCGCGGGCACAAGCGTCAGCGCCACCGCAAGGCTTGCCAGCAGCGAATAGGCGATGGTGAGGCCCATATCCGTAAACAGCTGGCGCGAAATGCCCTGTGTAAACACGATGGGCATAAACACGCAGATGGTAGTGAGGGTAGAGGCAAAAATGGCCCCGGCCACCTGCCTTGCGCCCTCCACGGCCGCTTTGGCGGCGGGCATGCCCTCGGAGCGCAGGCGGTAAATATTTTCGATCACAACGATGCTGTTGTCCACCAGCATGCCGACGCCAAGGGCAAGGCCGGACAGCGAGATGATGTTCAGCGTTACATTGCTGAAGTACATCAGCGTAACCGCGCACATCAGGCTGAACGGAATGCTGCACGCCACGATCAGCGTCGGCTTAGCATCCTTCAAAAACAGGATCAGCACCACAATCGCGAGCAGGCCGCCCCACAGCAGATTGGAAAGGACGCTGTCCACCACCATTTCAATGTAATCGCCCTGGTCCATCAGCGGCGTGATGTGCAGGCCGGGATGGGCCTGCTCCAAGGCGGCGATGGCGTCGTTGATGCGCTCGCTGACATCGGCGGTGGAGGCGGTGCTCTGCTTTTGGAACGAAAGCACCACGCCGTCATTTCCGTTCACGCGCGCGTAGCTTTCGGCGGCATTGTCCGTCAGCGTGATCTCCGCCACATCCGATAAGTAAATATCTCCGATCCCGTCCGCGTCCAGATGCAAAAGCAGCAGCTGGCGCAGCTGATCCACCGATGAAAGCAGATCGCCCACCTTTACAAGATACTGCTCGCCGTCTTCCACAACATACCCGGCGGGCATATTGAAATTCTGCGCCGTAAGAATGCCGCCGATCATGTCCATCGTCAGCACGCCGGAAAGATCGGCGCGCTTGTAGGCTGCATCGCGCGCCTCATCGAACTGCTTTTGCGCGTCCTTCAGCTGCTGTTCCGCCTGTTCCAGCTGCTCTCTTGTGTTTTCGATCGTGATCTCGCCTTTTGTCAATTCGCCGATGGCGGTGATCTTGCCCGCCTCCAGCGCCGCATAGGCGTCCTGTGCCTGACGCAGCCCGTCCTGCAGCTGGGGCTTCATGGCCGTGATCACCGCCATGCGCGTTTCCAGATTGTTCAGCTCGGCCGCGAGCTCCGGCAGGCGCGTTTCGGCTTTTTCGGCCGCGGCCTTCAGCTGCGCAAGGCTCTCCTTCGTAAGGCCAGCAAACGCCTCGCCGCCGGGCGCCGCGCCCGCCTGCGCCCGAAACGCCTCGAACGCGGCGTCGTCCAGCGCCAAAAGCGCGTCGATGCCGCCGGGCATGTCCGCGGCGGCCTGCTTTGCCCCCGCAATGGCGTTTACGGCAGCAGAAATTTCTGCCGCCTTGTCTGCCGGCAGCATGCTGCCTATTGATGCAAGCGCTCCGGCAACCTCTTCAATGCTGCTCACCGATAAACCGCCGGGCAGCATAACGAGCACATCATTCACCCTGGCAACGATCTCCGCCTCTGCCTGCGCCGCCTGCTGCTGTGCGGCGCTTTTTGCGGCGGCCAGCGCCGCGTTCAGCTGCGCATAGCCCTCCTTTGCCTGCGTATAGCCCGCCTGCTCGGCCTCGAACGCGGCCTTGTTGGCGGTAAGCGTTGTCTCCTCGCTCAGCAGCGCGCTCAGCGTGGCAGACGCACTGTCCAGCTGGGCGCTGCCCTGCGCCATCTGGCCGAGGGCGGCATCCTTCTGGCTTGCGATCGCGGCCTCGCCGTCGGTAAGCTTCTGCCGGCCGCTGGCAAGGCTGGCAAGGCCGTCGTTCAGCTCCTGCTGCGCTTCCCACAGGCCCTCGTCCACGCTTTTCAGCACGCGGGCGTTCAGCGCGTCGATTTTTTCCTGCGAAAGCGTCACGGTCACCTGCTCGCGCACCATACCTGTTTCGTCCACACTGGCCACGCCGTCCAGCCGTTCAAACGCGGGCGTTACCGCGTCCTCCGTAAACGCCGAGATCTCCTTGATATCCATGCCGTCCATGTCCACGCTGGCAACCATCACCGGCAGCATATCCGGGCTGATCTTCAGCAGCATGGGCGTGCCCACCAGATCGTCCAGCTGGCCCGAGACAAGATCGATGTTGCCCGAAAGCTCGATCATGGCCGAATCCATATTGGTGCCCTGCTCGAACTCCAGAATAATGACACTGGCGTTCTCGTTGGAGATCGAGCTTACATTTTTGATGCCGCCTGTGGTGCCCAGCACCGATTCCAGCGGCCGCGTGACGGTGGCCTCGATCTTCTCCGGGCTTGCGCCGGGATAGGTGGTCATCACCACCACATACGGCAGCTCGATGGACGGCAGCAGATCGCTCGTCATATTCAAAAAAGAGATCACGCCGAGCACCAGCACCAGCACCACAGCCACCAGCACGGTATAGGGCTTTTTAACACTGTATCGCGAAAGCATGCCTTTCCCTCCATTGCATCTCATTTGCGGCCCGTTCGGGCCCGGAGCCTTTGCCGCCTCCTGCGGGTGCATTCCGGCGGCAATTCCCCTTCCTGAACATTTGCGCCGCAAAAACCGACCGACCGGTCGGTCGGCTTTTTCAGTATAGCACTTGCCCCTCAAAACGCAAGAGAAAACTGTATAAATTCACAAATATTTTATTTTTTCTCGGGCAAAATGCCAAAACACGCGCCCCGGTTTTTCCGGCGGCATCAGCCGCCGTTTCCAAACCGGGGCGCGTGTTTTTTTATTCCGCGGAGAATGCTGCGCCGCAAAGGCGCGGAAAAGCCTTGCGGCAGGCTCCGCCGCGCGCGGCTTTTCCGGCTTACTGCGCCAGATATTCCTCCAGGCACAGGCCGCTCGCCTTGATGAGCAGGGCCTGCTCCGTGCCGACATAGCGGTAATGCCACGGCTCGAAATCCATACCGGTGACAGCGGTTTTATCGGCGGGATAGCGCAGGATAAAGCCGTATTCCGCGGCATGCTCCGCCAGCCAGGCGGCCGCCGTGGTATCCGCATAGGCCGCATCCTTGGCGGGATGGTCCTCCGATACGATATCCAGGCCCAAGCCGGTGTTGTGGTCGGATGTGCCCGCCCGTGAGGTGAAGTCCAGCGCACGCACCTCGGCGTCTGCCTGCGTCATGCCGTTTTCGGTCATCAGCTTTTGCACGCGGGCGTTCCACAGCTCCTGCTGGCGGGCAACAGTGCGATAGCCGTTTGTCGGCTTCAGCCGAATCCCGGCGACGGCCGCGTCGTTCACCATCTGGCGCAAAGCATCCGCAATGCGCGCATCCACCAGCGCCTCGCCCACCGTTGCCGTCTGCTCCACCGCGAATTCCGCCGGCAGCACGCTGTCGCGGTTCGCAAGCACCATATACCATTCATCGCGCGGGATGGGCGCGGCCACGGGCTCCAGCGGCAGAGATTCGCTCGGCGGCAGATCGGACAGGCCGGCCGACGCCGAACTCGGATCGCTGGCGGCGGAAGCGTCGCCGTCCTGATCGCCGAACACAGCAAAGAGCAGAATCACCAGCACCGCGATGAGCAGAATGCCGCACCATGCAAAAATCGTTTTGGCAGGCGCTTTTCCCTTGTTCTGGCCAGACGGTCTGCGCGGGGGGCGTCCTCCGTCGGAACCGGAGCTCCGGCCGGAGCGGGCTGCGCGAGGCGGCTTTTCGTCCGGCCCGGAATCGTACAGATCCAAAAATTCCGCGCCGCGCCGCCCGGAGCGCGGCATCTCTTCCTGCGGCGTACCGAAGGCATCGGGATCGTCAAAATTGATATCGTCAAAATTAAAATCAAGCGGGGTAAGGCCGTCTTCCAGGCCGGCGGACGCCGGCTGCGGCGCAGGGGCCGGCGGTGCAGCCGGCCGCGGCGCCTCGGGCGCAGCGGGCTGCGGAGCCGCAGCACCCGCTCCGGTTTGTGTGCGCCAGTTGATGGGCTTCGGCGTGCGTGAGGCCTCGCCCGGCACACGCGGTGCGGAAGGCCATTCCATCGTGGCCGCGGGGGCGCGCCCGGCAGCCGGAGACGCGGAACGCGCGGCGGGCGCGGGCGGAGCGTCCTGCTCCATCAATGTGCTGAATACCGCAGCGCCGATATTGCGCTCTTTTGCCATGCGCGCGGCGCGGGCGTCCGCCGAAGGGGCGGGGGGCGGTGCGGCAAAGCTCTTCTCCGCAGCGCGCCGGTTGGCCTCCGCCTGCGCCGAAGCGGCGGAATTGATCTGCTCAATGGGCATAAACGCCATTGTAGGCGCTTCCACGCTTACATCGCCCAAAGAAAACGAGATGGTAGAGTAATCGGCCGAGCGGGACGCCGGCCGCTGTACGGAGCCCTGCCCCGGCGCAAGGCCTTCTGCCTGCGCGGGTGCAGCGGAGCGGCGGGCCGCCGAAGCAGCCGCACCGGAGCGCGCCGGGCGCTGCGGCGATGCCGCCGGCCGCTCATC
>CAJUMH010000002.1:134636-154668 GCA_910587145.1 uncultured Ruthenibacterium sp. | reverse complement strand
CAGTACGAACGGGGCTGGCGCGGGCGCGGCGGGCCGCGCGTTTTCCGCCGGGCGCTGCGCCGCGGGCGGCGGAACGGGCTGCGCCGGGGCCGTTGCCGGAGCCGGCCGCTCATCCAGTACGAACGGGGCTGGCGCGGGCGCGGCGGGCCGCGCGTTTTCCGCCGGGCGCGGCGGCTCGTCATCCAGATCAAAATCCAGCGCAAGCGGAGTATAACCCTCTAATTCTTCCGGCCGGGATGTCTGCGGCCGGCGGTCGATCTCTTTTTCCAGAGCGCTCAAATCGAACGAGGGCTGCGCCGCGCGCCGCGCGGGTGCGGCGCGTCCGGCCGGAGCGGCGGACGGAGCCGAGGGCGACGGCTGTGCCGGACGCTGAGCCGGTGCAGCCTTGGGCTTTGCGGCTTCTGCGGAAGGCCCTTCGTCAAACACGAACGGCGCGGCTTTCGCGGGGCCGGGCGCAGGGGTCGTGCCGCGGGCCGGCTGCTGCGGCAGCTCGTCAAACAGCGCGTCAAACGATACCTCGTCCTGCGCGCCGCCTGTTCCCTCCCCGAAGAAATCAAGATCCAGCTTTTGCATTCCCGCAAAGGAATCATCCTGCTCCCGGGAGCCTTGGCTCCCTCTTATCGTTTCCCGCTCGGGGCCCGAGCCGGAAAAAAAGTCTTTTGTCGGCACAAAAACACCGCCCTTTCCAAATTCAAAACCATGCGCGCCCCGGCAGGCGGCGCGCGGCAACCAGCAGAAAAAGCGCGATCCGCTTTTTTCCGGGAGCTTCTGCCGCGCGTTTTTCAAAGTATCTTTTGCCCGCGTCCGGCGGCGCCCGAATGAGCCTTTGCGGCGCCCGCACCCGGCAGGTACACCGCACCCGACCCATTGGATTGGATGTACTTTTATCATTTTACAGCAGATTGCCCATACAAGCAAGCCCACAGCGCAAAAAAACACACGCTTGTGACAGTTTTTTTCAAATTTTCAGGTTCGGCGCCTCAAGGATCGAAAAGTTATGAAGTTTTTTTGAATTTCACAAAAAAGTCTTGCAGTTTTTCGGCGTTTGGCGTATACTAAATTAGCAGTCAAGCATCAAGAGTGCTAATTTTTATCAGGAGGCAATGTGAAGATGTCAAAAAAACAATTCCGAGCAGAATCCAAACGTCTGCTGGATATGATGATCCATTCCATTTATACGCACAAAGAGATCTTTCTGCGCGAGCTTGTCAGCAATGCGAGCGATGCCATTGACAAGCTCTATTTCCGCAGCCTCACAGACGATACCGTATCCACCAAAAAAGAAGATTTTCTCATTCGGCTTTCGCTGGACAAGGATGCGCGCACGCTGACGGTGTGCGACAACGGCATCGGCATGACGAGGGACGAGCTGGAAAAAAACCTTGGCACCATTGCCAAAAGCGGCAGTCTGGATTTTAAAAGGGAAAACGAAACCGGCGGCAAGGTGGATGTGATCGGCCAGTTCGGCGTGGGCTTTTATTCCGCGTTTATGGTGGCAAGCCGTGTTACGGTGCGCAGCCGCGCGTTTGGCGAAAACGAGGCCTGGCAATGGGAATCTGCGGGCGCGGACGGCTATACACTGGAGCCGTGCGATAAGGAGGATGTCGGCACCGAGGTGATCCTCGTGATGAAAGAAAACGAGGGCGAGGAGCGGTACGATGAATTCCTCGACGAATGGCGCCTTGTGGACATTGTGAAAAAGTATTCCGACTATATCCGCTATCCCATTAAAATGCTGCGGGAAAAGCAGCGCCCCATTGAAGGCACCGACAAGGACGATGAGGGGCATTACAAGGCGCCGGAATACGAATCGTACACCGAGGACGAAACGCTGAACAGCATGGTGCCCATCTGGAAGCGTGATAAAAAGGATGTATCCAAGGAAGAATACGCCGCGTTCTACCGCGAAAAATTCAGCGATTATTCCGAGCCCGCGCGCGTGGTTCAGAGCAAAACCGAGGGCACGGCCACATTTCGCGCGCTGCTGTTCGTTCCCTCGAACACCCCGTACAATTATTATACAAAGGAGTACGAAAAGGGCCTGCAGCTGTATTCCAGCGGCGTGCTCATCATGGAAAAATGCGCCGATCTGCTGCCCGATTATTTCAGCTTCGTGAAGGGCCTTGTGGACAGCGAGGATCTGAGTTTGAACATCAGCCGCGAGATGCTGCAGCACGACAGCCAGCTGAAGCTGATTAAATCGACGCTCGAGCGCAAGATCAAAAGCGAGCTGGCCTCCTGGCTGAAAAACGAGCGCGAGGATTACGAAAAATTCTTTAAAAACTTCGGCCTGCAGCTGAAGATGGGTTGCTACGCCTCTTATGGCATGAACAAGGAGCTCCTGCAGGATCTGCTCCTGTTCCACAGTGCAAAGCAAAATAAGCTTGTTACCCTGCGCGAATACTACGAGGCCATGCCCGAGGAGCAGAAATATCTCTATTACGCCGCCGGCGAAAGCACCGAGCGCCTTGCCCGGCTGCCCGCCGCCGAGCGTGTGCTGGACAAAGGATACGATATTCTGTATCTGACGGACGATGTAGACGAGTTCATGCTGCAGATGCTGCGCAATTACGGCGACAAGGAAAAGGAAAAAGAGTTCCGGAACATTTCTTCGGACGATCTCGGCATTGAAACCGAGGCAGAAAAAGAAGAGGTAAAGGCCAAAAACGAAGAAAACAAAAGCCTGTTCGACGCCATGAAGGACGCGCTTTCCGGCAAGGTTGTGGAGGTAAAGCTCTCGCAGCGGCTGAAAACGCACCCGGTGTGCCTGTCCAGCAGCGGCCCGCTTTCCATCGAGATGGAAAAGGTGCTGAACAGCATGCCCGCCCAGCCCGAAAAGGTGACGAGCGAAAAGATACTGGAGATTAACGGCGGCCACGAGGTGTTCGAGGCGCTCCGGCGCCTGCACGACGCGGGCGAGACCGAAAAGCTGGCCGCCTACAGCGAGATCCTGTACGCGCAGGCGCTGCTGATCGAGGGCCTTTCGCTGGAGGATCCCGTGGCCTATGCCAACAGTGTTTGCAAGCTGATGGTGTAAAAAGTACGGAGAACCACGCCGCAGAACGCGGGTTGAGAGCGCGCGGCAAACGCGCCTAACCGGCAGAATTCTGCGGCGTTGTTTTCTGCCGGCGCCGCAGAAAAAAAGCGGCGTCTCCCCTGCATATTTTATTCTGGAAGCCTGCGAAAACATACGAAGGAGAATGCATATGCTGATCAAAA
Source organism: uncultured Ruthenibacterium sp. (assembly GCA_910587145.1). Taxonomy (GTDB): domain Bacteria; phylum Bacillota; class Clostridia; order Oscillospirales; family Ruminococcaceae; genus Ruthenibacterium. Next base: position 151,449 of record CAJUMH010000002.1, on the reverse strand, counting down.
ACGGAACCGTGTATACCGTGGCCGGCCCCGAGCCCCTGCAGGCCGATATCGCCGTAGAAAACGGCGTCATCAAGGCCATCGCACCCGGCCTTTCGCCCGCGCCCGGCGAAGAGGTGGTGGACGCCGCCGGGCTGCGCGTGTATCCCGGTTTTGTGGACGCACACAGCCACCTTGCGCTGGACGGCTACGGCATGGGGTACGACTCCATCGATTACAACGAGATGGGCGATATCCTTTCGCCGCAGCTGCGCGGCATCGACAGCTTCAACCCGCAGGACCGCTCCATTGAGATGGCCCGCGCCGGCGGCGTAACAACCGTGGGCGTCGGCCCCGGCAGCGCCAACGTGCTGGGCGGCACGTTCTTTGCGGTGAAGACCTATGGCAGTTGCGTGGATGATATGATCTTAAAAGACCCCGTCGCCATGAAATGCGCCTTTGGTGAAAACCCCAAGCGCTGCTATAGGGATAAGGGCAATTCGGCCCGTATGTCCACCGCGGCCAAGCTGCGCGAAATGCTGTTTGCCGCGCAGGATTACCTGCGCCGCAGGGAAGCCGCTGCGGACGACGTGCAAAAGCAGCCCAAGTTCGATATGAAGCTGGAGGCCCTGATCCCCGTATTGAAGGGCGAGATCCCCCTGAAGGCGCACGCCCACCGGGCGGACGATATCTGCACGGCCATCCGCATCGCCAGGGAGTTTGGCGTAAAGATGACGCTGGAGCACTGCACCGAGGGGCACCTGATCCCGGAGATCGTAGCCCGCTCCGGCTGCCCGGTGGCCGTTGGCCCCACGCTCACACACGCCAGCAAATTAGAGCTTGCGAACAAAAGCTTCGAAACGCCGGGCATTCTGGCGCGCGCGGGCTGCCAGGTGAGCATCATCACCGATTCCTCGGTGATCCCCCAGCAGTATCTGCCCCTCTGCGCGGGCCTGGCCGTGAATGCCGGGATGGATCCGTTCGAGGCGCTCAAGGCCATTACCATCAACCCGGCCCGCCATCTGGGCGTTGCCGACCGCGTCGGCTCGCTGGAAGTGGGCAAGGACGCCGACATCGTACTGGCAAACGGCGACGTGATGGTGAGCGATACCGCCATCCGCGCCGTATACATCAGCGGCAAACGGGTTGCCGGAGCCGCAAAATAACCGGTAAAGCTCCCCCGGCCGCGCCGGGGGAGCTTTCTTTTGTCTTAATTTTGTTATTTTTATCACAATTTTCTCTTGTGTTTTTTTCGGGGCATGCTATACTGAAAGCAGGGGCAGCACCATGCAGGCAGGGCAGTAAGATTGGAAAGTGAAGTAACCGCGCCGCCGGCTTTGTGCGGGCCTGCCTTAAAGCCCGGCACATCCTGTGCCGGGCAAAAGAAAATACAGAATAAAGGAGACAAATCGTTATGCTGTTGGAAGGAAAGGTTGCCATTGTCACCGGCGGCTCGCGCGGGATCGGCTATGCCATTGTGAAGGAGTATCTGAAGGAGGGCGCGAAGGTGGTGCTGTGCGCGTCCCGTCAGGAGACGGCCGATAAAGCCGTAGCCGCGCTGAAGGCGGAAAACGCCGCATGGAGCGTAAAGGGCATTTGGCCGAATCTTACGAATTACGAGGAAGTAAAGGCCGCGTTCGACGGTGTTGCCGCCGAGTTCGGCAAAATCGACGTGTTGGTAAACAACGCGGGTGTTTCGGCCCGCGAGCCGTTCACCTCATACACCGAAGAAATGTTCGCGCAGACCATGGATCTGAACCTGAAGGCGGTATTCAACTGCTGCCGCGCCGTTGCGGACGGCATGAAGGAACAGGGCAGCGGCGTGATTTTGAACACCAGCAGCATGGTGAGCAAATACGGCCAGCCCGCGGGCATCGCGTATCCCACCAGCAAGTTTGCCGTAAACGGCTTTACACTTTCGCTCGCGCGTGAGCTGGGCCCGTCGGGCATCCGTGTAAACGCCGTGGCGCCAGGCGTTACAAACACCGATATGATGAAGGCTGTGCCGCAGCAGATGATCGACGGCATCGTAAAGGGCATTCCTCTCGGCCGCATCGGCGAACCGGAGGACGTTGCGAACGCGTTCGTCTTCCTCGCCAGCGAAAAGGCCAGCTATATTACAGGCGTCGTGCTCAGCGTTGACGGTCTCGCGCGCACCTGAGCGCGTTGGCGAATTGGAAATGCGGCGCTGTGAAGATCCTGCCTTTGGGTTCGCTGAACATCGCTTTTGTGTATGGTGTCAGCCACATCAATAAGGAGGATGACCCCTCCCGGCCAGAAGCCCATCCGCCTGTGCTACGGCCTGAGCCGCGGCCCCATGTTCGGGGATCTGTTTGCGAAACCCGCAGACAGCGCTTGCCGAGTTTCTGAAAATTTGTCGGTTCTCCCCTTTTGCGCGCAGCATTCATTTTCGGAGCCTGTATCTGTCTTTTTGGGCAGATCTGTGTGTTTGCGGTGAAAAAAGCCGTACAGAAGAGCACAAAAAATGTTGTATCAATAAAGCTGACCCGTTGCATCCGCCAGCTGTGCCCTCCGGCTGGCGGCTCTTTTATCTTTGCGGGATCCGCGCCTCTGCGCGCTGTTCCGGGCAGAGCTTCGCGGCCGGCACTTCCCGGCCGGCACAGAGAGGGCCGAAAAAGAAAGAACGCCTTCGGCGGGGTGCATTGGAATGAGGCCGCTGATAAAGCCCGCCCCCGGAATTTGCACCGCTCAACGAAGCGTTTAGCCCTTGCTCAACGCCTGCGTTATTCCAAAGGGATCCTTTTTCTGCTATACTGCCCTCAAACACCACAGAAGGGAGACCGATCGTATGGATCAAATAAGAATTGGCACCTTTATCGCACAGTGCCGAAAAGAAAAAAACCTTACGCAAATGCAGCTGGCCGAGCAGCTGGACATCACCGCGCAGGCTGTTTCAAAGTGGGAAAACGGAAGAGGGATGCCGGATGTATCGCTTTTGCAGCCTCTGTGCGATGCTCTGGGGATCAGCTTGAACGAGCTTTTTTCGGGGGAGCGCCTCTCCGCGGAGGAATACCGGGGAAAGGCAGAGGAAAATATTTCCAGACTTTTTAAAGAAAAACAGCTCGCCGATCTGAAGCCCGCAAAAAGCGTATTCTCTGTCTGCGCCAATGCCGCCTTGCTTGTAGCGCTGATCGAGCTGGCCATCGGGCTGATCGGAAATTTTTTCAACCCGGCCATATTGGAGCCCATGCTCATCAATGCCTGTGTATGGCTCGTCTTGTTTTTGGCTTCGTTCTGCAAGCTGGCCTATGACAAAGACAAGCTGAAAAACCGCAAGCGCTCCGGGATCTGTATGGATTCTGAAATTGAAAGGCTGCTGCCGGCGGGCTGGATCCGCATCGCAAACTATATCAGCTGCCGGATCGTCTGTCGGTTTGTTTATGAGGGCAGGGAGTACGAGGCCGTCAGCGGCTATTATGTTTTATCGCCCTTTCAGCGAAAGGAAGATCTCTATGCAAATGTTTATATCGAAAAAGGCGATCCCGCCCGATGCAGCGTAGAGCTGTTTCAGGCGGGATGATCCTTCAGGCCCCTTTAAAGGCCCTCGGCAAAACCATCGGCAGGGCGCTCTGCGCAGGAAACGCCGGCTCAGCTGTTTTGTTTACAGGATTGATCGTGCAAACACTGCGGCGGGGCCGACGGTTTCTTCTTTTTTCGCCAGAGTGGAGTACAGAATGCGCCGCGCGTCAAACTGCGCGTCATACGCGCAGCAGGCCTGCGTCAGCTTTTGGCGGATCAGCGCGTCGCGGAACATCGGCCCAAACAGGATTACACGGTTGGGGGCAAGGATCGTAGCGAAATTGACGATCGTGCGGGCGAACAGATCGATGGCATCGTCGAACGTGCCCGCGGTGCCCTGCGCTTTTGCCCTGCGGTAGGCCTCTCCAAAGCGTTCCGGCAAAAAGGGCGCTGTGCGGCAAAGCGCCTGCCAGGAAACCTTTGTTTCCAAACAGCCCCTGCGCCCGCAGCGGCACAGCGGGCTCGCGCAGCGTCCAGAGCACGATCGGGCACGGGCAAACGGCCAGCACCTCGGCAACATAAGCCGCGTTGGCAAAGGTGACATTCTGAAAGATGACAAGATCCGGCGTGCGCCCCCGCAAAAAGCGGCGTAGCGCATCCAGCGAAAGCACCATTTCGTCGGGAACGGCAACGGCATCGCACAGCTCGTGCAAAAGCGCGCCGGACGCCTCAAACTGCTTTTGAGCGCTTTCCAGATGGAAGGTGGGCACACCCACCGGCAGATATACGGCCTCGAACGGCTTTGCGCGGTTTTCCGGCGGCATCAGACGTCCCCCCTTACAACTTTGATGGTGGCGCAAAAATCCTCTTTGCCCAGCCCTGCGGAAAGAGCCGCGTCGTACACGCGCCGGGCGTTGGCCCCGCCGGGCATCGAAACGCCGCACTCCCCGGCCAGCGCCATGCAAATGCCCAGGTCCTTCGCCATGTTCTCCACAGAAAAGGCCGTGGTGTAATCTTCCCGGACAAGCGGCTCCTTTTTGGAATCCAGATAAAAATTCTGCCCGCCGCCATAGGAGATCGCCTGCGCAAAGGCGCCGATCTCCACGCCGCCGGCCTGTGCAAGCGTCAGCGTTTCGTTTACGCCGTTCTGGATCTGGGCAACCAGCATATTATGGCAGATCTTCATCACCAGCCCCTTGCCGTTTTCCCCCATATAAAGAATGTTTTCGCCCATATAGCGCAGCAGCGGCAGCACAGCCTGAAAAGCGGCCTCGTCTCCGCCCACATAGATCCCCAGCTTCCCGGCTTCGGCCGCGGGGCGGCTTTTAACGACCGGCGCGTCTAAAAACTGCGCGCCTGTTTGCTTTACAAGCGCCGCCAATTCCCGCGAGACAGCGGGATCGATGGTGCTCATATCCACACAGATTTTGCCCGGTCCCAGCGCGCCCGCCGAGAGCAGCCCGGTGTAAACCTGTCGGGAATGCTCGGATTTGGGCACCATCGAGAAAATCACGTCTGCGCTTTGCGCCGCCTTGGCCGCGCCGGCGCACACTGCAGCACCCCTTTGCGCAAACGGCAGCGCCTTTTCGCGCACAACGTCATACACATACACGGTATCGTCATGCTTTTTCAGAATATTTTCACACATGGCCTCGCCCATAATGCCAATCCCGATGAAAGCGATCTTCATATTCTTTTCTCCCCCCTTTATTCGGCCGCGGTGTGATCCCACGCATCGGTAAAGGTGCGCAGCCCCTGATCGGTGTAGGCGTGCTTCATGCTGTCCAGAAAAACATCCAGTCCCGCCGTGACGATATCCGCCCCGGCTGTGGCGCAGTCCACAATCTGCTTGGGGGTGCGCACGGCGGCGCAGATGATCTCGGTTTTGCCCCAAAAGCCATAGTTTTTATAGATGCGCACGATATCGGCAATATATTGCCGGCAGTCCTCGCCGTTGGCCTCCTTCCAGCCAATGAAGGGGGAGACGAATTGGGAACCGTTTTTGGCCGGAAGGATCGCCTGCGCGGGCGAAAAGATCAGCGTTACATTGGTGCGGATGCCGCAGCGCTCCAGCCGGCGCGCCGTTCAAAAACGCGTACTCCAGCAAAAAGCCGTTTGGACATTCCCGTTTTTGCCGCAGCCGCAGCGGCTGCATGCCGCGCAGCGATCTGCGGTAGACAAAGCTGCCCCGCTTCATGGGAAAGCGGTTTTCGCCATAGCCGATCTCCATCGAGATCTGTTCCAGCCGTTTTAAATCGTAGGACAAATGACATTCCTCCTCTGCAAAGTAATTAATTCATCGCTTTAATTATTTGTTCTTATAATACTTTTTCCTTCTCAGATGCAATACTTTTTGTGTATTTTGCTAAATAAATGCCGCAAAAAAAGCCGCCGCAGAAAAACACGCAAAAAAATACCGCCCTTCAGGCCGTTTCGCGCCTTGAAAAGCGGTTTTATCAGGAGGCGTTTCAGCGCTGCCCAGGGGTCCCTTCCAAAGCAGCCTGCCCCGCCGCGCGCCCGGCGGCAATGCCCGTGGCCCAGGCCCACTGCAGGTTAAAGCCGCCGCATTCGCCCACGGCGTCCAGCACTTCGCCCACGAGGTACAGCCCCGGGCATTTGCGCGAGGCGCCGTTTTCGTCCACCTCGCACAGCGGCACGCCGCCGCCCGTGGCCTGCGCCTGCGCCCACGGCAGAGTTCCCGTTACGGCAAAGCGCCAGTTTTTCAGCGTTTCGGCCAACGCGCCGCGCTCGGCGGGAGAAAGGCCCGCCGACGCGCGGGAGAGCGGCTGCAGGCCGCACGCCTTCATGGCCGCGTAGCCCAGCCGCTTGCCCACAAGGCCCAAAAGCAGCGTTTCCAGCGTTGGGAAGGCGCTGCTTTGGCAGCGTGCTTCCAGCATTCCGCGCACCTCCTCGATTGAGAGCTGCGGCAAAAGATCCACCGCCGCCTGCGGCTGCCTTGCCTGCGGCAACAGGCACGAGAGCTGCATGGCCGGAATGCCCGAAAGGCCGTATTCAGCAAATTGAATCTCGCCGCGCGCGGCGCGCAGCGGCCGCCCCGCGTCCAGCAGCGTCAACACGCCGTTCGCGCGCAGGCCCTTCAGCCCTGCGGGGAACGCGGCGCAGCGCAACGGCACAAGGCACGGATACGGCGTGCGCACACTGTGCCCCGCCGCGCGCGCCAGCGCATAGCCCGCGCCGTCCGTGCCAAACTGCGGCGCTGCCGCGCCGCCCGCCGCGAGGATCACGCGCGCGGCCCGGTAACGGTTCCCCTCCTGTGTTTCGACGGCGAGGCCGCCCCCGTCCCGGCAAAAGCGCGCGGCTGTTTGGCCGCACACGGCTGAAACGCCCGCGCGTTCCAGTGCCGCGCGCAGCACATCCAGCACCATCGAGGCCTGATAGCAGTAGGGATATACGCGCCCGTCGGGCTGCGTATCGCACAAAAGCCCCAGCCCGGCAAAAAAATCGAGCGCTGCCTCCGGCGGCACGCGCTCCAGCATCCGCGCAAGGCGGCCGGGGTGGGCGGTGTGGTAGTGTTCGGGCGCGGCGTTCCGGTTTGTAAGGTTGCAGCGGCCGTTGCCCGTGGCCAGCAGCTTTTTGCCCACGCGGTCGAGCCGCTCCAATACGGCAACACGCTGCCCGCCGAGCACCTCTGCCGCCGCCAGCGCCGCCGCCAGCCCGGACGCCCCGCCGCCGATGATCAACACGTCCCGTTCCATTTCGCTCATCCTTTCCTTAAGGCGCCTCCAAAAGCGCCTTAAACACCGCTTTGCGCAGCGGGCGCCGGCCGAAGGCCGCCCCGCACGAGCCGCCGCCTTTTTGCAGGCCCTGCCCGCCCGAAAATTCAGGAGGTTTCGTTCCCCTGCGCGCCGGCCTCTTCGCCGTGAAAATATGCGTACACCGCCCCGGCCGCCGCGCGGTTTACGCCCTTTGCGGCGGCGAGCTCCGCTTCGCTTGCCTGCCTTACGGCTGTCACCGTTTTAAAGTGCGCCAGCAGCGCGCGGCTGGTGGCCGGGCCGACGCCGGGAACATTTTGCAGCGTAGAGGAATACGCGCGCCCCTTTTGCAGGCGCTTGCGGTAATCGTTCGCCCAGCGGTGCGTTTCGTCCTGAATGGCGGTGACGAACGGGAACACGCCCTTGTGCAGCGCCAGCGCAATTTCGGCGCCCTCGGCATTTACAAGGCCGCGCGTGCGGTGCTTGTCGTCCTTTACCATGCCAAAAACCGGCACCTGTGCCAGCGGCGTGCCGGCCAGAGCCTCCCGCACGGCAGCCACCTGCCCGCGTCCGCCGTCGATGAGCAGAAGATCCGGCTTTATGCCGAACTGCCCCTTCGCGCCCTTCGCATATTCGGCGGCGCGGCGGGCCAGCGTCTCAGCCATGGAGGCGTAGTCGTCCGTGCCGGCCACGCTCTGCATTTTAAAGCGGCGATAGCCCGCCTTTTTGGGCTTGCCGTCCTCGAACACCACCATGCCGGCCACGCTCGAACCGTCGCCCCAGTTGGAAATATCGTAGCTCTCGATCGTTTTGGGCGGCTGCGGCAAGCCCAGCAGCGCGGCCAGCTCGTCCAGATATTTCTGCTCTCGCGCATAGCGGCCGCTCTCGCGCGCCAGCCGCTCGATGGCGTTTGTACGCGCCATCTCCACCAGATGCGCGGTATCGCCCCGCTGGGGCACGTACAGTCGCACCTTGCTGCCGCGCGTTTCGGCCAGCAGCTGCTCCAATTCCTTTGCGGCGGCGGGCAAAGCGTCCACGGCGATGCTTTTGGGGATAAACTCGCTGTCCTCCAAATAATAGCGCGGCAAAAATTCCTCGCGCAGAGCGGGGATATCCTGCGTATCATGGAACAAAAATTCCCGCTTATCCACAAGCCGCCCCTCGCGAAAACGCAAAATGGCCGCGCATACAGCCGACGCCGTGCCCGCAAACGCGATCACATCCTGCTCGTCGATTTCGCTGCGCACCACCTTCTGCCCGCGGCTCACCTTTTCGATGGCGTTGATCTGATCGCGCAGCAGCGCCGCGCGCTCGAAATCGAGCCGTTCGGCGGCATCGGCCATGCGCTCGCGCAGCAGCCGCAGGATCTCGGCCTGCCCGCGCCGGATGAGATGCACCGCGCTCTGTACGGTTTCGCAGTAGCTCTCCCGCGATATTTTGCCGCTGCACAGGGCCATGCACCGGCCGATATGCGCGTTCAGGCAGGGGCGGCCTTTGCCGATATCCTGCGGGAATTTTTTGCCGCAGCGCGGCAGACGGAACACATTGCACGCGGTTTCCACCATTTCGCGTACGGCAAAGCTGGAGGTGTACGGGCCAATGTATTCGGCGCCGTCCTCCTCTTTTTGCAGCACGGCGGATACGCGCGGGTATGCCTCGCGCGTAACGCGCACGTAGCTGTAGCCCTTATCGTCCTTTAAAAGAATATTGTACTTGGGCTTATGCTGCTTGATCTGGCTGCACTCCAGCACCAGCGCCTCAAATTCGCTCTGCGTAACGATTACGTCGAACTCGAAGGCGTTCTGGATCATTTTCGTCACCTTGGCGTCGTGCGGCACCCCCTCCCGAAAATACTGCGACACGCGCGTGCGCAGGCGCTTGGCCTTGCCGATGTAAATGATCTGGCCCGTTTTGTCGCGGATGATATACACCCCCGGCAGCAGCGGCAGCATTTTTGCCTTTTCCCACAGCTCGTGCTTTGTCATGCGTATTTCTCCCAAAAATCATTTGAACAGCCGGATGTCTCCGTCCGCATTCAACTGCACCAGCAGCGTTACAAGGATGGGCATGCCAAACAGCCCCCAAAAGCCGAACAGATACATGCCCACAAACATGCACAGCAGCGTTACCAGCGGATACAGGCCGATCTGCTTGCCCACCACATGCGGCTCCAGCATCTGGCGCACAACAGCAATGATGCCGTACAGCACCAGCAGCCCGATCCCCAGCGGAAAATTGCCGAGGATGAGCGAGCCCGCCGCCCACGGGATGAGGATGGTACCCGTACCCAGTACCGGCAGAATGTCTACAATGGACGTGAGCAGCGCGATGAGCAGCGCATAATCCACGCGCAGCAGCGAAAGCCCGATCAGCAGCTCCAGGAACGTGAGCGATAAAAGAATGCCATACGCGCGGGCAAAGCTGCGCAGCACCTCGAAGCATTTGCGCTCGACCTTAAAAATCAGCTCGCGCGTTTTGGGCGCAAACTGGCGCGTTAAAAACGAGGTGATCGTGTAATAATCGGATACAAAAAAGAACGAGGAAACGATCGTGATAAAAAATTTGACAAAGAACGCCGGAACGGAACCGGCCGCCCCCGTTACAAGGCCCAGCGCCCAGCTTGAAAGCGACGAAAAGGCGGCGGAAAGCGCATCGGAAATGCTCTCGCCCGCGCGGGCAAAGCTCTCTGTCAGCGCCGGATCCAGCGTATTGAGCCAGCCCGCAAGCGTTGCCTGCACCTGATCCAGCGCGGGCACCAGCACCGTATCGTACAGGTGAGGCAGCAGATAAAACACATCCCGAAAAAACAGCGCGATGCGCGTGCCAGCCACAGCCAGCAGCAGCCCCACAAGGATGTAAAACGTTACCAGCAGCAGTATGGCAACGGGTTTGCGGCCGAGCTTTGTCTTTTCAACGATCCAATTGATGGCAGGCTTTAAGAGCAGCGCGATGCAGAACGCCACAAAAAAAGGCGTTAAAAACGGCAGCGCGTATTTCAGCGCCGCATACGCCAGCAGCAGGATCACGCCGTAAAACAAAAACCGGATGAGAAAATCCTTCATTTTTTCGGTTGGCAAGCACCATACCTCCCGCAGCAGAAAATTGCCGTAAATTAATTCTATTATAAACCCTCGCGCAGAAAAATAACAGAGCGAACGCCAAAATTCACCGTTTTTTCATGAAATAAAAAAGACGCGCTGCAAATATTCTTTTTGCAATGCGCCCTTCTGCTTCGCAAATCGCAAAAATTGCTTGCATTTTGCGCAGAGCGGTGCTATAATTTTAAGGCAATCATTCCGATGGCTGCTCCGCGCGCACAGGATGGCGCGCGCTGGTAGCCTCCCATAAGAAGGTTGTGATGAGCGCATGTATCAAGCATGCCTCCCATGTCATAAACCGAAAGAGGTGAAATCGAATGAAAGAGGGCATCCATCCGCAGTATGAGGAAGCAACGATCACCTGCGCATGCGGCAATGTGATCCATACGCGTTCCACCAAAAAAGAGATCCACGTCGAGATTTGCAGCAAATGCCATCCGTTCTATACGGGCAAGCAGAAGCTGGTAGATACCGGCGGACGCGTCGATCGCTTTAAAAAGCGCTTCAACATCACCGATTGATCGGCGCAGGTCAGGGATCATCGCGCAACACAAAACCTTGCAAAGGGCGGTTTTCTGCAAACCGCCCTTTGTTTTTATCTTTCCGCAGGCTCCGGGGGCCGACGGCCGGCGCCGCCGGCGGAAAACGCGCAAAGCGGCGTCCGGTGCGGGCCGGCGTTTTTTGTATGGGCCGAAATTGCCCGCGCGGGGGGCAGTTTCGGGCGCGGCGGGCAAGCGGGCACAGCCGCTTTTTGCAAAACAGGAGGGCAATGATGGACGCTTACCAAACCGTTGCGGGCACGGCTACGGCGCGCATTGAAGAAAAAAAATCCGAATTCATCGCGCACATCTCTTTTGCCGATACCGAGGAAAAGGCGCTTGCCTTTTTAAACGCGGTGCGCGCAGAGCACCGCACAGCCAGCCACAACGTCTATGCGTATCTGCTGCGCGAGGGCGCGCGCATGCGCTATTCCGACGACGGCGAGCCGGCCAAAACATCCGGCCTGCCCACGCTGGAGGCCATTCGCCACGCGCACCTGACAGACTGCGTGATCGTGACAACGCGCTACTTTGGCGGCACGCTGCTGGGCACGGGCGGGCTGGTGCGCGCCTATACGGCCGCGGCCGGCGCAGCCATTGCGGCGGCGCGCCGCGTAACGGTGCAGCCCTGTGTGCACGGCGTGCTGCGCGTGGATTACGCCCTTTACGAGCAGGCCCAGCGCCTTTTGGCCGAGGCGGGCGCGCAGCAGGAGGAAACTCAGTTTTCCCACTGCGTCACCATTCCCTTTGTGCTGCTGTTGGGCCGGGAAACGGCGCTGCGCGAAAGCCTGCAGCAGCTGTGCCGCGGCAGCGTGGATCTTACCTTCTCCGAGCCGTATTTTGCGCCTTTCGGATAAAAAAATGCCAATAGAGAGAAAAATGCGGCAAAAATAAAGGGAAATTCGCCTGTTTGTCGTATAATGTATATAGAGGCTTTTTCAGCGGCCTTAAAGCAAGGCGAATGGGGGCAAAACGAGGCCCAATCAGGCGGAGGGGGGATATTCCGGTGGCGGTACGCGAACACACGCAGGAGATCGAGCGGCTCACGCTTTCGCCGTTTGCGGCGCTGAGCGAGGCAAGCCGCGGCCGCGCCGTGCCGGAAGAGCCGTGTCCCCTGCGCACCTGCTACCAGCGAGACCGCGACCGCGTCATCCACTGCAAGGCGTTCCGCCGCCTCAAGCAGAAGACGCAGGTATTTCTTTCCCCCGAGGGCGACCACTACCGCACGCGTCTTACGCATACGCTGGAGGTAAGCCAGATCGCGCGCACCGTCGCGCGGGCGCTGCGGCTGAACGAGGATCTTACCGAGGCCATCGCGCTGGCGCACGATCTGGGCCATACGCCGTTCGGCCACGCGGGGGAGCGCGCGCTGAACCGCCTTTGCCCCGGCGGCTTTCGCCATTACGAGCAGAGCGTGCGCGTGGTGACAAGGCTGGAAAAGGGCGGCGCGGGGCTCAACCTCTGCGCAGAGGTGCTGAACGGCATCGTCACGCACACGCGCGGCGCCTGGGCCGAAACGCGCGAAGGGCGCATTGTGCGCTATGCGGATCACATTGCCTATATGAACCACGATATTGAAGACGCCGTCTCCGCCGGCATTCTGAAAAACGAGGATGTTCCCAAAGAGATTGTGCACGTTCTGGGCGATACCAAATCCCGGCGCATTACGGCGCTGATCACCGCGTTGGTGGCGCACGGCGCCGAGGACATCGGCATGGACACCGAAACCCTGGCCGCCTACGAGGCCCTGCACGATTTTATGTACAGCACGGTTTATATCGACCCCGTTGCCAAGCGCGAGGAGTGCAAGGTGGACGGCGTGATCGAGGCGCTGTACGGCTATTATAAAGAGAACCCCACGCATATGCCGCAGGATTTTTTGTACGTAATGTGGCGCGAGGGCGCAGACCGCGCGGTAACGGATTACATCTCCGGCATGAGCGACGCATACGCCACACGCATGTATGAGGAACTGTTTGTGCCGCAGAAGTGGCGCGCGCCGTAACGGCGGCCGGGATCTTACCCGCCTTGGGGCGCGGGCGGCAAACGTTCGGCGGGCAGGGCGCCGCCGCGGCAGACGGGCGGTTTTCCCCTGCCGGGCCAAGCGCATTTTCGGAAAGGAGGCGGCGGTTTGATCCCGCGCGAATATATCACCGAGCTGGTGCAGCGCAGCGACATCACAGAGGTTGTGCAAAGCTATGTGCAGCTGCGCCGGCGCGGGCGCACGCACACCGGGCTGTGCCCGTTTCACAACGAAAAAACGCCGTCCTTTGTCGTTTACCCCGAGACGCAGTCGTTCTATTGCTTCGGCTGCGGCGCGGGCGGAGACGTAATTTCCTTCGTCAAGCGCATCAACAATGTAGACTATCTGGAGGCCGTAAAATATCTGGCCGGGCGCGCGGGCATGCCGCTGCCGGAGGAAGACGACAAAACGGGCCGGATGCGCATGCGCATTTTGGGCGCGAATAAAGACGCGGCGCGCTTTTTCTTCGCGTCGCTCAATTCCGAGGCGGGCCGCTGCGCAAGGGCCTACTGGCGCGGGCGCGGCCTTTCGGACGGCACCATCCGCCGCTTCGGGCTGGGCTACGCGCCCGACAGCTTTCACGAAACGCGCGATCATTTAAAGCGCCTTGGCTATACCGAGGAAGAGCTTTTGGCGGCGGGGCTCATCAAGCGCAGCGAAAAGGGCGGCACGTTCGATTTCTTCCGCGGGCGCGTGATGATCCCCATCTTCGATCTGCGCGGCAACGTCATCGCCTTCAGCGGCCGCAAGCTGAACCCGGAGCAGCCCGGCGGCAAATACGTCAACAGCCCCGAAACCATGGCCTACAAAAAGAGCCGTACGCTGTTTGCGCTGAACCTCGCCAAAAAATCCCCCGAACGGCGCTACCTGCTGTGCGAGGGCAATCTGGACGCGATCTCCATGCATCAGGCGGGCTTTTCCACCGCGGTGGCCGGGTGCGGCACGGCGCTGACAGCCGAACAGGTAAAGCTGCTGAGCGAATACGCCGATGAAGTTGTGCTGTGCTACGATTCGGACGAGGCCGGCCAAAAGGCCACCCGGCGCGCCATCGAGCTGCTGAGCGCGTCGCCGCTGAAGGTATCGGTGCTGAAGCTGCCCGACGCGAAGGATCCGGATGAATTTATTAAAAAATACGGAGCGGAGCGCTTTAAAATGCTGCTGGACGGCTCTTCGGGCGCCATTGAATACGAGCTTTCGCAGGTGCGGGCGCGGTACGATATCGCCACGGCCGACGGGCGGCTGGGCTATCTGCGGGACGCCATCAGCATTCTGGCCGGCCGCATCACACCCACCGAGCGGGACGTTTATGCCGGGCGGCTGGCCGAGGAGACCAATGTGGAAAAGGCGGCCATCCTGGCGCAGCTGGACGGTGCCGTGCGCGCCCGCAGCCGCCGCGCCGCAAAGCAGCGCGAGCGGGAGCTGCTCTCCGAGGGCGCGGGCGCGCAGATCCGCATTCCGTATTCGCAGGGCGGCCAAAAGGCCCTTGGCGTTGCCTTTGCCGAGCAGCAGATCGTGGCCGCCATCCTAAAAAATCCCGCGCTGCTGCGCATTGCACAGCCCCGCCTGCGGGCCGATGCCTTTTTGGACGCCGGCATGGGGCGCGCCTACGCGCTGCTGTGCGAAAAGGCGGCGCGCGGGGAATATCTGGATCTCTCGGCCATCAGCGAGGAGCTGCCGGACGAGACCCTGTCGATCATCAGCCGCGTGCTGGCGCAGAACTATGATGTTGGCATCGGCGAGCGCGATGTGGAAATGTATCTGGACCGCATTGAAAACAGCCGCCCCGTCAGCAGCACGGCGGCCGAGCGCTCGGCCGAGGAGCTGGCCGAATATGTGCAGACACTGCGGCAAAAAAAGGCATAGATTCTATAAAAAACGCAGGCCCTGTAAAAGAGGCATAAATCCTCTAAAACACAGCCCCTGTAAAAGGCGCAAAACCTGCAAAACGCATAAGCCCTGTTGAAAAAACCGCAAGATGCCCGGCGCTTTGCGGCAAGGTATTTTCTAAGCCGGCGCGATCGATCATTCACCGGGAAGCTTTCCCTCCCCGGCGGGCCGCAGCACACGCCGTTTTTGCAGGCTCGACGGCGAAAGAAAGCATTCCTCAGAATCGGAAAACAAAAAGGGAGCAGACGACGGAATGGGAGAAAAGAAAAACATCATCCTAAGCCTTGTAGAGCTGGGCAAGCGCAATCAAAAGGTAACGACCAAAGAGATCAACGATGCGCTCGAGGAGATCGGCTTCGAGGTGGAGCTGGTGGACAAGCTGTATGAAGCGCTGGATGCCAACAACATCGAGATCGTGGACGAGCCCGATACCGACATCGAGGAGTTTACGCTGACGGAAGACACCGTTGATGTGCTGGAAAGCGCGCTTTCCGCCGAGGGCGTAAGCATCGACGACCCCGTAAAGGTGTATCTGAAGGAAATCGGCCGTGTTCCCCTGCTGACGCCGGAGGAGGAGATCGATCTGGCGCTCCGCATCCGGAGCGGCGGCGATGATGGCGAAAAGGCGCGCCGCCGCCTTTCGGAGGCAAACCTGCGCTTGGTGGTATCCATCGCCAAGCGATATGTGGGGCGCGGCATGCAGTTTCTCGATCTGATCCAGGAGGGCAACCTCGGCCTGATCAAAGCCGTGGAGAAGTTCGATCACACCAAGGGCTTTAAATTTTCCACCTATGCCACCTGGTGGATCCGGCAGGCCATCACCCGCGCCATTGCCGACCAGGCCCGCACGATCCGCATTCCGGTGCATATGGTAGAGACAATCAACAAGGTAAAAAAGGTATCCAGCCAGCTTTTGCACCGCAACGGGCATGAGCCCACGGCGGACGAGATCGCGCTGGAGCTGGACATGCCCGCGGATAAGGTGCGCGAGATCATGCGCGTGGCGCAGGAGCCTGTCAGCCTGGAAACGCCCATCGGCGAAGAGGAAGACAGCCATCTGGGCGATTTTATCCCCGACGAGGACGCGCTCGTTCCCGCCGAGGCCGCCAGCCATACGCTGCTGAAGGAGCAGCTCTCCGGTGTGCTGCAAACCCTTACCACGCGCGAGGCAAAGGTGCTGCGCCTGCGCTTTGGCCTGGAGGACGGCCGGCCCCGCACGCTGGAGGAAGTGGGCAAAGAGTTCAACGTTACGCGTGAGCGCATTCGGCAGATCGAGGCCAAGGCGCTGCGCAAGCTGCGCCATCCCAGCCGCTCGAAAAAGCTGCGCGATTTTCTGGATTGAGGCGCTGTTTGAAAATAGCGCCGGATACTTACCGCAATGCCAAAACCTGAAACGGGAGCGTTTTATGCATATCACACAGGAAGCGGATTACGCCGTGCGCATCGTGTATTGCCTTGCCAAATGCGGCACGCGGCGCGATGCGCGCACCATCAGCGAGGAAATGTGCGTTACTCTGCGCTTTTCGCTGAAAATTCTGGGCAAGCTGGTTTCAAGCGGGCTTGTCAAAAGCTATAAGGGCAACTGCGGCGGCTACGAGCTGGCGCGGCCCGCGGCCGAGATCACCTTAAAGGATGTGATGGACGCGGTGGAGGGCCCCTATCGCCTGACGCGCTGCGTGGGAGAGGAAGGCGCGGGCGAATGCAACCGCGGCGCCTGGGGCAGTTGCGTCTTTCAGCGTGTTTTCAGCGAGATTACCGACAGCATCAACGCGCAGCTTGCCGCCGTCAGCTTTCAAACGCTGCTGGAGCGATCGGGAGAAGCATAGGCCTTTCTCTGCCAAGGCAGCAGGCACCGCAAAGCAGCCGCCGGGGCAAAACTTTGCGGCACGGCGGCAAAACTTTGCGGCACGGCGGCAAAACCGATTGACAAATGCCTTCAAATTGCGTATACTATATCTTTGTTGGGACAAAGGAGTCCGCGCCGCGCTGTTCAGCGTCGGGGGGGATTTTTTGTCCCCTTTTTTTGCGGAAGCTTTGGATCGTATGGAAACACCGGCCCCAAAACGAACCGGCGCCCATTGCTTTTGGGGGTTCCGG
>CAJUMH010000002.1:103193-134536 GCA_910587145.1 uncultured Ruthenibacterium sp. | reverse complement strand
CGGCGCCCGGCTGTGGGTTCCGGCGGCGCCCGGCTGTGGGTTCCGGCGGCGCCCGGCTGTGGGTTCCGGCGGCGCCCGACCGTTCCAAAAAAGAGGCGCACTTCCCCTTTGCCCGGGAAGGCGCTTTTGGGGGCAGCCTTTCACAGAGAGGAGCGAAAAATCATGGCAAAACATATTTTTGTAACGGGCGGCGTTGTATCGGGCCTTGGAAAGGGCATCACCGCCGCCAGCCTTGGGCGGCTTTTAAAGGCGCGCGGGCTGAAGGTAGCGGCGCAAAAGCTGGATCCGTACATCAACGTTGATCCCGGCACGATGAGCCCTTTCCAGCACGGCGAGGTATTTGTCACCGAAGACGGCGTCGAAACCGATCTGGATCTTGGCCATTACGAGCGCTTCATCGACGAAGATCTGAACAGGCTGTCGAACCTTACCAGCGGCCGCGTTTACTGGGAGGTGCTGCACAAAGAGCGCGCGGGCGAGTATCTGGGCCGCACGGTGCAGACCATTCCCCACGTTACGGGCGAGATCAAGCGCTTTATTTACGGGCTGGCCGATTATACCAAGGCCGATGTCGTGATCACCGAGATCGGGGGCACCATCGGCGATATCGAGGGCCAGCCGTTTTTAGAGGCCGTCCGCCAGATCATCCGCGAGGCAGGGCGCGAAAACTGCATGCTGCTGCATGTGGTGCTGGTACCGTACTTAAAATGCTCGGGCGAGCACAAAACAAAGCCCGCCCAGCATTCCGTGCGCGAGCTGCAGAGCATGGGCCTGATGCCGGACGTGATCGTCGCGCGCTGCGACGACCCGCTGGAGGACGGCATTTTGCAAAAGCTGGCCGCGTTTTGCAATGTAGAGCCGGACTGTGTAATCGAAAACCGTACACTGGACAGTTTGTATCAGGCGCCGCTGATGCTGCATGACGCAAAGCTGGACAGCCTTGTGTGCCGCCGTATTTCGCTGCACGCCGCAGAGCCGGAGCTTGGGGAATGGCGCGCTTTGTGCGAGCGCATCGGCCATTTGGGCCGCACCGTACGCATTGCACTGGTGGGCAAATATGTAGAGCTGCACGATGCGTACCTCTCTGTTGTGGAGGCGCTGGCCCACGCGGGCTACGCAAACGATGCCGTCGTAAAAATCGAATGGGTGGATTCCGAGCGCCTGACACCTGAAACCCTTGCCGCACGCCTTGGCGGCGCGGACGGCATCATCCTGCCCGGCGGCTTCGGCGTGCGCGGCATCGAGGGCATGGTGCTTGCGGCGCGGTACGCGCGGGAGCGGGGCATCCCCTATTTTGGCATCTGCCTTGGTATGCAGATCGCGGTGATCGAGGCCGCGCGCAGCCTGTGCGGCCTTGCCGACGCGCATTCCCGCGAGTTTGTTCCCGACGGCGCAAGCTGCGTGATCGATCTGATGCCCGACCAGCAGGGAAATCTTCCCAAGGGCGGCACCATGCGGCTGGGCGCGTATCCCTGCCACATCCGGCCCGGCACGCTGCTGCACCGCATTTACGGGCAAGACTGCGTTTGCGAGCGCCACCGCCACCGCTACGAGGTAAACAACGAATACCGCGCCGCGCTGCAAAAAGCGGGCGTATGCTTTGCGGGCCTTTCGCCGGACGGCCGTCTGGTAGAGTCAATGGAGCTGCCGGCGCACCCGTTCTATGTTGGCGTGCAGTACCATCCCGAATTCAAAAGCCGCCCGAACCGCGCCCATCCCCTCTTTTGCGCTTTTGTTGCCGCGGCGGCCGCCCATGACAAGAGCAAAGCCGGGCTTTAATAAACGCCCGGGCGGGGAAACCCCCGCCCGGGCGTTTGTTTTCATTTTTGGCGCGGGTGCGCCGCCGGGCCCGGCCTTACTCGGCGCGGTCCATTGCCAAACGGAAATCCTTTGTATCCGTAAAGATCTCGTTCTTGTACGGGTTCTTCTTCTGCTGGATGGAACGCTTTACAATAATGGCCAGCACCAGCGCGTTCACCGCCAGCGAAACCACCGAAAGCACGCCCTGCGCAACAGGGTTAACCTGCGTGGGGCGCACGGCCGCATCCATAAAGCCGTCGGCATACAGCACGGGCAGCGTTGTAAAGACGCTGCGATCCTGGAACAGCGGGAACACCTGCGCGAACATGCACCAGGTGGCCAGCGTGTTGGCGCGGTTCTGGATCCAGCCGCCCTTGTTCCACAGCGAAGCGGCAACCGTGGGGGCCAGCAGCAGCGCAAGGCCGCAATACCACGCGTGGGTGGGCAGGTTCAGATAAGTATACTGGAAGTTCCATACGTCATAGGCAACGATATACAGCCAGATCATATCCGGCCACAGCATATCGTCGCGCTTTTTGGAGCTGTAAATGCCCCACCAGCCCGTCATGCACAGGATATTGATCATGCCGGCAATGCCGTTCAGCCAGTTCCACCAGCCGCCGTACAGCCAGACGTTCTCGCTCGAAAGCCACCAGCGGTCGCCGTGCTGGCCCAATGCGATCGCGCCCTTGATGGCGGATTCAAAATCGCTGCACACGGCGATCATGATATTGATGGCCACGATCACGAACGGAAAAACCTTGAACCACTCGGTTTTGCCAATGCTCCACTTGTATTTGAGCATCATAAAGCCGATGCAGCCCGCCGTGGCGGCATACAGCTTCGCATAGTGGAACCAGCTGTTCATGTAAACATAGGTGTCGTTGTTCAGTGCCCACTGCGCGCCCATAGCCGCGCCCACATAAATGGAGATGAAATACACCGTCAGCGCCGCAGGCAGCACCAGGAAGAAAAAGATGCCGCCCTTTTTACTGCGGCGGGCGATCTCGTTGCAGAGGATCAGCCCCAAAAACACCAGAAGCCAGCCCAAAAGCTGGAAGCCCGCGTTTTCGCCGTAGATTTGGAATAACATTGCGATTGCCTCACTTTCCGATAGAAAATCATGGATTGCCTTTACCCGGAGCCTGGCCGGGGAAATGCCGCAGGCCAAAAGCCGGGGAAATGCCGCAGAAAAAGCCCCAAAACGCCAAAAAGCAGTTCGAGGAAATGCCGAAAACAGTTCAAAGAAATGCCGCAAAGCAAAATGCGCCGGCCGGTATTTTTGCAGGCAGGCTCGCAAAGTTTTCTTGCGGCGCGCCGCGCGCGCACTGCGCAGTATGGGCTCTGGCTGTACCAGGACGTCACGGTTTGTTCATAATTTCGCTCCTATTTTAGCATAGGATGCAAACGCTGTCAATATCAGATTCTTTTTTCGTAAAACAGCCGAAAATCAGGGCTTGCTTTTTGACAAAACGCATGATAGAATGCCCTTGTGGTATCTGGTATAACCAAAGGCAACGAGGTGGTATTTTATGGAATTTGCCCGCATCTCCGCACCCAGCCTGAAATCTCTTTTCGTCAGCCAACTGCAGGGAATGATCCTTTCGGGCGAGCTGCCTGTTGGCGCGCAGCTGCCCCCCGAGCGCGAGCTGGCCGAACGCATGCAGGTGAGCCGCGCGGTGGTAAACAGCGGCCTTGCCGAGCTGGCAAAACAGGGCTTTTTGGAGGTGCAGCCCCGGCAGGGCGTGCGCGTGGCGGATTATCGCCGCAAAGGCAACCTTGGCACGCTGGTTGCCATTATGGAGTATCGTGGCGGCGTGCTGGGCAAGCGCGAGATCCGCTCCATTTTAGAGGTGCGCCGGGCGCTGGAGCACCTGGCTGTCGAAAGCGCGATCGACCACGCCTCCGAGGACGATATGGCGGCGCTGGGCGAAACCGTAAGCGCTCTGGCGCGGTGCAAAACGCCCGCCGAGGCTGCCGAGGCCGCTTTTCTGTTCCAGCACACACTGGCCTTCATCGGAGGCAACAATATTCTGCCCCTCATCTACTATTCGTTCAAACCGCCCGTGATCACGCTGTGGATCCGCTTCTGCCGCCTGTACGGCACACAGGCGCTGCTGCACAGCACCGAGCGGCTGTACACCCATCTGCAGGCGCGGGATAAAAGAGCCGCCGCGGCATGGATCGACGCGTATCTGGGCGAAGCCATTGACGGCGCGCACCAGATCTATGACATTACCCACGGGGCATAGGCATGCCCTGCACGGGGCATTGTTCCCCTTTTCCTTTCTGCGCGAAAAGCACCGCCGCGCTGCTCGCGGCGCTTTTCGCGCCGCTGCCCGCAGGTCTAACGCCGCTTCCGCTGTTTTGCATGCGGTGGGGCGGCTTTGCCGTTACCGCCGCCGTTGCGGGCCCTTTGTTGCTTGCCGTTGGGCCCGTATGCCCTTTGTGAGGCAAAACGCCCGCTTTCACCGTTCCCCGTGCGGATGCTCCCGGCAATGCCCCGGCGTATAAAACACAAACCGACTTCTTTTGTGATGTGCAGGCACCGCCTGCTGGAAAGGGTATTTTGGATCGTGCGCAAAAGCCCCCGGATGCGGCTGCCGAACCGCTCCCCGTCAAAAGGACAGAGAGCGGTTCAATGTGCCGTACCCGGGGGCCTTCTTTTTTGCAGGGCGCTGCGTGAGGCGATCGTTATTTCACAATCTCGCCGCCGGTGGGGCCGCCAGCCGCGTTGCTCTCGTCGGTGTCGATGTGCATTGCGGTAGAGAATTTATCGCTCACACGGATGACAACGTCTCCGAACACAAGGCTGCGGCCGTTCGTCTCCACGGCCACCTTCACGATCTCCTTATCGGCCACGCCCGCCTCGGCCGCATCCTCCGGCGTCATGTGGACATGGCGCTTTGCCACGATCACGCCCTCGGCAATTTCCACCTCGCCGGCGGGGCCCACAAGCTTGCAGCCGGCGGAACCAGCAATGTCGCCGGATTCGCGCACCGGCGCGTTGATGCCGATGGAACGGGCGTCCGTCGCGCTCAGCTCCACCTGCGTGGCATTGCGGCACGGGCCAAGGATGGAAACGTTGGCCAGCTCCTTCTTCGGGCCCACCACCGTCACGCGCTCGTTGCTGGCATACTGCCCCGGCTGCGACAGTTCCTTTTTTACGGTGAGCTGATAGCCCGCGCCGAAGAGCGTTTGCAGATCGGCCTCGGTAACATGTACATGGCGCGCAGAAGTTTCTACCAGAATTTTCATTGGAATCTCCCCCTAAATTCTATCCGGATCCGAGTTTTCCCGGTTCCCTTTTTATTATTGTAACAATATTAGTTGAAATTCGCAAGAGAAATATGCTATAATATGGGACGCTGGGAAGTAGAATTTCCGCAAGAAATTTTCACATGCGGCGTGTCCCGTTGCGCGCGGCGCCAAATGCCGGAAAGGGATCGGAATGGAATTTGAACAGCTGAAGCAGACGTGCCTCGCCTGCCGCAAATGCGGGCTGTGCGAATCGCGCACAAATGTTGTGTTCGGTATGGGCGATCCGCAGGCCGAGGTAATGGTAATCGGCGAGGCGCCGGGCCGCAACGAAGATGAGCAGGGCCTGCCGTTTGTGGGCCGCAGCGGCCAGCTGCTCGATCAGTATTTGCGCGCCATTCACCTGAGCCGTGATAAAAATGTATTCATCACCAATATCGTAAAATGCCGTCCGCCCGAAAACCGCGATCCTCAGCCCAGCGAATGGGATGCGTGCATCCCTTATCTGCGCGAGCAATTCCGCATTATCCGCCCCAAGATCGTACTGTGCCTTGGGCGTATTGCCGCGCAGCGGCTCATCCGCCCGGATTTCAGCGTCATGCGTGAGCATGGCCAGTGGGTGGAAAAGGACGGTATCTTTTTTACCGCCACCCTGCACCCCGCCGCTTTGCTGCGCAGCCCCTCAAACAAGCCGCTCAGCTATGCCGATTTTGTGGCCGTGCGCGAGAAGATCGAGGCGGTGTGCACGCATACATATGTGTAAGCGGCGGCGCAAGAGCGCGCCGGAGCATATTTTTGCTGCCCGGCGCGTACAGCTCGCATACATGTATGCGTAAGCGGCGGCGTGCATCCGCGGGTATTTTTGCCGAAACGGCGTTTACATCTGCGTCTCCGGCTTTTTTGGCGCCGGAACAGCATTCAAAAACAGATCGGGCGCTCTGCCAGGGGCCGGCAGGGTCACCGCTCTATTTTGTAGTACCAGGAGGAAAACGATCATGAAGCAGTTTTACGGAATGAGCCCGCGCGGCAATTTGGAGGAAGCCGTACACGGGCTAAACGATCCTCAGCTGATCATGCTGTTTTCAAATGCAAAACAGTTTGAAGCGCATGTAGCGGCGCTGGAACATCTGTATCCGGGTGTTCCCAGCATCGGGTGCGTTGGCATGAGCTACCAGCTCAGCGTAGCGGAAAACGGTGTTGGCGTTATCGCCTTTTCCGGCGGTGTCAGCGTTGCCGCCAATGTGCTGGAGCATGTTTCCACCATGCCGGTAAAATATATCCGGCGGCTGGAGCAGGATGTGCAAACCGTGCACGGCTCCGGCCGGGACACCGTATGCATCGATTTTTGCGCCGGAAACGACGCCTGCGTACTTACCACATTAAACACCGTTTTGAGCAAACGGAGCATTCCGCTCGTGGGCGGAACGGGCGATCAGGGAAAGGTTTCGGCAAACGGCCGCATCTATGAGGACGCCGTAGCCTATGCCATAGTTCGAAATCTGAACGGCCGCGTAAAAACCTACAAGGAGAACATCTATCACCCGATGGGCGATTACCGCTTTGTCGCCTCCGACACCGACCGCGCCAAATATATTCTGGGCTCGCTGAACGGCCGGCCCGCAAAGCAGGTATATCAGAGCATTCTGCATGTAACGGACGAAGAGATCCTCACCCGCACCTTCCAAAACCCCTTTGGGAAGGTGAACGGAGACGACATCTGCATCATCTCCATCAAAGAGGTGGACGGCAACGCTCTGGCCTGTTACCGGCAGGTGAACGATTCAGACATTCTCATCCTGCTGGAGCTGGGAGATTACAAGGCCATCAACCAGAACACCATCCGGCAGATCCTCGGGGATTTTCCCCGCCGCTCGGCGGTTTTCTCGGTAAACTGTCTGTTCCGCTACAAGCTGTTTTCCGAGCACGGCTATATGGGCACCTATCTGCGGGAGATGACGGCGCTGGGCAGCCACGCCGGTTTTGTGGGATATGGCGAACACTACAACAACCGCTTCATCAACCAATCCATGACCTGCGTGGTTTTTGAATAAGGGAGGATCGAAATGCTGTTCAAACAAAAGCATCCGCAAGCAAACGAAGAAACCGGGCTTTATCCGGTGCTGCATGTGGCCGAAAGTCTCAAGACGTATCAATCGGATCTTGCCAAAAAAGAGGTTGCCTCTCTTTCCGAGCTGAGCATGGTGGTTTCTTCGTTTTCCAATGTGCTGAAGGAAGCCGATCATTTCCAGGAAAAGCTGCAGGATCTGGGCGACTCCTTTTCCAATATCGACCGCACGGCAGAGCGGTTCCATCAGGTGCGCAGCGAGATTGCCAGCAAGGTGGAGCTGTCTCAAAAGCAGGTCGAAGACCTGGGGCAGGTCTCCTCGCAGATTCAGCAATCCTATGACGAAATGGCGCAGATCTTTTCGCACCTGCAAACCGCCATCAACGGAATCCAGACCTGCATGAAAAAAATTGTCGCGATCGCAGATCAGACAGATATTCTCGCCATCAACGCTTCCATCGAGGCGGCCCACGCCGGCTCGGAGGGCCGCGGCTTTGCCATTGTTGCCACACAGGTGAAGGAGCTGGCCCGGGAGATTAAGCTTTTAGCCGGCGATGTGAATACCGGCGTTCGCGATGTGGAGCAGCGGGCAAGCCAGCTGAACGACAGCATCCTCACCTCTCAGCAGACGCTGGGGCAAAGCATGGAGAGCATGGCGCAAACCGGCAAAGGCTTTCAAAGGATTACCGAGGCGGCAGAGGGCGCTGCCGACGTGCAGACCGAGATCGCCGGCGTTATCCGAACGTCTCAGCAGGATCTGCAAAATCTTTGCATGTTCTTCAATCAGATCCGGGATCAATATCAGCAGGTAGTAAAGCATATCGATCAGGCCAGCAAGCTGGGCACCACCAAAAGCGCCATGTTTGAGGATATGAGCAACATGCTTTCTCAGATCCGTCCCCTGATGGAGGAATCGAAGGGCTGAACACACGATTTTTTAAGGGCTCCTGAAAAAAACGCAAAAAAGCGGGCGGACGAATGATTTTCGTCCGCCCGCTTTTTTGCGCATCCTCCGTGCCGGCCCTTTCCGGCTCACCGGCCTTATCCGGGCTGTCTCACAGCGCCGCGATGGCCTCGATCTCGCACAGAACGTTCTTCGGCAGCGTTTTCACCGCCACGCACGAGCGCGCGGGACGCGCGGTAAATGCTTTGGCGTATTCCTCGTTAAACGCAGCAAAATCGCCCATATCGGCCAAAAAGCAGGTGGTTTTTACCACCCTTTCAAAGCTTGTGCCATTGGCCGCAAGGATCGCGCCCACATTCGCGATGCTCTGGCGCGCCTGTTCGGTGATGGTTGTGCCCGCGATCTCGCCCGTGGCCGGGTCGATGGGGATCTGGCCCGAGGTAAACAGCAGATTGCCCACCGATACCGCCTGCGAATATGGGCCGATGGCCGCAGGCGCCTTGTCCGTTTGTGTAAATTTTAATTCCATGCGTATTCCCCTTTCGGTAATTCCGGTGTTTTCTGTTTATCGTATCACCCGCCCGGCAAATTGTCAATGCGCCGGGCGAAAAACATTCCTCCTGCAAAAGCCGCCTTTGCATCACGCACAGGCGGCTTTGAACAGATTCGGATCAGAGACGGGAGCGCGCGGCCTCCGGCAGGCGCTGATAAATTTGCATCTCACGGCGCAGGCGGCGCGCCAGCTTTTGATCGAACGCGCCGGGCTGGGCGCGCCATTGCCAGTTTGCGCCCAGCGTGGAGGGCGTATTGATGCGCGCCTCGCTGCCAAGGCCCAGCAAATCCTGAAACTGCATCACGGCCAGGTCGGCCGCGCTGGCCCATGCGGCGCGCATCATGCCCCAGTGATAGCCCTCGCGCGCCGAAAGTCGCAGATACGCTTTGGCATAGGCCGCGTCCGCGCGCGGCGCGCTTGCCAGCCAGCCCCGAACGGTATCGTTGTCATGCGTTCCGGTATATATCACGCAGTGTGTGCCGCAGCGGTGCGGCAGATACTCGCTGTCTGCGTCGCGGCTGTCAAAGCCCAGCTCCAGCACCTTCATGCCGGGATAACCGGTCTCCTCCACCAGCCGGCGTACCGAGGGCGTGAGAAAGCCCAGATCCTCGGCAATGATGTCCCTCGGGCCGAGCTCGCGCTTTACGGCGTTGAAAAAATCCATGCCCGGGCCGGGGCGCCAGCGGCCGTTCTTCGCGGTGGTTTCGCCGCGGGGGATGGCATAATACGAATCGAAGCCCCGAAAATGGTCGATGCGCAGCGTATCGTAAATGGTAAACTGAAACGCAATGCGTCGCAGCCACCAGCGATAGCCCTCGCGCTTCATCCGCTCCCAGTCGAACAGCGGATTGCCCCAAAGCTGGCCGTCCGCCGAAAAGCCGTCCGGCGGGCAGCCCGCCACTTCGGTGGGCATACCGTTTTCGTCCAGCTGAAACTGCTCCGGGTTCGCCCAGACGTCGGCGCTGTCTGCGGAAACATAGATGGGCAGATCGCCGATGATGCAGACACCCTTCGCGTTGACATACGCCTTCAGCGCGCTCCACTGGCGGAAAAACAGATACTGCACGGCCCGCCAGAAATCCAGCTCCGCGGCAAGCTCTGCGCGGGCCTTTGCAAGCGCGCCGGCCTCCCGCAGGCGCAGCGGCTGCGGCCAGACAAACCACGAAGCGCCGCCACAGCGTGTTTTCAGCGCCATAAACAGCGCGTAATCCTCCAGCCAATCCGTCTGCTGTGCGCAAAAAGCATCAAAATCGGAAGGCCTGTTTGCAAGCAGGCGGCCGCACGCAACGCGCAGCACGGCAAAGCGCTGCGCATACAGCCGCCCGTAATCCACCGCACAGGCATCATCGCCCCAATCGAGCGGCCCAAACTCGGACGGCCGCAGCAAGCCGTCCGCCGCAAGCTCGTCTAAATCAATAAAATAGGGGTTGCCGGCAAACGAGGAAAACGATTGATAAGGCGAATCGCCATAGCCGGTGGGGCCCACCGGCAGCATCTGCCAGCAGGACTGGCCGCTCCGCGCCAGAAAATCCGCAAATGCGCGGGCATCGGCCCCCAGTGTGCCGATGCCATACGGAGACGGCAGAGAAAAAATTGGCATCAGGATCCCGGCTTTTCTCACGCGGGAGCCTCCTTTCGTTTTGGTGATGGGGCGGGCCGCCCGCCCTTGCGCGCTACGGCCGGGAAGGTTCGGGCCCGCGCCCTTTTTCGGCGGCCGGCCCGGCCACGCTCTCGCCGTCGATCATCCGGAACGGGATCACCTCGTGGACAGGCGGGCGGTTCCAGCCAATGCGGCGCAGCAGATCATCCACACCGCGCTCGGCCAGCGCCGTCACGTCCTGGCGGACGGTCGTTAAGCGGGGCACGGTGTAGCGGCTCATCTCTACGCCGTCGTAGCCCACCACGGAAAGATCGTCCGGCACACGCCTGCCCAGATCCCGCAGCGCGCGAACGGCGCCCATGGCGATTACGTCGCCCACGGCAAAAAGAGCCGTCAGCCCGGGGCTGCGCTCCAACAGACGGCGCGTGGCGGCATAGGCATCCCGCATCGAATAGCGGCACGGCTCGTACTGGAGCGCCTCATCGAACGGGATCCCCAGCCGCGCAAACGCCTCCTTGCAGCCCGTCAGGCGGCGAAAGCTGATTTGAGAGCATGAAAAATTGCCGCCCAAAACGCCGATGCTCCGGTGCCCTTTATCCGCCAGCAGCCCGATCACCTGCGCGGCGGCCGCCGCATCGTCTGTGGTAAACGACGAAAGGTTTGCAAAGCCCAGCTCGCGGGCGCTGTTCGTCAGCAGCACACAGGGCACCGTGATGGGCGCAAAGCCCGCCCGGAACAGCTCCAGATCGCCGCCCAAAAACAAAATGCCGCGGGGCTTGCGCTCGCGGCAAAGATGGCAGGCATAGACCACCTCGTTCGCATCCTCGTCCAGATAATGCACGGACGCCTCCTGCCCTGCGCTTTGCAAAAGATCCTGCACGCGCTCCACCAGTTCGGCAAACAGCAGGTTCATAATACCCTTCACAACAATGGCAACGCCCGTATCGGCCTGCTGCTTCAAATGCTTCGCGTTATTGTTCGGCTGAAAATCCTGCTGCGCTACGACCTCTAAAATTTTCGCGCGCGCGGCCTCGCTGATGTCGGGGTGGCTGTTCAGCGCACGGGAGACCGTAGCGACACTGTACCCGGACAGCCGGGCAATATCCTTGATGGTCAAATCGGCATTCCTCATTTGCTTGGCTGCCCGCAAAGCGCTGTTGGGCAGCCTGTTTTGTGCGCGGGCGCGCCCGACAAAGCGCCGGGCGCGCCGCACAGGTTACTTTTATGGGGATTTTTACGGGGGCCTTTTGCGGTTATCCCTTTACCGCGCCCGCAGCAACGCCCTCGATGATATACTTCTGGCACGTGAGATAGAAGATGATCACGGGAAGGATGCTCATAAAGATCAGCGCCATCGTCGCGCCCAGATCCACCGTGCCGTAGCTGCCCTTCAGATACTGAATATGGATGGGGATGGTGCGGTATTCGTTGATATCCAGCACCAGTGCCGGCAGCAGATAATCGTTCCATACCCACATGATCTCGAGGATCGCCACCGAAATCATGGTGGACTGCAGCATCGGCAGCACCACATTGAAGAAGATACGCACCGGCCCGCAGCCGTCCATCGCGGCGGCTTCCTCAATCTCGAGTGGGATCGATTTGACAAAGCCCACAAACATGAAGATGGCAAGCCCCGCGCCAAAGCCCAGATAGACGATGGGGATCGTAAGCGGCGTGTTCAGCCGCAGGCTGTCCGCCGTTTTCGAAAGCGTGAACATCACCATCTGGAAGGGCACCACCATTGAAAAGACGCACAGATAATACAGCACACGGCAGAATTTGGAATCAACGCGCGCAATATACCATGCGGCCATCGTGGTGCCGATGAGAATGAGCGCGGTGGAGAGGATCGTAATCACCACGCTGTAGAATACGCTGTTTACAAACGGGTAGTTGCCAAACGTCATGCCCTTGGTAAAGTTGGAAAAACCCGCCCACATTTCGCCGGTGGGCAGCGCGAATGTATCCGTTTTAACAAAGGTGTTCCGCTTAAAAGAGTTGAGCAGCACCGTAAAAACCGGCATTACATAAATAATGCAGACAACCGCCATTAGCACCGAAAGAACCGTTTTGCCGCGGCGCTGTTTGGAAAGCGTACCGTTCATTATTGCTGCACCTCCTTTTTGCGCGTGAAGGAAAGCTGGAGAAGGCTCAGGCCCGCCACAAGAATAAAGAACACCACGGCCTTTGCCTGCGCGGTGCCCTGCGAGGCAACGCTGGAGGTATAAAACGTGTTATAGATGTTCAGCGCGAGCATTTCCGTCTGCTTGATGGTGGTGCCGTCCGGCTGAATCGTAAACGGCTGCCCCCCTGTCAGCGCAAGGTTTTGATCGAAAAGCTTGAAGCCGTTTGTAAGCGAAAGGAACACGCAGATCGTGATTGACGGCATCACGTTCGGGATCACAACGCGGAACAGCGCCTGCCAGCCCGTTGCGCCGTCAATGTCGGCCGCCTCTAAAATATCACCCGGAACGGCCTGCAGGCCCGCGATATAAATAATCATCATATAGCCGATCTGCTGCCACGCCACAAGGATGATCAGCCCCCAGAACCCGAATTTTGCATTCACCATAATAGAGGTGGAAAAACGGCTGAGAATGCCGTCGAAGATCATCGACCAGATATAGCCCAGCACAATGCCGCCGATGAGGTTGGGCATAAAGAACACCGTGCGGAACAGATTGCTGCCCCGGATGCCCTTTGTGAGCGCATAGGCCACCGCAAAGGCGGCAATGTTGATGATGACAAGGCTGGTAACGGCAAACAGCGCCGTATACCAAAACGCATGCCGGAAGCTTGCGTCCGAAAACGCCTTGATATAGTTTTGCAAACCGACAAATTTTGCGTTCGAGACGGTTTTGAAGGAACAGAGCGAAAGGTAGATGCCCTGGAAAAAGGGCCATACAAACCCGATGATAAACGCCGCGACAACGGGGCCGAGGAACAGTGGCCACCAGCGGCGCGTGGCGACGTGAATGGTACTGCCGCCAATCTGTTTTGTCTTTTTCAAACTGCGCGTCCTCCCCTATTGTTTCCTTTTTTGCCGGCGAATCGGCCTGCACAGAGCCCTTCGCCCCGAGAAGCTCCGGATCCGATCGGCGGGGCGAAATACGCCGCCGGATTGCGTCTGGCGCAGGATGCGGAGATCCCCTTTTGAAATTTGAAAAAGAGAGCGACGGGGCGGGCCAAGAGCCTGCCCCGTCGCACAGAGTAATTGGATCGAGGTACCGTTATGGCAGCGTCTGCTTTAGCCGTTTACCGCTTTATACTGCACGGCCCAGCCCTGCACAAACGCGGTTTTCACGGTCTCCCAGTTGGCGTCGGACTGATCGGCGTTGTACGCGTTCAGCGCGCTCACGAGCGTGGCACGGTATTCGTCCACGTTCGGCTGGAAGTTGGTGGCCCAGTTCATCACATAGCAGCCGTCTTCAGAATACTGGTTGGCGTTTGCAAGAAAAGCGTTCGTAGATTCGGCGGCATTCTTATAGGGCATTACGCCGAAGGAATCCACCAGCATGCGGGAGGCCTCGGGATCGGTGACGCACCAGACCATGAAGTCCATCGTAGCCTGCTGATCCTCGGGAGAAGCCTTGCTGTTGATGGCCCAGCAGTTCTCGGTGCCGCAGTTCAGGCCGGCCTTCTCTTCGCCCTCCACGCCGCAGTAGTAGGGGATCATTGCCATATTGGGAACATCCTCCGCCAGATTGGAGTATTCCCAGGAGCCCTGCACATGGAACACGGCCTTGCCGTCCTTAAATTCCTGGCTTGCGTCGTGGCCGCCGTTGGCCAGATCCGTGGGCTCGGTGATGCTGTTGTTGATGGCAAGATCGTACAGATTTTTGAAGTTCTCCATATACTTGCCGGTGAGCTCGGGCGGGCACTCGGTCCACACATTGCCCTCCTGCTCGTAGTAGTATTCGAGGTTCGCCATGTGGCCCGTAAAGCGCCAGCTGCTGGAAGAATCCA
This sequence comes from uncultured Ruthenibacterium sp., assembly GCA_910587145.1. GTDB lineage: Bacteria > Bacillota > Clostridia > Oscillospirales > Ruminococcaceae > Ruthenibacterium. The sequence goes on along the minus strand of CAJUMH010000002.1, from coordinate 120,387 downwards.
TATCGCAGGACGTGAACGCGTGAATGCCGGTCTCGTCCGCTTTCGATTCGATCGTCTCGACAAGATTCTTCAGCGATTCAAAATCCTTGATGTTTTCGAGCGAGCCGAACTGATTCAGCAGGTCGAGGTTGACGATAATGCCGTAGCACTCGTAGCAGTAGCCGATAGAAACAAGCTTGCCGTTCTCGTCATAGATATTGTACGCATCGGTGTTCAGCTCGGCCTCGATGGGGGTGCCGGCCAGATCCAGCGCGTAATCAGACCAATCGCGCGCGGCGGCGGCATTGCCGATAACAAACAGCGTCGGCGGCGCGGATTTGTCCATCTCGGCGGTCAGCTGCTGGTTATAGGTGCCGGCAGAGGCGGTAACCACCTTGACGGGAACGCCGGTTTTCGCGGTGTACATTTCGGCAATCTCCTGCAGCACCGTATCGGATTCCGGCTTGAAGTTCAGCCAGTATACCGAGCCGGCCGCGCCGTCGGCGGGCGCATCGCCGCCGTTGGCAGCAGAAGAGCCCTCCGGGGCGGTGCTGGAAGGGGCGGTGCTGGCAGGGGTGCTGCTGCTGCCGCTGTTGGCGCAGCCGCCCAGCAGGGACAAAGCCAGGACGACGCAAAGTGCAAGTGCCCAAAACTTTTTGCTCATTTTTTCTCCTCCTAAATTTGAATCGGTTGGAACGCTCCATAGAAGCGTTCCAACGTTACCGGAATTGTAACCGGAAACGTTTACAATATTATAATATCGTCCTTTTTATAAAAAAGCAAGAAAAATCTGTGTCCAAAATGCATTTTTGGCAATATGCCGAAAACAACGCCTTTGTTTTACACATATTCACAAGTGCAGAGCGGTGCTTTTCTTCCTGTCGAGGGAGGCGAAAGCATCGAAAAAGCGGAAAATCATGTTTGCATGCACGGATATGTGCCGGGCATGCAGGCGCCTGTGCTCAAAACGGGCAGCGGCCGTTTTGAACAAGGTGAAGTCTGTTCCGGCGTGCGTTTGCTGTGCCGAAATATGCGCCAGCCCTCTATATCTCATAGATCTCGCCGCAGTCCCGCTCCAGTCTGTCGTAATCGGCAGAGATCAGCAGCACGGCTTTGCCGCGGCCCGTCAGTTCCCGCTGCAAATCGCGAAAGCGTTCGGTCAGCTTGATGTCCTCGTTGCTCAGCGCCGTGAACAGGATTACCGCATCCGGATTTGCCGCAAGCCATTTTGCCACCATCAGTTCAAACAGCTGCTCGTAGGAAAGGCCGTAGCAATCCCGCCGGCCGCGCAGCGCGTCCCCGCAGCGAAAAAAGCTGTAGCGCCGTATAACGCTGTCGAAAAGATACTGCGACAGCCGCGCGCCGTAAAGGACGCTGTGCAGGCGATGCTGCGCAAAAAAGGCGATATTTTCGGCCGGGGAGAGGTTTTGAAAAATGAGTTTTTCGGCCGATGCGTTCAAGATTACGGCCATGCCGCCGTTTGCAAGATCGCGCGGCGTTTTTACCAAAAACCGCACGCCGTCCCGCATCAGGCACACCGGGCCGTTCAGCGCTTCCACAAAGGCCTCAATCGTGGCGGGCAGGCGCGAATCGCTGTCGTACAGCCCGGCCGTGCTCCCCGGTGTAAGCGGGATGCGGCGTTCGGGCCCGCCCTTCGGGCACAGAACAAAGCGCGCGGGCCGCGAAGCGCACGCGCGCTGCCGCTGCCGTTCGCCGTGCGGCGCGCGCGGCAAAAAGCGCCTGCCCACCGCCACATGGTGGATCTCGTCCTCGTCGAACAAGCCGTCCGGCCCTTTCTCCACCACCGTTGTCAGAATGCCCGCGCGCATTACAAGGCACCGGTCTGCAACGCAGGTGTAGCGCCACAGGCTGTCGTTGATGACAATGATCATCAGCGCCACGCCATGCTCCTTTAAAAAGAGCAGGATGTTTTCCAGCTCCAAATATTCCTCGTTGTTGCAGTACAGCTCCATATCCGTAAACGCCATTGCGCGCGCGCCGGCGGCATACGCTGCCAGAATATCGTGCTTGATACGCTCAAACGGGCTTTGCGCGGGCGTTTGCAGATCCATGCGCATTACCTCCAGCAATTGCAGCAGCTCGCCGGAGCAGCGCAGCGGCCGCATAATGCCGAGCCTTCCCCTGCCGCAGCGCATACGGATCCCGTCCGCAAGCGTCATATCCTCCAAAAGCAGATGCCGCCGTCCGATCACGGCGATCTCCGCCGTCTCGGGCGAAATGCGCGTCAGCCGCCTGCCGTACACGCAGATCTCGCCGCCGAATTCGCGCACCTCCCCGTTCAGCAGACGCGGGAGCGTGGCAAGCCCTGAATTGAACAGGCCCGTCAGGAGGATCGCCTCGTCGCAATAAAGGGTGAATGTTGCGTCCCGAATTGCGCCAAAGCAGCGATCCTCTGCCTGGACGCCCGAAAAGCGCAGCGCCGCCCGCCTCACGGTTCCCGCTCCCCGGCGGGGGAAGCCCTTTCCGGCAGGCTCTCCGGCCACGCAAGCGATACCGTCACCGTCGTGCCGTAATCCGGCGTACTGGCAATGTACAGCCCGTACCGCTCGCCGCAGTACATTTTGATGCGGGCATCGATATTGCTGAGCGCGATGCTGGAATGCCCGCCGTCCGAATGCCGCTCCGGCTCGCAGGCGCGGAACATGCGGTTCATGGCAAGCACCTGTTCGTCGCGCATCCCCGCGCCGTTGTCGGTAACGAGGATCTGAAATTCTTCCTCCGAGGCAACGAGCCGCAGCACGATCCTTCCGCCAAAGAGCATCCGCCGGAACGCATGGGTAAATACGTTTTCCACAATCGGCTGGAGCACCAGCTTTGGGATGCGCACCCGGTTCAAATCGCGGAATTCGCACTCCATACGCTGCTCGAACGTAAACTTGCGCGGAAAGCGAATGGCCTGAATGCGCAGAAAGCTGTTCAGGTGCTCCAGCTCGTCGCTTACGGGCACCAGCGAATTGGCGTAGTCCATGCTGTATTTGAACATGGACGAAAGCGTGGCTACAATATCCGCCACATCCATCGCGCCGCGCTCGATGGCGAGGCCGCGGATCGTATCCAGCGTATTATACAAAAAATGGGGGTTGATCTGGTTTTGCAGCGCGTTCAGCTGCTCTTTGCGCTTTTGAAGCTGTATCTCGCGCATATCCCGGTTCGCGCGCTCCAATTCCCGCTGTGCATACTGCTCTCGGCGGCGGCGCGCCGAGGAGAAAAACCACACCAGCAGCGCCGTCAAAGCCAGACACGCCGCCCACCCGGCCAGCAGCACCGTCCCTGTTTTGTTCGGCGCGCGGCGCAGACACCGCCACATCCACAAAAACACCGCGCCCAGGCAGCCGACACAGGCCGCGGCACAGCCGAAAAGCAGCCGTACGCGCACGCGGGCAGATCTTGTTTTCGGCTTCATATCAATCTCCTATCCCGTGCTGATGCAGCCGCCGGTATTCTGTGGGCTTTACGCCGACATACTGCCGGAACACATTGCTGAAATAAGCCGTTCTGTCGTATCCGACAGCGTGCGCCACCTGCGTAAGGTTCAAATCGCACCGGCGCAGCAGCTCCTTTGCCTTTTCCATGCGCACCATCGTAAGATATTTGCTGTAATTCATCCTGATCTCGTTTTTAAACACCACACTCAGATAGGTGGGGTTGATATTCAGCTGCCCTGCCAGCAGCTCCAGCGTAATGTTCTGCATATAGTGCTTATCGATATACTGTTTGGCCTGCTGCGCGTAGGCCGATACGTTTGCCAGCTTTTCCGCCAGCCGGCCATTGATGCGCTCGCACACGGCGCCGCACAGGCAGGCCTCCAGCTCCGGCACGTCCGCACAGCATTCCAGCTTTAAAAGCGCGCTTTGAACAAGCCGTTCACGGCTTTCCTCCACAACGCCCACATGCTCCATCGTCTGCTCCGTAAGTGTTAAAACCGCCCTTGCGCATTCAAACACGCGCTGCGGCCGTGCGCGGAACGCATGCTCGCAATGGCGGAATACCTGCCGGATCTGCCGGCAGGCGCCGTCCGGGTCGATCTGCTCGATGCAGCGCGCCAGCGCCTGCCGGTCGGCGGCGGTGAGCAGCTCGATCCTGTCTGCCTCCCGCACAAGGGCCTCGGCGTACAGCACGCCGCTCTCCCGGCGGTAAAGCCGTTCGCACACCGCGCCGGCAGCGGCAAGATAGCTTTGGTGCACCTCGGAAAAGCGGCCGACGGCGGGGCCCACGCCGATGGATACGCGGCTTTGCGTTTTGCAGCCCAGCTCCACGATGGCGCCGCGCAGGCTGCTGTCCAACACGGATTGAAGCTGCGCCTCGCTCATACCCGTATGTTCCCGATTGATAAGAATGCACAGGTGCACGGCGGATTCGCGGTAAAACTCAAACTCCCGGCAAAAATCGGCCAGTCTGGGACGCAGGATCTCCTCGAACATCCGCTGGATCAGGCGCAGCGTGTCCGAGGCGGGCTCGCCGTCCAAACACACCGCGCGCAGCACCTGAAACGTCCCCTCGGAAAAATGATAATCGTAATTTTTGTTGATGACGGCAAGGTCTTCCGGCGCGCCCGGCGCGCGCAGCAGCTCCAGAAGCTGCAGCCGCCCGGAGGCACGCATCATCACGCTGTCCTGCCGCACCCCGGCCTGCGCGCTTGTCACAATCTCCCGCAGCACGCCGTTCAGCTCTTTTTCATCAATGGGCTTCAGCAGATAATTGCAGGCCCCGTACTGCATGGCAGAGCGGGCGTAATCGAAGTTGCGAAAGCCGCTCACCACCACGATCTTCATCTCCGGCCGCGTGCGCGAAAGCGTCTGCATCAGCTCGATGCCGTTCATGCCCGGCATTTCGATATCGCAGATGAGGATATCCGCCGTATCGCCGCGCAGGTATTCCAGCACCTCTTCCCCGCAGGAGAACATCCCGCCGGGCGTGAGCCCCAGCTCGTCCCATGCGATCAGATATTGGATCAGGGAACAGATATGCACCTCGTCGTCTGCGATCAGCACCTTCATACGCCGCATTCCTTTCGTTTCAAAATCGTTTTTGGCGCCGCCGCCAGAGGGCAGCGCCCGGCCCCGTTTTCTGCCATTGCAGAAGAGGGCCGAGCCCGCACCGCTTCTACTATAGCATGCCCAAAAACGCAAGGCAAGCGGGGCGGCCGCCGAAAGCCCACCGCCCCGCATTCCCGTTCAGGAGCCGCTGCATAAACCGTCCGGCGCGCCCCGGCCGCCTCCGGCGTTCCGACCGGATCTGTACCTCCTTAAAACTCCGCCCCCCACATGCCGCAGAACGGGTCTACCGGAGAAACACCCGTAAATGCGCTTTTTCCGGTAAGCTTTTCCAGCAGGGCGTCCAGCACCGCATCGGAGTTTTCGTAGCAGTTCACGATGGTGCGGATCATGGGCACATCCACAAAATGGTACGGATCGCCCAGCGAGACAAGCATCGTGGGGATATCACGCACATACTGCGGCGATTCTCCGCACGCCATGGGCAGCCAGCGGATGCGGTTCACCGTATTGTTGCCGCCCGTAACAAGATTGGCCATGTAGAGGATCCAATCGTATTTTTGCTTCAGCACATGCACCGGCTCGTTCGAAAGCGACTGTTCCGGGTGCTCCCGGTCGGCGCAGATTACCGTAAAGCCCGCCCGGGCAAGCTTTTCGATCACCCTTTCGCGGCAAACGCTGCCGCCCCGAAACGCCGGCTCGTCCCCCAAAATGTGCAGCCAGACGCGCGGGTGCGTTTGCGGCGTTACAGGCAGCAGGCGCTGCGTATCCTTTACCAGCGTAATGGCTTTGTCCGCGCATTCCCGCGCCTGCCGCGCAAACCGCGCGCAGCCCACAATCTCGCCGCAGCGCGGCGAGGTGAATTCCGTTTTGCGGTGCAGGCCCAGCGAGGCCTTCAGCGCAAGCACCCGCGTAACCGCCTCGTCGAGGCGCTCGGCCGAAACAACGCCGCTTTGCACGTCCTGCCACAGGCTTTCAAAATCCTCTTCCGGATTGCGGCCGAACAGGAACATATCGCAGCCCGCGTTGATGGCCGCGGCCGGAATTTGGCGGCGCGGCAGCGCACAGCCCAGCCCCGTCATCACGGCCGAATCGGTAATGACAAGGCCGTTGAAGCCCAGCCCTTTTCGCAGCAGCCCGTTGACCAGCTCCGGCGAAAGCGACGCGGGCAGCAGCTGCGCGTCTGCAAGCTCCGGGCGCAGGCGGCGGCTGTATGCGGGCAGCAGAATATGCCCCACCATCACCGTAGGCACGCCCTGCTCAATGAGCGCGCGGTAAATTTTGCCGTAGGAGGCGTCCCACTCCTCGCACGAAAGGCTGTTCACCGAGGTGAGCAGATGCTGGTCGCGCTCGTCCACCCCGTCGCCCGGGAAGTGCTTGATGCACGCCGCAACGCCGTGCGGCGCAAGGCCCTGCAGGTATTGCTGCGCAAAACGCAGCACCGTATCCGGGCTGCTGCCGTAGGTGCGCGTATTGATGATGGGATTGCGCCAGTTATAGTGGATATCCACCACCGGGGCAAACGCAAGGTTGCAGCCAACACTCGCGCCTTCCGCCCCGCAGACATCCCCCAGCATGCGTGCAAAGCGCGTGTCTCCCGTGGCCGCCACTTCCAGCTGCGAGGCAAATTCCGTGCCGTCTGTGGCAATGCCGATGCCGCCGTTTTCCAAATTTGCCGAGACAAGCAGCGGGATGTTCACCCGGCGCTGAACCGCATCGACACACGCCTTGATCGCATCGGCCTTGTCCGGGCGGAAGGTAACGCCGCCGAACGGGATCTTCTGATAGCGCCCGAGCAGCGTTTCGGCGCTTTCTCCCGCGCTGACGCAGCAGAACAGCTGCGCCGTTTTGCTGCGCGCATCCATGGCCGACAGCGTATCGTGCACCCACGCGCACGCCGCGTCGTCCAGATAAAAGGGCTTTGCCCTCAGCTCTGTCATTGCCGCTCGCCTCCTATGCTTCCGGGTAAATAAAGCGCAGCGCCGTCGGCGTGGGCAGCGCCACCTCGCACACGGGCGCAAGCGCGCCTGTCTGTGCGTCGATGGAAAGCACCGTCGCCTTTTCGCTCATCACGCCCGTCACCACCAAAAAGCGGCCGCTGCGCTCCACCTGCATGCCGCGTGTCATACTGCCCTCCAGCAAGAAACGGTGCAGCAGCGTCAATTCGCCGGTTTCCCGGTTTAGGGCAAACGTGGCAATCACGCCCTGCGTGTTGTTGGTAAAGACAAAACGCCCGTTCGGGTGCAGCTGCACGTCGATGCCCCAGGGATGCGCCATCTCCCTCAGCAGCGAAAACCGCTCTGCGCCGTCCCATTCGGGCGCCCAGCTGTCCAGCCGGGAGATGCGCGTGAGGGTGCCGCTTTCGCGGTTCAGCGCATAGCTGCACAGATGGCCGTCGTATTCGTTTTGCACCAGCACGTAGGGCGTGCCCGGCACAAAGCAGGCATGGCGCGGCGAGGAACCGTATTCCGACCGGAACACCGAGAGCACCTTCAGCTTTTCCGCTTCGCGATCCAATTTGCACACGTAAATATTGTCGCCCCCCTTATTGGGGATCACGGCAAAATCCTCATCGTCCAGCAGCACCGAGTGCGGGTGCGCGCTGGCGTGCTCCACGGGGTGCGCGCCTGTGCCCTCCAGCACGAGCCGGTCCACCAGCGCGCCGATGCCGCCGTCCTCGCGGATGCGAAACATGCATACACACCCTTCATCGCGAATAACGCGCGGCTGCAATACGCCGTCTACCGTTTCGTAGCGGGAGCAGTAAAATTTGGAGCCGTGATTTGCCGCAAACAGGTATCGGCCCGTTTTGTCCAGCGTAACATAGGCCGTGGCGGAGCCATAGGCAAGCGATTGGTTGATGAGCCGCAGCGCGCCTGTTGTTTCGTCGAACGCAAACGCGCTGATACCGCCGCCGTAGCCGGGCTGCCCGAAATCGTGGTCCTCGTTGCCCGCATAAATGTATTTGCGGTTCGGCGAGACCACCAGCGTACTGGGGCTGAGCACCTGCGGCCCCTCGCCCACCACCGTCATCTCGCCCGTATCGCCGTTTACGGCGCATACCGTCAGCGCATGGCAGCTGCCCTCAATATCCGGCGCATACAGGTTTGCCCAGTGCTGAATGCCGAACCCGCCAAAGCATGCGTAAAAATCGTTTTTCTTCATCGGAGCTCTCCTTCCCGCCCTCAGCTTTTGGCCGAGCGCTTTTTTGAGGTGCTGTCGATCACAACGGCAATCATCATCATGGCGCCCTTAAAAATATCCTGCGAATTGCTGTTGAGGCCCATCATGTTCAGCCCCACCGAAAGCGTGCCGATAATGATAACGCCCGTTACGATGCCGGAGGTTTTGCCTGTGCCGCCCGTAACGGAGACGCCGCCCAGCAGCGCGGCCGAGATCACGTCCGAGCTGAGCGAGCCGCCCGCGAACGGGCTGCCGGAAAACGTGCGCGACATGCACACAAGCCCTGCCACGCCCACCAGCAGGCCTGCAATGATGCTTGCAATATACTTGATCCGGTTGACATTGATGCCGGAAAGGCGCGCGACGTCCTCGCTGCCGCCCACCGCAAACAGGTAGCGGCCAAGGTAAGTCTTCTTCAGCACAAACGCCACCAGAAGCGCCAGCACAAAAAAGAGCACCATGGAAATGGGGATTACGTCAAACAGATACCCCTGCCCCAGCCACTTGATGCTGTCCGGCAGACCGTACAGCGTTTTGTTCTGCGCAATGATGCACGCAAGGCCGCTTACCGCCGTGCCCACCGCCATCGAGATCACCAGACGGTTGATATTGAACCGGCTCGAGATCCAGCAGGTGAGGCAGAAGATGGCAATGCCGCTCAGCAGCCCCAGCAGCATGGCCGGCACGATGTGAAGGCCCAGCGAATACAGCCACGCGGTCATTGTTCCCACCAGCGCGTACACCTGCCCGGTGGAAAAATCCAGATTGCCCGAGATCATCAAAAACGAGATCCCCAGCGCGGCAATGCCCATGGTGGATACCTGCCGCACAATCGAGATGAGGTTGTTCAATGTAAAAAACGTGCCCTTGCACTCGATGCCAAAAAAGATTACCAGCGCCACAAGGATCAGCTGCGCGGTGGATTTGCGCAGCAGGCCGCCGGCCTTGCTCAAAAATGTTTTCATCATCCTGTCCCCCGCTTTTACCGGCTGCCGGACGCCAGATCCAGCAGCCGCTCTTTGTTGAAATCCGGTTTTTCCACGCTGCCCACCAGCGTGCCCTCCGCCATAACAAGAATGCGGTCGGCCACGCCCATCAGCTCTTCAAATTCCGAGGATACCATCAGGACCGAGCGTCCCTCGTCGGCCAGCCTGTCGATGATGGCATAGATCTCGTGCTTGGTCCCCACGTCGATGCCTCGTGTCGGCTCGTCGAAAATAATGATCTCGCTGTCCGTATCCAGCCATTTGCCCACAATCACCTTTTGCTGGTTGCCGCCGCTGAGGTACTGCACCTCTTTGTCGTAGCCGGCCGTTTTGATCTCCAGCGCGTCGCAGTAGCCGCGGATGCGCTCCAGCTCTTTTTTTCGGTCGATCACACCAAAGCGGCAATATTTTTTTATGCTGGCCAGCGTTGTATTGGCGGCAACGCTTTTGTCCATTAAAAGGCCAAGGCGCTTGCGGTCTTCGGGCAAATAGGCAATGCCGTTGGCAATGGCGTGCCACGGGCGGCGGCCGCAAAATTCTTTTCCGTGCAGCAGCACGCTGCCGCTCTCGCGCTTTGCATCGCAGAACAAAAGCGTCATCAGCTCGGTGCGCCCCGCGCCCACCAGGCCGGCCACGCCCAGGATCTCGCCCCGGTGCAGCCGGAACGAAACGTCGCGCACGCCGTTGCCGCAAAGCCCCTGCACCTGCAAAACCACCTCGTCGCCCGCCGCACTTTCGTGTTCGGGATAATAGCTTGTCAGCTCCCGTCCGATCATCAGCCGGATGAGCTCGGCGCGGGAGGTATCGCGAATGAGCGTCTCGCCCACCTTGCGGCCGTCCCGCATAATCACGGCGCGGTCACAGATCTCGAAAATTTCCTCCATGCGGTGCGAGATATAAATCACCGCAACGCCCTTCGCCTTCAGATCGCGGATGATGCGAAACAGGATCTCCGTCTCCTTTACCGTAAGCGGCGCGGTCGGCTCGTCCAGGATCAAAAGCCGAACATTCAGCAAAATCGCCTTGGCCACCTCCACTATCTGCATCATCGCGGGAGAAAGCGTGCCGACATTCGCGGTGGGGTCGATGTCAAGCCCGAACGAATCGAAAACCTCTTTGCTGCGGCGCAGCATCTGCGGATAATCCACGATCACGCCGTTGCCGGGGTTGTTGCCCATAAACACGTTTTCCACAATGGGCAGCTCCGGCACCAGATTGAATTCCTGATACACGGCGCTGACGCCGCACCTGCGGGAGGTGATGGGATCAATACTGCGGTAGGTTTTTCCGAACAGTTCGATCATGCCCTCGTCGGGCACATTCGCGCCGGTGAGGCACTTTACAAGCGTGGATTTTCCCGCGCCGTTTTCTCCCAGCAGCGCAAGCACCTCGCCCTCGTGCAGCGAAAAGCTGATATCCTGCAGCGCCTGCACGCCGGGAAACGATTTTCCGATCCCGTGAAACGATAAAACGGTCTTGTCCATGTTTTCACCTCTTATGGCAAAGGTCCGGGCGCGTTCTTCCGCGCCCGGACACCGCTGCCGGTTCTGTTTGCTGTTTTTTCGGGATCACTCCATATAGTCCTGCACGTTGGCGCCTGTTACAAGATCCTTTGTTACAACCACGTTTTCCATTTTGCCGTTCTCGATAAAGTTGATGAGCTGCATGCCTACCTGATAGCCGGATTCTTCAATATCCATATAGGCGCAGGCGCGATAGGCGCTCTTGTTCTCGGCGATCAGACGGAACGATTCCGTGTCGCCCTCGCTGGAAAACACAAAATACTCGCTCACATCCGATTTTGCAGAGCCGATCTCGTTTGCCGCGGCAATGGCATAGCCGTTGTTGAAGCAGAAGAAGAAGCGCACGTTCGGCGATGCGTTCATAATCTGCATGGTGACGTTGGCGGCCTCCTCGTTGTCCTTCGGATAGTATTCGCTTACAACGTGGAAATCCTTGCCCTCGCACCAGGCCTCGATCACATCCTTGATCTGTTCTTTCGCGGCAAAGTACTCACTGTCCTCGTTTTCGCAGGTTTCCAGCCACAGCGCGGCGATATCGCCGGAGGTGATGTTGTTTTCCTTTACAAAAGCGTCCAGCGCCTCTACAAACTGCTCGCCCAGCGTGACATAGTCATTGATGGTTCCGGCCAGCGCGCCTTCCACAACCTCGCCCTGTGTCAGCACGCCGATCTCGGGATGATCCTTCATAAAGGCCGTTGCCGATTCCGGCGCAAGGAACAGACCGTACATGGCGCCCACGTCCGAGGCCGCCAGCGTATCCAGGCCGCTGAGCATTTTCTCGGAATCGAAATCGTAATCATAGACGGTGTACTCGTATCCGTTCTCTTTTGCGGCGCGCTCGATGCCGTTGCTCATCTGGATCTGGAAATCGAACGAGAGGCTGGCGGCGCACATGCCTACCTTTTTCCGGCCGCTCTCCGGCTGCGCGGGCGCAGAGGCGGAAGCATCCGGCGTATCGGAAGCGGCATCCGGTGTGCCGGAGGAGGCGTTCGGCGTGCCCGACGAAGCTGCCGGCGTGCCGGAGCATCCCACAAGGCCAAGAACCAGAACGGCCACAAGAAATACTGCCAACATCTTTTTCATCTTGCTCAAGCTCCTTTTTGTTTTGCGGATATCCCGCTCTTCTTGCGGGGATGCCCCCTGTTTTTGCAGGCGCCCCGCTCTTATAGTATTAGCATATCGAATTTTTCTTCCTCTTTATAGTACAGAAATTTTAGAATAGCGCCTATTTTTTTATATATTTCGACAAGCAGCGCGGCGGCGGACGCTTTTTTTCAATAAAAAAAGCCCGGCCGATTTACGGGCGGCTTCCTAAAAAACAAAGCAGCCCCTTTAAGCCGGGATCCACTGCGCCAGTTTTTTGCCAAAAAAAGCGCGCTGCAAAGAAGATTTGCAGCGCGCCATCAGATTGCCAAAAAAGGGGAAAAACCATGCTTGCATGCACGAACCTGTGCAGCAAACCGCAGCCGGGTATGCAAGCACCTCTGCGGACAGAAAAATTATTCAATGCCGAAATAGCGGGCGGCGTTGTTGTAGCTTATGCCTCGCACAATCTTTTCCAGCATGGCCATATCGGCGGGATACTCGCCGTTTTCCACCCATTTGCCAAGCAGATCGCACAGAATGCGGCGGAAATATTCGTGGCGCGTATAGCTTAAAAAGCTGCGGCTGTCGGTGAGCATCCCCACAAAGTTGCCCAGCAAGCCCAGGTTCGCAAGGCTGGTCATCTGCTCTGTCATGCCCGTTTTGGTATCGTTGAACCACCACGCGCTGCCGTGCTGGACCTTGCCCGGAACCTCCGTTCCCTGGAACGCGCCAAGAATGGTATCCAGCAGCTGGTTGTCCGCGGGATTCAGGCTGTACAGAATGGTGCGGGGCAGCTCGCCCGTCTCTTCCAGCGCGTTCAGCAGGCCGGCAACGGCCTCGCCGCAGTTGACGGTGTTGATCACGTCGTAGCCGGTATCGGGACCAAGCTCTGCAAACATCCTCTTGTTGGGGTTGCGCAGGCAGTTATAATGCATCTGCATTACCCAGCCGCGTTTGGCGTATTCGCGCGCGCAGAACAGCACCAGCTGCGTTTTAAAGATCTCGGCCTCTTCCGCGGTGGGGATCTCGCCGCGCATGCCCTTGGCAAACACAGCGTCCACGGCGGCCCTGTCCGCCGGACGATATGCAACGTAGTCCAGGCCGTGGTCGGAGGCGCGGCAGCCGGCGGCATTGAAGTGCGCGATGCGCTCGCCCAGCGCTTTTTCCAGCGCGGCGCTGTCGGTGATGGCGTAGCCGCACACCGCGCCGAGCTTTTCGATGTAGTCCTTCCAGCCGGCCTTATCGATGTTGACGGCCTTATCCGGGCGGAACGACGGCGCGACAATCGTTTTGATGGAATCGTCGGCCGCGATCTTCTGATGCCATTCCAGCGAATCAATGGGATCGTCCGTGGTGCCCACAAACGCAACATTGCTCTGCGCGATTAGGCCGCGCACGCTCATGCCCGGCTCCTGCAGCTTTTGATTGCACAGGTTCCACACCTCTTCGGCCGTCTCGCCGTTCAGCGTGCCGGTATAGCCGAAATACTTTTTCAGCTCCAGATGGCACCAGTGATACATGGGGTTGCCAATGGCAAGGGGCAGCGCCTCGGCGAATTTCTGGAATTTTTCACGGTCGGAAGCATCGCCCGTAATGTATTTTTCCTCTACGCCGTTCGAGCGCATCACGCGCCATTTATAATGGTCGCCGCCAAGCCACACCTGCGTGATGTTTTCAAACCGGCGATCTTCAAAAATCTCCTGCGGGCTCACATGGCAATGGTAATCGATGATGGGCATCTCCGCCGCGTAATCGTGATACAGCTTTTGCGCTGTGGGCGTGGAAAGCAGGAAATCCTGATCCATAAACTGTTTCATGGGAATCTACCTCCTATCGGTATTTAAAAGGCCCCCGGCCGCCGCGCCGGCCGCAAGGCAGGCGTACCGGCAGCCGGGGGCGCTCCTGTTTTTGTTGCCAAAGCGGCCCGGGATCAGAACCAATCGCCAAAGCCCAGCTTTACGAGGTTGTCGTGGCTGATCTTCAGGCTCTCGAACGGATCGCGGCCATAGCAATCGTCCTGCTCAACGAGGAAGTACTCCGCGCCGCCGGCAAGGCCGGCCTCGATGCAGGCCTTGATGGGCAGCGTGCCCTCGCCCACCTCGGCGAACTGCACCACGCTCTTAAAGCCGCCCATAAATTTCATCATCGCCTCACGGTTGGATACGTCGATGCCGCCCTCGGGAACCTGCATCTCGCCGATGCGGTAATCCTTCAGGTGCAGAAGACGGATGCGGCCCGCGTACCTTTTGATGAACGAAACGGGATCCTCGCCGCCGAAGTGGATCCAGTGCGTATCCAGCTCAAAGCCGATGTTCGGGGCGTTATCCTTGATGATGTCCAAAAGGTATTTGCCGTCGTACTTTACAAACTCGATATGATGGTTGTGATAATAGAGATCGATGCCCTCTTCCTTCAGCTTCGCCGCGATCTCGTCTGCCTGTTTGGCAAAATTCATCGTCTTTTCATAGCTGCCCATGCAGGTCATCGGCAGCATGCCAATGCGCAGCATATCGCAATCCAGCGCCTTGCAATCGTCCACGATCTTCTTAAAATCTTCCGGCTCGCACAGATACTCGCCGGGCATGCCGGGCACCATCGGCGCGACAGAGGCCGTGCAGGACGATACGTTCATGCCGAGCTCGTCGATGGATCTGCGGAAGCCGGCAACGTTCTCCGCCGTCATAGGCACCTGAGAGATCTCGATGCAGTGATAGCCGATCTCCGTGAGTTTCTGCATGGATTCAAACGCGTCGAATTTAGGCATTTTTGCAGGGGCGATGGTACTCATCTGAACGCCGATCAAACCTTTTTGAGCCATAATATCGTTCTCCTTTTGTTCTGAAGTTTTTTGTTCCTCTCGGAAAAGACGCTTTGGGAAAAGGCGCTTTTTCTTTTTTGCCGCAAGCAAAAGCGCAGCTGCGCCGGACGCTTACAGTGTCACGGCCGCACCGGCCTTTTCGGAGCGGCAGATGGCGTCGATCAGCCGGATGCTCATCACGGCGTCGCGCACATGGATATAATCGTCCGTGTTCTGTTCCACGGCGCGGTAGAATTTTGCAATCAGCTTGGAATGCGACGCGCCGAAATAGAACTTTGCACCCGGCATTTTTTCGTTTTCGCACAGCTTTTCACGGCTGCCGTCCGGCAAAATGCGCGTCAATACGTCGTCCTCAATGTGGAACACGGCCTTTTCCGCGGCAACGCGGATCTGGACGCTCTCGTTTGTATAGTTGGCGTTTGTGGCAAAGAACACGCCGTTCGCGCCGTTTGCAAACTCCAAACGCGCGACCACGGTATCTTCCACCTCAACGCCGTATTCCAGCAACTGGTCCACCGTGGCGTGTAAGCGCGTGATATCGCCGCACAAATAATACAGAAGATCCAGCGTGTGCACGCTCTGGTTGATCATGCAGCCGCCGCCCGCGTACTGCATCTGGCCGCGCCAGGGCTGTTCCTCGTAATAGCTCTTCGTGCGCTGCCAAGGCACAAAGCCGCGGCAGCCGATCACCTTGCCGTACTCGCCGCTCTGCAGCAGCTGCCGCAGCATTTCGGTCGTCTCGTTCAAACGGTTCTGCAGGCAAATGCCCATCTTAATCTCGGGATGCGCAGCCTCCAGCGCCGCAAATTCCTCCGCCTGTTTTGGCGTAAGCGCCACGGGCTTTTCGCAAAACACATGCACGCCCTGCTCGGCAAAATATTGGCTCACCGGGAAATGCAGGTAATGCGGCAGGCAGATATGTACGCAGTCGGGCTTTGCCTGTGCGCACAGAGCCTTATAATCCGTATAAAACGGCACGCCCTCGGGTACGGATATCCTGACGGCCTCGTTTGTGTCGCACACGGCGCACAGCTCGATTTCCGGGTTCGACCGGATCGCGGCCAGATGTACCGGCGCGATCGTGCCGAAACCGATGATCGCTGCTTTTTTCATCGCGGTTCACTCCTTATCCTCGGCGCGGGGGCGGGCCGCTGCGCGCCATGCCCACCGAAGGGCCCGGCAGACGCAGCGCGCAAATGCGCCTGCCGCCGTCCCGCGCCGGAGAATGGTTCTGTATCAGCTCTATGGATGTACTGTCAATCACGCACCGGGAATTTGCCCTCGGCAGCGATGCGCTTATTCAGCTCGGCGGCGTACTCCTCGGGATCGACCGGGTTTGCCACCTCGCGGCCCGTCCAAGCGGACAGCTGCGACGCGTTGGCAAGGTTCACGCCGTTGATGCCGTCGGAGCCCGGCGCCAGCAGCGGCGTGCCCTCGATGATGTGGCAGGCAAAGTTCTCCATCACGGTGGTGTGCTGGTAGCCCCAGCCGTCCTCGTTCTCGAACGTCTCCACGTCGTACAGGCCGCCGCCCGCGGAATTGCCGCGCGACAGCATCGCAACCTTCATCATGTCCATCGTCTTGTTCATCTCGTCTTCAGACTGCTTCATGCGGTAGACCGTGGCCGTCTTGCTGCCGTCCACAACGATCTTGCCGGCGTCGAGGTCGATCTCCAGACGGTCGGTGCCGATGGCATCGTGCGTGCAGGTGATAAAGCTGCCCGTTGCGCCGTTCGGGAATTCCACCATGATCGTCACGTCGTTCTCCACGGCGATGTCGCGGTGGCAGCCGTTGATGTTCTTGGAATACACCTTCGTCGGGACGCCGCAGATCCACTGCCACAGATCGAGCTGGTGCGGAGCCTGGTTCACAAGGACGCCGCCGCCTTCGCCGCCCCACGTGGCGCGCCACGCGCTCTGCTGATAGTAGCTGTCCGGACGCCACCAGGTGTTGATAATCCACTGGCTGCGGCGGATCTGTCCCAGCTCGCCGGAGGCGACGATCTCTTTGATCTTCTGGTACAGCTTATTCGTGCGCTGGTTGAACATGATGCCGAACGCAACGTCCGGATGCTCGGCGGCGCACTTGTTCATCGCCAAAACGTCCTTGCCGCGCACGCCGGCGGGCTTTTCCACCAGCACGTTCATGCCGTGCTCCAGGCAATAGATGGCGATCTCGTGGTGCAGATAATGCGGCACCGTGGTGACGACGGCGTCCACATTGCCGGAGGCGACCATTTCCTTCCAATCGGTGTAGAACGGGATCTCGGGATATTTCTCTTTGCACATTTTTTCTTTCTCAGGGTCGATGTCGCACAGAGCGCCCAGCGCGCAGTGCGGGGGGCATTCCGGCGTAGGCATGCCGGGGAAGCCGCCCTTGCCTGTTAAAAAGCCGGCGTAGGCGCCGCCCTGCGCACCGATGCCAATAAGACCAAAACGTACCTTTTCCATAATAATCTCTCTCCTTTTTATCTTTAGAATTTGCGGATAAACGATTTTTGTGCGGGCCCAAAGCTGCGTACCCGAAGTTGCGGGCACAAAGCGGCAGGCCCAAAGCTGCGTACCCGAAGTTGCGGGCACAAAGCTGCGCGCCCAAAGTTACGGA
>CAJUMH010000002.1:70548-103093 GCA_910587145.1 uncultured Ruthenibacterium sp. | reverse complement strand
CCCAAGGCGGCGTGCACAAGGCGGCGTGCACAAAGCTGCGCGCCCAAAGTTACGGACCCAAGGCGGCGTGCACAAGGCGGCGTGCACAAAGCTGCGCGCCCAAAGTTACGGGCCCAAGGCGCCCGCGGTGCGGCAGGAAAGCCGCGGCAGGCAAAGCCCGCCAGGGGAACGAACGCGGCCAAAAGGCGAAGAGCTCCTTTGGCCCTGCTTTTCGGGCAGGGCCGCCCCCGCGTTCCGCCGCTTAGATCGCGTCGAGGATCTCCTTCAGAGCGCTGTACTGCATCGCATAGCCCTCTGCGCCGTCCTTGGCTTTATTCTGCTTAATGATGTGGGCGGCGTCTTCGGTTTCGAGCGACTGGAGCGAGGCGAACAGCACCAAATGCGGCTCCAGCGTCAAAAAGCCCTCGTAGCCCTCGTCGCGGATGGCGCGCGTGAGCAGCTCTTTGATTTTGCCTTCGCCCGTGCCGCACAGCACGTTTTCCTTATCGTGCGTGACGGCGTCTTTGATGTGGATATATTCGATGTACGGGCGCAAAAGCTCCCAGCATTCGGCGGTATCCTCGCCGCACTGCACAAAGTTTGCAAAATCGAACGCGGCGCGGAAATGCGGGCTGGCCAGCGCGTCGAAAATCGTCTTGCAGCGCGAGCCGATATCCCCGTAAATATCCTTCTCATTTTCGTGCAGCAGGATCACATCGTGCTGTTCTGCAACAGCCGCAAATTTGCGCAGCTTTTCAATCACGACATCGCGGTAGGCCTCGGGGTCTTTCCCCTGCGGGATGAAAAAGCTGAACATACGGATATAGCGGCAGTCCAGCAGCTTGCAGATGCGGCACAGGCGCTCCAGCTGCTGCAGCTGCACGGCAAAGCCCGCCTCGTCTTCTACCCCCACCTTGCCGATGGGTGAGCCGATGGACGAGACCTTTACACCAAACCGTTCCATACGCGGCAGCAGAGAATCACGCACCTCGTCTTCCGTAAAATCGGCTATGCCCTTGCCGTCGGCCGAGCGCAGGGAAATATAATGCATTCCGAGGGACGTTACCGTCTCCAGCTGCTTTGTAAAATCGGGGCTGATCTCGTCCGCAAAGCCGGAAATGCGAATCTTGTCTTTCATGGGCATCCTGACTCCTTCCATATGGTTGGTGATTGTGCATGAATCCCAAAGGGCAGACAAACACAGAATTGGATACTATATCCAGTATAACACACTTATTCACATTCGTAATTGCTATTATTGCTTGACACATTGCAAAAATTGTCTTAAAATTAAATCATATTGGCGGGTTTTACTGCATGCGGCGCGATTCTGCCGCACTTTTGTGAGAAGGGCGGAACAGGTTGAAAAACAATATTCAAAAATTTACCGTGCGTCAAAAAATGTTAAGCGACAGCTACGAGATCTATCGTTACCGCGATTCCTATCTGAACGAGGTCGCGCTGCATCATCATGATTTTTACGAGGTGTATTTATTTTTAAACGGCAATGTCAGCTATACGGTGGAAAGCCGCAACTACCAGCTGATGCCCGGCGACATTCTGCTCATCGGCCCGCTGGAGCTGCACCAGCCGCGCATCACGCAGGAAAAAAGCCCCTACGAGCGCATTGTGCTTTGGGTGAACCGAAATTTTTTGGAGCAGTTTTCCACGCCGCTCACCACGCTGACGCACTGCTTTGATCACAGCGTGCCCGGCCACACCAATCTGCTGCGCCCTGCACCCACGCCGCGCCAGCGGATTACCGATTTGATGGAGCGCCTGGCGCAGGAATCGGCCAGCAAGGCTTACGGCGCCGATCTTGCCGCCGTCGGATGCCTGGTGCAGCTTCTGGTAGAGCTGAACCGGCAGGCCGCAAGCGGTGCCCAGCACCACGAGCTTGCGGATAAATCCGGCCCCATCGTAACGAATGTGCTGAACTATATCAACGATCATTACCACGAGGAGCTTTCACTCGATTTGCTGGCCTCGCGCTTTTTTGTAAATAAGTACCACCTTTCGCACGAGTTCAACCGTCTGGTGGGGACTAGCATCTACCGCTATGTTATTCAAAAACGCCTTGTGATCGCAAAGCAGATGCTTTCGGACGGCCTGCCGCCTACCGATGTTTACCAGCACTGCGGCTTTGGCGATTATTCCAATTTTTACCGCGCCTTCAAGGCCGAATACGGCATCAGCCCCAAGGATTTTTCCGGCCTGTCGCAATCCGGCGGCTCGGCCGCGAGCTGACGGACGGCAGCCTGCGAAGCGCACCGTCTTTTTTGCCGCGGGCAGCGCACGCCCCGTTTCCCCGGCCGCCGCATTTGGATGCATTGACTTTTTGCATCCCCCGTGTTATGATGGGAAGCATCATTTTGCCGGCCGGTGCAAAAGCAGCGCTCTCCGGCAAAAACAAAAGAAACCGGCTGTTAAGCGTTAAGCGCTGATTCAGGGAAAAGGGAGGGATCGGGGATGAAGCAAACCAAAAGGCTGGCCGCGCTCTTGCTGGCCGCATGCCTGTGCCTCGCCGGCTGCGGCGGCAAGGCGGACGGAAGCCGCGCCACAACCATGCGTCTGGAAAAGGCCAGCGGCCAAGTATCCGTGTGGGACGAGCAGAAGGAAACGATTGAGCGGCAGGAAAAGCAGCCTCTGTATAGCGGCTATTCCGTACATACCGGGGCGGAAAGCTATGGGTGGATCAATTTAGACGATACAAAGCTTGCCAAGCTGGATGAAGCGAGCGTCGCTTCTGTTCAGCAGGACGGCCGCCGCCTGCAGCTGGACCTGGAACAGGGCAATCTGTTCTTTCAGGTGACAAAACCCCTCGAAGAGGGCGAAACGATGGAGATTCGGGCGAGCGATATGATCGTGGGCATCCGCGGAACCTGCGGCTGGATCCAAAATTCCTCCGTTCTCTATGTTTTAGAGGGGACCGTCAGCTGTGAATTTGCATCCGAGGGCCTCAGCGCGCAGGTCTCGGCCGGGGAAAAGGCGTTTCTGGTAAGAAGTACCGAAAACCGGATCGGGATCGAGCCGTTTACGCAGGCGGAGATCCCGGATTACGTAAGGGCCGAGATAGAGGAAGCCATGCTCCGGTCTGTTCCGGAGACGCTCGAGCCCGAGCCGGAGGAGCCGCCCGCAGCGCCTGTGCGCGATCCCGACAGCAGCATCTACACCCTTCCCATGACAGGAGAAGAATTCCAGAGCCTGCCCTCCGGCAGCCCGGAAGAGCCGATCGTCATCCGGGCCGGCGAAGGGGACAATACGCTCGTTCTCGACCGGTTCTCCAGCATCCGCGGGTATGTGATCGTAGAAGATGGCGTCACCGTGACTGTCGAGGACGGCAGCCAGGTGAACATTGACGGCACGCTTGAGGTGCGCTCCGATCTTGTCAACGACGGATTTATCCTGATTGGGGAGAACGGCCTGCTGCAGGTAGACGGCGCGTTTACCAGCACGGGCATGCTCTGCAACGGAGACGTGGGAAAGGCGACGGGCGACGGGCCTGTAGAGACGCAGAATTCCCGAATCGTTGCGGCTCAGGGCATTGTGAGTTCCGGCTATTTTGAAAACACCGGCACCGTGGAGGGCGCCGTCACCGTAAACGGCGGAACGGCTTCTCTGATGGCCGGCAGTGTGGATAAGCTGATCTTAAACGACGGCCTGTACATTGACGACGGCGGCGCATGCGGCGAATTTGTTCAGAACGGCGGCAAAACGACGTCCGCCGCCGAAGGGTATCGTTACTGACGCTCCCGGCCGCCGCTGACCGGAACCGTTAAGCGGCAAACGCCATTTTAAACCGGCAAAGGGCTCGAAGCCCCGAAAACACCCCAAAAGGGCAAGGATACCGAAACGCGCGGCGCCGAATCTGCTGTGACATAGCGGCTGTCACAGCAGATTCGGTGCCGCGCGTTTTTCTTTTTTGCATTTTTTGCGCCCGGACGAACAAAAGCAGCAGGCGCGGGCAGGAAGATCGGCAGGGCAAAAGCCTGAGGAATATGGGCAGCGCCCTGTGCTCCCTCCTTTTGCCTCCATTATATCCCGCCGGTGCGGCTGCCGCCACCCACTGTCGCGCAGCTTTGGGTTGCGCGCGCCGTTACCCCTTCTTTTTGCCGAATTTGTACTCCGTGCCGTTTTTGATGCGTTCGATGTTGCCGCGGTGCAGCCAGATGACGAGGCCGCCGATGGCCGCGGCGCACAGCGTGGTGAGCAGCGTGTTGTGCCGCTCGGTAAAATAAAAATAAAGGAACGTGACGACCGGATACGCCGCCGCGCACGTGATGCTGGACAGCGACACCATTTTGCCGCAGAAAAACACCGCGAAAAACAGCACCGCCAGCGGCGCGATCAGCACCGGCTCGATGGCCACAATGGTGCCGGTGGCCACGGATACGGCCTTGCCGCCCTTGAAGCCGAAATAAACCGGGTAGACATGGCCCAGCACCGCGCACCCCGCCGCGATGTATGCGCCGTAGATCGGGTCGGCCGCCGTAAACGATGCAAACGCCCATTTTGCCAGCAATACCGCCAGCACGCCCTTGCCGATATCGCCGATGATCGTCAGCGCGGCCGCGCCCTTGCCAAAGGTGCGCAGCACGTTCGTCATGCCCGCGTTGCCCGAGCCGAAGGTGCGGATATCCTTGTGATACAAAAGCTTCGTCACAATGATGGAAAAGCTCAAGGAGCCCAGCAGATACGCGGCCAGCGCGCACAGCGCCCCGCACAGAACCGTTTGCATTATAACCCCTCCCGATAATCGAATTTTGATACAGGCTGCCGGCGGCTGAAGCGGCGCATGTTTTTGCCCTGGCGTGCGGAAAGCAGCGAGGCAATGCCCGCGCTAAACTTTTTCTCCGCGCTCGCGAATGAGGATGCGCACGGGCGTGCCCTCAAGGCCGAAGGTCTCGCGGATCTGGTTTTCCAGATAGCGCGCATACGAAAAATGGAACAGCTTTTTGGAATTGCAAAAGCACACGAACGTCGGCGGGCGCGTGGAGGTCTGCGTCATATAGTAGATCTTCAGCCGCCTGCCCTTATCGCTGGGCGGCTGCACCCGCGCCGTGGCGCGCGCCAGCAGATCGTTCAGCGTGCCGGTGGTGATGCGCATTGCATTTTGCGCGTCCGCAAAGCAGATCAGCTCGAACAGGCGGCCGACGCGCTGGCCGGTTTTGGCCGAGATAAAAAGGATGGGCGCATAGGACATAAAGCTGAAATCATTTGCCAGCTTTTTGCGCTGGGCGTCCATTGTCTTATCGTCCTTTTCCACGGCGTCCCATTTGTTCACGGCGATGATGCACGCCCTGCCCTGCTCGTGCGCGAAGCCCGCCACTTTGGAATCCTGCTCGGTAAAGCCCTCGGTGGCGTCGATCATGATGACGCACACACGCGCGCGCTCCACGGCGGCAAGGCTGCGCAGCACACTGTAGCGCTCTACGCCGTCTTCCACTTTGCCGCGCCTGCGCAGGCCGGCGGTATCAATAAACGTAAACTTGCCGTAGCGGTTTTCCACGTCGCTGTCCACGGCGTCGCGCGTGGTGCCCGCCTCGTTGGCCACGATCATGCGCTCCTCGCCCAGAATATAGTTGACAAGGCTCGATTTGCCCACATTCGGCCGCCCAATCACGGCCACGGGGATGCGCTCATCCTCCTCTTCTTCGCCGCCGGGCGCGGGCAGGCAGGCGCACACGGCCTCCAGCAGATCACCCGTGCCGTGGCCGTGCACCGACGAGACGGGGTACGGCTCGCCCACGCCGAGCGAATAGAAATCGTACAGCTCCGCCGGCGCCTCGCCGATGCCGTCCACCTTGTTCACCACAAGGAACAGCGGCTTGCCGCTGCGCAGCAAAAGCGCCGCGATCTCTTCATCCTGCGCGGTAACGCCGCTGCGAATATCCGTTACAAACAGGATCGCATCGGCGGTATCAATGGCCAGCTGCGCCTGATGGCGCATATGGCGCAGCAGCACGTCGTCCGCGCGCGGCTCGATGCCGCCCGTATCGATGAGCAGAAACCGGCGCTCCTGCCATTCGCACACGGCATACAGCCTGTCGCGCGTAACGCCGGGCGTATCCTCCACAATGGCCAGCCGCTGGCCGACCAATTTATTGAACAGCGTGGATTTGCCGACGTTCGGCCGCCCCACGATGGCGACAATGGGTTTTCCCATACAAGTTCTCCCTTTTGCGGACGGTGCCATCAGAAAACGAAACCGCAGCGTTCTGCCGCGCGGATCTCCGGACGCTTTGTTTTCTGATCTCACCGCCTTTTTCCGAAAAACGTTTTCTCCGCCTTCATCTTCGCGGAAAAGGCGCTTTTTCTTTGAAAAAACGATCCCTCTGCCTATTTCAGCAGCGCCGCCGCCAGCGCCGCGCCGTCCTGCGGCAGAATGCGCACGCGCACCCCCAGCGCCTTTTCCAGCTGCTTCACGGTAACGTCGTCTAAGAATTTATCCTTTTCGTCGCGCAGCATCGTCTCGGGCACACCGAGCGTATGGCTTTTCAGCCGGCCCTTCAGCTGCGCGATGAGGTCTGTTCCGGTAAGCAGCCCCGCAACGACGATGTTTCCGCCGAAGAAATTGTTTTTTACGCAGTGCACCGTAACGCGCACGTTGCGGTGCGCGGCGCAAAGCGCCCCGGCCAGCCCGCGAATGAGCGGCGCGGCCGCCTCGCCCGTAACAACATCGATGGCGCGCGGCAGAAACGGCGGCCGGGCGGCGGGCAGCGCCGCCATAAATTCATCGTGCAGCTTGCGCCACATGCCCACGCCGTTTTCGATCTGCGGGTAATCGTCGTAATTGTCCGCGGGCGGAATGGGCCGCCCGGCCAGCAGAAACCATTCGTCGCCGGGATAGATGATGCGCACGCCATACCGCTCCTTGTAACGGTTCCCGTATTCCTCCAGAATATCCAGCACCTCGGCCGCCGTCTGCCCGTCGTAGGGCTGCAGCGGGTACAGCCCCTCGCGAAAGCGCGTAAGGCCGCTGGGCACGGCCGCAACACTGCGCACGGCCGGATAAAGCGAGGCCAGCTTTTCGATGCTTTTGCGCAGGTGATCGCCGTCGTTCACGCCGCGGCACAGCACCAGCTGGCAATTCATCGCAATGCCCTCGGCGGCAAACTCATCGATGTACCGCAGCACCTCGCCCGCGTTTTTATTGGTCATCATTTTTACGCGCAGCTCCGGCTCCACGGTATGCACGGAGATATTGATGGGCGAGATATGCATGCGCTTGATGCGCTCCACCTCGTGCGCGTTCAGATTTGTAAGGGTGATATAGTTGCCGAACAGAAAGGACAGGCGTTCATCGTCATCCTTAAAATACAGCGTCTCGCGCAGGCCCTTTGGCAGCTGATCGATGAAGCAGAACATGCATTTGTTGCGGCAGGAATGCTTTTTATCGATGAGATAGCTTTCAAACGTGCAGCCCAGCGGCTCGTATTCTTCTTTTTCCAGCCGGATATATTCCAGCTTTGCGCCGCGCATCACTGCCAGCTCCAGCTGCGCGCCGGAAGAATAGAAGGAATAATCGAGCATATCATTGATCTCGTTGCCGTCGATGGAAAGCAGCACGGTATCCGCAAGGTTCGCCCGCTGTGCAGGCGAGCCCTTGTCCACACCCGTTACCCTCACCGCCATATGTCCGCCCCCTGTTGCGATCTGTCCCGGTTAAAGCCCGCGCAGGCAGGGACGGGTACCTTTTCCCTGCCGCATCTCCTACACAAAGCGTTCCATAAGCAGCACGGCCCATAAACAAAAGGGAGAAGGATCGCTCCCTCTCCCTTTGATCGAGCTGCGGGAAGCCGGTTACGCTTCCTTCTTGATGATTTCCTTGCCCTTGTAGTAGCCGCAATTGCCGCATACCCGATGGGGCAGCCGGTACTCGCCGCACTGCGTACATTTTGTCAGCGTGGGGGCGGTAAGCTTCCACACGTTGGAACGGCGCTTGTCGCGTCTCGCCTTGGAAACCTTGCTCTTGGGTACTGCCATGAAAAGCACCTCCTGTTTACGTTCTGGCGCTGCATTACTCCAGCAGCCGTTTTAATACGGAAAGCCGTTCGTCCGCGAAGCCGCTGGTTTCATGCCTGCAAGAGCACGGTTTTCGACTGCCGCAAACGGGGCAAAGCCCTGCACAATTTTCGCTGCAAAGCAAAACGGAGGGCACCTCCAGCACGATCTCGGTATAAACCAGCTCTTCCAGATCCAGCCGGCCGTCCGGCGTGAAGGAAAGCTCCGCGTCCGGATCGCTCAGATCCGCCTCGCGCACGCTGTAGACCCGTTGGATGGGAAAACGGCGCACACCCTCGGCAAGGCACCGCGCGCATTCAAACGCGGCATCCGCCGTAATCTCCAGCGCAATTTCCAAAACCCGGCCGCACAGCGTCGCCGTGACGTGGGCCGAAACGGGCTCCGGAACCGTATAGCCCGGAAAATCCGCCTCGGAGAGATCCAGCGAAAGCTGATGGGTGACCGGCGCGTCATACGCGCCAAAAATCCGCTTCAGGTCTAAAAGCATACGGAACCTCCGCAATGTTTGCCTTGTTATTATACCCATTCGGCGCGTTTTTGTCAACCGCATTTCACCCAATTCGGCAGGAATTTTGCCCGATCGGGCGCCGAAATTGAAAAAGCGGCAGCCGAAAATGCGTTTTTGCGCCCCAAACCCCCGCAGAGCGCTTTGGGCCCGCGGCCGCGGGCAAAAGAGCGGGGCGCGGGCTCATTCGTACCGCAGCGCCTCGATGGGGTCGAGACGGGCGGCCTTGCCCGCGGGATAATAGCCGAAAAATACGCCGATGCTCATGGAAAACGCCACGGCGGCCAGAATCACTCCCACGCTGGGCGAAGCGGCACAGTCCAAAAGCTTTGCGCCCGCCGCGCCCAGCGCAAGGCCCACTGCAATGCCCAGCAGGCCGCCGATGAGGCAGATGATGACAGCCTCCACGATGAACTGTGCGCGAATGCTGCCGTTGGTGGCGCCCAGCGCCTTGCGCGTGCCGATCTCGCGCGTGCGCTCGGTGACAGAGACGAGCATGATATTCATCACGCCAATGCCGCCCACCAGCAGGCTGATGCCCGCAATAACGGCAATGGCAAGGCTGACGGTAGAGAGCATTTGCGTCATGCTGTCCAGCAGGCTCTCCATGCTGGAGGCCGTAACGGTATACGAGGGATTGCGCGTATAGTAGCTGGCAAAAAAGCGCTCGGTCTGGCGCAGCAGCGCTGCGGTATCCTCGCCGGCGGCAGCCACCACCGTGATGTACGAATGGCCCGCCTGTGCGTGCGCCATCGCCTTGGCCGTGCTGATGGGCAGGTAAAGCTCGGTAACGGGCGTGGCATCGGTGGATTCCAGCATCATGCCGTTGTTCTCGTACCGGTACACGCCAACGATACAAAGCGTATAGATCTTTGCGCCCACGGTGAGCTCGAACGATCGGCCGATGGGGTCCGTGCCGGGAAAGAGCGCCTGCGCAAGCACATCGCTCACAACGGCCGTCGGGCGCGCGCCGTCCTCGTCCGCCTGTGTCAAAAAGCGGCCGCGCGCAACGGTTAAGCCGTTTGCGCCGGCATACTCGCTGTTTACGCCCGTGGCATTCGCCCCGGCGCTGCCGTCCGCCGTTTTGATCGTAAACGTGCCCAGAGCCTGCGTAAGGCCGACGGCGTACACCCGCTCTCCCGCTGCGGCGCGGTATTCGGCGATCATTTCGTCGCTGATCAGATCTTCCGCGCCGGGCGCCGAGCGGCGGAACAGCAGCGTGTGGCCGCCCGCCGTGCCGTCGCTGTCGCTTTTTTGCGTAACGCTCACGATGATATTGTTTGCGCCCATGCTCTGCATATTCTCGGTGATGGAATGCGTCATGCTGCTCGACACCGTCATGATCGCGATCACCGAGCCGATGCCGATGATGATGCCGAGCATTGTGAGCAGCGCCCGCATTTTATTGGCGCGCAGGCCGCTGAGCGCCAAAAGGATGTTTTCAAACAGCGGCATCGTTTGCACCTCCTCCCCTGCGCTCGCCCGTCACGCACCCGTCCCGGAGCGTGACGATGCGCTGGCATTCTTCGGCAAGCTCCGGGCTGTGGGTGATGAGCACGACCGTCTTGCCCTGCTCGCGGTGCAGGCGGTGGAACAGATCCATCACCAGCCGCCCCGTGGCGGAATCCAGCGCGCCCGTCGGCTCGTCGGCCAAAAGCAGCGCCGGATCGTTCGCCATCGCGCGGGCAATGGCCACGCGCTGCTTTTGCCCGCCGGAGAGCTGGCTGGGCAGGTGATCCATGCGGTCGTCCATCTCCACCATCGCCAGCAGCTCCTTCGCGCGCTGTGTGCGCTGCGCGCCGCGCACGCCGCCGTACATCATGGGCAGCTCTACGTTTTTCAGCGCGCTGGTGCGCGGTACCAGATTGAAATTTTGAAACACAAAACCGATTTTGCCGCAGCGGATGCGCGAAAGCTCTTTGTCGCGCAGCGTGGATACATCTGTGCCGTCCAGCACATAGCTGCCCTGCGTGGGGCGGTCGAGCGCGCCGATGAGGTTCATCAGCGTCGATTTGCCCGAACCGGACGCGCCCATAATGGCTAAAAACTCGCCCCGGTACACCGTAAGATCAATGCCGTGCAGCACCTCCAGCGGCTCGCCCGTGCCCAGCGAAAAGCGCTTCACAACGCCGCGCATCTCGATGACGGGCGTTCTGCTCTGCGCCGCCATATCACATGCCTCCCGGGCCGCCGGGCATGCCGCCGCCGTGCATTTCGCCGCCCGGTACGGCCTCGAAGCTCACCATGCCGCCGTCCGTCATAAACACCTGCCCGCCGTCCGTCATCACAGTCTCTCCGTCTCCGGCCCCGGCCGCATCGGCCAGGCCGACGCGCACCTCCATGCCGTCGGCAAGCGCCTTGCCGCGGATCTCCACGCGGTCGCCCGCCTCCAGCCCCGTCTCCACGGGCACGGGGGAGAATTCCGTCTCGCCCGGCATCCGGGCATATACCACGGTCTGCCCGCTTTCGTCTGTTTCCAGCGCGTCATAGGGCACGGCGTATACGTTTTCGGCCTGCGAGAGGATCAGCTCCACCTTGGCGGAAAGACCGATCAGCAGGCCGCTGTCCGCGTCCGTCACCGTTACCTGCGCCCCAAAGCCCGCGCTGCCGCCCGACGTGCCTGCGGTGAGCGAAAGCTGCGAAAGCCGCCCCGCGATCTGCGCCTCGCCCGTGGCGTCGCTGCGAATGAGCGCCGTCTGCCCCACCTGCACGCGCTTGATATCGTCCTCGTCGATTGTGACGGCCACCTTTAAATTCCCGGTGTCCTGGATGACGGCCAGCGCGCCGCCGGAGACGCCCCCTGCCGAGGAACCGACCGTCGCGTTCAGTTCGGTAATCGTCCCATCCGCCCCGGCGGTGATGGTGCAGTTCTCGATGCGCGCGTACAGATCGGCAATGTCGTCGCTTTCGCTCGCTTTTTTCAATGCGTCCGCGGCGTTTTCCAGCGAATCCTTCGCCTGTTTTGCGGCTTCAACGGCGCGCTCCCAGGCATCCTGCGCGCGCAAAAACGCCTCGTCGGCCTGTGCATAGGCCGCGTTCAGCGCATCATAGCCGCTGTTCTCTTTGGCTGTTTTCAGCGCGAGCGCGGCGCGCTCCCGCTCGGCGGCGCGCGCGGCGTGCGCCGCCTGCGCGGCGGTATACGCCTGCCGGGCGGCGGCCCTGTCTGCCTCGGCGGCGGCCAGCGTACCCTCGGCAGCGGCCAGCGCGGCCTTGGCGGAATCGAACGCCGCCTGCAGCTCGGCGTTGGTGGGGTCGGCGTCCAGCGCAGCGCGCGCGGCGGCCAGCGTACTTTCGGCCGTGTCTTTGGCGGCCTGCGCGCCCGCGGCGGCTGCCTCGGCGGCGCCGGACGCGGCGGCGGCGTTATTTTCGGCAATGCCGGCCTCGTTTTCGGCCGCCTGCGCCGCGTCGAGCGCCTGCTGATAAGGCCGCACGGAATCGGCCGCGCTCATAAACTGCGTATTGCGCGCCGCGCCAAACGCGCTGCCTGCCGCATTGTAGGCGCTCTCGGCCTCGCCTTGCGCCTGAACGGCGCTGTTGTAGCTCTCCAGCGCGCGGTCGTAGTTTTTCTGCGCCGTCTCTTTGTTTTCGGCCAGAAGCTTCTGCTTTTGCGCAAGCTCTTTTTCCAGATCGGACGAATCCAGGCGGCAGATCACATCGCCCTCGCGCACGGTATCGCCCACCTGGACCAGAATCTCCTTCACGGGATAGGAAAGGCTTGTGGTAACGTTTGTTACACTGCCGCTCTGCACCGTTCCCGTAACGGTAATGCTCTCGGACAGCGTCTGCCGCTCCAGCCTTGCGGTGCGCACCAGCTCGCCCATCGCGGGCAGCGCCGGGCCGCGCGGCACAAGGCTCCGCCATGCAAAAAGGCCAAGCGCCGCGGTCAGCAGGAGGGCGGCCGGGATCAAAATGCGTTTTTTCGTGGGGCAAAATGCCCGCAGCTTTGCCCATAGACGGGCGGGGAGGGAGGCGATGCGCTTCATGCCAAGGACTCCTTTATCCGTTTTCTTTCGGCCGCCGCCTTGGGAAAGCTCTGCCCCGATCTGATCCCGTCGGCATCCCATCAGCCAAACAGAGCGCATCGGGCGCGGGGTTTCCCGCAAAAGGCGCAAAAGGCTTTGAAAACATCGCTTGTCAAGAGGCAAACCTTTACAAAGCAGCCTTTATAAAGCAAACAGCCGTGGGACGCTGCCCACGGCTGTTATCCTACAGAATAAATGTGTAAAGGATGTGTTCAACTGCTGAAAAAGCGGTGACAGACCTGTGAAATCTGCGGAAGGCGAAATCATTGATAAAACCGTATCGGTGTCCGGCAATTCGGCCAGGGGAATGCCGCCCCTGAACGGGCAGCGCATAAAATCGTCGTCAATGGCCGCAGGCGGCGCGGACGCCCTGCAGGTGCTGCTTTGGCGCGGCTGTCTCTCTTACTCGTCCAGCTTCAGCACGGCCGTAAACGCCTCGCTCGGCACCTGCACGGTGCCCAGCTGGCGCATCTTCTTTTTGCCCTCCTTCTGCTTTTCCAGCAGCTTTTTCTTGCGCGTGATGTCGCCGCCGTAGCACTTGGCAAGCACGTCCTTGCGCATGGCCTTTACCGTCTCGCGCGCGATGATCTTGCCGCCGATGGCCGCCTGAATGGGTACCTCGAACATCTGGCGCGGAATATTCTCCTTCAGTTTTTCTGCCAGGCGGCGGCCCTTCGCATAGGCCATATCGGCGTGCACGATCATCGAGAGCGCGTCCACCAGATCGCCGTTTAAAAGGATATCCAGCTTCACAAGGCGGGATGCCCGGAATTCCTTCATCTCGTAATCATAGCTTGCGTAGCCGCGGCTGCGGCTCTTGATGGCGTCGAAGAAATCGTATACGATCTCGCCCAGCGGCAGCTCGTAATGCAGATCGACGCGCGTATCGTCCAGATACTTCATATCGTGCATCACGCCGCGGCGGCTCTGGCACAGCTCCATCAAGCTGCCCACATATTCGGCGGGCGTGTAGATGTGCGCGTCTACAAACGGCTCCTCCGATTTTGCGATCTGCGCCGGATCGGGGTAATTTGTCGGATTGTCGATCATGCTTACCGTGCCGTCTGTCAGCGTGATGCGGTATTCCACGCTGGGCGCGGTGGTGACAAGGTCCAGATCGAACTCGCGCTCCAGCCGCTCGATGATGATCTCCAGATGCAGCAGGCCCAGAAAACCGCAGCGGAAGCCGAAGCCCAGCGCCGCGCTTGTCTCGGCGTCAAAGCTCAGCGAGGCGTCGTTCAGGCGCAGCTTTTCCAGCGCATCTTTTAAATCGGGATAATCCGCGCCGTCCGCCGGGTAAATGCCGCAGAACACCATCGGCGTTACGGTGCGGTAGCCGGGCAGCGCCTCGGCCGCGGGCGCCGCGGCGTCCGTGACGGTATCGCCCACGCGCGTATCCGCCAGCGTTTTGATCGACGCGGTAAAATAGCCCACCTCGCCCGCCGAAAGGCTGCCGCTCGGCGCAAGCGCCGTCGCGCCCATGTGGCCCACCTCCACGGGCGTAAACTGCGCGCCCGTCTGCATCAGCTTTATGGGCCGGCCCACGGCAAGCTGCCCATCCATTACGCGCAGATATACGATTACGCCTTTATACGGATCGTATACCGCATCGAAGATCAGCGCCTTCAGCGGCGCGTTCGCATCGCCCTTTGGCGCGGGGATATCGGCGATTACACGTTCGAGCACCTCCTGAATGCCGACACCCAGCTTGGCCGAGACGCGCGGCGCGTCCAGACAGGGCAGGCCGATAATATCCTCCACCTCGTGCGCCACGCGCTCGGGCTCCGCGCCGGGCAGATCGATCTTGTTCAAAATGGGCACCAGCTCCAGATCGTGCTCCAGCGCAAGGTACGTGTTGGCCAGCGTCTGCGCCTCCACACCCTGGCTGGCGTCTACCACCAGCACCGCGCCCTCGCAGGCGGCCAGGCTGCGGCTCACCTCGTAATTAAAATCCACGTGCCCCGGCGTATCGATGAGGTTGAACGTATATTCCTGCCCGTTTTTTGCGGTATACTGCAGCGTAACGGCGCGCGCCTTGATCGTGATGCCGCGCTCGCGCTCCAGTTCCATATTATCCAGCAGCTGCGCCTCCATTTCACGCTCGTCCACAGCCTGCGTGCATTCCAGAATGCGGTCTGCCAAAGTGGATTTGCCGTGGTCGATATGCGCGATGATGCAGAAATTGCGAATATTTTCCTGTGACAAAGAACATTCCTCCGTTGATGAGATCCTCCGGGCCATGCGCCCGGCTGTTCCGGACCGTAAAGGCAGATCGAACGCCGCCGGGCTTCGGCAGCCCGGCAAAAGAGGAAAGCTGCGCTTTGGCCCCGATCCCTCCGAAAGGCCCGATGCCGGCCCGATCCTTTTACTCTATCCTACTATATCATAAAAAGAGGCGTTTGCACAGGGGGAATGTGGGCAGGCTTTTGAGAAAAACGGAATCGCCGTTCTCCTTGCAGGCGGCTGCGGACGGCTTTTCGGGTCGAAACGGCGCCAAACATTACAGTTTGTATCAAAAAAGCTCGATTTTATAGAGACGGTTTGACGCTTTGCTCTGATTTTGCTATAATAGCCTCGGGCCGCCGCTTTCGCTGCACGCGCTCTTGCGCTGACGCGCCTGCTGCAGCCGGCGAAAACTTGGATCGCATCCTCTGCACAATTTCCGCAGTTGTATATTTTGCATTTTCTGTTTGCATTTTTAAGGAGAAACTCGCATGACTAAGCGACAGGAACATTTTCGGCGCAGGCTTGCCGGGGCCGTGCCGCGCATCACGGCAGTGGCCATTGCGGCGGCAAGCATGGGCTTTGTCTGCATCGCACTGAGCTTTCTCGTCCGCCGGGTAACGGTACGGGATTCGGGCGGCCCGGAAGCTCTGGTGATAACGGCGCGGCATCAGCCGCAGGCGCTCATTGCCATGGCCGGGCTGGAGCCCGAGCGCCCCGAAGATACCGTCACGCTCCGGCCGCAGGACGACGGCTCGTTGCTGCTGTTGGTACAGCGCGGCTTTTCGGTAAAAATCGCCGTGGACAAAACCGAAGTGGAAGCCCTCGTCAGCAGCGGCACCGTAGCCGATCTGCTGGCCGGCGCGGATATTTTCGTGGGCGAGGACGACGAGGTAACGCCCGCGCTTTCGTCCCCTGTTTACGAAGGGATGGATACGGTCCGCGTGGCCCGCGTCTTTTATCGGGAATGGAAGCAGCGGGAAGCCATCCCGTTTGAGGTGCAGTTTTTGGACGAGAGCGAAACCACCGCCGGCCCCTATCTGCGCGATATCGTGGAGCAAACCGGCGAGGACGGCCTTGCCGAGGTGACCTACCGCAAAAAATATGTGGACGGCGTTTATACCGAAATGCAGGCCGTAAGCACCAGGATCCTCACGGAGATGCAGCCGGAGATCCATCACAAATATTATACGAACGTCGTCAGCCCTCTGCCGCCGCCCGAGGGCATTACGGTGGAAAACAATGTGCCCAGCAGCTATACTGCCGTATATTCCATGAAATCCACCGGTTACTACTCGCCGGGCGGGCGGGGCGCCAGCGGGCTGGGGCTGTATTACGGCACGTTTGCCTGCGACCCCAACGTCATCCCCTACGGCACAAAGGTATATATCGCCTCGGAGGACGGCAGCTTTGTTTACGGCTGGGCCATCGCAACGGACACCGGTGCCTTTGCCCTCTCGAACCCCATGCAGGTGGATCTGTTCTATGAGACCTATGCCGAATCCGCCGCGCACGGCGTGCGGCAGGTGAATGTATATATTCCCTAAAGCGCCCTGCGGCAATTTCGGTTTTGCGCAAAGCTTTGGCAAACGCCGCGCTTTGCGGTTTCGAGCCGGCGGAATCTCTCTTTGCTTCCCCGCCAAACCGTCTTTTGGTTTCGCGGGGAAATTTTATTCTTAAAAAACTGTACAAACCGCGCCGGAAATGTTAAAATAAAACCATGCGAAAACACCATACGGCGCAAAGGCTGCCGCTTTGCGCCGTATGCCTCGGGGAGCGATGATCAAAATGTCCGTCGTAATTTACAACAGTCAGGATCCGCACTACAAAACGCCGTTCGGCGCGCTGCGCGCGGGAGAATTCGTCACCTTTACATTAACCGTGCCCGTCGAATACGATTGCCAAACGCCCTATCTCATCATCAACCGCGACGGCGAGGCGCCTGCGCTGCTGCCCATGAAAAAGGGCCGCCGGCGCGACGGCGTGGATGTATTCTCCTTTTCGTGCCCGCTGTCGCCGGCGGGGCTGTATTATTATTATTTTGATCTTTACACCGGCTACCGTAAGCTGTATGCGGGCACGCTGGGCAAGGCTTATGTTACCACAGGCTCCGGCGAGCCCTGGCAGCTGACCGTATACGAAAAAGATTTTGAAACGCCAAAACACCTGCTGGGCGGCTTTATCTATCAAATCTTTCCCGATCGCTTTTACGAAAGCAAGCCTCATACAAAAATGCCCTTTCCAGACCGTGTCTACCGCGACGAAAAGCACCGCCGCCCCTATTTTTGGCCGAACGAGCAGCACGAGGGCTATCTGAATATGGATTATTACGGCGGCGACCTTGCCGGCATTCAGCAAAAGCTGCCGTATCTGTCGGAGCTGGGCGTCACCTGCATTTACCTGAACCCCATTTTTGAAGCGCACGCAAACCACCGGTACAACACGGCAAATTACAGAAAGGTGGATCCGGTGCTGGGCACAAACGAGGATTTTGCCGCGCTGTGCGCCGCCGCCAAAACATTCGGCATTGATATTGTTTTGGACGGCGTGTTCAGCCACACCGGCTCGGATTCGATCTATTTCAACCGCGAGGGACGCTACGATACCGTGGGCGCATGGCAAAGCCCGGAGAGCCCCTACCGGAGCTGGTACGATTTTTCCGGCCATTATTCCAGCGGCTACCGCTGCTGGTGGGGCTTTGAAACATTGCCCGAGGTGAACGAAGGCGATCGCTCCTACCGGGATTTCATCTGCGGCAAAGGCGGCGTGATCGATTACTGGCTGGGCCTTGGCGCGGCCGGCTTCCGGCTGGATGTCGCCGACGAGCTGCCGGATGATTTTATCGAGGAGATCCGCCGCGCGGTAAAGCGCAACGGCAGCGAAAAGTACCTGCTGGGCGAGGTGTGGGAGGACGCCACCAACAAATGGAGCTACGGCGTGCGCCGCACCTATCTGCTGGGCAAAGGGCTGGACGCCGTGATGAACTACCCGTTTAAAGAAGCGGCACTGGCCTTTCTGCGCGGCGGCGACGCGCGCGACGCCGCAGACGCCATTATGCGCATCTGCGAAAATTACCCCGCGCCCGCTTTGCATGTGCTGATGAATTTTATGTCTACGCACGATACGGTGCGCGCCATTACGGCGCTGGCGGGCGAAAGCTGCGAGGGGCGCGACCGCTACTGGCAGAGCGAGCAGGTGCTTTCTCCCGAGCAATACGAAGCCGGCATCCGCCTGCTGCGGCTGGCCTATGTAATGATCTTTACGCTGCCGGGCATCCCAAGCGTCTACTACGGCGACGAGATCGGCATGCAGGGCTATAAGGATCCGTTCAACCGCGCCTATTTCAACTGGGACAGCACCGAAGACCGCGTGCGCCCCGTAATCCGGGAAATGGCCACGCTGCGCAGGCACTGCCCTGCCTTTCAAAAAGGAAGCCTCGTGATCTCGGCCGCCTCGGGCGGTGTGCTTTGCTACGAGCGCCGTGCCGAAAACGCCGTGGCTTCCGTCTGCGTCAACCGCACCGCCGACCCCGCGCGCGTGATCATGCTGGGGCGCGAGGCGGAGGTGCCGCCCTTCGGCTACCTTACAGCCACAAAGCCGTAAGCCGCGGCATCCGAAAACAGGTTCAAAACTGCCGTTTTCAGCAGCACGTCCCCCGGCAAACGGATGCCGGGGGACGTGCTGCTTTATGATACGCTCGAAAAGAACGGCATTTCAAAACGGTTTTCCATAACATATGCCTTTCTGCGAAAGCTTATTCGGCCGGATGCTCTGCTTTGCCGTTTGCGGCCGTGATGTCTGCCAGCTTGCCGCCCAAAAAGCCGGACAGCACGCTCTGCAGATCGACACCGGTGCTCTCGCGCAGGCCGTCCGTCACCTGTGTAACGGTCTGCATGATATCCTTCGTCAGCTTCGCGCCGTTGCCCTCGCCGTACATTGTAATTTTATCCACCTTCGACAGCGGCTCGGCGGCGTTTTTCACCACGTCCGGCAAAGCGTTGAAGTACATCTCCAGCACGGCGGCCCTGCCCATCTTCGTCATGGCCTCGGCCTTTTTCTCGATGCCCTCGGCCTCGGCCACTGCCTTGGCGCGAATGGCCTCCGCTTCGGCAAGACCCTTGGCGCGGATGCCCTCGGCCTCCTGCGAACGGGCAAATTTTTCGGCCTCGGCCTGCACCTTCATGGCTTCGGCCTGCTGCTCCTGCTCATATTTTTTCGCTTCCGCCTCACGCTGGCGCTCGTACAGCTCGGCGTCTGCCTTCTGCTGGCGCGCAAAACGCTCGGCCTCGGCCTTTTTCTTCACCTGCGCGTCCAGCGATTGCTCCATCACCTCGGCCTCCTTCTGCTTGAGCAGGATCTCTTTTTCCTGCTTGGCGATGTTGGCCTCGGCAGAGGTAATCTCGATGGATTTGCGCTGCTGCTCCTCCTGGATGCGATAGGCCGCATCGGCCTCGGCGCGCTTGGTATCGCTGGCCTTTTGCAGCTCGGCCTGGCGGATGGCGAGCTCGGTTTTCTTTTCGGCGATCTCCTGCGCGGCGGCCACCTCGGCGTCGTTGGCCTCCTTCTGGGCGATGGCGCGGGCACGGGCGATCTCTTTTTCGCTCACGGCGCGGGAGATGGCGGCGTTTTTCTGGATCTTGACAATGTTGTCCACGCCGAGGTTTTCGATCACGGCGCTGTCGTCCACAAAGTTCTGCACATTGAAGCTGACGATATCAAGGCCCATCGCGGCAAGATCCGGCTCTGCGTTTTCCTTTACAAGGTTCGCGAATTTCTGCCGGTCGGACACCATCTCCTGCAGCTCCATCTTGCCGACGATCTCGCGCATGTTGCCCTCCAGCACCTCGCGCGCAACGCTGGCGATATAGTCCACCTTACGGTTCAAAAAGTTCTGCGCCGCCAGATTCAAAAGCGACGGCGTGTCGCTGATCTTTACGTTGACGGCTGCGTCCACCTTAATATTGATGTAATCCGCCGTCGGCACGGCGCTGGAGGTTTTCACATCAATGGGGATCAGCTGCAGGCTGAGCTCGTCCTTTTTTTCAAAAAACGGAATCTTGATGCCGGCCTTGCCGATGAGCACCTTCGGCGTGCGGCGCAGGCCGGAGATGATATAGGCGGTATCGGGCGACGCCTTCACATAGCCCGATACAAGCAGCAGCGCGGCCAAAAGAACAACGGTTCCCAATGCGATGAGCCAATACATAGCAAAAGCCTCCTTCATTAAAAAGCAGCGAAACAAACGGGCAGCAAGATCCGAAGTCAAAGCGTCTTGAAACCCGCCTTGCAGTGCGGGTGCGCTGGCAGGGGTGGCCGCACGGAAAAAAGTACCGGGATGCTTTGTGTATTCCAAGCCTTGATGACGCAGCCGGCAGCGCCCGTCAAGGGCGTTTAAAAAAGGGCGCGGTGTACCCCACCGCGCCCTTTGCCGTTTTGCGTGTGAGCCCGGCTTTGTGTTTAATTTACGGTTTCCTTCGCGGCGGCCAGCAGGCCGGTAAGGTTTTGGATCTCGCTCGGGATAATCAGCTTTGTCGCCTTGCCGTCGGCCACCTTCTGCAGCGCCTCGAGGCTCTTCAAAGCCAGCACCTTGTCGTTCGGGGCAGCCTCGTTCAGCAGGCGGATGGAATCCGCCAGAGCCTTCTGCACCTCCATGATGGCCTGCGCCTCGCCCTGTGCCTCGCGAATGCGCTGCTCGCGCACAGCATCTGCGCGCAGGATAGCGCTCTCTTTTTCGCCCTCGGCCACAAGAATGGCGCTGCGCTTTTCGCCCTCGGCGCGCAGGATGCTCTCGCGGCGCTGACGTTCGGCCTTCATCTGCTTTTCCATCGCGTCCTGGATCTCGGCAGGCGGAATGATGTTCTTCACCTCAACGCGGTTCACCTTAATGCCCCACTTGTCGGTGGCTTCGTCCAGAATGGCTGTAATCTTGGTATTAATGGTGTCGCGGCTGGTGAGTGTATGGTCGAGCTCCATATCGCCGATGATGTTGCGCAGCGTGGTTGCGCACAGATTCTCGATGGCGGACAGCGGACGCTCGACACCGTAGGTGAACAGCTTCGCATCGGTGATCTGGAAGAATACCACCGTGTCGATCTGCATCGTAACATTATCGCGCGTAATCACAGGCTGCGGCTTAAAATCCACCACCTGCTCCTTCATCGAAACCTTTTTGGCGATGCGTGTAACAAACGGCATCTTAAAGTGGAAGCCTGCGTCCCAAGTGGTATCGTAGATGCCAAGACGCTCTACCACATAGGTATACGCCTGCGGAACGACCGCAATGTTCGCGATAAGCACGACCGCGGCGATCACGATCACGACCAGCAACAGAATTAACCAACCCATTTTGAATATTCCTCCTCAGCTTTAAATTTATTGGCCTGCGTCTGCGCGCGCTTTTCGCCACGCAGAGCGCAAAGCGCTTTCTTTTGGCAGTTCTTACGCTTTCGGGGCCTCGGCCTCCTCCAGAGGACGCACCACCAGCGCCGCCCCCTCTACGGCCAGCACCTCGCACAGCGTTCCGTCTGCGATGGGCGTATCGCTGCGCGCCATCCAATCCACACCATCCAGCCGCACACGGCCCGGAACATCCGGCGTGATCTCCACCAGCGCCTGCCCCTTGCGGCCCACGTTGCGCCCCGCGTTGGTGGGCACGGCACGCTCCTTCGCGTAGCGCTTTGCCAGCGGACGCGTTACAACCAGCGCCGCAA
The DNA here is from genome assembly GCA_910587145.1 of uncultured Ruthenibacterium sp. Taxonomy (GTDB): domain Bacteria; phylum Bacillota; class Clostridia; order Oscillospirales; family Ruminococcaceae; genus Ruthenibacterium. Next base: position 81,629 of record CAJUMH010000002.1, on the reverse strand, counting down.
CACTGACCAGCACGAATACGATGAACTGGATCTTGCCGGAATCGGTAAACGCCGATGTAACCAGCGCAGATGCCGCGCCCACGGCAAACCAGATGGAAACAAGGTTCACCGTTACCGCCTCGAACACGATAAGCGCGATCAGCAGCATCAGCCAAAGGATTGAGTTTAGAGTAAAGACCATTCTTTCCCTGCCTTTCCACCGCGCAGTGCGCGGCAATGTTTTCCATCGTTCAAAGCAGCGTCCCGCCGCTGTTTTGATCGTGATATCAGTATAGCATATTTGCGCGGATTTGACAAAGTCCGAATTTGCCCCGTTCGAATAAATTCGAGCTTTTTCGGACGTTTTCGGAAAAGCTTCTGCCCCAATCTTCTCCGCGCGCGTTCGGGCATCGCCGGGCGGGGCGGCGCGTTTTTCTGCCCTTTAGACGCGCTGTTCGCGCAAAAAATTTCCTTTTCGTACTGTTTTGCCCAAACAGCGTGCAAAAAGGCTCAAAAAATCGGCGAATCTGCACCTTGCTTTTCGGGTGGATTTCCGATACAATAAAAGCATATTTTTCTTTTCAGCCATCTATGAACCATGTTTCAATATAATGCCGGCAAAATTTACCCGCCGGGGGAGCACGCGCTGTTTCTCCTTTTTGCGGTACGGGCCGGCAGTTTCTACCGGGCAGCCGTTTCAACCGTCCGACTATTGAAGCAGACAGCCACCGCCGCGGACAAGCCGTTTTTTTCAAAAAGGGCCTGCGGCTTTTGCTGTTTTGCGCACAGCGGACGGGGCAGCCCGTCCGTTTTTTGCAGCAGACGGGAACGTCCCGTTTTGCAGATCCATAGCAGAAGAAAACCGGGCCCCCGCCGCTTTTCGGCAGGCTCCGGCCCCTTTTGCTGTCCCACATTAAAGGAGGAAGATCATGGAAAAATTCTTTCGTCTGAAAGAAAACGGCACCGACGTGCGCACCGAGATCATCGCGGGCCTGTCCACGTTCATGACGATGGCGTACATCATCGCCCTGAACCCCAATCTGCTTACGGGCTTTGACGTTGGCTCGGCGCTGTGGAACGGCGTGTTCCTCGCCACCTGCATTGCCTCTGCCATTGGCATGTTTGTGATGGCGTTTCTGGCAAACAAGCCCTTTGCCATGGCGCCGGGCATGGGCCTGAACAGCTTTTTTGCGGTAGTTGTGGCCAACATTGCGGCGCTCACCGGCATGAGCTATGTGGCATCGTTCCAGGCCGCGCTCGTTATCATTCTGGTAGAGGGCATTGTTTTTGTCGTGCTCTCCGTGCTCAGCATCCGCGAAAAGATCGTGGACGCCATTCCGCTGGGCGTGCGTCTGGGCATTGCCCCGGCCATCGGCCTGATGCTGATGAACATCGGCTTCGGCTCCAACGCGGGCATCTATTCCGAAACGGGCGGCCCGTTCTTCGCCATGCGTGATTTCTTTGGCGCGCTCACGCCCAGCGTTGCGCAGACGAGCATGGGCTCCGGCTACGGCGCGATGGTGCTTACCGTCGTTACCATGTTCCTGGGCCTTTTTGCCATTCTGATTCTGGATCACAAGGGCGTGCGCGGCTCGGTGCTGCTCGGCATGCTGTTTGCCTCTGTGATCTACTGGGCCGGCTCTGCGCTGTTTTTGCACACCAACCCGTTCGCCGCTCTGGCAACGGCTTCGTTCCTGCCGCCCTTCGGCGATATGGTGGAAACAACGCTGTTCAAATTCAATTTCTCCGGCTTTGTCAGCATCGGCTGGTTCACAGCCGTAACGCTGATCATCACGTTCTGCATGATTGATATGTTCGATACCATCGGCACGCTGGTGGGCACCGCCTCCCGCGCCGGGATGGTGGATAAAGACGGCAAAATGCCCAACATGAAGGAGGCCCTGCTGGCCGACGCCGTGGGCACCGTGACGGGCGCCTGCACGGGCACCTCCACCATCACCACGTTTGTGGAATCCGCCGCCGGTGTGGAGGCAGGCGGGCGCACGGGCCTTACCGCGCTCACCACGGGCGTTCTGTTCCTGCTGTGCATGTTCATCGCGCCCATCGCGGCCGTTATCCCTGCCGCCGCCACCTCCGCAGCGCTCATCTATGTGGGCATCCTGATGCTGAGCGGCCTGAAGAACGTAAACTTCGGGGATAAATCGCAGATCGTTCCCGTGGCGCTGATGCTGATTGCGATGCCCGTCTCCGGCTCCATCGGCCATGCCATCGGCATCGGCCTCATCGCCTACACGGTGCTGAAGGTATTCACCGGCAAGGCAAAGGAGGTTTCGGTACTCACGTATGCGATTTCTGCGCTGTTCCTGGTAAAATTCTTCTTGATCGCCTGAGAGATCCTTTCAAAATCGAACGCCGCGTCCGGCCGGGCACGCCGTGCCCGGCCGGCTGTGTTTTGGGGCCGGGGAACGGGCGGGCGTTTTCGTTGGCATCGGAGCCTTTCCGGCGAAAGTCTTTTCTTCCCGCCCGAAAAAATTTTTTTACAGCCATTGACAAACGCGCGCGCAGCGGGTACAATAGATTTTGTTCCATTCTCGCATTTGGTGCGGATGGCGCGCTTTCTTTGCGCGGATTTAGCTCATCCGGTAGAGCGTCTGCTTCCCAAGCAGAAGGTGGCGAGTTCGAGCCTCGTAATCCGCTCCAATAAAGCCCCGAGAAACAGGAATTTCTCGGGGCTTTTGCTTTTGGCTGTTCCGGTTTTTGGTTTTTGTTTGTAACGCAGCAGTAACCGCACCCTCTGTCATTTGCAACCGCGGCATTCCATGGTAAGTGATGTTTGCCCCGCGGCACAAGGCGAGGCTGCGGAGAAGGCCGCCCTTTTTAAATGCGGGGCTTTGCTTTCCGGCAGCTCCAAAGCGGGGCGGAAAGGGAGGAATCTTATGGATTTTGAGTTTGATCCCACCTTGGGTGGGGAACCCAAACAGGAGCGCACGGCGGCCGGGACGCTGGGCGCGCTGCTGGGTTCGCTGGCAGGCGTTGTGTGCATTGTCCTCATCGGCCGGCTGAATGCCGTGGCCTCGGCATCCGGCCTTGTAATGGCCGTGTGCGCGCTGAAGGGGTACGAAAAGCTGGCCGGAACGCTCAGCAAAAAGGGCGCGGCCATTTCATGCGCGATCATCCTGATCATGACGTATTTTGCGCATCACCTCGATATCACGATCGAGATCGTGCAGGAGCTCGGCATGTCGCTGCCCGATGCGTTTTTGTCCATTCCGAAGCTGCTGCGGCTGGAGATCCTTGACAAAGCGGTTTTCTGGGGCAATCTTGCGCTTTTGTACTTATTCACGCTGCTGGGCGCGGTTCCCACCATCCGCCGCAGCCTGGCGCCCCCCGTGCCGCAGTATCCGGCGGGGCCCATGAACGGCATGCAGCCGGGGCCGGCCGGCAGCGCGCCGGCAGCGCCGATGTCCGCAGCGTCTGCGGACGGTGCGGCGGCAGACGGCGCGGCGGCGCAGGAGCAAGCCGCGCAGGCGGAGTTTTTCCCGCCCGACCGAAACATGACGGCAAGACCGCGCTACGGCGGCCTTATCATTGCGCTACTTTTCTTTGCGGCCGGCATTGTGCTGTTCGCGCTGAGCGGCGCGTATGTTTCGCCGGTTCTCACCGGAATGGTCCTGATCGTGTGCGCGCTGTTCCTCTTTTGCGGCGCAATGGTATATGTGCCGGATACCACGTTCCTGTTTGCGCGTGTGAACGAAACGCTCTGGCGCATCAATTTAGAGCAGCTGAACAATCAGCCGGGCTATCATTTTACCAACAGCAGCATCACCCTCACGGGCGCACGCTGGCACAAACTTTCGTCCGAGGAGCAGCAGCGCGCGAAGATTTGTGTGCAGCATCTGATTGCGGCAATAAATTCTGCCCAGAGCCGGCAATACGGCTCGCTGGAGGACGTACGGGGTGCCGGCGGTTTTCATGCAGCCGGGTCGCAGACGGCCGTCGCGCTGTGTTTGCAGGAAGCCGTGTTGCTGAAGGAAACGCGGTGGGCATGGAAACTTTCGTATCTTGCCAATCACGGCAAGCGCCGCAGGCTTACGGTTCATAAAAGCTATCCGGGCCTTGCGCCTGCGGCCGGCTGTCAGCCGGCCGGGCGGCCTGTCCCCTTTCGCTGGCGCGGCGTTCTTGTTTCGCTGATTTTTATCCTGCTGTTCGGCGGCCTCTTCCTTGCGGTGGACATCACCAACGCCTCGTACAGCCGCCCGAAGCAGGACGATCTGCCCCGCACGAGCGCCGCCGAGCCGGACCCGCGCTCTGCTGTCTCTTCCTCTCTGTCCGGGAGGGAGCCGGCCTCAAACGCACAGCTCGAGCACGTCGAGATTACCTGGGATAATTATCAGTCGCTGTTCCATCTGGCTTCGGAGCAGGACTACCGGTACATTGCGGTGGGCTATCTTCCTGCTCCCGCAGAGGCGTTTGGCGAAAACCGATTCGTGGAAGCGTATGTTCCCTATTGTGACGCACCGGCCTATTCCGAAGACGGCGCCACGCTTACCGCCGGCGCGCACGGCATGCAGGTAGAGATCTCCATCGTGCCGACCGAGGGCGACGCGCGGGACGCCGTGGCGACAATGTACGATGCCTTTGCCGCATCGGGCGCGGATCTTTATGAGAACGGCATCTCCGAAACCGAGTTCAGTGAGGAATACGGCGTCGCCGTAAAGCAGGTATTCTATTTTGAACAAAATCACACCCTGCCGCGCATGAGCCTGTTCTACGCAGACAAACCCGTCAACGGCCACTGCTATGCGGCGCGCATCACCTACCTGTTAGAGCAGCAGGACGAGGATTACCCCGCCCTGTTACAGGAGCTGGGCGATGTGTTCGGCCTCTCTCTGCCGGAAATGGAGCCCTTCGAGCCGTAGGCGCTTTCTTTTCGCGCGCTTTCTTTTCGCACATTTTCTTCCGAGCGCTTTAGGGGCGTTTGCCCGGCGCCCTCCTGATAAAACGGTTCCGGTTAATGCCGCGCCGCACGCGGGCCGTTTGCCGAAAGCGCGGGCCGTTTGCCGAAAGCGCGGACCGTTTGCCGAAAATTTTTCTGCCTCTGCGGCCCGCATCTGCAGCTGTCCGGGGCCGCGCGTGTTTGCGCGCGGCCCCGGACAGTTTTTCTTGCAATTTACGTCCATTGCGTGTATGATAGGATTATATAAAATCTGGGAGCTTGCGCGCAGCACGCAGCGGCGGCCCGGATGCTACGTACCATGCATCATTCCCCAAAACCCAAATGAGGAGGCTTTGCGATGGCCGAAAAAATGGTGGAAAAGAAGATCCCCTCCGCGCTGCCGCTCTATTTTGCGGCGGGTGTATTTTTGGCCGGCTCCTGCGTTTTTTCCGTCTACCGGCTCTCGGATCTGCTCATCGTCAGCGCGCTCGCGCTGGGCGCGTATGCCCTTGCAAAAAAGCGGATCCCGCCGCGCGTGATCCTTGTGCCCGCGCCGGCCGAGCCGTTCGCGACGGGCGAGGCCGCGCTGGACGAAGCGCTCGCGCAGGCGCAGCGCGACTTGGACGCCCTGCAGGCGCTGAACGCGCGCATTCCGGACGCCGCGCTCTCGGCGCAGATTGACCGCATGGAGGCCGCCGGCGCTTCTATTTTGCGCGAGGTGCGCGCCCATCCGGAGAAAGGGCGCGAGATCCGCAAATTCGTCACCTATTATCTGCCCACCGCCGTAAAGATCCTCACGGCTTACGCCGATCTTTCCGCCAGCGGCGCGGGCGGCGAGAACGCCAAAAGCCTGACGGCTGAGGTAGAGCAGAACGCCGGCACGATCGCCGCCGCGTTTGAATCCCAGCTGGACGCGCTGTTTGCGGGCGAGGTGCTGGATGTCTCGTCCGACATCGCCGTGCTGGAGGGCATGCTGGGCGGCGACGGCATCGGAGGGAACCTCCGGTTGAAGCTTTAGGCTCCGCGCGCGGGCGCGGGGCAGCTTGCACGATAACGTGCCCGCGCGGTCTGTCGTTTCATCCGCGCGCAGGCGCGGGGCGCACTTTTGTGCCGCCCCGGCGGCCTTTTTGCCGCGCAGAAAAGCAGCCCCTTGCAAATTCCTTTTGGCCCATGCGGTCTGATATTACCGATAAAGGAGAAGAAGATCATGGAAGAAAAACAAGTGATGCCTACCCTCACGCTGGAGCCCGACCTCGCCGCCGCGCCGGCCGTTCCCACCCTCACACTGGAGCCCGACCTCGCGCCCGCCGACCCTGCGCCCGCCGAGGCCGCGAAGCCCGCCGTAGAGCCGGAGCCGCTGGATTCCGGCCTTTCGCCCGAGGAAAAGAAGGCCGTGGACGAATTTTCGCAGAAGATCGATCTGCGCAATTCCGCCGTTGTACTGCAGTACGGCGCGGCCAGCCAGAAAAAGGTGGCCGATTTTTCTACCAGCACGCTGGAAAACATCCGCACTAAGGATATGGGCGAAGTGGGCGAGATGGTGACCAACCTTGTAGTGCAGCTGCGCAATTTTGACGCCACCGAGGAATCGCCCAAGGGCATTAAGGGCTGGTTTAAAAAGACGGGCAATTCGCTGGAGGTATTTAAGGCAAAATATACCAAGGTGGAAACGAACGTCGATAAGATCGAGGCCATGCTGGAGGGCCATCAGGTACAGCTGCTGAAGGATATCGCAATGCTCGATAAAATGTACGAGATGAACCTCGCCTATTTTAAAGAGCTGACGATGTATATTCTGGCCGGCAAAAAACGGCTGGCCGATGTGCGCGCAAACGAGCTGCCCGCCCTAATTGCCAAGGCAAAGCAATCGGGCCTGCCCGAGGACGCGCAGGCCGCGAAGGATCTGGACGATATGTGCACGCGCTTTGAGAAAAAGCTGTACGATCTGGAGCTGACGCGCAATATCTCCGTTCAGATGTCGCCGCAGATCCGCCTGATTCAATCGAACGATACCATGATGGCCGAAAAGATCCAAACCTCCATCGTCAACACCATCCCGCTCTGGAAGAGCCAAATGGTGCTGGCGCTGGGCCTTGCGCACTCGCAGCAGGCCATTGAGGCGCAGCGCGCTGTTACCGATATGACAAACGAACTGCTGCGCAAAAATGCCGCCGCGCTCAAGCAGGGCACCATCGCCGCCGCGAAGGAATCTGAGCGCGGCATTGTGGATATCGAAACGTTGCAGCAAACGAACCGCAGCCTGATCGAAACTCTTGACGAGGTGGTAAAGATCCAGAACGAGGGCCGCGAAAAGCGTGCTGCCGCCGAAACGGAGCTGGGCCGCATCGAGGGCGAGCTGAAGGCAAAGCTGCTGGAAATTGCAAAATAAACCACGCGCAAAGCGTGCAAACCATTTGCCCGCCCATGCGTCCGCCATATTTTGCGGCGTAAAACGCGCAAAGCATGCGCGCAAACGGGCGGCTGCGCAGATAAACCTGGGCGAAAAACGCTGTAAAATCGCGAAAAGGAGGCTGAACGCGTGGAAAACTGGAAAGAAAACCGCAGGCTTGCGGCAATCGTTTTGGCCGCAGCCGTTTTGCTGGGCGTGTTTGGCATTGGCGGCATAAAGGCGCGCGGTGTGGCGCGCGCCGTGCAGGAGGCATATGCCCAGAGCATCGCGGGCGATCTTGCGCTGCGCGCCGCCGCGGCACAGAACATTGTTTCCGTAGGCGCCGCGGCGCTGGGCGAAGACGCGCCGTCTGTTGCCGCCGCGCGCAGGGCGCTGGAAATGCTGGTGGCCGCCGACGGACCCGCCCGCGCCTGCGAGGCAAATACGGCGCTCACCGCGTCTGTCGGCATGCTGTACGAAGAAGCGCGCAAGGCCATCGGCGACGAAAAGGGCAGTGTGCTGCAAACGCAGTGGTCGGAATTTTTAAGCCGGGGCGATATCATCGACCGCGCCGCGCCCGCGTACAATGAACAAGCGCGCGCCGCGCAGAAAAAGCTTTCCGGCTTTCCGGCGTCGCTTGTCAGCGCGCTGGTACGCGCGCGGGCAGAGCAATTTTCTTAAACGGAAAGGAGCTGTCTTATGAAACGGCTTCGCAGACGGTGGAGCGCATTGGCGCTGCTAACGGCGCTGCTGCTGACAGCTGCGGCTGCGGCAGGCATGGGAACGGCGTTTGCCGCGTCAACGCCGGACCCCACCTCCGATTTTTATGTCAACGATTACGCAGGGGTGCTTTCGGACGAGACAAAAGAAGAGATCGTAGCCAAAAACGACGGTTTGTATGCCGCCACGGGCGCACAGATCGTGGTAACGGTGGTGCAGAGCACAGGCGGCACTTCGATGTCGCAATATGCTTACGACATTGCCAATGCATGGGGCATCGGCAGCGCCGAAAAAAACAACGGCGTTTTGCTGCTGCTCTCTATCGACGATGATGATTATCAATGCATTCAGGGCAGCGGGCTGGAAACGCTGCTGCCCACCACCACGCTCAGCCGTATTTTGCAGGAGGAGCTGGAACCGGATTTTGCCGCCAAAAATTACGACGCGGGCGTGCGCAAGGCGTTTGCCTCGCTGTATGGCGCCGTGTGCGATATTTACGGCTACACCGGCTCCGGCAGCACGGCAGGCACGGGAGATGCCGCTGTGCCGGCTCCCGCGCCGACAAACACTTCCGGCGGCATCGCTGTAGGGCATAGGATCAGCACGGTGGTTGGATTGATTCTTTTTTTGGCGGTCGTCATCCTTCTCATCAGTATTTTCACGGCGCCGCGGCGGCGCAGAACCTACTACGATCCCACGCCCCGCTATTCCGGCGGCTCCTCGTTTGGCAGCGGCTTTTTCTGGGGCAGTGTGCTGGGCGGCCGGCGGCGCCGGCCGCGGTATCCCCCGCCGCCCCCGCCGCCCGGCGGCTGGGGCGGCCGGCCTGCGGGCCCCGGCCCCGGCGGGCCGCGCCCGCCGAGCCCTCCGCCTTTCTCCCACACGCCGCGTCCGCCGCGCAGCGGCGGCGGTTTCGGCGGCTTTGGCGGTGCCCCGCACAAAAGCGGGGGCAGCTCTGCGCGCAAAGGCGGCGGCGGCAGCTTCGGCGGCTTTGGCGGCGGAGCCTCCCGCGGGGGCGGTGGCGGCTTTCGCGGCGGAGCCTCCCGCGGGGGCGGTGGCGGCTTTCGCGGCGGGGGCGCAGGCCGCGGGCATTGACGCGATCTGCCCCCGTATCCCGTGCGGCTGCGGGCAGCGCGCTGTGCTCCATTCGCCTGGGCCTGCCGCAAAATAAAAGCGCGATCGCACCTTGCGCAGGAAGCAGAGCCCGCACACAAGCTCCTGCGCAGCGGTGTATTTTACCGGGCCGTCAGAAGCTTCCCATGCGGGAAAATGTCTGCAAACAGCAACCCGGCGCCCCTTTTGGCTTGGAATTGCCAGAAGGGGCGCCGGGTTTTGTGTACTGCTTTTTTCAAGGGGCTGTTTTGCGGGCAGACGCCCCTTTGCCGTGCGGACGGTGCGTTCGCGCCGTGCGTTACGCCTGGTTCGCAGAACCGAACAGCGTCATTTTTTCCTTAACGGTATCCTTAATGGCCTGCGCACCGGGGGCAAGCAGCTTGCGCGGATCGAAGCCCTTGCCCTGCAGGTCCTTGCCGGCCTCGATGTACGCGCGCGTAGCCTTTGCGAACGAGAGCTGGCACTCGGTGTTTACGTTGATCTTCGAAACGCCGAGGCTGATGGCCTTCCGGATCATCTCGTCGGGAATGCCCGTGCCGCCGTGCAGCACCAGAGGGATATGATCGGTGGCATTGTGGATCTTCTCCAGCGCCCCGAAGTCGAGGCCCTTCCAGTTTGCGGGATAGACGCCGTGGATGTTGCCAATGCCCGCCGCGAGGAAATCGACGCCCAGCGACGCGATGCGCGCGCACTCGGCCGCATCCGCGATCTCGCCCATGCCGATTACACCGTCCTCCTCACCGCCGATGCTGCCTACCTCGGCCTCAATGGACAGGCCCTTCTCGTGCGCAAGCGCCACAAGCTCGGTGGTTTTGGCCACGTTCTCGTCGATCGCGTAATGGCTGCCGTCGAACATAATGGAGGAAAAGCCCGCCTCAATGCAGGCCTTCGCGCCCTCGTAAGTGCCATGGTCGAGATGCAGCGCCACGGGTACGGTGATGTTCAGCGTATTGAGCATCGCCTTCACCATTGCGGCCACCGTGGGAAAGCCCGTCATATATTTGCCCGCGCCCTCGGATACGCCCAGAATGATTGGGCTGTTCATCTCCTGCGCGGCCTGCAGCGCGGCCTTGGCCCACTCCAGATTGTTGATGTTGAACTGGCCGACGGCATAATGGCCGTCGCGGGCCTTTTGCAGCATTTTTGTTGCGTTTACCAGCATGATAACAGATCCTTTCTGATGTTCGTTTTTGGCGCAGGCTGCTCCGCAAACGCGTTTTTCAAACACGCCGCACGCAGGGCCGGCCGAGCGCCGTTCTCTTTTATCAGTATACCGCATTGCGGCGGCAAAATCAATCGCCGGTACCGCTTTGCGGACATCTTTTTCCAAAGCAGCTCCCTCGGCGGCCCTTCGCGTTCCCGCGCAAAGGGAGAGCGCCTGCCCTTCGCGTTCCTTCGCAGAGGGAAAGCGCCTGCCCTTCGCGTTCCTTCGCAGAGGGAAAGCCGCCTTTCTTGGCTTCCCGCTCTCACTGCTCTGTAAGCACAGCTTCCGTTCGGGGGAAAGCTGTGGAAAACTTTTCCGCGCATAAAGCGGCGGCCGCCGGCCCCAAAAAAAGACGGCAGCCCCGCGATGCATTCGGCAAAAGAGAGAAAAAGCGCGCCGCAGCACGAAAAAACTCGGCACAATTCCATCTTGACGCGCCGAAAATTACACGGGGTTGAGTGAAAAGTTTTGCACAGGGTGTTGAAAACCCGGTTGAGAACCCCTTTCAAGAAGCTTCTCAACAGCCCAAAACAGGCAATTTTTAACCTTTTCAACCGGGTTTTCAACAATTCACAAGAAAAATTCTTCCAATACAACGTGTATATCGGCCTTTACGAAAGAGCTTTTCCGATCTTTGCAGAAATTTCGGCCGAAAAACTGTTTATATTGCCCGGCGGCTTCCCACACTTTTTTCAGGGCAGATCCTGCGCCGCCTTGCAGGGCGGCGCAGCAAGACGGAACGCCAAACCCGCAGGCCGCGGAGCGGGCCGCTTTGAAAGGAT
>CAJUMH010000002.1:11545-70448 GCA_910587145.1 uncultured Ruthenibacterium sp. | reverse complement strand
CCTGCGGCTCTTGCGTGCGGGGCGGAACGCCAAACCCGCGGGCCGCGGGGCGGGCCGCTTTGAAAGGATCCTGCGGCTCTTGCGTGCGGGGCGGAACGCCAAACCCGCGGGCCGCGGGGCGGGCAGTTGCTGCTGTTCCCGTTTTCTCGGCCGGAAAACCGGAATTGACAAACAAAATATTGCAAAAAAAACGGCGCGGCGCACAGAGGCACCGCGCCCGGGAAGGGAGCGCGTTTGGGATGAAAGGCGTGAACAAATATGTGGTGGAGATCGTGGAGCCGCAAAACGAAGACATCGAGCGGGTTCTGGTATTTTTAAAGCCCGACGGAAACGCGGTGCGGCTGGGACAGGGCCAGCAGGCGGCGGAAAAATACGCGATGGGGCTTGTGACGTGGCGCCGTCGTCTGTTTTCTGTAGATGCCGCGCTGCGCCTTTCTCTCGGCGCGGCCGTCGCGGCCTTTCTCTGCCTTGCCGCGTGGCTGATCTTTTTTTAAACCAGCCCGGGGCAAAAAGCGCCCAAAAGCAAAAAATCGCCCGGGGGTATTTTCGATGTCCGAAAGCAAACCACTGTCACAGATCACTGTCATAAGTCGCTGCCACAGATCACTGTCACGGATTGCTGTCACGGATCACTGTCATAAACCGCTGTCACGGATCGTTTTTGTGCGCCTCACGCCAGGCCGCAATCTGCGCGAGGCGCTCGGCAATGCGCGCCTCGCTGCCCTGGCGCGTGGGTACATAATAGCGCCGGCCCAAAAGCGAATCCGGCATACACTGCATATTGGTGAGCTTTTCCTCGGTATCGTGGGCGTACTGGTAGCCCTCGCCGTAGTGCAGCTCCTTCATCAGCTTCGTGGGCGCGTTGCGGATCACGAGCGGCACCGGCTCGTCCAGCATTGTCAGCGCGTCCTGCTTGGCGGTATTGTAGGCAACGTCCAGCGCGTTGGATTTCGGCGCGACAGAAAGATACACCACGGCATGCGTTAAATGCACGCTGCACTCCGGCATGCCCAGATAGTGGCACGCCTGATAGGCCGCCACGCAGATCTCCAGCGCGCGGCTGTCGGCAAGGCCGACATCCTCGCTGGCAAAGCGCACGATGCGCCGCGCCACATACAGCGGGTCTTCCCCTGCCTCCAACATGCGCGCCAGCCAGTAGACGGCTGCGTCGGCGTCGCTGTTGCGCATGGATTTGTGCAGCGCCGAGATCAGGTTGTAATGCTCCTCGCCGTGCTTATCGTACAACAGCGATTTTTTCGAGGTGCACTGCTCCAGCGTCTCGCGCGATACCACGGTGCTGCCGTCCGGCTGGATCTCGCCGTTCAGCACCACCATCTCCAGCGTGTTCAGCGCGGTGCGGGCGTCGCCGTTGGCAAAGGCGGCGATCATTTCCGGCATATCGTCTTCCATTTTTACCGTGCGGTCGCCAAAGCCGCGCGGGTCGGCCAAAGCGCGACGCAGCAGCCCGGCCAGCTCTGCGGTAGAAAGCGCGTGCAGCACAAACACCTTACAGCGCGAGAGCAGCGCGGCGTTTACCTCAAACGACGGGTTTTCGGTGGTGGCGCCGATAAGGATGATGCTGCCTTTTTCCACATACGGCAAAAACGCATCCTGCTGGGCTTTGTTAAAGCGATGGATCTCATCAACAAAGAGGATGGTCTGCTCGCCGAAGCGGCGGTTCGCCTCGGCTGTCTGCATCACCTCTTTGATCTCTTTGATACCGCTGGTGACGGCGCTGAAATCGATGAAATTCGCCTTTGTTTTGTGCGCAATGATGCGCGCCAGTGTTGTTTTGCCCACACCCGGCGGCCCCCAGAAGATCATGGAGGGCACACGGTCTCCGTCGATTAGCTGCCGCAGCACCTTGCCGGGGCCGAGCAGATGCTGCTGCCCGGCGAATTCCTCTAAATTGCGCGGCCGCAGCCGGCTGGCCAGCGGCCGCCCCGCTTCGCTGTCGCCGGCCGTACTGAAAAAGTTCTGCTGTTCCATAAAAGCTTCCTTTATCGCAAAAATAGTGTTGATCAACGCCCCTTTTCAGGGGCGGCCAAAAGCGGCCCCCGTTCCCGCCGGGAACACGCGGGCCGGCAAAACACGCTTTTCCCGCCGGCGCCTCGGGCGCCCGAAAGCGGCTAAGCCCCGCCCGTGATCTTGCATGCCGCCGTTACAGAAGGGCGGCAAACAGCGGCGCTGCAAGGTGCCGCAGCACCGGCACCAGCAGCGCGGGCAGCAGGTTTGCCGTTTTGATTTTTGCTCCGCCGAGGAAATTCACGCCGATGCACAGCACCAAGCAATATCCCACCGCGCAGATCTGATCGAGCAGCACCCCGGCCAGCAGCGGCTCCAGCGCGCCCGCCAAAAGCGTAATCGCGCCCTGATACAAAAATACCGGGATCGCCGCGAAGATCACGCCCGGCCCCATCGTGGCGGCCAGCACCACCGACGAGATGCCGTCCAGCAGGCTTTTTACATACAGCACCGAGGCGTCACCCCGCAGGCCATCGTTCAGCGCGCCGATGATGGCCATCGCGCCCACGCAGTAGATGAGCGTTCCGTTTACAAAGCTCTGCGCAAAGCCCGTGAGGTGCAGCTTTTGCTCCACAAGGCCGGAAAGGCCGTTCAGTCGGTCGTCGATGCGCAGCGCCTCGCCCGCGATCACCCCCAGCACCAGGCTGATGATCAAAAGCAATTCGCCCGAGGAGGCCAACGCGCCGTCCGGCTGCACGGTGAACATCGAAGCGATGACGCCGTTCAGCCCCAGCACGATGACGGCAATGCCCATCGCCTTTTTGACCTCGTCCGAATCGATTTTTGCGACACTCTTTTTGAGCAGCAGCCCCAGGCAGCCGCCCGCCGCCACCGCGGCGGTATTTACCAAAGTTCCCATCATTTTTGATCGTTTTCCTCTTTCTCTTGCGCTCAGTTCAGCGCCGTATCCCCCGAAAACATCCCCTCGGCCATCCCCCGCAGGCCGGCGTGCTCGGGCGCGCGCAGCGCAGGGTCGCTTTGTATCAGGGCCAAAGCCTCCGCCTGCGCGGCGTACAGCACGCGGCTGTCGGCCGCAAGATCGGCGATGCGCAGCGTGGGCAGGCCGTGCTGACGGCTGCCGAAAAAATCGCCCGGGCCGCGCGTTTCCAGATCGAATTTCGCGATCTCGAAGCCGTCGTTTGTATGGCACAAAAACGAGAGCCGTTTTTTGACCGCTTCGGTCACATGATCGCTGATGAGCACGCAATACGCCGCGCCGCCGCCGCGCCCCACGCGCCCGCGCAGCTGGTGCAGTGCCGAAAGGCCGTAGCGCTCGGCGTTCTCGATCGCGATCAGGCTTGCGTTCGGCACATCCACACCCACCTCGATCACCGTGGTGGAGACGAGCGCGTCGATGCGCCCGGCCTTAAATTCCTCCATTACGGCGGCTTTTTCGGCCGCTTTCAGCCGGCCGTGCATCAGCCCCACGCGGCAGCCCGCCAGCATCGGCCGCGCCACCTCGTCATAATAGGCGGTCACGGCCTGCATATCGCTCTCGTTCTCGTCGATCACCGGGCATACCAGATACGCCTGCCGTCCCGCCTCGATTTGGCGGCGGATAAAGCCATACAGATCGGCGCGTTTTTTGCCTGTAACGGCATACGTTTTTACCGGCGTGCGCCCCGGCGGCAGCTCGTCCAGTACCGAGATATCCAGATCGCCAAACAGCAGGAGCCCCAGCGTGCGCGGAATGGGGGTTGCGCTCATCACCAAAAGATGCGGATGATCGGCCTTGGCCGCAAGCTGCCCGCGCTGGCGCACGCCAAAGCGGTGCTGCTCGTCTGTAACGGCGAAGCCAAGCCGCGCAAAGCGCACGCCCTCGCCCAGCACCGCATGCGTACCCACCACCAGCTGCGCCTCGCCTGTCTCGATAGCGCGCAGCACCTCTTTTTTTGCCTTGCCCTTTACGCTGCCCGTAAGCAGCGCCGTACGGATGCCCAGCGGCGCCAGCAGCCGGCCAAGCGTTTCGGCGTGCTGCGCGGCCAAAATCTCGGTGGGCGCCATCAATACGCTCTGGTATCCGTTCTGCGCGGCGGCGTATACGCCCGCGGCGGCCACCAGTGTTTTGCCGCTGCCCACATCTCCCTGCAAAAGGCGGTTCATCGGCGCTTTTTTCATAAAATCGGCCACGATCTCCCCGGCGCTGCGGCGCTGCGCGTTTGTGGGCGCAAACGGCAGCGCCGCCCAAAACGGCTCTAAGGATACCGCGCGCATCGGCGCGCCCGTACGCGCCGCCTCGCGCCCGCGCAAGAGCAGCAGCCCCAGTTGCAGCGCCAGCAGCTCCTCAAATATCAGCCGCCGGCGCGCGGCGTGCACGTCGTCAGCGCTCTGCGGAAAGTGGATCTTCTGCAGCGCCTCCTCTTTGCCGCACAGGCGATACCGCTGCAAAAGCGCCTCGGGCAGCGGCTCTGCAATCTGGGGCGCGGCGGCAAGCACCGTGCGCACACACTTTGCCAGATACGCGCTGCTCACGCCCTCCGTCAGCGGGTAGACGGGTGCCAGCGGCATCTCCCCGACAGCCGCCTCGGTGCGCACCTCCGGATTGATCATCTCCCGCGCGGCCAGCGTACCGCCCACCTTGCCGAAAAACAGGTATGTCTCGCCCACCGTCAGCTTTTTGGGCGTATACGGATCGTTGAAATATACAAGCGATAAACTTGCGGTATCATCCCCGGCAAAAATTTTGATTACCTGACGCCCGCCGGGCAGCCGCGTGACGCCGCCTTTTTCATAGATCTCGGCGCGCAGGGCGCATTTTACATCGTAGGGTGCATCCGCCACCGCGTAGGGATGGGAATAATCGATATGATCACGCGGGTAAAAACCGAGCAGGTCTTCGGTGGTGCGAATGCCCAGCTTTGCCAGCTGTGCGGCGCGCTTTTCGCCCACGCCCTTTACATAACGAATATCCACCGAGCGCCCCCTTCCCGCCGCAAAGCGCAAAAATACGGCCGGTACGCCCCCGCCCGGCAGATGCCCGCAGCCCGCGCCTGCTTTGCGCCGGTGCGGCAAAGGCGCCGGGCCGGGCGCAGTTGAGCCGAGCCTGCGCCAAGCCCGGGCGTAAGCACCAAGGATGCCGCAGCAGCCGCCAACGGCCCGAACGGGGCCGCTTTTTCAGGCGATCCTTTGCGGATCTGTTCATTTTACAGCAAAAGGGGCCGAACCCGCACCGCTTCTATTATAGTATACCACACCGGCCCTTTTCGCGCAACGGCACATTCGGCCAAACACACAGACGCGCATTCCAGGGAAGCCCGCCGGCCGCCGAAGCTAAGGGCCCGCCGGTCGCGGAAAGCCGAAAATTGTCGGCGATCTATAGAAAACGTTGCCGAAATGTGGTACAATAGCCGCAAAACCGCATTTGTATAATGGGATCTTCTCCCTTTTGGCACCATTGGAATCCTTCCCTTTGTGGAAAATGATAGGAGTTCGCCCCCGCCATGAGCCATATCACCCAAAATCTGAAAAAGCTCCGCCCTTGCGGGCAGTTCCTTCAAAAAGCGGGCCCGCGCTGCAAAGCCGGTTGCAGGGCGCTTTGTTCTTGGATCGCAACATCCGTTTCCCGTGCGGCCTCTTCGCTGCTTTGTGTGCTGTTCTTTCCCGCCTCGATTTTGTACTACGAGCTTTTACTGCGCGCCTTCGACCGGGACGCCGCCTTTTTCACCCCGGCGCTGCTGCGCATTGTGCTGTTCTCTGTATCTGCGGGGCTGCTGATCTTCCTCATCCTGGATCTTCTGCCCCGGCGGCGGGCAGCCCGGATTGCCGCCGGCGTTCTCACCGGCATGGGCGCCGTGCTGTTTTGTGTAGAGCGGGGCTGCCGTTCCACCTTTGGCCTTTATTACGGTGTGGCCTTTATGGGGCACGTGGCCCAAAACGCTCTGCGGGGCTTTGGCTCCACCGTTGCGCAAACCGGGCTGGAGATCCTTCCGTTTGCGGCGCTTTCCCTCATTCCCATGGCGGCGTTCCTTCTGCTGCAAAAAAAGATCGTTTTGCAAAGCGGGCAAACACGCAGGGTGCGCATTGCTTTGGCCGCGGCGCTCGCGGTGTGCCGGCTCGCGGGCGGGATGCTTTCTGCCTGCGGCAGCGCGGCCCGCTACTATACCTATGATTTCACCGCCAACAACGGCATCCCCTCGTTTGGCGTATGCGCTTCGGTGCGGCTGGAACTGGAGTATCGCATCTTAGGCGCCCCCGTACCGCCGCTGCCCCCATTGGCAAACGCCCCCGCCGTGCCCGCCGCCGGCCCAAACGCAAGTGCCGGGGATGCCGCGGCAGCCGCCAGCGGCCAAAACGGGGCTGCGGGAACCGGATCTTCCGATCTCGCTTCGCCGCCCTTCTCCACAGAGCCGAATATTCTGAACATCGATTTTGAAGCCCTGGCCGAATCGGAGCCCAACGAGGTCATCCAAAGCATGCACCGGTATTTCGGCGGCCTCACCCCCTCGGAGAAAAACGAATATACCGGGCTGTTCCGGGGCAAAAATCTGATTTTGATCACCGCAGAAAGCTTTGCCACGCCCGCTGTTGACGAGGTACTTACGCCCACGCTGTACCGGCTGACGCATGAGGGGTTTGTGTTCCGCAACTTCTACCAGCCCGATTGGACGCAGTCTACCTGCGGCGGCGAATTTTCCGTTACCACCGGCCTGATCCCAAACTGGATCTTCGGGTGCCCCGCCGCCCAGGCCTGCATCGGCAACCGCATGCCCACCACTCTGGCCCACCTGTTTGCCCCGCTCGGATACAATGTTCCGGCCTGGCACAACGGCATCTATACCTACTACGACCGGGACCGGTATCTTGCCACCTTCGGCTATTCCTATCAGGGCTGCGACGGCGGGGGGCTGGAACTGCCCTTTAACGGCTTCCCCCGCTCCGATCTGGAAATGATCGAGGCCACCGCAGACAGCTACATCAGCGACTATGTGGAAAACGGCGTTCCCTTCCACGCCTATTACATGACGATCAGCGGCCACGGCGGATACAGCTGGGGCGGCAACGGGATGTCCGCCAAACACCGGGAGGCGGTGGAAGCCCGGTATCCCGCGCTCTCCGAGACGGCTCAGGCATATCTTGCCTGCAATATGGAGCTGGATCTGGCGCTGAAATGTCTGGTGGACAAGCTTGAGGCTGCGGGCATTGCCGAAGATACCCTCATCGTGATGACCGGCGACCACTACCCCTATCTGATGCTCACCGGAGACCGTGTGGATCATTACAACGAGCTGCGGGGCTTTGAGGACACCGAATCCGTCACCTCCCGGTACCGCAATACCCTGCTGATGTGGTGCGCCGGCATGGAAGATCCGGTAATCGTGGATACGCCCTGCTCCTCCATCGATATCGTTCCCACCCTTTGCAATCTGTTCGGGCTGGAATACGATTCCCGCCTTTATTCCGGACGGGATATTTTTGCCGGCGGCTATGCGCCGGACCGCTATTCCCCCTGCATGCCTCTGGTGGTGTTTTACAACAGCAGGGGCCAGGGCTGCAGCTGGATTACCGCGGCGGGCACCTACGAATGCTCTACCGGCGTATTCACTCCGGCCGAGGGCGTTGCAGTGGACGACACATATCTGGAGCAGGTGCACCGGCTGGCAGAGGCACGGTTCACCTACTCGATGCTGACGGTTCAATACGATTACTATAAATACGTCTTTCCGGAGGACGGCGGATAACGCAAAACGCGCCCTCGCGCCCTGCCCGGCCGGATTGCAAATCGTGCGCGGGGGATTTGCGATTTTTGCTGATTTTGGCAAGAAAAGGCGCGCCGTGTTGTGAAAAAAATAACCTTTATTGACTGTACCGCGCAGAAAGACTACAATAAATGTGAGTGATTTTGCAATGCAGCCGTGCGGGCTTTCGCGTTTGCGGGATATTTTTTCGCGCGTTTTCCCGATGCGGGGCGCGCGGAGGGCGCGGCGGCAGGCGCAGAAAATATGTGAGGAGAAACGAGGGATCGGATTACCATGTTATCCAAATGGAAGCGCAGCGCCCTCGGCGCGAACGTACCGCACGATAAAAGCACCGCGAACATGGCCACCGTAACGATGCCGCTGCCGGAAAAGATCATTCTTCCCATGCAGCAGCACATCGGCGCGCCCTGCACCCCAACGGTGAAGAAGGGCGATGCTGTGCTTGTCGGCACGGTGGTGGGCGCCGCGGGCGGCTTTGTCAGCGCGGCCATTCACAGCGGCGTATCGGGCACGGTGGAGGCTGTCGATACCGTGCTGATGTCGAACGGGCGCAAGGTGCCGGCGGTGATCATCCGGCCGGACGGCAGGCAGACGCCGGATCCGGCGTGCGTACCGCCGCAGGTGACGGATCACAAATCGCTGATTGCCGCCGTGCAGGCCTGCGGTTTGGTGGGCCTTGGCGGCGCGGGCTTTCCCTCGGCGGTAAAGCTTTCGCCCAAGGATCTTTCCGCCATTGATACGCTGGTGATCAACGGCGCGGAGTGCGAACCGTACATTACATCGGACAACCGCGAATTTTTGGAATGCTCCGAAAGCCTGATGCGCGGCATCGCCGCCGTCAAGCAGCATCTGGGCATTCAAAGGGTGGTTATCGGCCTCGAGCGCAACAAGCCCGAGGCCATCGATTTGATGTTCAGCCTGGTAAAAAACGATGCGGATTACACCGTGCTGCCGCTCGCCAGCCGCTACCCGCAGGGCGCGGAAAAAATGCTGATCGAAAAGGCCACGGGGCGCGAGGTGCCGCGCGGCGGCCTGCCCTCGGATGTGGGCGTAATCGTGATGAACGTCACCACGGCGTCCACTCTGGGCAAATACCTCACCACGGGCATGCCGCTGGTGAAAAAGCGCCTGACAGTGGACGGCGACGCCATCGGCTCGCCGAAGAATGTTGAGGTGATTATCGGCACGCCAATCGCGGATGTGCTGGATTTCTGCGGCGTGAAGGACGACGTCTCGAAGATCCTGATGGGCGGCCCCATGATGGGCACCGCCGTTGTGGATCCCGCCGCTCCGGTGATCAAGCAGAACAATGCGCTGGTAGCCTTCGGGCCGCAGCTGGCAAGCCTGCCGGCGCCCGGCGCGTGCATCCGCTGCGGCAGCTGCATCAACGCCTGCCCGATGGGCCTCTCCCCGGTAGAGATCGCGGGCGCGTTCAACCGCTGCGATACCGATGCGCTGGACGCGCTGATGGTGGATCTGTGCATTGGCTGCGGCACATGCAGCTTCGTCTGCCCGGCCAAGCGCCCCGTTACGCAGACGATGAACCTTGCCAAAGGTGCAATGATGAAAGCGAAGAACGGAGGGAAGAAATAACGATGGAAGCAAAAAAACTGATCGTTAGCGCATCCCCCCATATCCATGCGCGCACCACCACGCGCGGCATAATGCTGAACGTATGCGCCGCATTGCTGCCCGCAATTTTGGCGGGGACGCTGGTCTTCGGCGCACGCGTGCTGCTGGTGACGGGCGTTACGGTGGCCGCATGCGTGGGGTTCGAGGCGCTGTACTGCGTATTGATGAAAAAGCCCGTGCCGGTGGGGGATTTCTCGGCCGTTGTCACGGGGCTCATCCTCGCGATGAACCTGCCCGCCACCATCCCGCTGTGGATCGCCATAATCGGCGCGTTTGTCGCCATTGTGGTGGCAAAGCAGCTGTTCGGCGGGCTGGGCTTCAATTTTGCAAACCCCGCGCTGCTGGGGCGCATCGTACTGTCCGTCGGCTTTGCGGGCCGTATGACGGCCTATGCCTTCCCCGCCACGGATGTGGACGCTCTGGCGAGCGCCACGCCGCTGGCCGCCGGGGTGCGCGGGCTTGACATTCTGCCGAAGCTGCTTGTCGGCGCACACGGCGGCGTCATCGGCGAAACCTGCGCCCTTGCGCTGATTCTGGGCGGCGTGTATCTCATCGTCTCCGGCATCATCAGCGCCGCTATTCCCGTTTCGTACCTCGGCACGGTTGCGCTGCTGAGCCTTGTGCTGGGGCAGGATGTGCTGCTGCAGCTGCTCTCGGGCGGCCTGCTTTTGGGCGCGTTCTTTATGGCCACCGATTATGTCACCAGCCCGTTTACCTTTAAGGGCCGCGTTGTATACGGCGCGTGCCTCGGCGTGATCACGTGCCTCATCCGCTTTTTCGGCAACATGGCCGAGGGCGTCAGCTTTGCGCTGCTCTTGATGAACCTGATGGTGCCGTACATCAACGACCTCACGCGCCAGAAACCGCTGGGAGGTGTGCGATCCAAATGAAAAACGGTTGGAAGGATTTTGGAAATCCCATTGTGGTGCTTGGCATCATCTGCCTTGTCACCAGCCTGCTTCTGGCAGTGACGAACGGCGTTACCGCGCCGATCATTGAGGAAAACGCCATTCGCACCGCGAACGAAACGCGGCAGGCGCTGCTGCCCGCCGCCGATACGTTCAGCGAGGTTGCGGTTCCGGCCGCGGCGTCGGAAAGCGTTGCCGAAATTTACCGTGCCGACAACGGCGCCGGCTTTGTAATCACCGCGCAGGCCAAGGGCTACGGCGGCGATGTGCCCGTGATGGTGGCTTTCAATGCCGAGGGCAGCATCGAGGCCGTGCGCTTTTTGGACAACGGCGAAACGCCGGGCCTTGGGCAAAAGGTAAAGACAGACGCATTCCAGGGCCAGTTTTCCGGTATGGCGGCAGAGGCCTTTGCCCTCTCGGATATCGACGCGCTCACCGGCGCGACCATTTCCTCCCGCGCGGCAACTACCGCCATCAACGCGGCCATTGCCGCCTATAATACACTGAAGGGGGCGTGAACGGGATGCGGGAAAAGCTGAAAGTATTCTCCAACGGCCTGCTGAAGGAAAACCCCTCGCTGCGCCTTGTGCTGGGCACCTGCCCCACACTGGCCGTTACCACGCTGGCCGTGAACGGCCTGGGCATGGGGCTGGCCGCCACATTCGTACTGGTATGCTCGAACATCGTCATCTCGGCGCTGCGCAAGGTGATCCCCGATAAGGTGCGCCTGCCGGCCTATATTACGGTAATCGCCACATTCGTGACGGTGCTGCAGATGCTGGTGAAGGCATTTGTTCCGGCGCTGGATTCGGCGCTGGGCATCTTCCTGCCGCTCATTGTGGTAAACTGCATCATTCTCGGCCGCGCCGAAATGTTCGCCTCAAAGCACGGCATTGTGCTCTCGGCGCTGGACGGCCTGGGCATGGGCCTCGGCTTTACCGGCACGCTGGTTGTAATGGGCTCCATTCGCGAGCTGCTGGGCGCGGGCACGCTGTTCGGCATGCAGATCATGCCCGCATCGGTCGATCCGATGACGTTCTTCATCATGCCTCCGGGCGGCTTCTTCGTGTTCGGCGTACTGATGGCGCTTGTCATCTGGATCGAGATCAAAACCGACAACCGCAAACAGCGCAGCATCGGCTGCGAGGGCTGCCCCTCTGCCGCCGTGTGCGGCGGCAAATGCTCCGAAAACGCGCAGGGAGGTGAGGCGTAATGGCGGCAAAGCTTGCAATGATCTTTTTTGGCATGATCCTTGTGAACAACTACGTTTTGGTGCAGTTTTTGGGCATCTGTCCGTTCCTGGGCGTCTCGAAAAAGCTGGATTCCGCCGTGGGTATGTCGGTGGCCGTCATCTTCGTTATGGCGCTGGCCACCAGCGTTACATGGCCCATCTACACGTTTTTGCTCGTTCCGAGCGGCCTTGCCTATCTGCAGACCATCGTGTTCATCCTTGTCATCGCGGTGCTGGTACAGCTGGTGGAGATCGCGATGAAAAAATACATGCCGCCGCTCTATAAGGCGCTGGGCGTGTATCTGCCGCTCATCACTACAAACTGCGCAGTGCTGGGTGTAACAATCTCGGTGCTGGACGAGGGATACGGCTTTGCGGAAAGCCTTGTGTGCGCGTTGGGCGCAGGCGTGGGCTTTTTGGTGGCGATGGTACTGTTCTCCGGCGTGCGCAAGCGTCTGGAGGACGCGCAGCCCCCGCAATGCTTTGAAGGGCTGCCGATCACATTGGTGGCCGCAAGCATCACCAGCCTGTCCTTCATGGGCTTTGGCGGCGTGATCGAAAATATTTTTGCGGCTCACTGAGGAGGGAAGAGCATGAGTATCGTAACAGCGGTGGCGGCAGTCACCGTCATCGGCCTGCTCGGCGCGGCGATCCTTGTCGTGGCGGCGCACTTCATGCATGTGGAGGAGGATCCCCGCATCGGCCAGGTGCTGGGCGTTTTGCCCGGCGCGAACTGCGGCGCGTGCGGCTATGCGGGCTGTGCCGATTACGCCAAGGCCATTGTCGAGGGCGCTGCTGTAAATAAATGCGTGCCCGGCGGCGCCAAAACCGCCGAGGCCGCGGCCGCCGTCATGGGCGTGGAGGCCGGTGAGGTGGTGCGCCGCAAGGCCATCGTTGCCTGCCAGGGCAGCTACGACCACATGGAGGATAAATACATCTACGAGGGCATCGAGAGCTGCACGGCCTGCGCCGCGCTGTATGCCGGGCGCGCCGCGTGTGAATTCGGCTGCCTGGGCTACGGCGATTGCGTAAAGACCTGCCCGTTCGGCGCCATCAGCGTATCGAACGGCCTTGCGCGCGTAAACCCGGCGCTTTGCACGGGCTGCGGCGCGTGCGAGCAGGCGTGCCCCAAAAAGGTGATCTGGATCCGGCCCGAGGGCGAAAAACCTGTGGTCATGTGCGCAAACCACGACCGCGGCGCGCTTACGCGCAAGGCCTGCACGGCGGGCTGCATCGGCTGTATGAAGTGCGAAAAAAGCTGCCCCGAGGGCGCCATCCACGTAACAAACAACGTTGCGCGCGTGGATTACGAAAAGTGCACCGGCTGCCACACCTGCATGAACGTCTGCCCGGTACACGCCATCACCATCCCGAAGGACGTGTAACGGCACGCGCGAGGGAGCAGACAAAGGAAAACGGATGCCGTCACCATCGGTCTCGCGGAAAGCGCGTGCGAAGCCGGCACAAAGATCGACGCGCCGGCCGGCGGAAAACGGCCGATATGGAGGGGCGTTTCCGCAAACCGGAAACCGGTGATATCACGCTCACGGGATGCGCGTATATTCCATTCCATGCAACGTTTTTGGGCATTGGGATTGGGAGGGCACACTCTCCTTTTGCCTGAGGGGTGATCCTGAGACGGCCAAAGCGATGGAGGAAGAAGAAAGCGCTCGTCGAAGGCTTCGGCTTACCGCTGATGCACAGGAGCTCTTTGCGGATGGCGACTGGCAGCGTTCGATAACCGTACAAAAAACATCCCGTCAAAAGCCGCGGCCTGTCCATCGACGGGCCGCGGCTTTTGACGGGCTTTTTCCCGGCTTTGTGCCAGGGTTTTCCCCGGAAATTTTCTAAAAACGCCCGGCGGACCGCATCGCGGCCGCTTTGGCTTTCCACCCGGTTTTCACGTCGCCGCAGCTGCGGCAAACGCGGCGGATTACGGGCACCCTGCCGAAATTTTCAAAATGCGCGGTGCAGATACTGTTCCCGCCGGTGCGGCGCAGCGGCCTGTCCGGCACGCGCACAATCTCCCACGAACCGCGCTTGGGGGCATTGGCGCGTATGCATCATCCTGCTCACCGCTCCTTTTCCGCATAAAATTTTATCGAGAGCAAATACGAGCCGAAGCCGAGCCCCACCAGCAGCAGGACGCCGCCTGCAGCCAGTACCGGAGCGGAAAGCGAGGCGAACATCGCCGCAAGATCCACGCCCGTCCTTCCCAAAAAGCTCGCGACCCCGGCAAACAGCATCATGGGCGCCATGAAGCACAGTACCATCACAACGCGCGCCTTTTCCACGCCCACCTTATAAAACAGCGGCATTACAATGAAGCACATTACCAGATACGTGAGCCCCACACCCACCGTAGTGGCCGCGATCTGGCCCAGGCCCTCCCGATAGGTAAACGCATCCAGCGCCCCGCAAAGCAGCAGGATCACAGCGCTCATGCCCATCAGCGAGCCGATCATCAGCAGGTATTTTGCCCCCACGATGCTGCGCGGCGAAAGCGGCAGCGTAAGCGCGTAGGTATCCCATTTCACGGTCTCGTCGAAGCTGAAGCTGGAGATCAGCATCATCATCACACTCATCACCATCATCGGCGCGAAAAACGCGAAGCTTTGGATCATCGCCACCGAGATCGCCAGATACACCACGGCCATCAGGCAGATCTGTTTGACAAAATAGCTGCGCAAAGAATACAGATCCTTTAAAATCAATCCCATCATCTCAGTTCACTCCCTTGGCCAAAAAGGTCATAATATCGTCCAGCGTCGCGGGCTCTGCCAGAACGTCCGGGTTTTGGCGGCGCGTCTCGGGCAGATTATCCACCAGCAGCTCGGCGTCAAATTTGCTGTCGCGCCGCCCGATCACATGCACGCCGTTTAAGGCATCCACGCGGGCGCGGGCGCATTTCAGCACGCCGTAGCGCTCGTGCAGTTCATCCCGCGGCTTTGAAAACACGATGTGCCCGGCATGGATGAACGTAATGTAATCGGCCACCTTTTCCAGATCGCTCGTAATATGGCTGGACAACAGAATGGTGTGCTCGTCGTCCTCAATGAATTCCTGAAAAATGTCCAGGATCTCGCTGCGCACCACCGGGTCGAGCCCGCTGGTGGCCTCGTCTAAAATCAGCAGCTTCGGATGGTGCGAAAGCGCCGTGGCCAGCGCCAGCTTTGCCGTCATGCCCTTGGAAAATTTTTTGTACGGCTTATCCTCCGGCAGCGAGAAGCTCCGGCAGTACGCAGAAAACAGCTCCTTGTCCCAATCCGGATGCAAACGCGCCATCACGGCGGAAATATCCTTCGCGCGCATTACGGGCGAAAAGAAGCTGCCGTCCAGCACTACGCCAAGATCCCGCCCCACGGCGGCGCGCTCGGCAACGGGGTTTTTCCCCAGCACCGAAATTGTGCCCTTGTCCATGTGTAGAAGGCCCAGAATCGATTTGATCGTGGTGGTTTTGCCCGCGCCGTTTTCGCCGATAAAGCCCATGATGCAGCCGCTCGGCACATTGAATGAAACATCCCGGAGGGAAAAATCCCCGTAGTGCTTGCAAAGGCCCTGAATTTCGATCGCGTTGTTCATTGTTTAAAGCTCCTCCAATAGTAGATTCAGCATGCCATGCACCTCCTGCACCGGAACGCCGCTGCGGCGTGCAAGGTCAACGGCCTCCTGCAGGGCGGCCTCAATGCGGCGCAGCGCTTCCTCGCGCAGAAAATCGGTATTTTTGGCGGCAACAAAGCTGCCCTTTCCGGCCACGGTTTCAATGAAGCCGTCTCGCTCCAGCTCTTCATACGCGCGCTTTGTGGTGATGACGCTGATGCGCAGCTCCCGCGCCAGTGTGCGAATGCTCGGCAGGGCGTCCCCCGCCGAGAGCGCGCCGGAAAGGATCTGGTTTTTTACCTGCGTGACAATCTGCCCATAAATGGGTGTACCGCCCGCATTGCTGATGATAATATCCATAAGGTACCTCGTAAATACTGTATATATACTGTATTAACAGTATATACTCGCATATACAATTTGTCAAGGAAAAATACAAACTTTCTTCTTTAAATTCAAAGTTTTTCGCAAGGCAGTTTGCGGCCGGCGCTTCCAGCGGGAATCTGAGGGGCGAAATAGGCCGCCGGGATATTCCGGACAATGGATCCAGATTCCAAAGCAAAAAAAATACGGAAAAGATGGAAAAACCGCCTTTCCTGTGATATACTGGAAAAGATACGAGGCGGTTTTTCCGCACCCAGTGTTTTTGGGGAGGCTTGCATGAAACAGACAGAATACTCCGCGCACGGCAGTGCGCACAGCGGTGCGCCGCAGCAGGCGTCGCTCGTCTGCGGCAAAAACGCCGTGACGGAGCTTTTAAAAAGCGGCGCGCCGGTAGATACGGTTTTTCTGCAGGATACCATGAACGAAGCGCTGGCGGGCTATTATACCGCGCTTGCGCGCCAGGCGGGCGCGGTGGTAAAGCGCGTGCGCGCCGCAAAGCTGCACGGCATGTGCGGCGCCGATAGCCATCAGGGCGTGGCTGCCTTTGGCGCGTGCGTTGCATACGTATCGCTGGAGGATATCCTTGCCGCCGCACGCGCAAAGGACGAGCCGCCTTTTCTCGTGCTTGCGGACGGCGTGGAGGATCCGCACAATCTGGGTGCGATCCTGCGCTCGGCGCTGCTGTGCGGCGCGCATGGCGCCGTGATCCCGCGGCGCGGCGGCGTTTGCGTTACCGCCACCGTGTTGAAAAGCAGCGCGGGCGCGGCGGCGCGTCTGCCCGTTGCGCGCGTGGCCAACATTGGCGAGGCGGTGCGCAGGCTAAAATCGCAAAACGTGTTTGTATACTGCGCGGATATGAACGGCCCGGCCGCGTTTCGGCAAAACCTCACCGGCCCCATCGCTCTGGTACTGGGCAGCGAGGGCAGCGGCGTATCGCCGCTGGTGCGCTCGCTGTGCGACGGCGTTGTCAGCCTGCCCATGGTCGGCCGCGGCACGGGCGTGGACAGCTTTAACGTATCGGTGGCCGCCGGGATCATTCTTTATGAAATTATGCGCCAGCGCACAGAGGGGGGTTTTGCTTGAGCGGACAGACACCGCAGATCCGGGATTCGGAGATCGACGAGATTTTAGAGCAGGTGCAGCAAAAGCGCGGTGACGCACGCCCCGTGCAGAGCACGGATGCCGAGCTGGACGCCATTTTGGCGGAGCTGGGCGTCTCCTCTGCGCCAAAACGCGCCGCGGCGGAACCGGTTCTTTTGCCCGAAAACACCTTTGCACGCCCCGGACGGGATGCCGCGTCGCAGGCATTGCCGGAGCAGCCGGCCGGCCCCGGCACTCGGGCAAGCGCCCTGCGGCAGACGGGCCCCGGCAGGCAGGCAGCACGCCCCGGACGGGGGAGCGCTGTTCAGCCCTCCCCTGCCGGGCAGGGTGCCGACACGCGGCGGGCCGCCGCCAGCGCACGGCAGCCGCTCTCCGGGCAGGCATCGGCCACGGCCGGGCAGGCGGCTCACGCCGGGCGGACGGCGCCGGACGCCGCCGTCCCCGCGCAAAGTGCGGGGATCTCGGCCGCACCGCAAACGGCAGCCGCCCCTCAGGCAGAAAAAACCACGGTGGAGCTGCCGAGCATCAAGGCCTATTCGCAAGCCGAAGCGCGCAAGCGGGAGGAAGCGCGCCGGCTTCTTTTGGAGCAGGGCCGCCGCGAAGCCGCGCAAAAGCAGCAAAAGCAGCAGGGCACGGCGCAAAACGCCCCGGCAGACGGCGCGCGGCAGACGCAGCCCGGTACGGCAAAGCCAGCAGCGCCCCAGCGCACGCCGGGCGAAGCGCCGGCACAGCCGGAAAACGCGTTTGCACAGGCGGGCGCGCCCGTCGCAGAGCGCGCGGCCGAACAGGCGCCCGCCGTCACCGGCAACAACCTCTTTGGCGAGGTGGACGACCGTTTTCGCGATTTCTTCTCTTCCTCGGTGATCGACGATCCTCTGCCGCACGATGGAGGGCAGCGCAAAAAAGAAAAAGGCGGCCTGTGGGCAAAGCTGTTTGCCAAGCGCGACGATGCCGACGCCGATTCCGATGCGGGCGATTTTGCGCAGAGCGGCGCGGGCGAATATTACGAGGCCGCGCAGGAAGAGGGCTTTTCCGAGGCATTCGATGCCATCCGGCGCGGCCAGGACAGTGCAAGCACGCCGGCGCAGCCGAACGCCGGCGGCACCGATGCCGCGCCTACAGCCCTGCGGACTGATCCCGGCACGCCGCTCTCGGCCTCTATCGTGGCGCGCGCCATCACCGGAACGGATTCGTTCTCGTTTGGCGCCACACGCAGCGAGCATGGCTTTGCCGTAGACGTTGATCTGCCGCTTTCGGGCGACGGCACGGGCAAATATGAAAAAACGCGCGGCAGCGGGGATGCGCTTTCCCCCGAAGAAGATCTGGAGGAATACAGCAATCTTTCCGATGCGCCGATGGTGGCCGGAGAACTGGCCGCCATGCGCCAGACACGCATGGTGCGCACGGTGTTTACGGGGGCACTGGCGCTGTTTCTGGTTTATCTGGGGCTGTCGGCCCGTATCGAGGGGCTGCCGCCTCTCAGGCCGCTGGATCCGCGCACCTCGCCCCTTGCGTATCTGGTAACCAATTTTACGCTGCTGGCCGTAGCGGCCTTCAGCTCCATTACCACAATCGGCACCGGGCTGCGCGGCCTGGTGCGCCGCCCCACGGCAGACAGCTTTGCGGCGCTGGCTACGGTGGCCGCCGCCGTGCAGAACGCGGTGTATCTGTTCAGCGCAAAATCGTTCGATCCCGAAGCCGTTACATTGTTTACGCCTGTGGCCGTGCTGCTTTTGTGCGGCAACGCACTGGGCAAATGGATGCAGATGCGCGCGGTGTGCGCGAATTTTGCACTAGCCAGCTCCGGCGAGGAACACGCGGCTGCCTTTCTGCTGGAAAAAGAGCAGCTGGCAAGGCGGCTGTGCAGCGGCTTGGGCGAGCCGGAGCCGCGTTTGCTTTTAAATCGTCCCACCGCATTGGTAAAGGGCTTTTTGCGCCAGAGCTTTTCGGCGCGGCCGCTGGACGATGGCGCGCAAAAGCTTTGCTGGGCGCTTTGCGGCTTTGCGCTGCTGTGCGCCGTTGTGGCGGGCGTAAAGGGCGGCATTCCTGCCGCTCTTGGCGGCTTTGCGGCCGTGATGGCGCTGGGCGCGCCGCTGGCCGCGACCGTGGCCTACGCGCTGCCCGCACAGCTTTTGCAAACCGCCGCGGCGCGGTGCGGGGCGGTGGTGCCCGGCCCCAGCGCCGTACAGGCGCTGGGCAGCGCCAATACGGTGCTGCTGCGCGCGCGCGATTTGTTCCCCGCCGGCAGTGTTCGGCTGCACGGCATTAAAACCTTTGAAAAGGAGCGCATCGACCTCGCCATTCTGTATGCGGCCAGCATTCTTTCCGTTTCGTGCGAAACGCTGCGCGGCGTGTTTATGGGGATGCTGGACAACAACGAAAAACTTCTGTACAAGGTGGAAAACGCCGCCGCCGAGATTGGCTTTGGGTTTACAGGCTGGATTGAGGGCAGCCGCGTGCTGCTGGGCAACCGGGAGATGATGCGCCGGCATGATATTGAGGTTCCGTCGCTCGATTACGAAAAGCGCTACACCAAAAACGGCCAGCGCTCGCCCATCTATCTGGCAGTATCCGGCAAGCTGTTCGGCATGTTCCTTGTCAGCTACCGCCCCAGCCGCCGCGCGGCGGAAGCGCTGAGCCGCCTTGCGGACAGCGGCGCGAGCGTGCTGATCCAGGCCGAGGATTTTAACATTACCGCACCGCTCGTTACCGAGGCCTACGGCCTGCCCGAGGGGATTGTAAAGGTTCTTTCGCGGCCAGAACAGGACGCGCTGGAAGCGGAGCTTGCCTACCGCCCCGAGAGCGAGGGCGTTATGATCCACAGCGGCACATGCGCGTCGCTGCTGGGCGGCATGTACGCCGCCGCGCGCACCGCCGCGGGCGAACGGCTTGCCGGGATCGTACTGGCCTGCGCCGTGGCGCTGGGAATGGCCGCGGCCCTTGCCATCAGCTTTTCGCAGGGGCTGTCCGGGCTTCCGCTGGAGCTGGTGCTGGCCTATCAGTTCATCTGGAGCGCGGCCATTGCCGCCGCGCCGCTGTTAAAAAAGCCGTAACCCTGCGCCGGAGCGCACGCAGTTCCCCAAAAGCAGAGCCATCGCCAAAAACCGCGCGGCAGCAAAGCGGTCAAAGGAAAAAGCGAAACATCCAAAAGGCCCGCGCAGCGAGGCCGCGCAACCATCAAAAAGGAGAAGCCGCCATGCGTCTGAAGGAAAATCTGCGCAGACAGGTTGCATTCTGCGCCAGCTTTATTGAAATCGCCATTTCCACCGTCGTGCTCATCGCCATCATCATCGCCGGCTTTCAGGTTGTGCGCGAGATGATCGGCCTTGTGGGCGACCCCAAGGCGCACGAATCGTTCACGCTGTTCCTCGGCCACGCGTTCAATCTGATCATCGGCGTGGAGTTTATCAAGATGCTCTGCCGCCATACGCCCGGCTCGGCCATTGAGGTGCTGCTGTTCGCCATCGCGCGCCAGATGGTGGTGGAGCACACCTCTCCGCTGGAAAATCTGATTGGCATCGTCACCATTGCGCTGATTTTCGCCATCCGCAAATATCTGTTTGTTCCCACCTTCGGCGCGGGCTCGGAGGAAGATAAAGAAAAGCCCGAGCCTGCCGCAAAATAAAAAACGCGGCCGCGCTTGCAAAAAACGTTGCTCAGCGTTTCCTTCCCCGGCAATTCCGGGCAGCTCCGCAAAAAAGCGGCCCCGCACGCGGGGGCGCTTTTTACGTTTCGTTTTCTTGTGGAACCCGCCCGTAAGCTCGGCGCCCTTTTTGGCTTTACATCGCCAAAAAGGGCGCCGAGCTGCGTATATTGTTTTTTTATTGCTGCGCGTCTTGCGAACCTCCACAAAACCCGCCGGCCGGTGCGCGCGCAGGGCGGCGGGCAAGTCGCCTTGCTCCGCCGCCCTGCGCAGAACCGGTTTTTCGTCAAGCATTACTCGTACAGCGGGAAACGCGTCGTCAGCGCGGCCACCTCGGCGGCGACGGCATCTTTTTTTGCGTCAAAATCGAACACGCAGGCAGCGATCCACTTTGCAATGCTGCGCATCTCCTGCGCGCCGAAGCCGCGCGTGGTAACGGCCGGCGTACCGATGCGCAACCCGCTGGTAACGAACGGCTTTTCGGGGTCGTTCGGAACGGTGTTCTTGTTCGCCGTAATGTGCACCTCGTCCAGCCGGCGCTCCAGCTCCTTGCCGGTAACACCCGTACCGCGCAGATCGACAGTCATCAGATGATTGTCCGTACCGCCCGATACAAGGCCCAGCCCTTCGGCCAAAAGGTTTTCGGCCAGCACCTGGGCATTTTCAACGATCTTTTGCTGGTAGGCCTTGAACTCGGGGCGCAGCGCCTCGCCGAAGCAGACGGCCTTACCCGCAATGATATGCTCGAGCGGGCCGCCCTGTGTGCCGGGAAAAATGGCCTTATCGACGGCCTTTGCGTATTCCTCGCGGCACAGGATCAGCCCGCCGCGCGGGCCGCGCAGCGTCTTGTGCGTGGTGCTTGTAACAATATCGGCATACGGCACGGGGCTGGGATGCAGCCCGGCGGCCACAAGCCCCGCAATGTGCGCCATATCCACCATCATCAGCGCGCCGTTTGCGCGGGCGATGGCCGCAATGCGCTCAAAATCAATTGTGCGCGAATAGGCCGATGCGCCCGCGACGATCATTTTGGGGTGGTGCTCCCGGGCCTTTTTTTCCAGATCGGCATAGTCCAGATATCCGTTCGCGTCCACACCGTAGGAAATAAAATTGTAGTTTTTGCCGCTCATGTTCACAGGGCTGCCGTGCGTTAAATGGCCGCCGTTGGAAAGATCCATGCCCAGCACCGTATCGCCCACATTCAAAAGCGCAAAATAGACGGCCAGGTTTGCCTGCGCGCCCGAATGCGGCTGCACGTTTGCATGCTCGGCGCCAAACAGCCTGCATGCGCGGCCGCGCGCCAGATCTTCCACCACGTCTACATACCGGCAGCCGCCATAATAGCGGTGGCCGGGGTAGCCCTCGGCATATTTATTCGTCAGCGCGCTGCCCATTGCGGCCATCACCGCGGGCGAGACAAGATTTTCCGAGGCGATCAGCTCGATATTCTCGCGCTGACGGCGCAGCTCAGCTGCCATGGCCTCGCCCACTTCCGGGTCTGCCTTTGTCACAAAACCAATGGTATCTATCATTTCCCCAAACATATTGTTCCCCCTTACGGGCGGTTCCATATGAAAACAGCGTGACACACGCGGTTTTACCGCGCGGCCCTCGGGGCACTTTGTTTTCCTATTTCGCCGCCCTTTTTTGGAAGCGTTATTGCAAAATGCTCCTGCCCGTCATCTCCTTTGGCTGCGGCAGCTCCAGGATCTTCAGCATCGTGGGGGCAATGTCGGCCAAAACGCCGCCCTCGCGCAGCTTTGCGCCCTCCACGCCCGCGACAAGGAACGGCACGGGGTTCGTGGTGTGCGCGGTAAAGGGATGCTCCGCATCGGGATCGTACATTTTATCGGCGTTGCCGTGGTCGGCCGTCAGCAGCACCGCGCCGCCGCGCGCCAGCACCGCATCAATCACGCGGCCCGCGCAGGCATCCACGGCCTCTACAGCCTTCACGGCGGCCTCAAACACGCCGGTGTGGCCCACCATGTCGCAATTCGCAAAATTCAGAATGATCACGTCATACCGGCCGCTCTCGATGCGCTTTACGCACTCGTCGGCCACGGAATAGGCGCTCATTTCCGGCTGCAGATCGTAGGTGGCCACCTTCGGGCTGGGGATGAGCGCGCGGTCTTCTCCCTCGAACGGCGCCTCCACGCCGCCGTTGAAAAAGAACGTTACATGGGCATACTTCTCGGTCTCGGCAATGCGCAGCTGCGTTTTGCCCTGTTTTGCCAGATATTCGCCCATCACGTTTGTAAGCACCTGCGGACGGAACGCCACCTCCACGTTCGGCATTGTGGCGTCGTACTGCGTAAAGCACACGTAATACAGCGGAAAACGGCCGTTGCGGCGCTCGAAGCCCGCAAAACCGTCGTCTACAAAGGTGCGCGTAATCTCCCGCGCGCGGTCGGGACGGAAGTTGAAGAACACAACGCTGTCCCCGGCCGATACGCGGCCGCCCTCACACGTGACGGCCGGCACGACAAATTCATCCGTTACGCCCTCGGCGTAGCTGTTCGCCATCACCTCTGCGGGCGCGCCGTGCACGCCCTCGCCGTACACCATCGCGGCGTAGGCCTTCTCCACGCGCTCCCAGCGGTTATCGCGGTCCATCGCGTAGTAGCGGCCCGTGATCGTGGCAATTCTGCCAACGCCGATCTCGTCCATTTTGGCCTGCAGTTCCTCGATAAAGCCCTTGCCGGAATCGGGCGGCACATCGCGGCCGTCCATGACGGCATGCACATAAACCTCCTGCAGGCCCGCGCGCCGGGCCATTTCCAGCAGCGCATACAGGTGCGTATTGTGGCTGTGCACGCCGCCATCGGAAACAAGGCCAATCAGGTGCAGCGCTCTGCCGTTTTCTTTGACGCTTTGCACCGCGCCCGCAAGCGCGGGGTTTTCAAAGAAGCCGCCGTCCTGAATATCCTTGGTAATGCGCGTCAGCTCCTGATAAACGATGCGCCCTGCGCCGATGTTGGTATGGCCCACCTCGCTGTTGCCCATCTGGCCGTCCGGCAGGCCGACATCCATGCCAGAGGCACCGATGGTGGTATACGGATACTGCGCGAACAGACGGTCCAGGTTCGGCGTTTTTGCGGCGGCAATGGCGTTGCCGTAGGTCTCGTTCGGCACCCAGCCAAAGCCGTCCATAATGCAAAGAAGCAAAGGCTTTTTCAAACAGAACAACCTCTTTTCTGATGATATTGAAATTTTCGCGCACCAAGCGGAGGAAAGCTGTGCCGGGGCGTCGGCGCGCGGGGAGTTATTCAGGGCATCACGGCGTCCGTTCCCGGACAGGATCGCTCCTGCGGGATCTGTGGGATCGCGGCGCTTTTTGCCGGATCACTTGCCCGCCGCGGCGACGATGGCGGCAAAATCGGCGGGCTTCAGCGACGCGCCGCCAATCAGGCCGCCGTCCACATCGGGCTTTTGCAGCAGTTCATCGGCGTTGCCCGCGTTCATGCTGCCGCCGTACTGGATGGTGGTGGCCTCGGCCACCGCTTCGCCGTACAATTCGCCCACCACCCTGCGGATGGCGGCGCACACCTCCTGCGCCTGCTCGGCCGTGGCGGTGCGGCCCGTGCCGATGGCCCACACCGGCTCGTAGGCGATAATTACACGCGCCATCTCCTCGGCCGAAATGCCGCCCAGCGCGATCTTTGTCTGCAGGCGCACCAGCTCCTCGGTAACGCCCTGCTCGCGCTGCGTAAGGCTCTCGCCCACGCACACAATCACGGAAAGGCCGGCGGCCAGCGCGGCCCTGGCGCGTCGATTCACGGTCTCGTCTGTCTCGGCAAAATACTGGCGGCGCTCGGAGTGGCCGACGATCACGTATTTCACGCCCAGATCCACCAGCATATCGGCAGAGATCTCGCCTGTGAACGCGCCCGATTTTTCAAAATGCACGTTCTGGGCGCCCACGCCGATGTTCGTGCCCGCGCACTTATTTGCGGCGGCGGCAAGGCTTGTAAACGGCGTGCAGATCACAACGTCGCAGCCCGCGCCCTGCACGGCCGGGATCAGCGCGTCGATGAGCGCCGCGGATTCTGCGGCGGTTTTGTTCATTTTCCAGTTGCCGGCAATTACGGCCCTGCGTTTTGCTTTGTTCATACGATCATGCTCCATTCTCTTTTCATTCAGGCGAAAGATTTTATTTTAGTGAAAAAAAGATCGGGGCGGGCGGAAAACCGCCGCCCCGATCCGGTTTGCGCACAAGGTGATGATGATATTTTTCGTGTTCTTTTACGCGTTCGCGATGCAGGCGATGCCCGGCAGCTCTTTGCCCTCCAGATACTCCAGGCTCGCGCCGCCGCCCGTGGAGATATGCGTCATCTGGTCGGCAAAGCCCAGCTGCATCACGGCAGCCGCACTGTCGCCGCCGCCGATCACCGTGGTGGCGTCTGTCTCGGCCAGCGCCCGGGCCACAGCCTGCGTGCCGGCGGCCAGCACCGGATTCTCGAACACACCCATCGGGCCGTTCCAGACAACGGTCTTGGCGTTCTTCACCGCGTCGCCGAACAGCGCGCGCGTCTTGGGGCCGATGTCAAGGCCCATTTTGTCGGCGGGGATCTTATCGGAATCCACCACCTCGACGGCGATCTCGGCGTCGATGGGATCGGGGAAGTCCTTCGCAATCACCGTATCAATGGGCAGCAGCAGCGAAACGCCCTTTTCCTCGGCCTTTTTCAGCATGCTCTTGCAATACTCCACCTTTTCGGGATCGACCAGCGAGGTGCCCACCTCGCAGCCCTTGGCAACAAGGAATGTGTACGCCATGCCGCCGCCGATGATGAGCGTATCCACCTTGTTGAGCAGGTTCTCGATAACGTTCAGCTTATCGGCCACCTTTGCGCCGCCCAGGATCGCCACAAACGGACGCACCGGATCGTTCACGGCGTTGCCCAGGTAGCGGATCTCTTTTTCCATCAGATAGCCCACAGCGGTATCCCGAATGTAATCGGTAACGCCGGCGGTGGAGCAGTGCGCGCGGTGCGCAGAACCGAACGCGTCGTTTACATAGGCGCTGTTCTCGCCCACCAGATCGGCCAGATCCTTCGAAAATTCAGGCAGGTTTTTCGTCTCCTCCTTGCGGAAGCGGGTGTTTTGCAAAAGCACCACGTCGCCGTCCTGCATGGCGGCCACGGCGGCCTTGGCATTTTCGCCGGTGACATTATCGTCGTTCGCGAAAACGACCTGTTTGCCCAGCAGCTCGGACAGGCGCACGGCCACCGGCGCAAGGCTGAACTTTTCTTCCGGCCCGTTTTTGGGCTTGCCCAGATGGCTGCACAGCACCACGCGGCCGTCGTTCTCGATGAGCTTTTGAATGGTGGGCAGCGCGGCAACGATGCGGTTATCGTTGGTGATCTTGCCGTCCTTCATGGGAACGTTAAAATCACAGCGCACCAGTACGTTTTTGCCTTTGACCCTCAGGTCTTCCACAGTCTTTTTGCCAAGCGTGCTCATGAAAAAATACTCCCTTTCCTGTTGTTTCGATCGCTTGTTTGCCTTGTTTGTTGAAACCGTTTTTTGCGATAAAGCCCTCCGCGCGGCCGCTCCGGCATGGCCCGGGGCCGCGTGCAGCACGGCGCCGGCGCGAGCACTGAAACCGAAGCCCGGGCGCAGCGCGGCACCGGCGCGAGCACGGACCGAAATGTCCGGAATCCCCGGAATGCAGAAGGGCGGACGATCCCGGAAGGCTCTCACTTCCTTTAATAGTATACCGTTTTTGGGCGCGATTCGCAAGAGAAATTCTGACATTTCTTTCACAAACCGAGCACCTGTTTTGTGCAATTTTTCGGGCAAATTTTATAATTCCGGCTCGTTTACGGGCAGCCCTCCTCCCCCGGCAGCGTGTGCAGCATGCTTTGCGGCGCGCTTAAAAAGCGCCCTTGTCACCAAATACGGGCCGGTTTGCTCGTGGGGCGTTTCCCGCACGCCTGCTCGTCCAGCGTATCGATCCCGGCCGGCCGATCTCGCTGGCCACATTGTAAACGCTCTCGGCGCGCAGAAAATACCCATCGCGCGGGCGGCGGGCAGCTGCATAAAAAAATTCGTCCTCCCTTTTTACTGGGGCAGACCGTTTGAAAATCGCGCATTGCGCAAAAACAGATCGGGGTTTATTCCCGCACCGCCTTTCCGAAGCTTTTTTCTGCGGGCAGCTGCGAAAGCGGGCCGCGCAGCGCCTGTTCCATCTCCAGCATATTTTCCCAGTAGCGCTTGGGGCAGTGTGCCATGCGGCAGCGCGGGTTTTCGCGCGCCTCGATGGCGATGGTGTTGTAAAACTGCTTCCACAAGGTGCGAAAGCGCTGCTCCTCGGCCGTGGCGGGCGGCAATTCCAGATCGTCCAGAGCAATCAGGCGCAGCCGGCGGTTTTCGTACACGGCGGCGGCATGATGGGTACGGTCAAAAATTAAAAAATCCTCGGTTTTGAGGCGCGAGCAGAAATGCTCCGTCAAAAAGGGCAGCACAAAATTTTGGGGCGTGATCGTAGTGGCCAACACGCCATCATAATCGGAAAAGCGAATAAATTCCTTAAACAGATGCGCCTCGTTCATCAGGTTTTGCCGCGCGGCCAGCAGCGGCTGCACCAGGCGATGCGATACCAGCTCTGTTGTCTGCCGGCCCCGGCGGTAGCCCAGCAGCAAAAAGCGCAAAAGGGCCAGTTCCTTGCCCGGCATACAGCTAAAAAAAACACACCATACCAGCTGCGCCGCCTCGGGAGAAATACGCCTTGGGATCGAGGCCCAGACGCGCTCGGCCCTCTCGGCATCCGTCCCGATAGACCGCTGGCGGAACAGCGTCGGCTGCGCGGTATCCTCGGGCAGAATATCCGCCGGAACGGTATGCGAATATACGCTCTCGTATACACAGCACAAAAAGCCCTCCATGCTGCCGTCGTAAAGATAGGTCACATCTGCCGCGTCATACATGCAACCGCCTCCTCCCGTACTTCTTTTGCGGCCAGCGCGGGCCGCATCCCCTGCGCCGCAAGCTCGTGGATGGCGGGCGCGGCAAACAGGCTGAGCTGCTGTGTTCCCACGCCGAACGCCGCGGGGTCCAGCAGGGCACGCACGGTTGCCTCCGGCCCAAAGCCATGCGTGCCCGTGTAGCCCCGGCAAACGATAAAATATTGCGCGCGTTTGAGCACAACGCCGATGCGCTTCAGATCCTCCAGCGCAAGGCTGCCGTTTCGCCGCGCGGTACGAATGCGCCGCGCGCTTTTTACGCCGATGCCCGGCACGCGCAGCAGCATTTCGTAGGAACAGCGGTTCACATCCACGGGAAACAGGTGCATATTGTGGATGGCCCAATTACATTTTGGATCGAGATAGGGGTTAAAATCCGGATGCTGCTCATCTAAAATTTCTTTGGCGGTAAACTGATAAAAGCGCAGCAGCCAATCTGCCTGATACAGCCGATGCTCGCGCAGCAGCGGCGGCCTTGTATCGAGCGCGGGCAGCAGCGTATCCTCGGCCACCGGGATATAGGCCGAAAAAAACACGCGCTTGAGCGCATACCTGCGGTACAGCCCCTCGGTGAGGCGCAGGATCTGATAATCGGTTTCCGGGCTTGCGCCAATGATCATCTGCGTGCTTTGCCCCGCGGGCGCAAAGCGCGGCGCGGCACGGTAGACCGTCATTTCGGCCTTGCTCTGCGCGGCGCTTTGGCTCACCTGCCGCATCGGGCCCAAAATGGCGCGTTTTGTCTTGTTCGGCGCAAGCAAAGAGAGGCTGCGCTCGCTGGGCAGCTCGATATTTACGCTCAGCCGGTCGGCCAGCAGGCCCAGGCGCGCCACCAGCGCGGGGTCTGCGCCGGGGATCGTTTTGGCATGGATATAGCCCCGAAAGCGGTATTCGCCGCGCAGCAGCTCCAATACGCCGATCATCTGCTCCATTGTGTAGTCCGGGCTGCACAGCACGGCGCTGGACAAAAACAGGCCCTCGATATAGTTGCGCCGATAAAACCCGATTGTCAGCTCGGCCAGCTCGCGCGGCGTAAACGCGGCGCGCGGCACATCGTTTGAAACGCGGTTGACGCAATATTTGCAATCGTATACGCAGCAGTTGCTCAGCAGCACCTTTAAAAGGCTGATGCAGCGCCCGTCGGCCGCGAACGCATGGCACAGCCCGGCCGCCACGGTGCTGCCCAGGCCCGTTTCGTCCCCTGCGCGGTCAATGCCGCTCGAGGTACAGGCAACGTCATATTTGGCGCTGTCCGTTAAAATGGCAAGCTTTTTCAATACGTCCATCGCAATCTCCTGTTTTTGTGCCGACAGGGCAACTGCCGGGCTGCGCCCGCAAAAAAGGTGCAAAAAAGAAAGCCCCGCGTAAATTCGCGTTTTACTGGGGGCTTCACGGAATGCCCTTTGCATCCGTTTTATCGTACATTCGTTCTGCTGTTCTGTTTTGGGAAAGAAGAACAGGCTCTACCAGCGGGCGCGCGTTTCTACCACCTTGCCCACAATATACAGGCGTTCCAGGTCTTCTCCCATAATAATCTGCGGCGTATAGGCCGTATTGAACGGCTGCAGAATGACGGTGTTTCCGCGCCGCACAAATTTTTTCAGCGTGCCTTCGCCCTCGCCGTACACCAGCACGCCCAGTTCGCCGTTCTCCAGCGTGTTCTGGCGGCGCACCAGTGCAAGATCCCCGTCGCTGATGCGCGGCTCCATGCTGTCGCCGCGCACGAGCAGATAGAAATAATGATCCGGATCCTTTACGTTGGCGTATTCTTCGCCGCAGTCCTCCTCGAACGCCAGCGCACCAAAGCCGGCGCGCACCGTGCCGATGATCGGGATCAGATGTTCATTTTCCGCAGGGCGAACCGCTGTGCCCAGCGCCGTGGGATCGTCGATACAGCCCAGCAGATAATCCGCGCTGACGGAAAAATTTGCGGCGATGCGCGCCAGTGTTTGCGGATCGGGCGTGGCGCGGCCCGATTCCCACTTGCCCACCGCCTGCTGCGTTACGCCCAGCAGCCCGGCCAGCGCCGCCTGAGAAACGCCGCTGCGCTTGCGCAGCTCTTTCAATCGTTGTGCAAACATGGCTCTCCCCCCGTTGCTTTTCGAACCGTCCTGTGCCCGGCCGCGCCACAGCAGCCCAAAAGCTTTTTGGCAGACGGTTCAATTCTCTATTTTTATATTACTACGATTTGTTGTAATTGTAAAGAAGAAATTTTATTTTTCAATAAAAAAAGTTGTAAAAAAGCTTGACAACAACTGAAAGTTGTATTATGGTAAAGACAGGCAAAAACAAATGTTGTCGGAATGAGGGATCATGATGAAAAAAAGAGTCGAAAGCTTTCTGCTGCGTATGCTGATGCTCGCTGCGGCGCTGGGTGCGATGTGCTTTATAGGTGCGTATGCCGAGGGGCGCCTTTGCGCGGAAATGCTGCTGACGCCGGCCTGCGTCCTGCTCGCCTGCGCCGCCCGACAGACGGAAAAAGATCTGGGCTGTTCCGTGCCCGAAAAAGCCGCGCTGCGCGTTGCCCCGTCCGACCCGGATCCCTGCGCGGCGTAGGCCGCGCTGCGCAGAAGGATCTCTTTTTCGGCATGCGGAAAATTTTTCCGCGATTTTTGGCGCAGTGTGGGGCATACTATCATCACGAACCCAAAACGACCGAAAGGGAGGATCAGACAAATGCGTAAAAATACAGAAAATATGATGAAGGGCGCGGCTCTGGGCCTGCTGGCCGGCAGTGTGGTAGGCGCCGCGGGCGCCTGCGCCGCGAACCAGAAGCCCAAAGAAATGAAAAAGCTGATGAAAAAAGCCGCCACCGGCGCAGAGCATGCAATGGAGGCGATTGAGCACGCGCTGAACCAGAGATAACAGGCCAAGCGGCGGCGTGCCAAGAGATAACAGGCCAAGCGACGGCGTGCCAAGAGATAACAGGCCAAGAGGCGGCGTGCCAAGAGATGACAGGCCAAGAGGTACCGGGCAGGCGTCAACAGGCGTTCTGCTGCCTGCCGGGCCTGCCCGCAAAACAGTCCCTCGGGAAAGCAGTGCACCGAAAACCGGCGCCCCTTCTGGCAGTTCCGTGCCAAAAGGGGCGCCGGCCTTCTGTTTTGCAGCCATTTTTTAAAACTGCCTTGCAGCCGTTTTCTTGAATGGAAAAATCCTGGCAGCCCGGTGAAACACACCCTCGTGTGCGAACTTTGCTCCCTGTGCAGGCTGCGCCCTTCTCTTTGCGCAAACGGCATTCTCTGAACCGGAGCGGCCCATGGAGCCGCTTACCAGTTATTCACCGCAT
This sequence comes from uncultured Ruthenibacterium sp., assembly GCA_910587145.1. Classification (GTDB taxonomy): domain Bacteria; phylum Bacillota; class Clostridia; order Oscillospirales; family Ruminococcaceae; genus Ruthenibacterium. The sequence continues at coordinate 39,980 of CAJUMH010000002.1, read as the reverse complement.
GCTCCGCAAATGCCTGCAGATCCTCGATCTGCAGCACCGTACCGTCGTCCAGCACGGCCTTTCCGGAAAAGCCGCCGAACATCTGGTGGCAGCAGTTATCAATAAACAGCACCTTCGTCTTTGTCGTGCGGTCGAACGTGGGCGCCAGCGTCAGATCCAGCCGCCCTTCGTCATCGTACAGATGCCAGGGCTTTTGATACTCGGTGCCCAAATCGAAATGTACGCGGCCGATCTTGTGGTATCCGCCATCGTAAAACAGCATGTTTTCGGTGGCTTTGCTCGTATTGCCAAAGCCCGTGCCAAGGTTAAAGCCAAAGATCTTGCCGTTCACAATGCCCGTGCCGTTCGACCAATACCACTCGTTGTGGAACGGCCATACGCCGCGCCCCCAATCAATGAGCCCGAACGCATCGTCGCCGAACAGATATTCCTTGCCGCCGCTCACCACACGGCCGCGCGCTGTCATGCAGTTGATTTTATGGTTATAGTAAAACGCGGTTTTGTATTCGTCGAACGGAATATGAATGACGATCGAATAGGGGTTTTTGCGCTCCAACGTTATATTTGCCTCAAAATCCGGCGCAAAAAAGGAAAGGCAGCGCGTATTGCCCTGCGTTTGAAAGCGCAGATGGATGCCGCTCTTATCGTAGCGCACATCGCTGTCCTGCTCGGCGTTTTCGGGCAGATGCAGGCTGCCGAAGGGGAACGCCAGAAGCTTGCTGATGTTGGCATACACCTCGCCTGTTTTAAAGTTGAACAGCATCGCAGCCACCTGCCCGGCATAAGATGCGTGGCCATAGGTGAGCTGCAGACATTTTTCTCCGTCGGACACCTGATAAAAATCCCATTCCTTAATGCGGAAGCAGAATGCCTTGATATCGGCGCGGCGATAGGTACAGATGGAGCGTTCTGAATATCCGGGTGTGATCACACCGTGCGCATCCAGCACGGGCCCCGGCGTGGTGATATGGTGTTCCTGCATAAAGCTTCCTCCTTTTTTCTGCAAAAACCGTCCGGCAGCGGGAGCGTTCCGAATAAAGTACATTTTATATAGTATAGCACATTCCGGCATGCAGGGCGTGCCAAAAATACGCTCTGTTCTTTGGGCATTTTTTCAGGCGGCCCTTTGGGGCTGCTTTGGGAATCGGCGCCTTTGGCGGCAACACATCGGGCGGCAAAATCTGCGCCGAACAATTGGTTTTTTCCTTTTTCTGCCGAATATATAAGATATACGGCAGGGATGGAAAACGGATGTTCCCTGCATGGCAAGGCAAACGAAACGGAGGGTGCGCACGATGCAGAGGATCTCTTTTTCTCGCCCGGCTGCGGCGGCACAGCGTTCCTATACGGCGATGCGCACGGCAGCGCAGCAGGCGCAGCAGATAACGCAAACGCAGCCGCTGCTGCCCGAACCGGAAAGCACGGGCTTTTCGGCAGAGGGGGCGGCCGCGGCAAGCCCGCTTGCGGCGGCACAGCTTGCGCGCCAACGCGCGGTTTCTGATTTTGCCCGGAGTTCGCAGACGGCCGCAGACGGCGCGGCAGCGCAGGCGGCGGGTACCGCAGCACAAGCAGCGGATCCTACGGTACAGGCGGCGCAGACGGCCGCAGACGGCGCGGCAGCGTCTGTTCCCGGTTTGACGGCGCAGACGGCAGGTGCGGCAAAGCTGCCCGCAGATCCCGCGGCGCAGCCTATGGGCCCGGTCGGTTCGGCAGGGCAGGCTTTCGACGCCGAATCCCTGCGCACGGCGCTGTCACAGGCAAACAGCGAAGTGCAAAGCCTTATGGATCAGATGGAACAGGCACGCAAAAAAGCGCAGGAGATGCGCGAAAAGCTGAAGCTGCCCAAAAACAGCTCGCGGTACGGATACGCCGCAATCGAGGCATTTGCGCGGCTTTCGCGGGCGCGCAGCCAGGCGCAGGTATCGTCTGCGGCAGGCTACGCGCGCCGTCAGCTGGGGCAAATGCAGGCCGCGCTGCGGCAAGACCCCGAAAACGCCGGCCGCATTCGCGCGGCGATCCGCCAGCTGCAAAGCGCCGTAACGCGCGCAAGCCGCAAAAAGCGCGATCTGGAACAGGACCGCATTGATCACGCACGCCGCGCCCGCGCCGAAAAAGAGCGCCGCCCCGGCAAGGCAAAGCGCATTGAACAGGAGCTGCGCCGCAGGCAGGCGGTGCGCAGGATCTGCGACGTAGGCTATGTGAACAACGCGGTGATTGATATGGCGCAGCAGGAGCATATCGAGCAGGCGCGCGCCGAACAGCGTGCACAGCTGGAGCGCATTGCCGGGCTGGGCGATGCTTCCTCCGCAGGCGCCGCTCAGGCGGCCTATGCCGCCGGCGCGGCAACTTCCGACGGAGCTGCTCCGGCCGTTGCGGCCCCGCCGGAGCTTTCGCTGGAGGGGTAAGCGCCGCACAGCGCCCTCTCCTTATTTGCAGTAACAGCCGCCGCAGCGCCGGCGCCTGCCGGATCCTCCGGAAGGCCCTTGCGCTGCGGCGGCTAATTTTTGGATGCAGCCCGGCTGCGGTTTTGCCGGCAGCCCGGCCCAGCCTTGCGCGGCCGGCGCCCGCCGCCCTGTCAGCGCCGGATATCCAGCGCTTCCAGCATATTGCCGTCGATGTCCTTTGTGGTAAAGATGCCGTCCTCGTACACCATGTAGCTGTGTACCCCGTCGCCCTTGGGCAGTGCGATGCTGCCGGGGTTCAAAAAGAAATAATCGCCCCGGTCGGCCGCAACGCGCAAATGCGTGTGCCCGTGAATGAGCACGTCTCCCCTGCCGAAATTGGGCAGGTTTTCCTCATGGAACAAATGGCCGTGCGTGACAAATACCATGCGTCCCTCTAAAAACAGCGCCAAAGAATCCGCCATAATGGGAAATTCCAGCACCATCTGGTCCACTTCGGCGTCGCAGTTGCCGCGCACGGCAAGCACCTTGTTTTTCAGCCGGTTCAAAATCGCCGTTACGCGTTTGGTATCATAGCCGCGCGGCAGGTCGTTGCGCGGGCCGTGATACAAAAGATCGCCCAGCAATATGGTCTTATCCGGCGCTTCCGTTTCGATCAGCCGTTCCAGCACCTCGGCATAGTAGGCCGAACCGTGCAGATCGCTTGCAAACAGCAGTTTCATATAAAATCATCTCCATAAAATGGTTCTTCCTTAAATTGTGCGGTGGGCTTGACGATATATTTTGCGTTTCTCATGCTTTCAGATCCGCGAACAGTTCATCCGGATTGGTACATCCTTTTACCGCCGGGCCTTTCGCGATCCCCTCCGCCTCCGGCATGGCGGCAGCCGTTTCGCTGCCGGGCTGATTGGGGGAAATCTCAAAGGGGATCCGTCCTTCACAAAGAGATGGCGGGCAAAAGTGTTGAATGCTGCTGTGAGATTCATGCCGAGTTCCCCGAACAGTCTGTCAGCCTGCGCTTTCAGGTCTGAAGCCACGCGGATACGGATGCTTGCAGCAGAACCGGCCATATCGCCGTCTCCCTTCCTTCCGGTGATTACAGTATATTCTGTCTGCGCGAAAAACGCAATATTCTGCTTGAAATTGGATCGTAAATTTATTTTCAAAGGCGCAAAACAAACCCGGCCTTTCAAGCCGTCATGCCGCGTGGTCGGCGCAGGCGGCGGGCAGATGGCCCGCGCGGTAATAGCCCACAGCGCGGGCCGGGCAGCCGGGCCCGGCCAAGCCGCCGGACACCGTGCAGTATTCGGCCGCAGCTACCGTGTCGTCCACGGGGAATTCCCGCGTGGGCAGGCCCTGCTGCGCGCGTTCCGTTACGCGCTTCCACGCGGCGGTGGGCGCGTGCGTGCCGCCGCGCACGTTCAGCGCAAAGCCCGAATCGTAGCCGTACCAGCAGGCCGTCACCGTGTAGGGTGTCAGCCCCACAAACCAGTAATCGCGATTGTCGGATGAAGTTCCCGTTTTGCCGATGCTGTCCATCCCGCCCTGTACCCGGTAGCCGGCCGCCGTGCCGTCGCCCTGCATCACGCCGGCAAGCAGCCGGTTCATCACATAGGCCGTGTCCGCGCTGATCACCTGCTTTGTCTCCAGCCGGGGCGCGGCGATCTCGCGCCCCTCGCCCGTCTGCACGCTGGTGTAGCAGTGCAGCGTTGTAAAGGTGCCGCCGTTCCCGAGCATCAGGTAGGCGCCCGCCAGCTGATAGGGCGAAATGCCGCGCGTCTGCGCGCCAAGCACCATCGGCCCGGCGTCCCGGTCTTCGGGCGTCAGCGTGGAAACGCCGAGGCTGTTTTGGACAAAGCGATAGATGCTGTCCACTCCGGCAAGCTCGCCCACGCGCACGGCAACGGTGTTGATGCTGCGCGCCAGCGCGTCTGCAACAAGCAGATCTTTTTCGGCGTAGGTTTTGCTGAAGTTTGCGGGCCAATCCTTCGGCTGGCCCGTTGCCGCGTCCTCGATCTGCCGCACAGGCGCGTCCAGCAGCGGCGTGGACCAGTGGATCCTGTTTTTCTCCAGCGCCAGCGCATACGCCCCGATGGGCTTCATCGTGCTGCCCACCTGGCGCGGCACGGCGGCGCGGTTCAGCCCGCGGCTCACCTGCTTTTCGCCGATGCCGCCCACCATCGCGCGCAGGCTGCCGTCGTAACCGACGCTCACCATCGCCGCCTGCGGCGTTTCGATTACATCCTCTTTTACGGGTTCACCGTTTTCGTCGCGCACTATCGCGCCGTCCGAATCGTATTTCGTCGCCTGCGTGGGCACACCCAGCCCTCTTGTGGGGAAAAAGGCTTCGTACTCCTCGGCCAGCGCCCGTTCCATCTCCGCCTGCAGCACGGGATCCACCGTGGTGTAGATGCGCAGACCGCCGTTGTAAAGAAGGTTGGTCGTTTCGTCCTTATCCAGATGATAGCGCGCGGCCAGCTCGGCCGAAACCTCCGTGAGCACCTGATCGGTAAAATAGCTGGTGGTTGGGGTTTCGGCCACGGGCACGTCGCCCGGAGAAAGGCCGATCGGCTGCGCCGAGGCCTCCTCGTATTCCTCCTGCGCGATATAGCCCTGCTGCCACATCTCGTACAAAATGTAGTTGCGCCGGGCCAGATGCTCCTCGGGATGGGAGCGCGGGTCGTACCGATAGGGATTTTTTGTAATAGACGCGATGGACGCGCACTGCGCCAGCGACAATTCCATCGCGGGCCTGCCGAACAGCTTGATGCTCTCGGCCTGTACACCCGCCGTATTGTCGGTAAAGCTGATGACGTTCAGATACGCCTCCATGATCTGATCCTTATCGTATTTCGCATCCAGACACAGCGCGCGCCAGATTTCGCGCACCTTGCGCAGATACCCGTCAAGGCCGCTCGCTTCGTCGTCGCGCGTCAGATTTTTGATCAGCTGCTGGTCGATGGTAGAGGCGCCCTGCTTGATGCCGTTGCCAAAGTAGCTGCCGGTGAGCATCTTTTTGGCCTCATTCAGCACCGCGTACACCGTGCGGGTGAAGGACACGCCGTGATGCGTATAAAAGTGCTTGTCCTCAATGGCGACAAACGCGTGCTGCATGGCAAGGGGGATCTCGGAAAGCGGCGTCCAGATCTTTTGCTGCGTTGCCTCGAGGCGGGCATATTCCACCCATTCGCCGCTCTCGCGGTCCTGTCCGTATAAAATGGTCGCATCCCGGTGCGGCAGCTGCTCCAGCTCCAGCCACAAAAAATCGTTGTGTGTGCTCGCCGCCAGATATCCGCCCAGCCCCACGCACACAAGCAAAAACACCGCCAACAGGCCGCAGAGTGCCCTGCGCAGCAGCCTGCGGCGGCTTTGCGGCGCGGCGCGGCCCCGCTTTGCGCGCGTATGCTGCCGGAGACGCGCCGGTTTTTGCGCGCGGGAGGCAGCGGGCCGCTTCCCGGGTTCGGCAGCGCGCCGCTCTCCGGGCTCGGACGCGTGCCGTCGGCTCGCCTTCTGTTCATAGCCCTCCGGCAATCGAATGTTCCGTTTCGGCGGCCTTTCCCGCATCCCGCTCCCCCCTTTATCCAGTTTTTCGCAGGACCGGCTTGCCCCGCTCTGCGCCCTTTCGTTATGATTCAGACGGATGCTTTGTGTGTTTTTCTTTCAATTTTGTTTCTTTTCCGTTTGCATCCACCACCGTGATGCTGTCCAGCTGGCTTCTCAGCGAGCCTTTGATCGCATCGAGATATTCGCGCCGCAAACGCGTCTGCTCAGCCTTTTCCTCCTCTGTCAGCCCCTCGGCGCGGCTCTTTTTGCCAAGGGCGTTGATGCGCGCGATTTTCTCCTGTGTCATGGCGGTTTCCTCCCCGTTTATGCAGCCTTCGGCTTTTGGCGATTCTTTCTCAATTATACCCGCAATGCCCGCAAATGTCCATATGCGGCCGTGCGTTTCCTGTTCCCCAGCCGTGCGCTTTTTCCTTCGCCGGATGTGTGTTTTCCCGCTCTCCGGCCGTGCGCCTTCTTCTTCGCCGGATGTGTGTTTTCCGGTTTTCATCCATGCGTTTTGCCCATTCTCGGCTGCCCGATCTTCTGTTTTTCGCCCACGATTTGACAAATCCTTCTTCTGGGTTATAATGGAACTGGGCAGGGGGCGCGCCATAAAACGGAAGCAGCGGCAGATGCCGTCGGCTTTTTTCAAGCCGCCGGCGACCGCCGCCGCGTTCCGTGAAAGGATAGAAAAAGAGGAATTTGTATGTTCTGCCAACTGCTGTCATTTATGTCAACCCGCGGGGGCTTCCCGCGCGGGAGTATCGTTTGCCGCCGGGCGGCATCTCTGCGACCCGGCTGAAAAGGCTGCTTCGGCCAAACCTGCGGCCGCCGCACTTTTGACAGAAGGCTTCTTCTGCCCGCGCGGTTTTTCGCAAAGGAACCTGCCGGGCGGGTCTGAGCAGCCTGCACTCCCGCCGCAACGCGCCGCGTGCGGCGCTGTTTCCTCTGCGCTCCATTTTTTACAATCCGTTTTGCTGTACGGCACCGGTTTTCGCAGGGCGTTTTTGCGCTAAAAGCAAAGCCCATGCCCTACGGGCGGTTCCATCGGGAAGCGAAACCGCGGAATTCTCCCGGTCGGGCGTGTCTGCCGCGCTTTGCCTTCTTTGGGGGCCGCCCTTTCCTTCCGGTGTGATTTTAGTATACCCAAAAGATATGAACAAAGTTTGATGACGGAATGAACCTTTTTTCAAATTTTTGTGAGAACCGTTTTCCCATTTTTTCTGCGGTTTTATCCTGCCCATACCTTCTGTATCCGGTTCTATCCGGCCGTTGCCCGCTGCTCTGCTCGGGAAGGTATTTGTCCGTTCCGTTTGAGAGCGCTTTTTCCGCTCAGCGCCCCGGCGGCGAACGAACAGGCGCTCCCCCGAACACATCCAAGCAGCGGCCGCCGCAGCAACTGCATTTTTAAGGAAGCTCTGCTTTATTGGGATCCCCCCCGCCGGAGGCGGGGGAAATCCCTGAAAATTTGGGGTTTCGAACGGTGAAACCCGATTAAATCAGAGGTTCCTTTATAAAAAGAAAGGAATTGTCCTGCATGAAAGCAAAACTCTTTCGTTCCGTTGCCCTTTGCGCGCTGCTCGCGCTGCTTTTCGCCTCGTGCGGCGGCCCTGCCGCCACCGCCATGAAGCTGGTGCGCTACGAGGGCGCCGTGCGCGTATCCGATGCAGACGGCAAAAACGTCGCCCCCGCCGAAGCGCTGGGCCTTTACAGCGGCTACGGCGTGGCGACGGAGCAAAACGGCTATGCGTGGATCGATCTGGACAGCGTAAAGCTCATCAAGATGGACAATAGCACCGAGATCGAAATTGCCAAAAACGGCAAAGCTCTGGAAATCGAAGTGCTTTCCGGCAATTTGTTTTTCAATATCACCGAGCCGCTGGCACCGGACGAGACGCTGCACATCCGCGCTTCCGGCATGCTGGTGGGCATCCGCGGCACCTGCGGCTGGGTGGAGGTGCCGGATGCCGATACCCTGCGCGTGTATCTGCTGGAGGGCAGCGTAGCATGCACGGCCGGCGAAAGCACCGCGACGATCGCCGCCGGCGAAATGGCCGTGCTTTCGGCCGACGGCAGCATCGAAACGCAAAGCTTTACCGCCGTGCCCGGCTTTGTGTGGGCACAGGTGCGCGACGACGAGGCGCTGGCCCAGAGCGTTCTGGAAGCCACCGGCATCGATCTTACCCCGGCAAACCCCCTCTCGGCCTTTGCGGAGGTTTTGGGCAGCGGCAATATCGTCTATACCGAATGGATCGATTTTGACGGGGACGGCAGCGACGAACTTTTGACAATCTACACAGAGGTACGCGACGGCTACTACAGCGACGGCCTCCGGATCTACCAAACCGGGCCGGACGGCCCCCGCTGTGTGGGCCACGGCGGTTCCAACACGCACAGCGTGGAGACCTATTCGCTGGTGGAATCCGGCGGCAGGCTGTTTGTGCGCCGGTACAGTGAAGACGGATACGGCGGCTACTTTGACGAATACTATGGCTTTGTCCGGCAAAGTGACGGCACGCTGCGCTGGGGCAACACCGATATGGAGCAGAGCGGCAAATGGATCATGCCCCATGGGGAAGACGGATTTACCGATTGGAGCAACAGCTATGAATCCGACCCGGGCAAAGCACAGGCGCTGTTTGCCGCATTGCAGGGAAAATACACCCCGGTGCGCGAGCTGCTTACCTATGACGGCGCCAGCGTCACCCCCGCCGGGTAAGAATCCGAAGCGCAGCACCTTTCGCCGCCGCGCGCTGCCGCACATGGTACAGCCGGGGGTGTAAACGTGCACAACACCCGGCCTGATTCTCCGCCGCGCGCATTCGCGCGTGTACGGCCGCTAAAAAAACAGGAGGCGCCTTGTATGGCCACAAGGATCAATTATCAGTTGGAAATGGAGCGCGTGCTGCACCGCGAGGCGGGCCATACGCCGCGCCTTTTGCTGCACTGCTGCTGCGCGCCGTGCGCAAGCTTTGTGCTGGAGAGCCTCGCGCCGCATTTCTGCATTCGGGCGCATTACGATAACCCCAACATCGATTCCGCCGAGGAATACGCGCGCCGCGCCGGGGAGCTGCAGCGCCTTGCGGCGCAGATGCCGCTGGCAAACGCCGTTTCGGTGGCGGTCGTCCCCTACGCCCCAGCCGAATTTTACGCCGCCGTGCGCGGGCTGGAGGCCATTCCCGAGGGCGGCGCGCGCTGCCGCGCGTGCTACCGGCTGCGCCTTGCGCGCGCCGCGCAGGCCGCGGCCGCGGGAAAATACGATTACTTTACCTCAACGCTCTCCATCAGCCCGCACAAAAACGCCGCGTGGCTGAACGAGATCGGTGAGGAATGCGCGCAGGAATACGGCGTGCGCTGGCTGCCCTCGGATTTTAAGAAAAGGGACGGCTTCAAGCGCAGCACTGTGCTCTCGGCGCAATACGGCTTATACCGGCAGAATTACTGCGGCTGCGCCTTTTCCCGCAAGGAGGCCGCGGCGCCGCTTCGTCATACAGACGGCCCGCCTGCGTAACGCGCGCCGGCTTCGGCAATCCGATGGCGTCGCAGCGGTACAGTGTGCGCACACGCATACCCGCCAAGGCGTGCACCCCGTGTACCGTCCGCGTCATACGGTTCCTCTCCCTTGCCGGCAAAACGGCCGTCGGTCTGCGAACCGGCGCGCCTTGCCTTTTAAGCGGAAAATTCAACATTTTAAATTTCAGCACATTATAATATGGGTTAAACCAGATAGGGATAAAAAATAGATATTACTTCTGAAAAACAATCAGGGAAAATGATGTAGGAAGTGGTAAAATAGAGAGCATGGAGTACATTGATTTACGAAAATTGAGTAAGGGAGACCTCAAGCAGGTACGCCGACAGGTCGTACGCCTCAAAGAGATGGGGAGAACCGGGAAAGAAATTGAGGAATTAACCGGAGTGCGACAGAATCGCGCCAGCGAAATATGGACGGCGTATCAGCGAGAGAGACAGTTCCATGGAACTGAAGAAACGAGGGTTCCAGAAGGGGACACATCTGCTGCTGGCACCAGATGAGCAAGCGGAAATACGAGAAACGATTATAACACGCCGCCCAGAAGAGTTCGGTATTCCCGGCAGCTTATGGACGCTGAAGAAAGTGTGCGCATACGTCTGGAAAAGGTATCGGAAAAAGATATTAGACGGCAGTGTGTCGGATTATATGCGGCGCTGGGGATTGACCTGCCAGCGTCCGATCAAGCGTGCCCGAAAACAGGAGCCTTCCCGTATCTAAAGGTGGCGAGACGAGGAATATCCGGCCATCGTCCAGCGGGCCAGGGCAGAAAATGCCGTGATTTGCTGGGGAGACAAGGCTGGAATCGACAGCTGCTCGAACTGTGAGCGCGGGTTTGCACCCAAAGGGCCGCCCCCAGTTCAGCCAGTGGAGACGAAAAGAGAGCGGCTGAATATGCTTTCTGCCCGGAGCAGGGGTCAATCCCCAATTCTGTGTAAACTCCATTTGGGGTGCAAATAGAGCAAAATTTATTCAGGGCGGCAGCCGTGGAATCCGGCTGCTGCCATGTTAACAACATAACGCGGGTGGGGTCGGATGTCAAGTGGGTAGAGGAGCAGTTCATCTTGCCCTTGACATCCTGCCACGGCGGTGTTACTCGGGCATACGCTCGGCAAAGCAGATGGCCATCTGGGCGTGGATCAGGCTCCAGTCCTGCCGCCGTCCAGTCCACTTTTTCGTAATATCCATCATGGCCAAATACAGCATTTTCAGCAGGCTGTCATCGGTAGGAAACACGGATTTGGCCTTGGTCACCTTGCGCAGCTGGCGGTTAAAGCCCTCAATGGCATTGGTGGTGTAGATCAGCCTGCGCACCTCCTGAGGATACTTGAAGTAGGTGCTGAGATTGGCCCAGTTGGCCCGCCAGGATTGGGAGATTTTCGGGTATTTCTTGTCCCAGCGCTCCTCAAAAGCGTCCAGGGCATCCAAGGCGGCCTGCTCATCTACGGCTGAATGGACCGCCTTCAGATCGGCCATAAGGGCCTTCAGGTCCTTGTAGGACACATACTTGCTGGAATTACGCAGCTGGTGGATGATGCAGTTCTGGATTTCGGTTTGAGGAAAGGTGGCGTGGATGGCTGCATCAAATCCTGTCAAATTGTCTGTGCAGGCAATGAAAATATCCTCTATGCCCCGGTTTTTCAGGCTGTTGAGTACAGTCGCCCAGAATTTAGCGCTCTCATTTTCACCAACCCACATGCCCAGGACATCTTTCCTTCCGTCCAGGTTGACTCCAATCGCGATATACACTGCTTTCTTCACGATCTGCCCTTCGCTGCGGACATGGTAGTGGATGGCATCCAGAAATACCACGGCGTAAATGGATTCCAGGGGGCGCTGCTGCCATTCACGAGCCACAGGCAGGATCTTGTCCGTGATCCGGCTGACTGTGCTGCCCGAGACGGAAATGCCGTAAATCTCCTGAATGTGTGTTTCAATGTCTCCTGTCGTCATCCCCTTAGCGTACATGGACAGGATTTTCTCTTCAATGTCTTGGCTAATGCTGGTTTGGTTCTTCTTCAGTACCTGAGGCTCAAATTCACCCTTGCGGTCTCGGGGAACCGACACGTCCACCTCGCCGAAACTGGTACGCAGTCTCTTGCTGCTGTGCCCGTTGCGGCTGTTATCTGTGTCCTTGTTCTTGTAGTCGTATTTGCTGTAGCCCAGCTCCTCATCCAGCTCCGCCTCCAGGCCTTCTTCCATGAACTCGGCAATGGTCTCCTTGAACAGGTTCTGGATGTCATCCATGCTGTCGATGTTTGCCATCTGCAGCAGCTCACGGATTTTTTCCCGACGTGCACTTTCTTCCGGCGTACGGTTCTTTCTGGCCATATGTAATTCCTCCTGTGTGGTGCTTGTATTCTACACCGCACAGGAGGTTTACACAAACTTTGGGATGTTCTCATCCTGGAAGACGTCTCTATCAACGGCTGACTCCTTTTTCCCAGAACCCGCATACTATTTTGCGAAAAACTCTTGACACTACCAATATATAGCCGTTTTCGGCCATTTTATGCCCGGCCTGTTAAACCCCGCTTAAATGCTCTTAACCCCCCCTTTGAACTACCCACTGCCCGCGTGCTTGCTCCCGCAAAACCGCCCAAAAATGGCCCCCAAAATTTTTCAATCGCCCTGCGGAATTTCCGCCGAAAATCGTCGTTTTCAAGCCTCTCCACACCCTGGAAACAGCTCAATTTAGCCATTTCCAGCCTTTTCAACCTTTTTCCAGTTTCACGGAGCTGTTTTTCTCATTCTACATGAAAACTCACATCTTTTTCCCAAAAATAGGGGCCGCCAAAAAAGCGGCAAAACAAAAAAGAGCCATCCTCTCGGATGGCCCTCCAAATCTTTTTTATGCGTTTTCCGAAAAGCGTTTTTCAAAAACGCAAAACGGCGGTTTGCCGAATCAGACGGTCAATCGCTGATATACGGAAGCAGCGCAACGTGACGCGCACGCTTGATGGCGACGGTGAGTTCGCGCTGATGGAATGCGCACGTACCGGTAACGCGGCGGGGAATGATCTTCGCGCGCTCGGAAATATACTTGCGCAGACGGGGAATGTCTTTATAATCGATGTGGTCGATGCGATCCACACAGAAGCTGCAAACCTTCTTGCGGCGTCCGCGCGGACGGCCGCCACGGCTGTCCTGACGGTCTCTGTCGAAAGGCATGTTCGTATCCTCCTTCTCTCAAAGTGGCACGGCGCGCTTTGCGCGCCTTCCCGCCTTGCGGCGGGATCATTTGCTCTGGGCGCGCCCCACAGAGCAAAAAGCAGCTTTTGCCGCTTTTTGCTTTTGGGGCTCTTAGAACGGAATGTCGTCGTTGTCGTCGATCACTGCAAAATCATCGGCGCTGCCGACCGCGTAGCTGACAGGCTCTGCCGAAACGGGGCGCGCTGCGGGCGCGGGCGCGCTGTAGCCGCCCTGGCCGCCGCCGCTGCGCTCGCCGGTGAAGTGAACGTTATTTGCCACTACCTCGAACGCAGTGCGCTTGTTGCCCTGCTTATCCTCATAATTGCGCGTCTGGATGGAACCGTCCACGGCAATGAGGTTTCCCTTGCGGAAGTATTTGCAGACGAACTCCGCCGTCTGGCGCCAGACAACGATATCAATAAAATCGGCCTTGCGCTCTTCCCCCGCGCGTACAAAGCTGCGGTCTACCGCAATGCGGAACGAGCAGGTCGCGATGCCGCTCGTTGTATGACGCAGCTCCGGATCCGCCACAAGGCGGCCCATCAACGCTACCACATTCAGCATTATTCCGCCTCCGTTTCCGCTTTTGCCTCGGGTTTCGCCGCTTCTTCTTCCTTCGCGACGATCATCGAGCGCACCACACCGTCGGTGATCTTGTAAACGCGGTCCAGCTCTGCGGGGAAATCGGGCCCGCTCGTAAAGTGGATGAGCGTATAGATCCCCTCGTTTTGCTTATTGATCGGATAAGCAAAACGGCGGCGGCCCCACTCTTCGACAGAATCGATCGTGCCGTTCGCCTCAATGAGGGATTTGAACTTGCCGACCAGCGCGGCGGTGGCCTCTTCGTCGAGCGTCGCCGCCGTCACCAGCATGGTTTCGTACTTTGCCATTTCTGTGCACCTCCTTTTGGACATAAGGCCCCTTTAACGGGGCAAGGATCTGCCCGCCTTTGCAGGGAACAGGCTGCCGGCCTGCGGACAAGGCAAGCCTTTTCTGCGGTGAGCAATTTATTATACAATAAAACAGACGCCGCCGTCAAGCTTTTCTTTTATAAATCGGCTGTTTTTCGGCTTTTATGGCGCTTTGAGCCGCGCCTGGAGCGCGCCGCACCGCCTTACAGCGCAGGCAGCTCGGCAACCGTGCCGGTCTTGCGTGCCTTTTCGGCGCGAAATACAGCAAGATGGCCGTTGATGGAATCGTTGATGCTCGTGCACGAGAGAGAGGGCTCCTCCCCCTGCAGCACGCGCACAAAATCCTCCACCAAAAGCAGGTCTCCGCCGCCGTGCTGGCCCGTCATACCGCTTTTGTCGCCGCCGATCTTCAGATCCACGGTTTCCTCCCGCCAGCCGGTCTCGCCGGCATTGTCGATCGTGCGCACCGTGAAAACGGAATCGTCAAATACGCCTTTGATCTCGCCCTTGGTGCCGATGATGTGCAGATTGCGCTCCGGCCGTGCCGTGCCGCCGATCATATTCAGCGTCGCCGTGGCGCCGTCGGCGAAGTTGATTACAACCGATTGATGATCCACCACGGTGTGCCCGCAGTCCCAAACGCAGCGGCCATGGATGTTATCCGTCTTCAAAGAGCGGATTTTGTCCTCCAGCGTCGGGTGCTCCAGATGCTCCAGACAGTCCCACACATAAAAAGCCCAGCGGTCGGGATGATCGATATAATGTTTTTTTGCGGAATAGAGGCAGTCCTTTTCCACCGCGCAGTCCACCATACAGCGTTTGCCCGCCCCCGCCGGCTTTTTGGCGGGATCAAACTGAAAATCACTGCCGAAGCTGGCCACCTGTCGGGGAGCGACGCCGCTTTTCAGCCACATGATCAGATCCATGTCGTGGCAGCACTTTGCCAGCAGCATCGGCGCGCCGCATTTTTCCTCGTTGCCCCATTTGCCGCGTACAAACGATACGGCCAGATGATGGTAGCTGACATGCTCCGTCGCCTGAATATTGATGATATCGCCGATTTCGCCCGCAAGCAGGCGCCGCTTGACCTCCGCATAAAAGGGCGCGTACCGCAGCACATGGCAGATCATCACCTTACGCCCGGTTTCCTTTGCAACACGCTGTAATTCCCACATTTCTTCCTCGTTCACGGCGAAGGGCTTTTCCAGCAGCATATCATAGCCGCGGCGCAGCAGCGGCACCGCCGTTTGGATATGCTGCGTATCCATTGTTCCGTTGATGACAGCGTCCGCCATTTTGGGAAGCTCTGCCAGCTTTTCGCCGCTCTCAAAGCACATATCCTCCTGAAAGCCGTGCATCTCCGCCGTCTTTTTGCGGCGGATGGGATCCGGGTCGGCCACGCCGACGATCCTGAATGCCTCGGGATGCTGCAGCGCATACATGCTGTACAGCAGCGCGCGGTGTCCCGCGCCCACGATGATCGCAGTGATCTGTTTGCTCATTTATAAATCGTTCCTTTCCGTGGTGTCTCCACATTGCCGGTTCCCGCCGGGGCTTTTTCCTTCAAAAAAAACAAAAAGCGCCTCTGCAAAATGCCTCCTGCACCCTTTTGCCCAAAAGAACGTACCGCCGAAGAAGCGGCGGCAGGCCTTTCGCCTCTTTCAGAGAGACCGTTCCCGCGCATGCTCAAATCGCCCTGTATACCTTAATTAAAATCTGCCCTGTACACCTGAATGAAGGGCAAAAGGCCCTGCCGGCCCCGCTCGGCGGTGCGTTCCTCTGTTTCTTTCAGCTTACTGTGTGCCGCGCCGCACGTCAAGAGCGGCCACCATGAAATTTTGATTTTCACCATGACGGAAGAAAGAAAAATCAAAACTTTGTAGATATTGTATACAAATCATACTTAATTTTGCAAAATATTTTTATATATTTTTCACAAAAGGCCCTTGATTTTCTTGGTTTCGGCATGCTATGCTTTTACAAACAGCCGCTTGAAAGCAGGCGGTGCCGAAGCAGCGCGCGCAGCGTACGGGCGTGCGCTGCCCGGTCGTTTGCCCTTTATCAGCACACGCCGCGGGGCAGCCCGCTTTTGCGTGCACCCTGTCCGGCCGAGAAATGGAGGAAAACATTTTGAAACAGAATCTCAAACGCATCGTCAGCGCCATGCTGCTGCTGGCGCTTGCCGTGAGTCTGCTTGCAGGCTGCTCCGGCTCCTCTTCAAGCACACCCGCCGCACCCGCTTCCACCGCCGGAAGCACCGCTTCGGATGCGGGCGGCGCACCGGAGCGCGAGCGCATCACCGTGCGCGTCTTCCGCAGCAAAGCCAGTCACGAGGTCTCGATGGATCAGATGGAGATCTTTAAGGTGATGGGCGAGATGTTCAATATCGATTTTGAATTTGACAATCCCCCGCAGGAAAACCTTGCCGAACGCCTGAACCTTGTGATGATGGAGACAGAACTGCCCGACGTAATCATGGAGATGCCCATGACGGATGTTCTGAAGTACGGCGAGACCGGTATTATCCTGCCGCTGAACGATTACATCCATAGCAGCATGCCGAATTTGAAGGCAGAGCTGGACAAGCGCCCGGGCGTGGAAAAAGCCCTCACCTACGGCGACGGCAATATCTACTATCTGCCGATGCTGGATGAAACGCCCTCGGGCAATATTCCGTACATCGTGCGTACCGATTGGCTGGAGGCGCTGGAACTGGACTCCCCCGTTACGATCGAAGACTGGGAGCATTACTGGGAGCTGGTGAAAACCACCGATCTAAACGGCAACGGGCAGAACGACGAAATCCCGTTCAGCGTATATTCCATGGATCCGCTGCGTAACTTCTGTGTGGCGTGGGGCGTGCTGGATGATTTCTTCACCGATCCCACCGACGGCGGCAAAGTGCATTACGGCCCCATTGACGAGCGCTATCGCGACGCTTTGATGTGGATGAACGAGATGTGGAACAAGGGCTATCTCGATCAGGAGATCATCACCGCCGATTATTCTTCGTTCAGCGCAAAGCTGGCGCAGAATATCGTGGCCTCGTTTGCCGGGCCGCTCGGCGGCATGCTGGCCGCGCAGAACGCTACCATGCCCGCCAGCGTACCCGATTTCCACGTAGCCGCCACCGAGCCGCCGAAGGGCGAGGCCGGTGTGCAGATCCACAGCAATATCGACCTTGTGCCCCGCGCCGTTGTGGGCGCAACGATCACCGCCTCCTGCAAAAATGTAGACCGCGTGGTAGAATGGCTCGATTATATGTACAGCCCCGAGGGCCAGCTGCTGGTGAATATGGGCATCGAGGGCACGCACTACACCATGCAAAACGGCGAGCCCGTCTTTACGGATTATGTAATGAATAACCCCGACGGCCTCTCTCCGAAGCAGGCCGTTGGCACGTTCACAATCGCGCAGGGCACAGGCATGCCCTCTGTGCTGTGCTTCTGCGAAACCAGCCAGCTGGACGACGACGCCGTATTGGAGGCCAAAGAAAACTGCATTATCCCGTTCCTGGAAACCTCCAATCAGTACGTGATCCCCGGAACGATCTCGTTCCCGTCCGAGGCGGACGCCGAACGCCGTGCCGCAATGGCCGATATTGAAACCTACGTGGACGAAATGGTGATGAAGTTCATCACAGGCCGCGAATCCTTCGACAACTGGGATACCTATGTCTCGAAGGTAAAGGAAATGGGCATTGAAAAGGTGATCGGCATCTATCAGGACGCCGTGGATACCTGGAACAGCTGAGAGGCCGCTTTTTAGGCTTTTGAAAAGCGCCTTTCCCCAAAAAAAGCCGCGCCAAGCGCAAGCCGGGCGCAGCCGGCCTCTTACCGGCTGCGTCCGCCGCTTTGGCGCGCCGTCTCGGAAGGAGGACGCCATCGTTATGAAAACCGCTGTTTCTACGCAGACCGGAGCGTCCCGCGCCGGTTCGGCCGGCAGGCTGAGCCACGCGGGCAAACGAATCTGGACCAGCCGGTATTTATATCTGCTGATCTTGCCAACGCTCATCTGGTATATTATTTTTATGTATGCGCCGCTGTACGGCGCACAAATCGCATTCCGCGATTTTATGCCCGCCCTCGGCATTACCGGCGGAAAATGGGTCGGGTTCAAATATTTTATCCAGTTCTTCCAATCGGAATATTTTGGCCGGCTGATCAAAAACACGCTCGGCATCAGCGTGTATTCTATTGTAGTGGGCTTTCCCATCCCGGTGATCCTCGCACTTTTGATGAACGAGGTACGCGGCAGGTTTTTTAAAAAAAGCGTGCAGACCATCGTATATATGCCGCACTTTATCTCTGCCGTCGTAGTCGTAAGCCTCATCAATGCAATGCTGTCGCCCAGCAACGGCCTGTTCAATCAGATCATCCAGCTGTTCGGAGGCAGCCCCATCCATTTTATGGCGGAGCCGCGCTATTTTAAAACCGTCTACGTGCTTTCGGATATCTGGCAATCGGCGGGCTACGGTTCCATCGTCTATCTGGCCGCGCTCACAAGCATCGACCCCTCGCTGTACGAGGCGGCCACCGTGGACGGCGCCTCCAAGTGGAAAAAGCTTTTGCACATCACGCTGCCGTGCATTCTGCCCACAATTATGACGATGCTGATTTTGCGCATGGGCAGCATTTTTACGGTTGGCTATGAAAAGATCATGCTGATGTACAATCCCGCCACCTACGAGACGGCGGATGTTATCTCCACCTATGTCTACCGGCGCGCGTTCGAGGGCGGCGAATACAGCTTCTCGGCGGCCATCGGCCTGTTCAATTCCATCATCAACTTTATCGTTATCATTGTGTTCAATAAAATCAGCAAGCGGATAAGCGAGGTGAGCCTCTGGTAATGGAACAATCGAAAAAAAGCACAAAAATCAAAGAAACCGCCGGCGAGCGCATTTTTACCGGTGTGGTTTACGCGATTTTGATCCTATTCTGCGCAATCATTGTATTCCCGCTGCTGCACATCATCAGCGGTTCGTTCAGCGATCCGATGGCGCTGCTGCGCGGCGAAATATCGTTTTGGCCGAAGGGCTTTACGTTCTCGATGTACGAAAAGGTGTTCAAGGACGCCAGCATCTGGCAGGGCTATGGCAATACCATCCTGTACACGGTGCTCGGCACATGCATCAGCGTAGCGCTTACGGCCTGCGCGGCCTACCCGCTCTCCCGCAAGGATTTTTACGGACGCAATCTTTTTATGGGCCTGTTTGTGTTCACCATGTTCTTCACCGGCGGCATGATCCCGACATTTTTGATCGTGCAGCGGCTGAACCTTCTGAACACAATCTGGGCCATGGTACTGCCTACGGCTGTGAGCACGTACAATCTGATCATTATGCGCACATTTTTTGAATCGACGATCCCGTTCGAGCTTGTGGAATCCGCCTCGCTGGACGGCTGCAACGATATTGTGATCTTTTTCCGCATCGTGCTGCCGCTCTCCGGCCCCATCCTCGCCGTGATGGTGCTGTTTTACGGCGTGGGATTGTGGAACTCATGGTTCCCGGCGCTGCTGTACCTGAAGGACCGCGCCATGTATCCGCTGCAAATGGTATTGCGCGAGGTGCTGATCCAAAGCGACATCAGCAACATGGCGGGCTCGTCCGGCGATGTCGAGATCATCGGCGACGGCCTGAAATACGCCACCATGGTAGTGGCCACGCTGCCCATCATGTGCCTGTATCCGTTCCTGCAAAAGTATTTTGTAAAGGGCGTTATGATCGGCGCCGTCAAGGGCTGACCGTACCGTCCGCTCTCTCTGCTTTCGCAAGGCGGCGCGGGGCGCGCCCGGAGCATTTTCCGGCGGGCGCGCCCCTTTTTTGCGTGTTTTGTGCCCGCCATGCCGCGCGGGCGCTGTGCAAGCGTTTCATAAAACGCCTTGCGGGCGGTTTTTTTGCGGTCCCCAGAAAGGCGATCCCCCTGCCGGAACGGTCTGCCGGCTTGGCGCCCGTTGCGCCCGCCGCCGCTTTGCCCGGCGCAGCCCGGGCGCATTTCTGATGTGGGATCGCCCTGAAGAAAGGAGCGTTTTCTTGAAAACGGAATTTCAAACACACGATCTCTCGCTGCCCGCGTGGGGGCCGTACACAAAGCTTTACAGCGGTATTTCGCACATTCCCGCCGCCAACGACGGCGTTCGCTTTGATCTTGCCGTATTCCCCGGCCTGTACCGCCGCCGCGTGGACGTGCCGAATGTGCGGTACGAAAGCGGCTATCATGTGTGGCAGGCCGCGCCCGACCTTTCCTGCTATACGCTGCGGCACGAGCTGGAATGGAAAGACCGCGTTTATGCGGACATCTCCTTTGCGCCGCTGGGAGAAAACGCGCGCCTAATCCGCGCAGAATGCCATAACGATACCGATACGCCGCAAAATCTTGTGCTGCATTACATGGCGAGCGCGCACGACCCCGTGCCGTCGTATCGAAATTTTGCACTGACAGGCGCAAACGTGCGCCTGCCGGAGGGCGCCGCGTTCTGCGCGGCAAACGATTACGAGGATCTGCGCTTTGCCGTACCGCGCCCCACAGACGGCCTGTGCTGGGACGGTATGCGGCGCGCCGAAGAGGCCGTGCCCGGCTTTTTTCGCGGGTACGGCGTGGGAATGGGCTTTGGCTGCGCGGCGGGGCGCGGGCCGTTCGGCCAGCCTATGCCCTGCGGCAGGGGGGATACGGTTTCGTATACCTTCTGCCTGCCGCAGACGCTGAAGGCGCCCTGTCTCTGCGTGCGCTATGTCAACAGCAGCGACGAGGCCTCTGTCTACACACTCTCCACAGGCGATACGCTGACGCTCTCCCCCTGCGCCGAGCCCGCGATTACCGGCCTGCGGCTGGCCGGGCCCATTGCGGCGGGCGCGTTTTCCCTCACGCTGACAGCGGGCGGTACCGGCGCGGCAAAACTGGATTGCTTTGTTCTGTGCGAAGAATCGCTTCAAAGTGATTTCGCCGTTACGCCGCGCGGCAGCGGTGCGCAGCCCTGCCTGCAAAAATATGAAGCAGAGCATTTTTTAACACTGCAATATCCGCACATCCGCGAATGCTATGGCGTGCTCTGGGAATACGGCAACGCGCAGATCCGCGAGGTTGAAAACGACGAGCTGGATATTTTCCTGCGCGATACGGTGCACGATCACGTATCCTCCACACTGCGCGGCAACGGGAAGGGCCATTTTACCAACGTATTCCTGCGGCCCATTCCGTTAGAGGCGCATAAAACACGCGTTCTCTATGGCGCCGTCTGCTGCGCAGATACGCCCGAAGCCGCCGCCGCGCTGTGCCGCAGGCTGCGCGCGGAAAACGGCTTTGAAGCCGCATGGCGCCATGCCGCACGCGCGCTTGCCCCAGCGCCGTGCCTGCCGGCGGGCGAGCATCTGCGGCTGGGCCAGCAGCTAATGCAGGCCGTGGTTTGCTCCAATGTGGTATACCCCGTCTACACACGCGGGCAGTACATCCGCCACAACACGCCCGGCCGCTGGTGGGACAGCCTGTATACCTGGGATTCCGGCTTCATTGGCATGGGCCTGGCACGGTTTTCAGCCCGGCGCGGCTTCGACTGCCTGAACGCTTATCTCACGCCGCCCGGCGACGACGAAACTGCCTTTATCCACCACGGCTCGATGGTACCCACGCAGTTCTATCTGTTTGCCGAGCTGCTCAACCGCACGCAAAGCCGTGCGCTGGCCGAATACTGTTATCCGCGCCTTGCGCAGTACTATGCCTTTTTTACAGGGCAGGCGGGCGGCAGCACCACGGCAGATCTTGGCAGCGGGCTTTTGCGCCCGTGGGATTATTTTTACAATTCCGGCGGCTGGGACGACTATCCCCCGCAGCAGGCCGTGCGCGCGCAGCGCCTGCAGGCCGTCTGCGCGCCCGTGGTGACAACGGCGCACGCCGTGCGCTGCGCAAAGCTGCTCTCCTACACGGCGCGGCTTTTGGAGCGCGCGCAGGATGCCGCGCGCTACGACGCGGACGCCGCGCGCCTTACGGCGGCGCTGGACGCCCACGCATGGGACGCCGAAGCGGGCTACTTCGGCTATGTGCTGCACGACGAGCAGGGTCGCCCTCTCTCGGTTTTGCGGGACGGGACCGGCGCCAACTGGAATATGGGGCTCGGCGGGGCTTCGCCGCTGTTCGCAGGCGCATGCTCGCCCGGGCAGGCCGCATGTCTGTGGCAGAAATTAGAGGATCCGCAGCGTCTGTGGACAGACTGCGGTCTTTCCACCGTAGACCGTGCCGCGCCCTATTATCGCCGCGACGGCTATTGGAACGGCGCGGTGTGGATGCCCTACCAATGGCTGTTCTTCAAGGCCGCGCTGGACGCGGGCAAGGCCGGATTTGCTTTTCAAATTGCGGATACCGCCCTGCGCCTTTGGCAGGAGGAGTGCGCCGCTTCGTACCATTGCTTTGAGCACTTTATGATCGAATCACGGCGCGGCGCGGGCTGGCACCAGTTCAGCGGGCTTTCCTCTCCCGTGGTACAGTGGTTCGCGAGCTATTACGTACCCGGCACGCTGACAGCCGGCTTTGACACGTTTATCCGCACAGCGCAGTGGCTGCCGGATAACGCCGGGGTGACGGCCATGCTGGATTGCACGCGCGCAGGCCGCCTTACCGTACTGGCGGCGCTTACACCCGGCGCGGTACAGGTTTCGGCCACCGCGCGCCTTGCCCAGGCGCGCGAACGCCACAGCGGACTGTGGGAGATAACGCTTGAAGCCGATGCGCCCGGCACAGTGGAATTGTCGCTGAAGCCGCACACAGGCGGCACGGCATGACGCGCCTTGCATGGCGGGACTGCCTGCTTGCCGCCGGAAACGGCGAGGCCGTGCTGCAAAATGCCGCGCTGCGCACCCGCTGGCAGCTGGAGGCAGACGGCCTCGCCCTTCGCTGTGTGGAAAACCGCGCCACGGGCTTTTGCTGGCAGGCGCCCGGCGGCGCGGCCGTACCGCTCGCCTGCATGCAGCCCCCCGGAGCGCCGCCGCAGTGGGAGGCGCGGCCCCTCGCAGAGGGGCTGCGCGCTGCGCGCTGGCTTGTGCGCTGCACTTGGCGGCAGGGCGCGCGCAGCGTGAGCCGCTGCTTTGTGCTGTACCCCGAAAGCCCGTTTCTCACGATGTGGGCAGAATGGGAAAATCCGCCGCAGAACGCCTTCTTGCCGGCTCCGGCCGGCGGGGCCGCAGCCGCAACGGGCGTGGAGCGGCAAGCGAGCGCGGCGGCGCGCCGCGCATACGGCGACATTATGGCTGCGGTTCCCCTGCCCGGCGGCCATCTGCAATGGCGGTGCACGCGCCTTTTGGACCAAACCGACATCCATGACACCCTTGTGTGGGAGCATGGCGCGCCCGTCTATCCCGCGGAGCAGGTCGAGGCGTCCGGCAGCTTTTTTACCGTGGAGGACAGGCTCTCCGGCGAGGCGCTGCTGGCCGCGCGGCACGCGCCCGTCACGCCGGCGCCGGACGCGCAGTTCCGCCTTGCGGGCGGGTGCCTGTATGTGCTGCAAAACGGGTGCGCGGGCGCGCCGCCTCACAGCGGCGCCGGCTGCGCCTGCGTGCTGGGCGTTGCCCCGGCCGAGGGCCTCTGGCCGCAGTATCGCGCGTTCTACCGGCTGGGCTGGCGCGCGCCGTGGCAGCGGCACGCGCTGCTCACCTCCAACACCTGGGGCGACCGAAGCCGGGACGCGCGGGTGTGCGAGGCGTTCATTCTGCGGGAGATTGCTCGCGCCGCCTTCTTAGGGCTGGATGCGGTGCAAATTGACGACGGCTGGCAAAAGGGCGTTACGGTTAATTCCGCGCGCCCGGACGGCGGCGTCTGGGAGGGCTATTATGCAGCCGACGCCGATTTTTGGACGCCGCACCCGCAGCGCTTTCCCCGCGGGCTGAAGCCCGTGGCAGAATATGCGGCCGCGCACGGCATCGCACTGGGGCTGTGGTTTTCGCCGGATTCCTCCGAAAATTTTGCACACTGGCAGAGGGATGCGGATACGCTTTTGCAGCTGTGGCGCACGTGCGGCATCGCGATGTTCAAGCTGGACGGCGTCAAGCTGCGCACGCCCCAGGCCCGCGCGCAGTATCTCGCTTTTTTGCGGGCCGTCTGCGTGGGCAGCGAAAACCGCATTCTGCTCCAGCAGGACATCACCGCCGAGGAACGCCTTGGATACCTCTGCGCGCGGGAATACGGCACGCTCTTTGTGGAAAACCGCTATACGGATTTTGGCAGCTACTACCCGCACCGCACGCTGCGCAATCTGTGGCTTTTATCCCGGTACATTCCTGCCCAGCGCATGCTGTTCGAGCTGCTCAATCCC
Source organism: uncultured Ruthenibacterium sp. (assembly GCA_910587145.1). Lineage (GTDB taxonomy): Bacteria > Bacillota > Clostridia > Oscillospirales > Ruminococcaceae > Ruthenibacterium. Next base: position 16,098 of record CAJUMH010000002.1, on the reverse strand, counting down.
CGGCGCAACGCGGCACGGTATCAAAACGATCCGTTCGCGCCCTTGCGCTTTTCGGCCGATTATCTGTTTGCCTGCGTTCTGGCTGCCCAGCCGCTCTTCTGGATGGAGCTCAGCGGCCTTGCGAACGTGGACACAAAGCGTCTGCGCCGCATTGTGCGTATATACCGGCAGCATCGGGATGCGCTGTGGCTGTGCGACGTGCAGCCGATAGGGCAGGAGCCGGACGGCCGGTCATTTACAGGTTTTCTTTTCACAAACCACCGGCGGCGGGCGGGCTATCTCCTGCTGCTGCGTGAGGATACGCCGGAAAATGCCTTTACCTTTTCCGGCGTGCCGGGAAACGCCCGCCTGCAGCTTTTATGCGCAAACCGCCCGGTGCGCGCCCGGTGCACGGGCAGCGGCACGCTGCGCCTGCAGACTGCCGGGCCGCGCGCCTATGCGCTCTATCAATGGCAGAGCGCGCCGCGACGCAGCCTGCCGACAAACCGGTAAAGCGTCGCCCCGCGCCCATCGCCGCCCGGCGGCGCCTGCTCGCGGCGGACGGCCCAAAAGAGACGCCCCAAACGCCCGAGGCGACGCTCAGCCGTCCCGTCCCTGGCGCCGCACAGCGGAGGGCGAGATGCCGAAGCGGCGGCGGAACGCCTTATAAAAGGTATTCTGCGCCGCAAAGCCGCATTGCAGCGCAATCTCCGTAATGCTGTATTCCGAGCCGCGCAGCAGCTCCATCGCACGCGTAAGGCGCAGTTCCTCCAGATATTCCGTAAAGCTCTTGCCTGTGCGGTCCTTTAAAAACTGCGAGACGTACTTTTTCGAGAGGTTGAACTGCTGCGCCGTCATGGCGACGTTCAGCTCCGGCCGCGTATACTGCTCGCCCAGCCACGCGAGGATCCGCTGCTGCAGCGCCTCGTTGTGGCTGCGCCGCAAAAGCTCCACCTCGCTGCAGATCTCGAAGCAGCAGTCGCACAGATCCTGCACCTGACGATGGGCCGTGCGGCGGCTGTCGTAGGAGCACAGATAGCTCACATCCTCGCCGCCCACCTTCTGCGCCGCGCTGAGCAAAACGCCGCGCACGCTGAAGAACGCCTGCTGGAAGTTTTGCGGCGAAAGCTGCTCCACATTAAAAAATTCGCAAATCAGCGACTGCGCCTCCTGTCCGCAGCCGGAAAGCAGGTATCCGTTCAGCCGCTCCAGGCTGACAATATCCGGCGTGGAGGCCCGCACAAGGCTTTCGCCGTTCAGATAGCACACCTTCTGTGTTCGGTCGGCATAGCGCTGCATATTCCGCGCCTGCCAGTATACGGACGACAGCTCCCCGATGCCGGAAAACCGTCCGCTCAAAACAAGCGGCTCTTCCAGCTCCAGCCGGGTGTACAGTTCCTCCGTCTGGCGGCACATCCGTATCTGCTCGGCCTCCTCGCCCGTTCCCAGCGTAAGAATGGCAAGAATGCTGCCGCCGGTTGTTTGATAGACAAATTGCGGCCTGCGGTAGCATTGCCGCACCTGCTCGTCGATCATCATCAGCCGCAGCTCCGCGCTCACCTCGGCGTTTTCCGCCTCTGCGCACGGCAGCAGCAGCAGATAATTATGCTCTGTCAGCCCCAGCAGCTCCTGCAGGCTTTTCTGCTCCTCCAAACAGCTGAATACGCCCGTTGTGAGCGCGGCCTCCATACGGCTATGCTCCAGTTCGCCGCGCATGCGCTCCAGCTCCTCCTTCAGTTGTCCATGATTGTGCAGCTTCTGCACGACCAGATCGGTAAACAACCGGTTGTTCACCGCGTCCTCGCTCTGCAGCATATCAAAGATCGGGCGCATCTCGCGCATATCAAAAACGGTCATCAGCGCGCTCAGCACAAGGCAGGCCGCAAGCCCCGCCCCGAGATACAGCCACACGGCCTGCGTAACGGCGCGCATGTTTTCCCCGTAGACGGAATACGGCAGCGCAAGCACCGCGTTCGCGTTCAGCGGTTCGATCCGGCGTGAAACAAACAGATAGGTCTGGCCCTCGTAGCGCTGCATCCCGGTTTTGGCATCGGCAAATATCCGGCCGTCGCCGGCATAATTGTGGCGCATCAGCACCGTGCCGTCGTCCTGTACAACGCAGAACAAACCGTCCTCGCGCCATTTTTCCATTGGAAGGAACAGCGACCGCAGATGCTTTTCCCGGATTAGGATCGTGCAGGCGCCCCGAAACTGCCCGCCCGAGGTGAGATACGGCTGGCAGAGCGTGAGGTACAGGTCTGGGTAGATCGTCCGGTTCAGCGCAACGCTGTGCAGCGGCAGACAGCGCAGGCTGCGCGTCTGTTTCCATGCCGCCCATTGTGCCTCGCTGATCCCCTCGTATTCGGCCGCTCCGGGATAAAATCTGCTGTAGCTGTCGAAAAAGCGATATGGATCCACCACAAACTGGTTGCGCGCAAATGTGACATAGCTGTATGTGACATAGGACATGCTGTAGGTAAGATCCGAGAGCAGCGAGGATGCGTCGTAGGGCGTCATATAATCGCCGATCAGATCATCGTTGCTGGCGGCCAGCCGGTTGAACACGTCGTCGTTGAACAGCCGGTTTGTCGTAAACCGCAAATCGCTGAGATAGCCTTCAAACGTATTGATCGCTGTGGACAGCTGCTCGGAGACGTCTGCCAGCTGCGCCATTTCCGTCTGCTGGCGCATGATGCCATACAGCGGGCCCAGCACGGCGCAAAACGCGAGCGGCACAGCCAGATAACGCACCAGCCGCTTCAGCCAGACACGGATCCATAGTTTGCTACGCATAAGCATCTCCCTTTAAAAATCGGCGCGCCGCCGAAAAGCGCGCGGCAGAAAGGCACTCGTTCGGGCAGGATAAATCCGAAAATCGCTTTTTCTATTTTAACACAGAAAAGGGAAAAAAGCCACCGCCGCAGAAAAGCGCCTGCACGGCAAACGGCATACGCTCCCTTCCCAAGGGCAGTCAAAAGAAACTGTTTGGGGATGGGAGCGTATGCCTTGGCGCCGGCAGGCGCTTTTTCGGGTATTTTTAACCGTCCGTGCCCTTTGTCTGCACGGATTTTACAGCATCTCTTTTTTAATGCCCTTTTGCAAAATGGCGTCGTAATCGATATAATCGAAAATATCCTTCTCAAATACGGGCGAAAACTGCAAAAGCTCTTCCAGCGAGAGTTCCTCGATGGCCTTTTGCGCGTCCTCGCAGTAGATGACGATACGCCCTACAATGCCGTGCGCGTCGCGGAAGGGCACGCCCTTTGCCACCAGATAATCCGCCACCTCGGTCGCGTTCAGAAAACCGCGCTTCACAGCCGCGCGCATTGCCTTTGGCTTTGCGCGCAGCGTGCCGATCATGCGTTCCATAATCAACAGCGACGCCGTAACGGCATCCAGCGCATCGGCAAAGGAATCTTTATCCTGCTGCATATCCTTATTATAGGCCAACGGCAGCCCCTTCATCGCGCACAAAAGCGCCAGCAGATCGCCGTACACGCGCCCGGTGCGCCCGCGCACCAGCTCGGCGCCGTCCGGGTTCTTTTTCTGCGGCATAATGCTCGAGCCCGTGGTATAGCGGTCGTCCAGAACAATAAAGCCGAATTCCGCGCTACTCCATAAAATCAGTTCCTCCGAAAGGCGCGAAAGATGCATCATCAAAATGCTGAAATCCGCCAGCACCTCCAGCACAAAATCCCTGTCCGAAACGCCGTCAATGAAATTTGCGCACGGCCCGCCCGCAAAGCCGAGCGCCCGCGCGGTAAAATCGCGGTGGATGGCGTGCGTTGTGCCGGCCAGAGCGCCGCAGCCCAGCGGGCACTCGTCCATTACCTCCACGGCGTTTTTCAGGCGTTTTTCGTCCCGCAGCAGCATCTCGCGGTACGCCAGCAGATAATACTTAAAGGTAACCACCTGCGCGCGCTGCAAATGGGTATAGCCGGGCATGATCCACGGGTTTGCCTCGGCTGTGCGCTGCAGCGTGCCGCACAGCGCTTCAATCAGTGAACCGATGTACTTTGCCTGCCGTTTGACATACAGCTTCATATCCACATTGCACTGATCGTTGCGGCTGCGCGCGGTATGCAGCTTTTTGCCCACATCGCCGATGCGGCGAATGAGCTGCAGTTCCACAAACGTATGCACGTCCTCGTATTCTTCGGTATAGGCGATCCTGCCCGCCCGGTAATCCGCCAGAATCTCCTGCAGGCCCTGCGTGATGGCCTGCTCCTCGGCCGCGGTAAGCAGGCCGCACTCCCCCAGCATCGCCACATGCGCAAGGCTGCCCTCGATATCCGGCTCCACCAGCCATTCGGTGCGCCAGCATTCGCTGTTAAAATGATGCATCAGGGCATCCTCGTCCTCGCGAAAGCGTCCGCCCCACAATCTGGTTGTATATGTATCCGCCATGTAACCATTCCCCTTTCCCGTTTCAGGCGAGAATATCGTATCATATCTCCCTGTAAAAAGCAAGCGCCGCCGCATCGGCATTCCGGGCCGCCGCATCGGTATTCCGAGCCGTGCATCGGTATTCCGAGCCGTGCATCGGTATTCCGAGCCGTGCATCGGTATTCCGA
>CAJUMH010000002.1:0-11445 GCA_910587145.1 uncultured Ruthenibacterium sp. | reverse complement strand
GCCGTGCATCGGCCATGCGGGGGCCTGTGTGCGGGCGGGGCCCGTGGATACGGGCGTTCCAAAGCCCGCATAGATGCATTCGGTAGCGCGCATACAGGCCATACAGGCATTGGAAAAGCCGCGCAGACGGGGCAAACGGCGCGCGGGCAGGCGGCCGCGGCCCTAAAGAGTTATTTTCGGTGGATATTCTGCACAAAAAAGCGGGGCTGTTCCACAAAATACCGTACAAAACAAGAAAAAATCCCGTTCGCGTAAATATTCATTGACAATGCAAGAATATGCATTTATAATAATAGACAAAGAAGGAGCCGGGCGCTCCGCACAGTGAATGGAGGAAATGGAAAGTGATGAAAACCGGGAAAAGGGTTTTTGCAGTTTTGGCGGCACTTTTGGTGCTGGCCGCATGCATGACAGGCTGCAGCAAACAGGGCACGGCAATGAAGCAGATTGAACAGACCGGCGTGCTGACGATGATGACCGCGACGGGTTTTCCCCCGTATGAGTACATCGATGAAAACGGGAACCCCGCGGGCGTGGATATTGATCTTGCGCAGCTGGTGGCCGACAAGCTCGGCGTAGAGCTTGAGGTGCTGGATATGGATTTTAACCTGCTGATCGATTCTTTGAAGGGCGGCAAGGGCCAGCTGGTCGCGGCGGCAATGTCCTCCAGTCCGGATCGCGCGTCGCAGATTGATTTCTCGGTACAGTACCATTCCGACGGTCAGTGCCTGATGATCCCCAAGGGCAGCAGCATTGCCGGCGTGGACGATCTTACGGGCAAGGTGGTAACGGTACAGGAGTCCACTACGGGCCATATTTACGCGGAAGAAGAGCTTGGGCTTGAAGTGATGTCCTTCAAGAACGCCGTAGAGTGCGCGACCGCCATTATGAGCGGCAAGGCCGACGCCGCCGTACTGGACAAGATCACCGTGGATACACTGGTTGCGGCGAATCCCAACAAGCTGGACGCCGTGCCCGAGCTGCTTACCGACGAGGGCTATGCGCTGGGCATTGCCAAAGGCAACGAGGATTTTCTCAAGGTTGTAAACGAGGTGCTGGAGCAGGCCCTTGCCGACGGCACAATCGACGAGCTGAAGGAAAAGCACAAAGAGATCTGCAAAAACCTGCAGAACGCCGAATAAAACCGAAAACACGCCAAACGGCGGGCGGCCCGCCTGAATGGGCGAAAAAGGGGCTGCCGGGGGCGCCGCGCCGGAGTGCGGGCGCCTTTGGCGCAGCCCCTGCGGCATTGCGGTGGCAAAAAAAGGAGGGCTTCTCTTCGTGGAAGGCTTGGAAAGAATCTTGCAGGATCTGTATCTGGCAACGCTTTATAAAGATCGCTGGGTACTGTATCTGGAGGGGCTTGGCACTACTTTGATACTGGCGGCGCTGGCCTGCATCATCGGCGTATGCATCGGCGTGATGGTGGCGCTGGTGCACTATACGGCGGCAGGCAGAAAAAAGAGCCTGGGCTGGCGCATTGCAGACAGATTCTGCAATGTATATACCACTGTCATTCGCGGCACGCCGATCATTGTGCAGCTGCTCATCTGCTTTACCATTTTATTCAGCGGGGGCTTCGAGGCGTGCGTGTTCGCGTTCGGCATCAACTCGGGCGCCTATGTCTCCGAGGTGATCCGCGCCGGCATTTCCTCCATTGATCCCGGCCAGATGGAAGCCGGGCGCAGCCTCGGCCTTTCTCAGGCCGCGACAATGCGGCTTATCGTTTTGCCGCAGGCGATCAAGAATATTCTCCCCTCTCTGTTCAACGAGTTCATTGCGCTGCTGAAGGAAACAAGCGTAGCGGGCTACATTGCGGTACGCGATCTGACAAAGGTATCGGATTCCATCCGCGGCATTTCGTTTCTCAGCACACCGCTGTTTGTTGCAGCGGCAATCTACCTGCTGCTGGTCATGGGCATGACGGCGATCCAGAAAAAGATGGAACGGAGGCTTGCGCAAAGTGATCGAGGTTAAAAATCTGCAAAAAGCCTTCGAGGGCACGCTCGTGCTCAAGGGCGTTACCGAAACCATCGAAAAGGGCGAAAAGGTGGCCATCATCGGCCCCTCCGGCAGCGGCAAAAGCACATTTTTGCGCTGTCTGAACCTTTTGGAGGAGCCCACCGGCGGCGAGATCTGGTTTGAGGGCAGCAACATCACCGCGCCGGATTGTGATGTCGACCGCATCCGCCGCCGCATGGGGATGGTGTTTCAGCATTTCAATCTGTTCCCGCATTTGACGGTGCGGCAGAACATCACGCTCGCGCCCGTTCATCTGAAGCTGCAGACACAGGATGAGGCCGATGAAAAGGCCGCGCACCTTTTGGAGCGCATTGGCCTTGCCGACAAGGCGGAGGAATACCCCAGCCGCCTTTCCGGCGGGCAGAAGCAGCGCATCGCCATTGTGCGCGCGCTGGCGATGGAGCCGGACGTGATGCTGTTCGACGAGCCCACCAGTGCCCTCGACCCCGAGATGGTGGGCGAGGTGCTGGATCTGATCCGCGAGCTGGCGCACGAGGGGATGACGATGGTAATCGTCACACACGAAATGGGTTTTGCGCGCGAGGTATCCACCCGCGTGCTGTTTATGGACGACGGCTGCATCATGGAGCAGAATACCCCGCAGGAGCTGTTTGCAAGCCCGCAGAATCCGCGGCTGCAAAGCTTTCTTTCCAAGGTGCTATAGCCGTCGTTTAAACTCTCCCGTTTGCCGGGATCCCCGGTAATTGATCCGCAGCAAAGCAAAAAACACAAACATGATCAAAACTGAAAGCAGGGGCGATATCAAATGGAAAATCAGAAAAAGCAGTACAAAAAAGTGGTTCTTGCCTATTCGGGCGGGCTGGATACATCAATCATCATTCCGTGGCTGAAGGAAAACTACGGCTGCGAGGTGATTGCGGCCGCAGGCGACGTGGGCCAGGGCGGCGGTGAGCTGGAGGGGCTGGAGGCCAAGGCCCTCGCCACGGGCGCAAGCAAGCTGTATGTGATGGATCTGGTGGATGAATTTGTGGACGATTACATCATCCCCACCGTGCAGGCAGGGGCAAAATATGAGGGAACCTATCTGCTGGGCACCAGCTTTGCCCGGCCCCCCATTGCAAAAAGGCTTGTGGAAATTGCCAAAAAGGAAGGCGCGGATGCCATCTGCCACGGCTGCACCGGCAAGGGCAACGATCAGGTGCGCTTCGAACTGGCCATCCGCGCGTTTGCGCCGGAGATGGGCATCATCGCCCCGTGGCGCGAGTGGAACATCAAAAGCCGCGAGGAGGAGATCGAATACGCCGAGGCGCATCATGTGCCGCTGAAGATCAGCCGCGAGACAAACTATTCCAAGGACAAAAACCTGTGGCATCTTTCGCACGAGGGGCTGGATCTGGAGGATCCCGCAAACGAGCCGGATTACGCGAAGCCCGGCTTTTTGGAGCTGGGCGTCTGCCCCGAGCAGGCGCCCGATACGCCCAGCTATGTGACGATCCACTTTGAAAAGGGCCGGCCCACCGCGCTGAACGGCAAGGAGATGAAGGCCAGCGAGCTTTTAAAGCAGCTGAACGCCATCGGCGGCGCCAACGGCGTGGGCATCATTGATATTGTAGAAAACCGCCTTGTGGGCATGAAGAGCCGCGGCGTATACGAAACACCGGGCGGCACGATTTTGTATTTTGCGCACGAGCAGCTGGAAATGCTTTGTCTGGATAAGGAGACCGCGCACTACAAAGCGCTGGTGGCGCAGAAATTTGCCGATCTTGTATACAACGGCCAGTGGTATACCCCGCTGCGCGAGGCGCTTTCGGCCTTTGTGGAAAGCACGCAGCAAACCGTGACAGGTGATGTAAAGCTGAAGCTGTACAAGGGCAACATCATTCCCGCGGGCACCGTATCCCCCTACAGCCTGTACAGCGAGGAACTGGCGACCTTCGGCGAAGATTCTGTTTATGACCAGGCGGATTCCGCCGGCTTTATCCATCTGTTCGGCCTGCCGCTGACGGTGCGCGCGCGCCTGAACGAGAAACTGAACGGGAGGGAGCAGTAAAATGTTTCAGCATGTCATTGTAAAAACGCCCTGCGCCGCCATGATCCACGGCATCACCGATCATCCCGAGCTGGGGATCCCGATTTATGAAAAGGCGCTTGAACAGCACAGGGCCTACATTGAAACGCTTGAAAAATGCGGCGTGGATGTAACGGTTTTGCCGCCGGACGAGGCCTACCCGGACAGCTGCTTTGTGGAGGACACCGCCGTGCTCACAAGGCACTGCGCCATCATCACCAACCCCGGCGCGCCCACGCGCAAGGGCGAAACGGCCGCCGTGGAAAAGGCCGTGGCCAAATTTTATCCCGCAGAAAAGATCTTTCATATCCAGGCGCCCGGCACGATTGAGGGCGGCGACGTGATGATGTGCGGCGATATTTTTTATGTGGGCCTCTCCGACCGCACCAACGAAGAGGGCGTGCGCCAGTTTGCCGCAATTTTGGAGCCGTTCGGCTGCAAGGTGGTGGGCGTGCCGCTCACCGAAGTGCTGCACCTGAAAACCGGCGTCGTCTACCTGGAAAACGGCGTGCTACTGGCCGCGGGCGAATTTTTGACAAAACCCGCGTTTGAGAGCTATACCAAAATTGAGGTGCCCACCGATGAGCCCTATGCCGCAAACTGCATCTGGGTAAACGGCAAGGTGATCGTGCCCGCGGGCTATCCCAAGGTGCTGGCCGCCATACAGGAGGCCGGCTATGAGACGCTCGTTTGCGATACCTCCGAATACAAAAAGATCGACGGCGGTTTAAGCTGCCTGTCGCTGCGGTTCTGAAAAAGGCGCCTGCCTTAAAAAGCCTTTTGAAAAGGCGCAAAAACACCGCATAAAAACATAACGCTCGGCGCCCCTTCCGGCAGTTTTTGGCCAAAAGGGGCGCCGAGCGTTATGTTTTGCGATCGTTGCCCTGCGCAGGCGGCACAAACGGCAGCCGCGCAGGCGGCAACCGTGCAGGTGGTATCGGCACAACATCGCCAAAAGGTTTCGGCACGCCTTTGCAAAAAATCGCCTGCGCCAAAGCCTGCGTTCTCCCGTTTACGGGCTTTTACGGACGGCCGCCCTTTTTTGCGCCATGGCAGTACCAGAACAGCGCGCCCATTGTCACGCCGCCCAAAATGTTGCCCGCCGTTACGGGAAGAAGGTTTTTGCACAGAAAATTCGTCCATGTCAGGGCGGAAAGTGTAAGGCCCTCCCCGGCGGCCAGCGCCGCGTAGGCGGGAACGGTTTTTGCGAACAGGCCGGCCGGAATATAGTACAGATTCGCAATGCTGTGCTCGAAGCCGCAGATCACAAAAAACGCCACCGGCAGATAGGCCCCCAGCACGCGGCCCGTGAGGCTTTTGGCAGACAGCGACATCAGCACGCCTGCCGTTACGAGCAGATTGCACAGAAAACCCAAAACGACAGCATTCCCCGCGGGAAGCGCGCATTTGCCCGCGGCAAGCCGCATGGTGAACACCGCCAGCTGCCCGCCCGAATATTGCAGCTGTCCGCCAAACGCACAGCCCGCGGCCGTGAGCACTGCTCCCGCCGCGTTGCCAAGGTAGACAATAACCCAGCTGCGCAGCACCGCGCGCGCAGTCGTCCGGCGCTCCAATACCGAAATAACGAGCAGCGTATTGCCCGTAAACAGCTCCGCGCCCGTCAGGATTACCATCGCGAGGCCGAAGGGAAACAGCAGCCCGCACACAACGCGCGCCATTCCCACGTTTTCGATGGTGTGCGCCGCCGTATTCGTTGCCGCGCCGCCCATGGCAATAAAAAAGCCGGCCAGCAGCGCCAGCAGCAGCTGCCGCAAAAGCGGCGCGTTTGTTTTAATGCGCCCCGCCGCGGCGTATTTTTCCGCAACCTGCGCAGGGGTATCAAGCTCCATAAATCCACCCTATCCTCTTTTTCTTCACTGTACCATAAAATCCGCAAAAAGTCACGCCTCTTGACGGAAAAGTTTTGGATTTTTCGTTTTGCCGATTGATTGTCACCGGAAGATGTTGTATAATAAAACAAAGTCCAATACGGATAGAGGAGGTTCGGCTATGGGGCCCAAATTTACATGGCGGGACGAATTTTTGCTTGGCGTGGATGTAATTGATAAAGAGCACCAGCGTCTTTTTAAGATTATCAACAAGCTGTTCGATTACCGCGAGGCGGAAAAGGATGCGCAGTGGACTTGTCAGGAGGGCATCAAGTTTTTTAAAGGCCATACGCTCAAGCATTTCAGCGACGAGGAGGCGTATATGGCCTCGATCCAATATGCCGGGCTCGAACGGCATCGGCGCATCCATAAAGGATTTTGCGAAAACACGCTTCCCGCACTGGAGCAGGAGCTGGAGCAGTCGAATTATGCTCCGGATGCAGTAGATCATTTTCTTGGCGTTTGCGCCGGCTGGCTGATCGGCCATACGCTCACCGAAGACCTCTCTATCACGGACAAGGGCACCTGCAAGTGGGAAAAGCTTCTTCCGGGCGAGGAGCTCACCGCCATCCGAAAAGTGGTCACACAGCTGGTATTTGATATGTTCCGGCTGGAATCGCACCTCATCAGCGATGCCTACGGCGGCGAAAAGTTTGGCTGCGGCATTTATTACCGTTTTGTCTACGAAGCGCCGCACTGCGAGAAAAGACAGGAGATCCTTCTTGTTTTGGAAGAAAAACTGTTGATCGGAACCGTGGGCAAGGTATTGGGCATCGAGACAAACGAGCTGGATTCCATGCTCATCCACGCATCGCGCTATACGGCGCGCCAGTTTGCCGAACGTGTTTTGAAGCAGATCCCCTCGATGCAGTCCTGCGAGCTGAAGGAAGAAAACTTTTTATCCTATGAACAGTTCCAGCGGATATTTGAAAAAGAAAAGGTGCAGGCCAGCCTGCTGTTCAACACCGGGGCAGGCTATTTTGCGTTTTGCCTCATTGCGCCGCATCTTCTGGAAAACGGCACCGTTACGCCGCTCGCGGCTGACAATGCGATGGCCGAGGTGGAAAAGTTCTTATCCGAGCGCAAAGCGCACAGCGCGGATGCAAGCAAGCCGAGGGTGCTGCTTGTGGACGATTCGCTTGTTGTACAGCAGAGCATCTGTCGCCTTTTGAATGAGGATTACGACGTTTCCACAGCCGATTCCGGCGTGGCTGCGATCCGTACCATCACGTTGAATCGGCCGGATCTTGTGCTGCTCGATTACGAAATGCCCATCTGCGACGGCAAACAAACGCTGGAAATGCTGCGCTCGGAGCCTTCGTTTGCCGATATCCCGGTGATCTTCCTCACAAGCAAAAGCGATCCCGAGAGCGTGCGCCAGGTAATGTCTCTGCGCCCGGCAGGCTATTTGCTGAAGACGTTTAAACCCGAAGAGATCCGAAAAAAGATCAACGCGTTCTTTGAAAAGCAGAAAAAAGCGTAAGCAGAAGCTGTGATGCCGGAGGGAGTTTTCCGGCAGCGGCGCGCCGCAAAACAAAAAGCGCAAAAGCACATAAAAATACGTAAAAACATGCATCCAACGCGCAAAAATACGCACTCACCGCGCAAAATATGCAAAACCACGCATTCACTGCGCAAAATACGCAAATCGCGCAACCAGCACGCAAAGCTCCGCATCCGCTTTGGCAGAATTGCCAAATCGGATGCGGAGCTTTTGTTTTTTGGGGTGCTTTTTTCGTTTTTCTTTATGGGGCTTTTGTTTTTGCGCTTTGCCGCAGCGGGATGCACAGGTTCCACGAACGCGACTTTCGAGCAGCGCGTTGTACTCGCTGCGGTATGCGTCTGTGCGTTCCTCTTTCATCGGCAAGAGGATGTCGCGCCGGAACGCGGCCTCGTCCATCCGCTGGCTGACGATGCAAAACTGCGCCCAGCAGTCGGCGGGAATGCCGGCATACACCGCTCCGTACAGGGTTTGGATTTCTTTTTTGGCCGAGTCCGAGAGCATGGCATAGTTGACGTCCGACACGCTCCACATCCGGCTGTACACATCGCCGCTGCGCCAGATGCCGTGCTGTAAAGGGTGTCGATAGGGATGCTCTGCTGCACCGAGCGCGGGACACGGCAGTTGCCCCGCGTGCGGCGGCAGTGGTCATATTCACTTAATTTTAAAATCCTCGACTTCATCCTTCCTCTTTTTGCTGAACACACCTAAATGAAAAAAGGGCAGCCTGCCAGCCGCCCTTTTTCGTTTTGCGCTTTTTTGCACGACTTGCTCATACCGGTTTTCGCTTTTCCAGACGCGCGGCCCGGCCCGCAGGAATATCGTTTGCCACACCGCGCGCAGGAATCCTTCAAAGTTCAGTCCGTCATAGGTAAAAAATCCCGCCGCCGCGACCGGCGCGGCGCAGACGATGCAGACCCAGCTGACCGTTTCCCGGCCCAACATACCGCGCAGGGCAAAGTACGAGCCGACCGCCGCGCCGATGGCAAGGCCGGAGCAGACGAGCTGCCGCAGAGACAGGCCCATGAAAATCTCCTCCTGATAGGTGCGGATCTCCTTGCTGATTTTGACTTGCGTATTTCCACCTCCAAAACAAAAGCGGCAGGGCCATTGAGGCTCTGCCGCAAAAATATTTGCTCAGATCAATTTTTCATAGTCCTGCCGGCCATAAAAGAAGCGCAGGACATAAACTGTTTTTTCCGGCTCGGATACGCGATAGATCATAATGTAGTGATTGATCACTGCTTTACGGTATCCCAAGGCGTTCAAATGAGGGTCACGGCATTGCTCATAGGCCAGAGGCATTTGTTCCAATGTCCCATAACAAAACTCGACGGCATCCGCAAAAGAGGCAGCAGCAGAGGGGTTTGCAAGAGAAATAGCCATGTGGGACAGAATAGCGTCCAGATCGGCAAGCGCCAATTCTGTTTCAATGATTCTATATGCCATACTTCCCCCTCAGCTCCTTAAGGGCAGAGCGGGCATCCACCGTTTTCCCGCTGCGCACTTCATCCTCCGCCTGCGCCAGTTTTGTGTAGACATCCTTCAGGTACATGGTTTCTTCGTAGGTTTTCATGCTCATAATGACCATATCCCCATACCCATTTTTGGTGATATAGACCGGCTCGTTGACTTCGCTGCACATCTGGGAAATGGCGGCAGTGTCTTTCAAGTCCCGAATCGGAATAATACGCGGCATAGGATCAGCCTCCTTTGTAACTGTATTATACCACAATTATCCCATGATTACAACCCCATCATCTCATGGATGATCCTGTCCGCTCCTTTCACCAGCCCGACCAGCACCAGCATATTAAACGCTGTCTCGGCCAGATAACTCCACACCATGCTGGCGGCTTCGCCGGTCGTGACGCTGGGCGCTGTCACAAAGCCGGAATAGATCACGCAGGCCAGCACGATCACCGCGCCCTCCATACACACGCCGAGATATCTTTTCAAGAATGAGATCCCCACGGACTGCGTGCGTTCTCCGGCAAATGCCGCCAGCGGCACCGGAGCCAGCGCGGTGTACATATAGATATGGAAAAAGCGCCCGTATACCGTAAGGATCAGCATAAACGAAAGCACCGTGATCAGCAGGCTGCCGAGGATGGTCACCAGCCACAATGGGATGCTGGCAAGAAAGCCGACGCTGCGGATAGCCGTTTCAATTTCGACCGGCAGAAAAACCATCGCCTGCGAGATGCCGCCCATCCCGGCTGCCGCCTGCAGCACAATGCCGTTGCACACCTCAAACAGCTTCAGCATGATCTCCATGCCATAGGTCACAGCCGCCTTTGCCGCCACAAACCGGACAAGATAGCCAATGGCCGCTTCAGGACGTTTTAACTCATGGAAATTTGCCGTATTTTTGAAAAGGGACATCGCAAAAAACAGAATGAGCAGCCCGTACCCCACGGCAAGCAGTCCGCCGTGGATATTCTGCATCACGGCCCAGACCGCGCCGCCCTTGAAGGCGTCCGGCGACATGGTGACAAGCGTCCAGAGTTCGGCCAGCTTTTCGTTCCATGTTGCAAAGGCATTCAGGATATTTTCAACGATCCAGTTCTGATTCAAGTTTTTTCTTCACCTCCCATGCCGCCGCATGGGCTATATCAGAAAACCCATGCGGCGGCTATATTCGGTTTGTTCCCGGTTCACACGATCATATCCAACAGATCTTTTGCAAAGTAGATCACCACGCCGCCGAAAAAGGTCATAAAGCCCTGCGCGCGCTGGCTGGCGTCATGGCCTTTCAAGGCTAAACCGATCTGTACGATGCCAAAGCCCAGCAGGATCGCGCCGATGGCCTTGATGGCGCTGAACACAAAATCCGACAGGTTATTGATCGCGGCCAACGGGTCGCCCGCTGCTGCAAACGCCGGGCAGGCCAGCACAAATGCCATTGCCAGCAACGATACAAGCGCCAGATATGTCCGTTTGATGCGCTTCGCCTGCGCGTCCAGCGGCACCGGCGTCTCGTCAATGCGGTATTTCCTCTGATTTTTCAAAAGCTTCATATTCGTTGATCTCCTCCAATTCGATCCATTCATATTGTCGTAGGGTTTCCTCCGGCACCTTGTCCGGTTCCAATGTTTCGATTTCTGCGGCGGGCAGGCTGGCCGCATCGCCCATGTAATCATGTGGCATCACATACGGCGCGCTGCCGCCGTCCAGCGTAAACCGGATATTGGGGTGCTTTAATATATCAAACTTCCGATCGATTACCGGGTCCTCGCTGCTCATCAAAAGCAGCGCGTCCCCGCGCTCAATGCGCCGCACCTCATCCGGGGTCAGCAGTTCTTTGCCACATTGTCAAGTGAAGAATTCATTCTTTTAGCTTTTTCATACACGGAATCTTGTAGATATCCTATAAATGTGATAAACTGAACGAAGTAACAATCAAGATTTGCAGAGGTGACACAAATGGATATATCTCTTTTCTCTAATGATTATACTGTACGCCGCATGGAAAAAGCGGATGTCGCAGATATATATTTACTGTGCAGCAAAAATGATTTGTATTACCAATACTGTCCACCATTTGTGACAGAACAGAGTATTCTTGATGATATGAAAGCCTTGCCTCCAAATAAAGAAACGTGCGACAAATATTATGTGGGGTACTACAAAGGTGAAGAATTGATTGCTGTAATGGATTTTATTATGGCATACCCTAATGAAAAAACTGCTTTCATAGGCTTTTTTATGACAGCGGTATCGACTCAAAATGCTGGAATTGGAAGCAGCATTATTGACGATTTATGCCGTTATCTGGCCAGCATCAGGCTTTCGAGTGTACGGCTTGGCTGGGTTAAAGGCAATCCCCAGGCAGAGCATTTTTGGCATAAAAACAATTTTAAGGAGACGGGGATTACATATGACACGGATAACTATACTGTGGTTGTAGCTCAGCGAGTTTTATAAATTCGGGATTTATAAGGTCAAGTGTAAATGGTAAGATAAAGTATACCAATTTTCGCCATTGAAAGGATACCAATCCT
>CAJUMH010000001.1:136633-169640 GCA_910587145.1 uncultured Ruthenibacterium sp. | reverse complement strand
AGTAAGGCGGGGGAGCGCGGGATAGGGCAGGGGGCGCAGAGGCAGGCAAAAAGGAACAACGAACAGGGGGAACTGCGCTGTTTGAAAAATTGGGGCTTTTCTTTTTTGCGGGAAAGAGGTATAATAAATAAAACCAGCCTTACAGACGGCTCCCAAAAAACAAAGACGCAGAAGCCGCCGGGTGGGTACGCTTGCACTGCAGGCTGGAAGCGGCTTTGCCTCCAGCGCCTGCGGCTCCGGTTCCGGTGCTTTGCTTTCCGGAGCCATCTGTTTTGCAACACCGCAACATGTGGCCACGCGAAAGGCGTTGCCGCTGCGCAGGCAGTGTGGCAGTGCACCATACGGGGTCTTAGCTCAGTTGGTTAGAGCAGCCGGCTCATAACCGGCCGGTCCAGGGTTCGAGCCCCTGAGACCCCACCAAAACAATATAATCCGAACCTTGTACCAATTGGTCATGGGTTCGGATTTATTGTTTTAATGGAAGAAATTGAAGACTGGTAATGAAAAAGCCGGGAGGACTGCCGATTATTGCAATCCTCCCGCTTTCTTTATGCAGATGAACTGTCCGAAGATTTATTCTTTGCTTTCCATTCGGCAAATGCCTTTTTACCGTCCTCATTTTCATAGTACTTCTGAATTAGCGGAAGCAGACTCCGTGCCAGCGATTCGAAGACGTATTCCGGAATTTCGGCTGCATCCATGCTGTTTTGAATATTCGCTTTTTCTGCGTTCACGTAGTACCTCCTTTATCGCTTCTGTAGAACATTTAGGCGCATTCGGGGACGATCATAAGAAAAGATATTCCCCTGTGTTTTCTCAGCGCTTGTGGGGCGGAAAACACCTTGTTTTCGACCTTTATTCATGCAATATTGCGCCATCCTCTTTTGGCTGAATCAGCTTTGCGTCCGCTGGGTAGTTCAGCGTAATAAGCGCGGGCTTGCCCAAACCCTGCTTGCGCCGAACAATCAGGCCGCTGTACTCTAGCTCCCGGAAGATCCGCGTGGCGCTCTGGCGGCTGCGGTGGAGCTTCGTCTGCGCCTGCTCCAAGGTGAAGTATAGCCGAATTGTGCCGTCCGGCTCGACGTAGCCGTTCTGCCGGGAAATGCTTGCTCTGTCCAGCAGCAGCGCATAGAGTACCTTCGCGTCGTTGCTGATGTCCCACAGGGCTTCGTCTTGGAGAAGGAACCTCGGAAGCGGTACATAGGACGCCACCGGGCTCTGCGCCGTGAGCTTGCAAAAAGTTTTCATCTGACCTCCTGTCCCATCCATCAATCCATCCATTTTTGTGTTGATTGATAGATTGATTCTCTTGTATCTTGATTTATTTCTTATTAGTTAGAGGATGAATTTCAGTCCCGATGAACGTTATGGAAACCGTCGTCCTGAAATCCGGTTGCGGAACGCTCCGGAGCGTCAGCTTGTCCACCGTCCGAAAAACCGGTGACGGAAAACCCACACATGGAAAACCCCGTTGTGGTCAAAGCACATCTCTCTGCCGCACTTTCAGCAGTTCCCAGATCTCGGCTTGCCGTGCTTTCAGCTCGGCAACGTCGTCCTCATAGCAGCGCCCGGTGCTGTTGATGCGGCGGCAAATCTGGCTGATGTTTGTGGCAATCCTGTTGACAGCGGCAGCTAACTTTTTCTGCTCGGTGTAATCGACCTTGATGATGTACCCGTCAATCAGCATTTTCCGGGCATACGCGCCGAAGTTGCGGGTGCCGAGTTGATTCATCTTGTGGCGAACCACGCTCAATTCCTGCTCATTCAGGCAGATTTCTTTGCGGATGGGTCGCGTGCGGTCTGGCATATTGAAACACTCCTTTCACAATACAACGGACAATTTTTCGGCGGATTAGGGGGTCTCCACAGAGAAAATTTTGAGGACAATGGCATTGGCGATTCGTTGCTCCTCACTTTACAACGGACATTTCTTCATCTAAACGCAGGTATCGAAACGAAAGATTTTCAAAAAATATGCGCCCCTGCTTTTGCGAAAGCGGGAGCGCGTTATATCCGCGGATATGAGATTTGAGAGAGCAGCAAGCACATCCGGTGTCCGTACACACCGGAAAAATGAGCGGTTCAGCCCTGCGCCCGAACTGCTCATTTTGTTGTTGGGGAAGCCCCAAGCCCTTGATTTCTGAATTGAAAATACTTCCTGAACTTTTCGGGAAAGCCCTTGCTTTTATTCGCTTTGACGATTATAATTATTCTGTGATTTTATAAGCAGACGTAGAAATGAACTGCAACAGGAGTACCGCCCATGAAGTATTTATCTATCGCGCAAACCGCCGAACGCTGGGGTATCTCCACCCGCCGTATTCAGATTTTGTGCGGCGAGGGGCGCGTCCCCGGTGCTATCCGCATTGGCTCGGTCTGGGGGATTCCAGAGGACGCAGAGAAGCCAGCGGACGCGAGAATCAAGAACGGCAAGTATATCAAGAAGCCCGCCGAAAATGAAAAATGAGCCGCATCATATCAGCGACTCTAACTCGAAATAATGGGGTCTATTCCATCTCGCGGGTGCGAATGGGCGCACTGACCCCTTGTCACGAATCTACCTAAATTGTCGATTCGACAGATTATAGCAGAGTTCTACAAAGGAGCAACAATTATGAACAAACAACAGCTTGCCAATAAAATCTGGGAATCCGCAAACAAAATGCGATCCAAGATCGAGGCTAACGAATATAAAGACTACATTCTTGGTTTCATCTTCTATAAGTTTCTCTCTGACAAAGAAGTAGATTTTCTAAAAAAGGACGGATATGAAGAAGCTGACCTTCAGGAACATGTACATGAGAACAACGAGGAACTTGTTGATTATTGTCAGCAACACCTTGGCTATTTTATCGCCTATGATAATCTTTTCTCGACATGGCTGGATAATGGAAATAACTTTACTGTTGACAATGTGAGAACTGCTCTTTCTGCATTCAATCGCTTGATCAGTGATACGCAGAAAAAGGTGTTCAGCAAAATTTTTAATACACTGGAAACTGGTCTGAGCAAACTTGGTGACAGCACCAGCAATCAAACCAAAGCTATCCGCGACTTGATTCAGCTGATTAAGGATATTCCTACCGATGGCAGGCAGGACTATGACGTTTTAGGCTTTATTTACGAATATTTGATCAGCAACTTTGCTGCAAATGCTGGGAAGAAGGCCGGTGAGTTTTATACGCCTCATGAAGTGTCTCAGCTTATGTCTGAGATTGTCGCAAACCACTTGAAGGATCGTGAGAAAATCGAAATATATGATCCTACGAGCGGTTCTGGCTCTCTTTTGATCACCATAGGCAAGAGTGCTGCCAAGTACCTGAAGAACAAAGACGGCATCATGTACTATGCGCAGGAGCTGAAGGAAAACACATACAATCTGACCCGTATGAATCTTGTTATGCGCGGCATCAATCCAGCCAATATCTTCACTCGCTGTGGCGATACATTGGAGCAGGACTGGCCTATGTACGATGATGTCACTCAGACGTATAACCCGTTGTATCTGGATGCTGTGGTTTCCAACCCACCGTATTCACAGCACTGGGATCCGTCTCACAAGGAAACCGAACCCCGCTATCGCTATGGCATGGCACCAAAAGGAAAAGCTGACTATGCCTTCCTGCTTCATGACCTGTACCATGTAAAACCAGACGGTATTATGACCATCGTCCTTCCTCATGGTGTTCTGTTCCGTGGTGATGCTGTTGGAGGCGCTGATGGACTGGGTGAAGGCGAGGGACGTATTCGCCGAAATCTGATCGAAAATAACAACATCGAAGCAATTATCGGACTGCCCGCAAATATTTTCTATGGCACGGGTATTCCCACCATCATTATGGTTTTACGGCAAAAACGTGAAGCTTCTGATGTGCTTTTTATCGACGCTTCCAAGGGATTCACCAAAGTTGGTAAGACCAACAAACTAATGGCATCGGACATCAAGAGAATTGTGGACGCTATTGCCGCCCGCCCTGAGAGTATTGAAAAGTTTGCCCGACTGGTTTCCAAGGAAGAGATTCGCCGCAATGGATATAACCTGAATATTCCCCGTTATATCGATTCTTCCGAAGCGACAGAAACTTGGGATATTTACGCCACCATGTACGGCGGCATTCCCAACCATGAAATTGATTTTCTGGAACAGTATTGGACTGCGTTCCCTCAGCTGAGAAGTGTTCTGTTTGCCGCCGATGAAACCCCGTATTCAAGATTGGCAGTTGAAAACATCAAAGATGCCATCGAAGGCGGCGCCGATGTACAAGCGTTCATTGCAGCACACCAGTCAGCGTTCGCGGATCTTGATACATATCTGGACGCCGAGCTGATCGGGAACATGATGGATATGAATATCTCCAAAGCTGAGGATGCTATTACCCAGAATATTTTTAGCCGTGTTGCACCGCTCCCTCTGATCGACAAATATCAGGCGTATCAGTTGCTGGATGACAAGTGGAACATGATTTCCGCTGATCTTGAAATTATCCAGACAGAGGGTTTTGCTGCCACAAAGCAGGTAGACCCCAACATGGTCATCAAAAAGAAAGACGATAAGGACGAAGAAGTACAAAACGGCTGGGTAGGCCATGTCATACCCTTTGATCTAGTACAGACTACGCTTCTGCGGGAAGATTATGATGCGCTCAAGGCAAAGGAATCCAGACTGGATGAAATTTCTGCCGAATTAGCAGAGATCATAGATTCCATTGACGAGGGTGACCGCGGCGAGTTCTTGAATGATGACAATACTGCATTTGTCCCCAAAGAGTTTGCAGCAAAACTTGCGGAAATCTATGCAGATATCTCTTCCCCGGAATTGCTTGGTTTGCAGGGATATGCTGCATTGATAGATGCCAAAGCCGGAAAGGCGGCGAAACTGCAATATATCTTTGAGCATAAGGAAGTGAACTGGGCGTTTGTAGATGGAAATGCCCCGTATACCAAGGGCAAAGCCGCGGCTTATATGAAAACGCTGCGCGAGGCATATTCCTTCCCGGAAGATTCCTTTGAGGCGAAGATGGTCTGTGCTGATAAGCTGATGACGGAAGAAAAAGCCGTCAAAAAGGATGTCAAAGAAAAATCCTATGCGCTCCACATGAAAACCAAAGAAACCATTGAAGGGCTGAGCGATGAGCAAGTTCTTGACCTCCTGCGCCTGAAATGGATTGTTCCGCTGTGCGCATCTCTCCGTGCCATGCCGGATGCAATCATTGACACACTGGAAAAGGCGGCACAGGCGTTGGCGGATAAGTATGCCGTGACCTATTTGGAATTGGATGAGCAGATTCAGAAATCCGAGGAAGCGCTTTCTTCCATGATCGATGAACTGACAGGTAATGAATACGACATGAAGGGATTGGCAGAGTTCAAAGCTCTGTTGCAGTGTGATGCAAATGAGTAAAACCGAAATCCCTTCCATTCGTTTTCGCGGCTTTGACGACGCTTGGGAACAGCGTAAGCTAGAGAATTTCCTGGAAGTGTCTGGTGAAAAGAACCTTGACGGCACATTTACACGAGATGATGTTTTGTCTGTCTCCGGCGAGTTAGGTGTAGTGAATCAGATTGAATTTCAGGGCCGGTCTTTCGCCGGAGCCTCCGTATTAAACTATGGGGTCGTTGGGACCGGAGATATAGTTTATACCAAGTCACCACTCAAAACAAATCCCTATGGAATTATCAAGGCAAACAAGGGAAAACCAGGCATTGTGTCAACTTTATATGCAGTTTATCACGGAAAGGGCAATGTGTTTCCCGACTTAATTCAATGCTATTTTGAGCAAGATGCCAGAGTGAATAATTACCTCCATCCTCTGGTAAACAAGGGCGCAAAAAATGATATGAAGGTGTCAGCTGAAAATGCGCTCAAGGGAATAGTGAGTTTTCCAAAATATGAGGAACAAATGGCTATTGCACGGTTCTTCTCCGTCCTCGACCTCCTTATCACCCTTCATCAGCGTAAGTTTGAAAAGTTGACGAATGTGAAAAAGTCGATGCTCGAAAAGATGTTCCCGCAAAATGGCAGCAGTTACCCCGAAATTCGCTTTAAGGGATTTACTGACCCTTGGGAACAGCGTAAGCTATTAGAGATTGCTGATAAAGTCACAGAGAAGAATGTGGGACTACAATTTGTCGAAACATTCACGAACTCCGCTGAATTTGGAATAATCAGCCAAAGAGATTTTTTTGACCACGACATTGCAAAACTTGACAGCTTGGGCGGGTATTACATCGTGCGAGACGAGGACTTCGTATATAATCCCCGCATATCGACTTCCGCACCCGTAGGCCCAATAAATCGCAACAAACTGGGCAGAACTGGCGTAATGTCGCCGCTTTATACCGTATTTCGTCCGCACGATATTGACGCTACTTACCTTGAACACTTTTTCAAATGTGGCTATTGGCATTCCTTTATGAATTTCAATGGCGACACTGGTGCAAGGTCTGATAGGTTTTCGATTAAGGATGAAGTGTTTTTTCAAATGCCTATACCAATGCCGCAGATTGAGGAACAGAGAAAAATCGGGAAATATCTGACCCACCTCGACAACCTTATCACCCTTTATCAGCGTGAGTTGGAAAAGCTCAAAAGCATCAAAAAAGCACTGCTTGAAAAAATGTTTGTCTGATACAGGAGGCAAGCTATGGTATTTGAACAGGAAGCCGCCTTTGAAACGGCGCTCATTAGTTTACTGACAGAAAAATATGGCTGGGAGCCGGAAATTCTGCGCTATAAAACAGAAGAAGATCTGA
This sequence comes from uncultured Ruthenibacterium sp., assembly GCA_910587145.1. Lineage (GTDB taxonomy): Bacteria > Bacillota > Clostridia > Oscillospirales > Ruminococcaceae > Ruthenibacterium. The sequence goes on along the minus strand of CAJUMH010000001.1, from coordinate 162,887 downwards.
TCCAAAACTGGAAACAGATCCTCTTTGAAAACAACCGGGATGTGGACCGGCTGAACGATGTTCCGCTGACCGACGGCGAAATGCAGCAGATTCTTGACCAGATTACCCGTCTGCGCACGCCGCTGAAACTCAACGGTTTTATCAATGGTAAAACCGTTGCTGTCAAACGCGACAATCCCGCAGATGAACTGCACTTCGGGAAAGAAGTCAGTCTGAAAATCTATGACCGTCAGGAAATTGCCGCCGGTCAGAGCCGCTATCAGATTGCCGAACAGCCGGTATTCAAGGCAAGGAACTCTGTTCTGCCCAACCGCCGTGGTGATTTCATGCTGTTGATCAATGGTATGCCACTGATTCACTGCGAACTGAAGCGCAGCGGTGTGGATGTCAGCCAAGCCTACAACCAGATTGAAAAATATGCACATGAGGGAGTTTTCTCTGGATTGTTTGCTCTTGTGCAGATTTTTATTGCTATGCAGCCGGATGAAACAGTCTATTTTTCAAATCCCGGTCCGGACGGAAAGTTCAACAAAGATTTTTACTTTCACTGGGCAGATGCCAACAATGAGCCGTTGAACAACTGGAAAGACATTGCACAGTATCTGCTTTCCATCCCTATGGCACACCAGCTGATCGGCTTCTATACCGTTGCCGACGATACCGACGGTATTTTGAAGGTTATGCGCAGCTATCAGTATTATGCGACTTCTCGTATTACCAGCCGCGTTGCTATGCGCCGATGGGCTGATAGGGATCAGATGGGCGGCTACATCTGGCACACCACCGGTTCCGGAAAAACACTGACCAGCTTCAAATCGGCTCAGTTGATTGCAGCTTCCAAGGATGCCGACAAGGCTGTATTCCTGATGGACAGAGTTGAACTTGGCACGCAGTCCCTGTTGGACTATCGCGGGTTTGCCGACGATACAGACTCTGTGCAAGCTACAGAAAACACGGATATTCTCATAGCAAAACTGCGGAGCGATGATCCCGCAAACACGTTGATTGTCACATCTATTCAGAAAATGAGCCGTGTGGAAGAAGAAAATGGCTTCAATGCGCACGACATCGAACTGATTCAAAATAAACGGGTTGTATTTATCATTGATGAAGCTCATCGTGATGTGTTTGGCGAAATGCTGCGGACTATTAAAGAGACTTTCCCGAACGCCATGTTTTTTGGCTTTACCGGCACGCCGATCCACGATGAAAATCAGAAGAAAATGAGCACTACTTCGAATGTGTTCGGCAATGAGCTGCACAGGTACAGCATTGCGGACGGCATCCGTGATAAGAATGTTCTGGGCTTTGATCCATACATGGTGCCAACATACAAAGATCGTGATCTTCGGAAAGCGGTTGCACTTGAAAGAGCTAAGGCAACTACTGAGGCAGAAGCGTTGGCAGACCCTAAAAAGAAAAAAGTCTATCTGCATTATATGGATCACACAAAAGTGCCGATGGCTGGATATGCTCAGGCAGATGGTAGCTATTTGAAAGGCATTGAAGATTATCTGCCTGTTTCTCAGTACGAACGCGAAGAGCATCAGTGTGCCGTAGTTGATGATATTTTGGAAAACTGGACAACCCTAAGCCACGACAGCAAGTTTCATGCGATTTTTGCTGCCAGTAGCATTCCAGAGGCAATCCAGTATTATAAACTGTTTAAAGCAAAGGGCAATCTGAAGATTACCGCTTTGTTTGACCCCAGTATTGATAACAATGGTAATGGGCTTTTTAAAGAAGAGGGCATTGCTGAAATCATCAAAGATTACAATACCAGATACAGTATGGAGTTCCAAATGGCAACTTATGCAACCTTCAAAAAGGACATTTCCTATCGTCTGGCGCACAAAGAACAGTACAAAGGAATTGAACATACTTCCGACCAGCAAATTGATCTACTGATCGTTGTCGATCAGATGCTGACTGGTTTTGACTCCAAATGGATCAACACGCTATATTTGGATAAGATTTTGGTTTACGAAAAGTTGATTCAGGCATTCTCACGTACCAATCGTCTCTATGGTCCGGAGAAGCCCTTTGGCACGATTCGTTATTATCGTAAACCGTATACAATGCAGAGAAACATTGAAGAAGCGTTCAAGCTGTATTCCGGTGATAGACCTCTTGGCCTATTTGCCGACAAGCTGGAACACAACCTCGAAAAAATGAATGCGTTGTACGATGATATTGGGAGCATCTTCCGTTCTGCTGGAATTGAGAACTTCGAAAAACTTCCGGTTGATCATACGGAGCGCGGACAATTTGCTAAATTATTCAAGCAGCTTAACAGCTATCTCGAGGCTGCTAAGATACAGGGCTTCACTTGGAATAAGCTGTCCTATGAATTTAAGAACGTTGGCAGAAAAGTGATCATAAATCTGCACCTCGATGAAACCACCTACTTGATTCTTGCTTTACGCTATAAGGAACTGTTCGCTGGCGGTAGTGGAGAAGCCGGTGTTGAGGATGTGCCGTATGAAATTGACTCTTACCTGACGGAAATCAATACTGGTGTAATTGATGCGAACTATATGAACTCCCGGTTCAAAAAGTACATTAAGGCGTTGCAGGATGGCACAGAAACTGCCGCTGTGCTGGATGAACTTCACAAGTCGTTTGCAACGCTCACACAAGAGGAACAAAAATACGCAAACATCTTCCTCCACGATGTCCAGAACGGTGATGTGATAGTTGACGAAGGAAAAACGCTCCGGAATTATATTACAGAGTATATGACCAGCGCCAAAAATGACCAGATCCACCGTTTTGCCACCGCCATCGGAGTTGATGAAACGATACTGCGTAGCTTTATGCAGTCGAAAATCACGGAAGTCAATATCAATGAGTTTGGTAAATTTGACACATTGAAGGCAACCGTGGATACGGAAAAGGCGAAAACCTTCCTTGAAATGATAGAGGGTAAGCCTATCAAGAAATTCCAGATCAACATGAAGATTGACCAAATGTTGAGAAGATTTATTCTTGAAGGCGGATTTGATATTACATAATAGAGAAAAGGATGCGAAAACACTATGGTGAGCAAAACAAGAAAAGTATCGTTTTATCGTCTATCACTGGAAAAACAAACACCGCTTCCGGAAACGCGCACTGTCCGGGTAACACAATTAAACAACAGCGAAATCGAAGACTGCTTTAGGGAAATATATAACGAAAAAATGCAGGTACTTTCCGATAATCATAAAGCAATTAATATCACGGCTTCAAATGGACACTATGTCATTGAAGCAATATCCTTTGAAGAGCATAGAGCTTTCTTAAAGATCGGTCAGCAAAATCCTTCTAACACTGTTGCTCTGCGAGATCGAACAACATTGGAAACAGAAAATGTACCAATGCGCGAAAGTCAGCTGCTGGAGCTTTATACTTTCTGCCTTATTGATTTTGAGAGCGGAATTGTGAGCTACATTGGAATTAACGGGGCTCCCAAAATTTCAGCTGTCCGCAACCTGTTTGATCAAACGCTTAAACCGGGAGAAAATACTTCTGCCCACCTTGCAGCAATCATGACTGATGATATTCTACAAGTATTAGTTCGGAAGCATATTATCAGCAAGGTATCTGTTACGGTAGCTGTACCTGAAGATCAAATTCTAAGCGACATCGGGCTGGATATTGAAAATTTTGATGCGATTCGAAATGTACGTACAAAAACTGCGACATACAAACTGGTAGGTCGCCGCAATAAGAACATATTTACTTCTAGTTCAAAACTCGCCGAAATGATCGCCGCAATAAAAATTAAATTTGGTGATAACCTGCAAGGGCTGACTGCAAACGCAAAGGATTATAACGAAAAATCACAGACATATGATTTGCTGCAATATAACTTTACAAAAACAGTCGTCCTTGGTAGAGAGGACGAAGGTTTGTTGACACTTGATGATTTCAAAGATGCACTCGTAAATACATACGATTTATATAGGACAGAGCTTTTGAGATATTGTCGAAGTTAACCTGAATTGGTGGTGGAATAAATGACAAAGCTAAAAAACTGGATATGGATAGGTTTAGTATTAGTATTGTCAATTGGAGTATCTATTATATTATTTAAAAGCGCTTTCTTCGATATAAGCAAGTTTGAAGAATTGGCTCCGGATTTTCATTATAATGCAATATCTATGTCCGCGATAATTGGAGGCTTTTTATTTACAGGGATTAGCATTCTGATTTCTGTGATTGACAAAGAGCGCATTGAACGATTATGGAATAACAGCTATTTAGACAATCTCTATCGGTCAGCCTTCGTGGGAATGATTGCAAATATCATCACGATTATTGTTGCGTTTTCATTAGTCTTTTTAGACATTCCCTCAAAAGCGGAAGACATCTTTGTTGAGATCGAAATTGCAGCACTAATAATTGGTGTTGTATTCTTTGCGTGGTGTATAAAGTACTTGTTGTTTATAATTTCTAAGCTTAAAACCGAAAAATAAATTTGAGATTGTTGCGAGTCCCTACTGTTCACACAAGAGTTTCAAAATCCGGGTTAAAATCTGCTCGGATTTCGATTATACTATACTTAACCCGAATTGGAGGTTGAACAGCATGAAACAACTGGGTGTGCGTCTTCGCGCATTGCGGGAAGGTATTGGCTTATCCCAATCAAAATTTGCCGACGTGATCGGTTCTACGCAGTCCAGCATCAACCGCTATGAAAACGGTCAGGCAACGCCGAAGGTTGAGCTTCTGCGCAAGTATGCGGACTATTTTGACGTTTCAATGGACTATATTTTTGCCCGCTGCGATGATCCGCATGGCAAGCTGTATGAAGCGAAACCTCCGGTTGACGCGAACAATCCTGAACTGAGGAAGTTTGTTGAGATGTGCTTCGATCCGGAATCACCGATGAACGAAAAGCTGAAAGAGGCAATGCTGAAAATGCTTGGGGAGGCGAAGATATGAGCAATGAATTAACCCATAATCCGGGACAGTTCGATGAAGTCATCCATATCATCGACAACGCCCGCAGCCGCGCCATGAAAGCAGTCAATGCAGAGCTTATTCAGATGTACTGGGAAATCGGCTCTTATGTCAGCGGTAGAGTGAAAGATGGCGGCTGGGGAAAAAGCGTGGTTGCAGATTTCTCTGAGTTTCTGCAAGCGCATTATCCGGGAACAAAGGGATTTTCTGCGCAGAACATCTGGCGTATGAAGCAGTTTTATGAGACTTATTGTGACAACGAAAAACTCTCACCACTGGTGAGAGAAATTCCATGGACAAGCAATCTGCTGATTATGACTGGCTGCAAGACCGACGAAGCGCGTGAGTTTTACCTTCGCCTGTGCATTGCAAATCGTTACACAAAACGCGAATTGGATCGTCAGATCGGCAGTATGCTGTATGAGCGGACGATGATCTCTCACGAAAAACATAAGAACCTGCTTGCTGGGAACGGCGGACTTGCGGCTTTGCGCGATTCCTATGTGTTTGAATTTCTTGACCTTGAAGAACCGTACAAGGAAAAGGATTTGCGGCGTCAGATTGTCTCGCATCTGAAAGATTTCATTTTAGAGTTTGGACATGATTTCACTTTTGTTGGCGAAGAATACCGCGTTCAAGTTGGCAACACGGATTTCTTCATTGATCTGCTGTTCTATAACCGTGCATTGTCCTGTCTTGTTGCAATCGAATTGAAAATTGATACTTTCCGTCCTGAGCATCTGGGACAGCTCAATTTTTATTTGGAAGCACTTGACCGTGATGTAAAGAAACCAAATGAAAATCCGAGCGTTGGTTTAGTCCTCTGTACCGGCAAGGATGATACCGTAGTCGAATACGCGCTCAGCAGGTCTATGTCTCCGACAATGGTCGCAGATTACACATTGCATCTGCCTGATAAAGCCATCCTGCAAAGTAAGCTGCGTGAATTGACAGAGCTTGCTTTGGAAAGTGGCGAAGGCAACGAGGGTGATGAAGAATGAACGCTGTCATCTATGCCCGCTATTCCTCTGATAGCCAGCGCGAGGAATCCATTGAAGGTCAGCTCCGCGAGTGCAGGGAATATGCTGAACGCAACAACATGACCATTGTTGGAACGTATATTGACCGGGCTTTATCTGCAAAAACAGCAGATCGACCGGAGTTCCAGCACATGATCAAGGATAGCGCAAAAGAGTAGTTCGAGATTGTGCTTGTATGGAAGCTCGACCGCTTTTCCCGCGACCGTTACGACAGCGCACACTACAAGCACATTCTGAAAAAGAACGGCGTAAAGGTTATTTCTGCGAAAGAGCATATCTCCGAAGGCCCGGAGGGTATTATTCTGGAAGCAATGCTGGAGGGCTATGCTGAGTTCTATTCTGCCGAGTTATCGGAGAAGATCCATTGTGGGCAGAAAGAGAATGCATTGAAAGGAAAAAACAACGGCGGTGGCGTTCCGCTCGGCTATCTGTTGGACAAGAAAGCACAGAAACTTTTGGTTGATCCTGTGACTGCGCCATTAGTGGTTGAGATATTTGAAAAGTATGCTGATGGCAAAACAGTTCGTTCCATTGTTGAGGATTTCAATGCCCGCGGACTTAGAACGAAAAAGGGACAGCCGTTCAATATCAATAGTTTCAGCTCTCTGCTGAAAAACCGCAAATACATTGGCGAGTATCGCTATCAGGATGTTGTAATTGAGGGCGGCGTTCCTGCTATCGTTCCGGAAGACCTGTTCAACCGTGTGCAGGAACGCATGGAGAAGAACCGCCATGCTCCCGCAATGGCAAAAGCAAAAGAGGACTATCTGCTGACAACAAAGCGGTTCTGCGGTAAATGTGAGCGCATGATGGTTGGTGAAAGCGGCAAGGCCATACCGGCGCTATGCACTGTTTTTTGCATCAACCGGTGTGCTTGGGCTGCTTGAAAATCTGACGAGAGCGTATCCCCGCGCCTTCGGCCATTTGTCCGCGGGGTGTTCTGCCTTGATGTGCTTTAACAGCCGAAGCAAAAAATTGCCATCGAGGTTTTTCCCGACGGTGGACGCGGGATCCGGAATTTCCAGCCCGCCGATCGCAGGCGGCCTTGTTCCGCCGTGTGTGGGAAACATCTGCATCTGCCGGAACCGGCTTGTATGTCCGCCGGAAAATACGCAGAGAAAGCCCTCCCGCTCGGCCAAAATCGACCAACTGCTGCAGACGCGCTGCCCCCAGCCCGTCCTCAGGCCGCCATGCCCCCTTTGGAGCCGGACCTTTTTGCGCCGGGCCGGATCAAAAAAGATATGTCGCGCGCAGGTGTGCCAGCGCGGCGGCATTGATGCCGAGCTGTTCGGCCAGATAGTCTTCAAAGCGGGGATAGCGCGCGTCGATGGCATCGAGCGCGCTCTCGATGCTTTTGCGCCGCACGCCGGAGCCCACGCGCGCCACCTGTGCGGCGAGGGGCGCGGGAACCCCCATCTGTTCGAGTGTTTTGCAAAACGCCGCGCCGGAGCGAACGCGATAATGGTTTGTCAAAAGATAATCGGCGATGATATCCTTGCGCGAGACGCCGAGTGTGCGCAGAATGAGCGCGGCGGCAACGCCCGTGCGGTCTTTGCCGGCGGTGCAGTGGAACAGCACCGGCGTTTCGTCCGCAAGGATGGCCGCAAACAGCGCTTTGTAGGCGGGGTTTTCAAACGGCATGCGCACATAGCCCTCGTGCACGCCTTCTGTCAAAAGGCGCAGGCCCGCCTTGCTGCGCACGATCTCCTCCAGATCGAAATTCTGTTCGGAGCCGTCCGGGGTGAAAAGCGCGTTGACCGCGATATTTTTCACGCCCGGAAACTCCGGGTCTGGTGCAAGGGCGCGCTCCGATTCGGAGCGGAAATCGAACGCCGTGCGGATGCCCAGCGAGAGAAAATGCTCCCGGTCGGCCGGGGTATGTAGATTGGCCAGTGCCGGAGCGCGGTAAAAGACGCCGTACCGCACACGCTTGCCGCCGCAGCCGACGTATCCGCCCAGTTCGCGGAAATTTTCGCATGCCTCAAACACAAGCGCCGTGCCGGGTTTTGGTTGCTGCATGATTGATCCTCCCAAATAATGATCCAATTTATTTTCGGGGAACGGGGCGTGCCGGCCCCGGGACGGACGGGCACCGCGGAAATGCTTTACAGAGCGGTTCGCGGCAGCGGGCGAGGCGGCATTCTAACCTCGTGCCCAGCGGGCGAGGCGGATGCCCTACGCCTGCTCCTTGATGCTGCCGTCCGCATAGGCGGCGAGCAGCAGCTTTAAATCGGCGATGCGCTCCTTCATTTCGGCGCCCTCGTCGGTGTCCGCTACATAGATGCGCTTGCCGCTCGGCTCGAACATATCCTTGGTGGATAAAATATCGAGATTTTCGGAAATGGCCTTCTGCGTGCTTTCAAAGGGGCCGTGGCTGCGCAGAGAAAGCCCGCGCGACGACGATACCAGCGTATAGCCCGCAATGCCTGTGCGCCGGTGGTATGCCTTGCAGAAGCCGCCGTCGATCACAATCAGCTTGCCGCCCGCCTTGACGGGCTGCTCGCCGCTGGAGGCGCGCACCGGGATATGCCCGTTGATGATATGCCCGTTTTCAAAATCGAGGCCGAATTCGTCAAAGATGCGCCTGGCCGTTTGCAGCGCGATGGCCTCGTCTTCGTTTTCGATGTACAGATAATAGGGGTTTTTGCGCTCGGAGAATTCGCCGTCCACAAACAGGTGCTCGAATGTGGCCATGCGGTCGCGCCCAAAGATGGGCGAGAGCGGCCCGCACCACAGATAGTACAGAAAATCCTGCCCGCGCTGTCGGGCCTCGCTGCCCGCCGGGGCAAAATATCCCTGCCGGGCCATGCGCTCGCACTGATCCATCCACGCCCGGCCGACATAGCGCCGCCCCCCGCAGCACACCTCGGCCAGACGCCCGGCCTCGTCCAGCGGCACCGCGCCGTGGAACAGCAGATTGTTGTTTTCCATGTGGTAGACGCTGCCTTTTGCATACAGAAAACGCACGTGGCGCGCCAGCTTGTCGCTTTGCAGAAAACTCTGGCGCAGCTTATCCAGCACGTCGCGCTCGCCGGGCGTCATGGCGGCGGGATCGGCGGGATCCACCGTCGGGAAATCGCAATCCTTCATATGGTATTCCACGCCATCGATCTCGATCGTCTGAGTGACAAAATTGATGCGCCGCAGCAGCGCGCGGCTTTGCATGCCGAAATCCGGGTTGCGGTCGATGAGCGCGCACTCGGCCTTGAACAGCATCACGGCAATGGCCTTGTGCATGCGCGCGGTGCGGGCCAGATCTGCCGGGGAATACTCGCCCGGCTCCGTCAGCTTTGGCCAGAAGCCGGAGATATCGGCATTGCGGTACACCTCCTCGGCAAACTGCGAGAGCGGGCGCAGGCTGATGCCGTAGCCGTCCTCTAACGTTTCCAAATTGTTGTAGCTGAGCGTGACATGCACAACGCTTGCCGCGCACGCCTCGCTGCCGGCCGCCGCGCCCATCCATTCCACGTCGTGGTTGCCCCACTGGATATCCACCGCGTGGTGGCGCATCAGCTTGTCCAGGATCACATCCGGCCTCGCGCCGCGATCGAAGATATCGCCCACAATGTGCAGACGAAACACGGCCATGCGCTGGATGAGCTGCGCGAGCGCAAGAATAAAATCATCCGCGCGGCCGACGTCCACGATGGAATCGACGATGCTGCCGTAGTAAAGCTCTTTGTCGTGATCCTCAAAATGCGCGTGCAGCAGCTCGTCTAAAATATACGCAAAGCGCTCCGGCAGGCATTTGCGCACAAAGCTGCGCGTGTGCTTCGAGGCTGTCATACGGAACACCTCGATCAGCCGATACAGCGTTTGCCGGTACCAGGCGGCAAGGTCTGTCTGCCGGGGCTTGAGCTGCGCCAGCTTTTGCGCGGGGTAGTAGATGAGCGTGGCAAATTCGGCGCGCTCGGCGTCCGAGAGCTCGTTTGCCAATACGCGGTCTACTTTTTCGCGGATAACGCCCGAGGCGTTGCCGAGAATGTGCGTAAAGGCATCGGCCTCGCCGTGCAGATCGCTCATAAAATGCTCGGTGGATTTGGGCAGCCGCAAAATCGCTTGCAAATTGATGATCTCGCTGGAGGCCGCCGCAACGGTGGGATACTCCCGTGCAAGCTGCGCGAGAAATTTGGCCTGCGGGTCGTGCGCAATAGGCTGCATCGTCTGCTCCTTTCCGGTGAAAAACTCCCAAATGGCGAAAAAAGCTTTGCGCGGCTTTGCGGCCGCGTCCGCCGCCGGCGTGCCGCCGGATGCGGCCTGACGGCGTGCGGGCCTTTGTTTGGGAATGGAATAAATACAGTATACCATAAAACGGAGAAAGATGATATACTGTTTGGAAGAAACACAGAAAGCCCTCCCTGGATGCGGCCGCAAACTGTGCGGCGGCTCGGGAAGGCAAAGCGGGCGATTTAAACGGGCAGGCCCGGAAGAAAAAACGCCCGCAAAAGAAGGAAGGACGCAGAATGGATATTCCCACACACTGCACTCTGTGCCCGCGGCGCTGCGGGGCAGACCGCACCAAAACACAGGGCCCTTGTGGCGGCGGCGGCCGCGTGAAGGCGGCGCGGGCGGCGCTGCATTTTTGGGAGGAGCCGTGCATCTCCGGGGCGCGCGGCAGCGGCACGGTGTTTTTTTCCGGCTGCGCGCTGCGGTGCTGCTATTGCCAGAATTATACCATCAGCGCCGAGAATTTTGGCAAAGAGATCTCTGTAGAGCGCCTTGCCGAGATTTTTCTTGCGCTGCAAGAGCAGGGCGCGCACAACCTGAATCTTGTTACGGCGGGCCACTATCTGCCGTGGGTGTGCGCAGCGCTGGATCTGGTGCGGGGAACGCTTACGATCCCGGTGGTATACAATACGGGCGGCTACGAGCCGGCCGAGGCCGTTTCCGCGCTGCGCGGATATGTGGATATCTGGCTGACAGATCTGAAATATTGCTCCGCCGCGCTTTCGGCGCAATATTCGGGCGCGCCCGATTATTTTGAGGTGGCCGGCGCCGCGCTGCAGGCAATGCTCGCGCAGGCGGGGCCGCCCCGGCTGGACGCGGACGGCATGCTGCAAAGCGGTGTAATTGTGCGGCATCTGGCCTTGCCCGGCGCGGGCGCGGATACCCGCGCCGTGCTGGAATATCTGGCCGCGCTGCCGCGCGGCAGCTTTTTGCTCAGCCTGATGAGCCAGTACACCCCCTGCTACAAGGCCGCGCAGCACAAGGCGCTGATGCGCCGCATTTCTACCTGGGAGTACCGGCGCGCCGTGGACTATGCGGTATCGCTTGGCCTGGAGAACGGCTATCTGCAGCAGCGCGCCAGCGCAAAAGAAGAATACACCCCTGCCTTCGATCTGGCAGGGGTGTAGCGGCGGGAAAAGCCGCGTGCATTTTTTATCTGTGCGGCGCCAGCGCGTCGATCTGCCGCACGATCTCGTCGATGTCGATGGGCTTGGGCAGGTGGGCGTTCATGCCGCATTCCATCGAGCGGCGCACATCCTCGCGCAGGGAATTGGCGCTTACCGCAATGATCGGAATGCCCGCGAGCAGAGGGTTCGGAAGCTTGCGAATTTCTGCGGCGGCCTGCCAGCCGTCCATCACGGGCATTTGCAGATCCATTAAAATTGCATCGTACTGTCCGGGTGCGGCGCAGCGCACCTTTTCCAGCGCGACGCTGCCGTTTTGGGCCGTATCAACGGAAAAGCCGTTCATTTGCAGCAGCTCTTTTGCAATCTCCAGATTGATCTCGTTGTCCTCTGCAACCAAAATGCTTCTGCTGCGCACGGGCGGTGTGCCGGCGGCCTGGCTTGGGGGAGGCGGAGCTTCCTGCTGCACGCGGAAATTCAGCTCCACCGTAAAGGTGCTGCCTTCGTTCGGCGTGCTCTGCACCTCAATGGAGCCGCCCATCAGATCGACGATGTTTTTTACAATGGAAAGCCCCAGCCCCACGCCGTGCACGCCGCTGAGCGTGGTGCTTTTTTCGCGGGAAAACGGCTCGAAAATGCGTTCGAGAAAGTCTTTTTCAATGCCGATGCCCGTATCCTGCACGCGGATGCGGTAGGGGATGTATGGCCCGGGCATTTCGTTCTGTTCTTCGATGCAAACCGTCACACGCCCCTCCGGCAGCGTGTAGGTGATCGCGTTGTTGACAAGATATGTCAGCAGCTGGCGCAGCTTTTCCGGATCGCTGAAGATGGTCTCGTGGCGCAGAGGCCCGATCTGTACGGTAAAAGCGATGTTTTTTTCCTGCGCCTGCAAACGCAGAGAATCGTATACCTCCTGCGCAATGTCACGCAGGGCGCATTCTACCTCAAGCGCACAGAACTGCTCGGCTTCCATGTTCGCAAGCTCCAGCACCTTGCTGATAAGATCGAACAGCTGCCTGCCGGATGCCTCGATGCGCTCGAGATACCCGAGCACCTCCTGCGGGCTGCCGAGGCCGCGTTTCGCAAGCTGCGCAAATCCGAGGATCGCGTTCAGCGGCGTGCGCATATCGTGCGACATATTGGAAAGGAACGTATTTTTAGCGGTGACGGCAAGATTGGCGTTGGTGAGCGCCTGCGCGAGGATCTGCTTTTGCTCCATCTCGCGCCGGAACTCCTCGTCCACACTGCGAAACCCCAGTACGACCTGTGCGCATCGGTTTTCGCCTTCGCCTACGGCGACGATGCGCAGCTGAAGATACTGTGTTTCTTTTTCCGTCAGCACGCGGTAATTGAGGTAGTAGGATGGGTTTTGCGCAAGCTTTTCCCGGATGTAGCCGATGGAGGTCATCCGCAGCACCCGCTGCCGGTCTTCGGGATGCACCCAGCGCTGCACATACTCCGCCGTGTACGCGCTGTAAACGCGCAGGGAAAAGCGCGATTCAAACATAGGCTGTGTACGCAGGCTCAGCCGGTACGGCAGCACCTGATCCATGTCGAGATCGGCATACAGGATCGATTCATAGTTGATGCTTAGGCCCTCGATCACCTCAAGGCGGCGCAGATATTCCTGATCGATGAGCGCGCGCTCTGCGTCGTAGCGCTGGATGAGTTTTTGCATCTCGCGGTCTTTTTCCAGCGCGACACTCTGCAGCGAGAGGCGTTCGCGCTCGCGGCGCTCGTGTTTTTCCGTTGCGTCGCCCAAAAAGACGTAGAAAAAATCGCCCATGCTCCGGCTGCGCACAAAATGGCCGTAATCCTCCATGCGGCGCAGCATGCCGTCCTTGCGCCGGATGCGGTATTCCACATAGTCCAGCCGATCGTCGTTTTCCCGGATCTGCCGGTAGATGCTTGCTTCAACGGCCTCCAGATCTTCGGGATATACCAGACCTTTAAAGGAGCTGCCCGTAAGCGCGCGCAGCTCGCCTACGGTGTCGCAGCCAAACAGATGCAAAAGCCCCCGGTTTGCGTAGATGATCTGTTCGTCGCCCCAGGCGCGGTAGATGAGAAAGCCGCCGGGGATCTCGTCCAGAAACAGCAAAAACCCGCGCGCCTGTGCCAGCGTGTGCTGGTTGATCCCCTGTTCGCGCAGCTTTTCGGGCGGCAGTTCCTCCATGGCGCCCGGCTCCAGCCCGTTTTCTTCGGCAAGACGCAGAACAACAAGAACTCTTTCGATGAGGCGTTCCTCCTCGATGGGGATCTTCATTTTCTGCACCCCCTTTCCGAGCAGTAGGCCGTGCAAAGCGGCGGCCCTACGGTTATTTTACCATATTTTTCTTTCCTTGTCACTCTTTGCAGCGGCCGCAGCGGCAAATTTTTGGCTTTTGAGGCAGATGTGGGGCAGCCTGTATCCGAAGAGCGCACGCCAAACCCGTGCGCCGCGGCAAGACCCGTTGTGAAAACCCTGTGCGCCGCGGCAAAACCCGCTACGCCGTATGTACAATGCGCGCGCCCTGCCGCTCCGGCGAAAGCACCCAGGCGCGGGGATAAACGGCGGCCAGCGCGGCGCGCGCCGCGCTGGCCGCGCGCCGTGTTTCAAACACGCCGAACACCGCCGCGCCGCTGCCCGTCATCAGAGCGGCAGCGGCGCCGTTTTCGCGCAGAATGCGGCAGATGGGCGCGGTATCGCGGCCTGCGCTGGAAAAACTGAGCGCGTTTTTCATCTGCGCGCACAGCGCCTGCAGATCGCCCGCGCGCAGCGCCGCGAGCGCGGCGGCCGTATCCGGGCGCTCGTCTGTTCCGAGCGCATCGTACCGCGCATAGGCCTGCGGCGTAGAGATGCCGCCCTTGGGCATGCACACTGTAAAAAAGCACGGCGGGCAGGGCGAAAGCTGCTCGAGCACTTCGCCAATGCCGGTGGCACGCGCCGTGCCGCCCAAAATGCAAAACGGTACATCCGCCCCCACCTGCGCGCCGATGGCGCACAGCTCGGCCACAGAGAGCCGCGCGCCGTACAGCGCGTTCAGCGCCACCAGCACGGCGGCCGCGTCGGCGCTGCCGCCCGCCATTCCGGCACGCACGGGCGCGTGTTTTTCCACGGTAACGGCGGCGCCCGCCAGAAGGCCCGTCTCGCCGAAAAAGGCGAGCGCCGCCTTCCACGCGGTGTTGTGCTCGTTTGCGGGAACGTTCGAGCCGGGCAGCGCAAGCGAGAACCCCCTGCTTTTGCGCACCGTGACGCGTTCGTGCAGGCTTACGGCCTGCAGGATCATATCGACGGTATGGTATCCGTCCGGCCGGGTACCGGTGATATCCAGCGTAAGATTCAGCTTTGCGGGCGCGAGTACGGTGACACTGCGCATCGGCTTGTCCTCCTTTTTGCGGCAGCCCAAACAGCGCCGCAATGAAAATGCAGCCGGAGTTGCCCCCGGCTGCAAACGCTTCTGGTTCGGTTTTGCTCCGTTTTGGGCGGCAGCAAAAAAGCTTATTTCGCCACGGCGTCCTTCAGAGCCTTGCCGGCCTTGAAGACGGGCGCAACGGTTGCGGGCACCTGCGTGGGCTCGCCGGTACGGGGGTTGCGGCACACGCGGGCAGAGCGCTGCTTTGCCTCAAACGTGCCAAAACCAACCAGAGAAACCTTATCCCCGGACTTCAGTGCTTCGGTAATGCCGCTCAGCATGGCGGCAACAGCCTTTTCGGCGTCCTTTTTGGTCAAATCCGCCTCAGCGGCAACTTTCGCGGCCAGATCAACTTTCGTCATTTTGTATACCCTCCGAATTGTTTAATATCTGTTCTCAAAGCGAAGATCGCTCTGGGAAAAGCAATACAGTGCGCGGCCCTTTTGGGATACAGTGTGCCCCGATCGCGGGCATTCAATCCGAATCGGAGGCATCGGGACGATTGAAACGCCCGATAAAGCGTTCCGTGGCGTCGCTCAGCGCCTCTTCGGCGTCGCAGCCAAGGAATCGTGAGGCGTCTGCGGCCGAGAACAGCAGCTCGCCCAGCAGCCTGCACTGCTCGTCGGTACCGGCACCGTTTGTGTCGGCTGCACACAGCGCGGCCGCGCGCTCTGCCACCGCCTGCAGCGCGGCGTGCGTATCCGGCCGGGAAACGCCGTGCCCGGCCGCGCGCTTGGCCACCTTGCCCGCGCGCATCAGGGCGGGCAGCGAACGCGGCACGCTTTCCAGATCCTGCGCCAGCCCCTCGCGGTGCTTTTCCCGGCGCTTAATCTGTTCCCACGTATCCAACACCTCGTCCGCCGTGCGCTTTGGCGCGCCGCCGTGCGCAAAAATATGCGGATGCCGAAGGATCAGCTTTTTGCAGATGCCGGTGCACACGTCGTCGAGTGTAAATGTGCCCTGCTCGGCTTCCATCTGCGTATGCAGCGCTACCTGAAGCAGCACATCGCCCAGCTCCTCGCACAGAAGGTGCGTGTCTCCAAGATCGATGGCGTCAACTGCCTCGTAGGTTTCTTCAATAAAATTTTTGCGGATGCTGGCGTGCGTCTGCACCTTATCCCACGGGCAGCCGCGTTTCGGATCTCGCAGGAGGGCGACGATGCCGCACAGATCGTCCATCGTGTAGTGCTCTTTTGCAAGCCAGCGTTCGATCTGTTCCTGCATCCGGCATCCACATCCTTTCTCTGCGTGCGCATAATATATGGCCCGTCCGTCGGTATTATTTGGGGACGCCGCACCGCGCCGGGCTCCCAAAAAACCCGCTTTTCCATTTTACATGATAGAGCACTGCATTGCAAGCGTTTTTTAAAAAAAACGCCTATTTTCAGGCTTTTGGCCGCGGATGCGGCAAAAACAGGCCGGTCTGCCGGCTACAGGCTCCCGCCGCAGGCTGGGCAAAACAGGGCGTCGGCCTCTACCGGCGCGCCGCACTGCGGGCAATAGGCGGCGTCCTCCTCGGGCACACCGTCCTCCTCGGCGCGCAGCGCGGCAATTTGCGTTTCCAGCTCCGCGATGGCATCCACATAGCGCGCGACCAGCGCCTCGTTTTCCGTGCCGGTTTTGCGCAGTGTATATACCAGCGCGCCCAGCTGACGCTGCGCGCGGCTCAGCCGGTGCTCCAGCTTCAGCAGCTGCGCCTGCAGCCTGCCCTTTTGCGCCAGCTCTCCGGTGGCCTGCAGCACGGTGTCTGCGCAGCAGGCGGCGACAGACGTCAGATGATCGAATACGTTCATAAACAGCATCTCCTTGCACAAAAGCCGCGCCCGGCGCCATCGCGCACACCGGCGAACAGGGCGGCGGCCAGCCGTTTTTGCAAATCCAAACGCCTGGGCCGCTCTCGCGCACACCGGCGAACAGGGCGGCTTTTGAAAATTTTTTGTAAAGCGGCGGCGCGGCCCTTTAGCCGATAAATTCCCGCAGCATGGAATCGCGCGGCATATAGGATGCCTCGTTGACGGGCGTAAACAGCGCAAACAGCGCGCACAGCTCCTCCAGCCGGGGGGCATAGGGCGAATCGGGCGCAAGGCCGCCGCGCAGCCCGGCCACAAATGGCGCAAGACAGCATACCTCGTAGGAAAAGCTTGTATCCAGGATCATATCGGCTTCGGGCTTGAACACCTTGATGTTTTTCTCCTCGCCCTCGCAGACAGCCGGCCACATGGAGAACGTTTTTTCCAGCGAGTGCCCGCGGAACTTGTGATCGCGCACCATGCGGCGCGCAAGGCGGATATCGCGCGTGGCCACAACGCGCCGGCCGTGATACGAATATTCCTCGCGCATGCTGGTGTAAATTTTAAAGGCGCTGCCCTCGGGCAACAGCGCCGTCAGGCGCGGATTCAGGGCGTGGATGCCCTCCACGATCACCACGCCGTCGCCCACCTCGATGGGGATCACGCCCTGGCGGCGCTGTTCGCGGTTGAAATCGAAATCGGGGATCTCGGCCCTGCCGGTTTCGACAAGCGAGAGCAGGCAGCGGTTGATCTCGGCGATGTCCAGCGCGTCTGCGCTTTCGTAATCCGGTGTGCCGTCCGGCAAACGCGGATAATCCCTTACGTCCTTATAAAAATTATCCAGCGAGACGACAACGCTGCGCCGGCCGTCCGCGATGATGCGATCGGCAATCTTGTGCGCGGTGGTGGTTTTGCCGGAGGCCGAAGGCCCCGTGAGCATCACCACATGCGCGTCGCCCGCCTCGATTTGGGCAACGGCGTCGGCAATGCGCGCGGCATATTCCTGCTCGCAATATGCCGCCAGCGTCTCGGGCGCGGCGGCCGCAAGGTTCAAAAGACCCGTTTCAACCAGTCGCTTGGGGATCCAAATTTCAGTATTTCCCATAAAAATCATCAACTCCCTGTTTGCGCGCCTGCACGGTGTCAAAGCGCTCGATGTACTCGGACGGATACTTATAATTAAAAATGCGCCGGATTGTGCCGTCCGGACCGACCAGCTTGGTAGAGCCGCCCGCTCCGGCGGAAAGGATCGTATGCACCTCCTCCATGATAAAGATGTTATACAATCCGGCGAATCCGGGTTTTGTATACCCGGTGTTTTCCAGATTTTGCAGCGTGCCCTTCTGACGGTACAGATAATAGGGCTCGTAGCCGTGATCTGCCAGCAGCGCGCACGAGCGCAGCATGCGGGCGGCGTCGCCGTATTCGGCGGGCGCGTGCTCGATCACCAGATTGGAGGCACGCTTCAGCGTGAGCGTGTGCACGGTGATGTTTTCGGGGTCCAGCGCCAGCACGCCGCGCAGAGTGCGCAAAAAGCCCTCGGGCGTATCGTGCGGCAGCCCGGCGATCAGATCCATATTGATGTTGTTATGGCCCTGCCGCCGTGCCTCGGCAAAGCAATCGAGGATATCCTGCGCGGTATGGCGGCGGCCGATGGCGGCCAGCACCTCATCGGAAAGGGTCTGCGGGTTGATGGAAACGCGCGTTGCGCCGTATTCCCGAATGACGGCCAGCTTTTCGGGGGTAGTGCAGTCCGGCCGGCCGGCCTCCACCGTGTATTCGCGCACGGACGGCACGTCGAAATGATCGCGCACGGCCTGCATCAGCCTGCGCAGCTGTGCGGCGGAAATGGCCGTGGGCGTGCCGCCGCCGATGTAGATCGTCTCCAGACGCAGCCCAAGCCGCCGGGTCTGCGCGCCGATCTCGGCAAGCTCGCGGCACAGGCACTGCAGGTACGGCTCCACCAAATGGCCGGAACTCTCGGTGGTGCGCGAGACAAAGCTGCAGTAGCTGCATCGGGAGGGACAGAACGGAATGGAGATGTAAAGGCTGCAGCTTTGCGGGGTGCTGTACGCAAGGGCCTCGGCCTGATTGGCCGCCGTGCGCACGGCAAGGCGAAATTTTTCATCGCTGACAAAATGCGTTTTTTGCAGCCGCGCGCCGAAGGCGTCGTCCGATTCGCCCGGCAGCCGCCGCTCGCGCACAAGGCGCACAGGGCGCACGCCGGTGAGCATGCCCCACGGCGGGCATATGCCCGTTACGCCGCGCAGCAGCAAAAACAGCGCGCGGCAGGTTTCGTATTCCGCATCCCGGGCGGCAAGGCCGGGCGTTGTTTGCAGCAGGTGTACGGTGCATTGCCCGTTTTGGCGCACGGCGCAAACAAGACGATGGCGGCTGCGGAGCACGGCGACGGTATCAGCGCGGTGGGAAGGCCATTGCCTTGTCAGGTGCGCGTTCGGGAAAAACAGGCGCGTTACGTGTTCCGGTTCGTAGCCGGAGGCAAGGCCGCGAAGATACAGCTCGATGGCGGGAACCTTCTTTCTCAGCAGGTTTAAAATTTTAGATAAAAAACGAAAATGGGAATCCGCCTTTTCGCAAAAGGCCCAGCGGATGTCATTCCTACTGTGAGCGGGGCCGCGAAAAAGCAGCTTTTGTTTGCCGCCGGGGGCGCCAAGGGGCATCGGAATGAGGCGTAAAGAAATTTTTAAATTTGCAGCGGAATTTGAAATTTAAAAATTTTAGACGAAGGGAAAACTCCCTTGGCGCTCTTTCGCTTCCTTTTTCACGGTTGAGCAGGGAAGGAAAACGCAATTTCTCCGGAGGGATCCCTTTTTTCAGGGAAGGAAAACGCAATTTCTCCGGAGGGATCCCTTTTTTCAGGGAAGGAAAACGCAATTTCTCCGGAGGGATCCCTTTTTCAGGGAAGGGAAAGCATTTTGGGGAAGTTTCGCTTCTTTTCTTCGCAAAGAAAAGAAGCAAAAGCTTCTGAAATTTCGATCAAAAGCTCACCCCTGCAAATAGGGGTTGTGCTGTTTTTCGTACTCCATCGTGGAAAAATCCTCGTGGCCGGGCAGTACGCGAACATCCCCGGTGACGGCGGCGCACAGCTTTGCAAGGCTCTGGCGCATAGCGCCCATATCGCCGCCGGCAAGATCGGTGCGGCCGATATCGCCCGCAAAAAGCGTATCGCCGGTAAAGAGCAGGTCCTTGCACAGCAGGCAAACCGAGCCCTCGCTGTGGCCGGGCGTGGCGATTACCCGGAACGAAAGGTCGCTGTCCACCAAAATGGTTTCGCCGTTGGTGTAAGCGTGATCCGGCGCTGTAAAGGGAAAAAGCCTGTCGCCTGCCGTATCCTGCGGGTTCAGCCACACCTGCGCGCCCGTTTTTTCGCGCAGCGCCGCCGCCGCGCCCACATGGTCGTAGTGGCCGTGCGTGAGCAAAATATGCGTCAGCCGTGCGCCGTGCTCCTCCAGCAGGCGCAGGTATTCCGCGGCGTTTGCACCGGGGTCGATGGCGGCAGCCTTGCCGTTTGCGCCAATGAGCAAAAACGTATTGGCGCAAGGCGGCGTGGGGGCGGGAATGTGATAAATCTTCATACGTGTTTCCTTTCCGGAGCGTTCCATTCGTCGGTATCAATCACGATGGTGATGGGGCCGTCGTTGGTAAGGCTCACCTGCATTTCAGCGCCAAATTCGCCGGTCTGCACATCGGAAAGCCCCGTTTTGCGCAACTCGGCAACAAACGCCTCGTAGGCATCCACCGCAAGGGGCGACTTTGCGGCCGCGATAAAGCTGGGCCGTTTGCCCTTTCGGGTATCGCCGTACAGCGTAAAGTTTGAAACCACCAGTGCCTGAAGCCCCAGCGTCTCGGCCGAAAGATTCAGTTTGCCGTCTGCGTCGTCAAAGATGCGCAGCCCGGCGCATTTTTGCGCAAGCTTGGGGCAGAGCTCGAGCGTATCGGTATCGCGCACGCCAAGCAGGATTACGAGCCCGCGCCCAATGGCGCGCGGCGCACCGCCGTTTACCGAAACACTCGCCGCGCTCACGCGCTGGATTACTGCACGCATGCGATCATCCTTTGCTGTTTTTTATATAAACATACGAAAAAGCGGATTTTATAGAAGCGGCCGGAAAGCACTCTGTAAAGAGAAACGCCTTTGCGAAACGCCTTTGCGTGGGAGCGCGGGCTTCGCCTACACCCGCGAGATGCTTGTGATGCTTTTGATCCTGCGCAGGCGGCCGATAACGGTGTTCAGGTGCTCGGTGTTGTTCACGCCCACCGTCAGCGACATGGTGGCGCGGCCGTCGGGCAGCTGCCTTGCCGAAATGGCGTAGCACGGCAGATGCATTTCGGCAATGAGCATTGCCACGTCGGCCATCAGGCCGTCGCGGTCCATCGCCGAGATCTCCAGCGAGGATTTGAAGCTTTCCTTCACACTCTCCGCCCAGTGGGCGCTCACCCAGCGGGGCGCATCCTCGCCCAGAAGGCCGTTGCTTGCGTTCGGGCAGCTGCGCTTATGGATGGAAACACCGAAGCCGCGCGTGATAAAGCCGATGATATCGTCGCCGGGCAGCGGATTGCAGCATTTGGCGAATTTTACCATGCAGTTATCCAGCCCCTCGATGATGACGCCCTCGCTGGCCTTCTGCTTTTTGATGGGAATGCTCAGCAGCTCGACAGGGTCTTTTTCCTTCAGCAGGCGCGCGTATTCATCCTTGATCCGGATCATCAGGCGGGAGAGCTGCAGCCCGCCGTAGCCGATGGCGGCATACAGCTCTTCGGGCGTGTTCAGGCGCTGGCGCCGGGCCAGATCTGCCATAAACGCATCGTATTTTTCGGCCGGGATCGTTACAAGGTTGCGCCGCAGCTCTTTTTCCAGCGCCGCCTTGCCCTCGGCGATATTCTCTTCCTTGCGCTCTTTTTTGAACCAGTTGCGGATCTTGTTGCGCGCCTCGCTGGTGGTAACGATGTTCAGCCAATCGCGGCTGGGGCCTTTGTCCTGCGGGCCGGTAATTACCTCGATGATCTCGCCCGTGACGATTTTATGATCGATGGGCACGATGCGCCCGTTGGCCTTGGCGCCTACCATGCGGTTGCCAACGGCGGAATGGATGGCATAGGCAAAATCAATGGCGGTCGCGCCCGCGGGCAGATTGATCACATCGCCCTTGGGGGTAAAGGCAAATACGTCCTCGGGCAGCAGCTCGCTTTTGATATCGTGCAAAAGATCGCCCGCGTCGTCGCTCTCGCGCTGGCTCTCCAGCAGCTGGCGCACCCAGGCGATGCGGTCGTCCAGCTTATCCTTGGTATTTACGCCCGCCTTATATTTCCAGTGCGCAGCAACGCCGTATTCGGCGGTTTGATCCATCTCCCAGGTGCGGATCTGCACCTCGAAGGGGATGCCCTCGTGCCCGATCACCGTTGTATGCAGCGATTTGTACAGGTTCGGCTTCGGCGTGGAGATATAATCCTTGAACCGGCTGGGAATGGAATGATACAGATCGTGGATGACGCCCAGCGCGTTGTAGCATTCGCCGACGGTGTTCAGGATGATGCGCACGGCGTAGACGTCATAGATCTCTTCAAACGAGCGGTTCTGCATATACATCTTGCGGTAGATGCCGTATACGCTTTTTACCCGCTTTTTGATGGTGCAGTCGCTCATGCCGAACTGCGCGAGGCGCTCGCGGATTTTTTCCGCGATGCCCGCGATAAACGAATCGGCCGCGCCGTTTTTGGCAAGGGCGTCGGTGATGTCCTGATAACCGACGGGGTCCAGATAGCGCAGGCTGCGGTCTTCCAGCTCTTCCTTTACGTTGCTCATGCCAAGGCGGTGGGCAATGGGCGCGTAAACCTCCATGGTTTCGAGCGCCTTATCCCGGCGCTTTTGCTCCGGCCAGCCGTCGCCGGTGCGCATGTTGTGCAGCCGGTCGCACAGCTTGATGAGCATTACGCGCACGTCCTTGCTCATGGCCAGCAGCATTTTGCGCAGGTTCTCGGCCTGCTGCTCCTCCACCGAGGAAAACGTCATTTGTGTCAGCTTTGTCACGCCGTCCACCAGAAGGGCAACGTCGCTGCCAAACGCCGCGCGCACGTTGTCCGATGTAATGTCGGTATCCTCCACCGTATCGTGCAAAAGCGCCGCAATAACGGAATTGGTATCCAGCCCAAGGTCTGCGACAAGGCATGCCACGGCGATGGGGTGGCTGACATACAGCTCGCCCGACAGGCGCTTTTGGCCCGCGTGCGCCTTTTCGGCCGTAACATAGGCGCGTTCGATGGCGGCAAGATCGTAAGGCCTGCCGGAATCCGTGATCGCGCGTTCCAGATCCCCATAGGTTTTTACGGCAATTTTCTCCCGTTCCTCCATCACTGTGCTGCCTCCAATCTGCGTAAAACAGGCGCGGACGCCAGATCCTTTTTTTTCCGGCACGGCGTCAGCCGCCACCGCGCGCCGTGCGGCGTTTCGCACACCTCGGCAAAGCCCAGCTCGCGCAGCGCCTCCAGCGAAACGAGCGTTTTGCCCGCGTTTTCGGCGCCCAGCCGCGCAAACAGCGGGCGCAGATCGTCTGCCAAAACGCCGTCCGGCACGGCGGCCAGCGCGCGGTACAGCGCAACGGTATCCGCGCGCACGGGGCATAGCCGCGCGCGCTGCGCGCGCGTAAGCGGCGCGCCGCAGAGGAATGCCTCATACAGGGCCGCCGCCTCCAGACACTGCTCGTCCAGCCCGGCGGGGCGCAGCTCCCGCAGGCGTGCCGAGAGCATCGGACCGTTTTTCCCTTCATAAACCGAGAGGCTCACGGCCGCGTCCACGGCGTCGCCCACCCGGTAGCCAAGTGCCTCGGGCGCGCGGCCGAACAGTGCCGCGTAGAGCACGCCCGGCCCCTGCCGCAGGCGCACACGGGAGTGTTTGCCCTCGCTCAGCGGGGCTATGGCCTCGATCACGGCGTTTTCGATGAGGAACAGCGGCGCGGGATTGCCGCTGCCGAACGGCGCCAGCACTGAGAGCGCCTGCACATCCTGCGCGTGCAGCTCGCTCAGAAGCACCGGCAGATCAATCCGCAGCGTCGAAAGCGCCGGCACCGGCTCGCTGCGCGCTGCCCATGCGTTGACGGCGCGCCGAAAGGCGGGCAGCTGTTCCTCCCGGATGGAAAGCCCCGCCGCCTGCGCGTGGCCGCCGAACCGCACGAGCAGCCCGGAGCAGGCGGCGATGGCATCGTACAGCGAAAAGCCGGCCGTGCCGCGCCCGGAGCCGCGACCCTCGCCCTTTTCATCGACGGAAATAATGATCGCGGGCTTGCCAAAACGCTCTATCACACGGGAGGCCACAATGCCGATAACGCCCGGATGATAGCCGCGCCCCCACACCACCAGCACGCGGTCGGTGCGATAGGAGGCGTCCGCCGCTAAGGTATCGAACACGTTTTGCAGAATTTCCTGTTCGGCCTTTTGGCGGGCCGTGTTTTTTTGCTCCAGCTGCCGCGCCCATTGCGCGGCCTCGTCCGGGTCTTCGCACAAAAGCAGCTCCAGCGCGCCGGTGGCGCTGTCCATGCGGCCGGCTGCGTTCAGGCGCGGCGCAAGCGCAAACGAGATGTTTTCCGCCGTCAGCGGCTTGTCCGCAAGGCTGCATTCCTCCAGCAGCGCCGCAATGCCCGGCCGCTCGGTTTGCTGCAGCAGCAAAAGCCCCTCCCGCACGATGCGGCGGTTTATGCCCGTGAGAGGCATGACATCGGCGACCGTGCCCACCGCCGCAAGATCGCCGTAAAAGGGCAGCAGCTCTTCGGGCGGGCAGCCCTCCAGTGCCGCCGCCAGCAAAAACGCCACGCCCGCGCCCGAAAGGCCGCGATACGCTTCGCCGCTGCCCGGCAGCTGCGGATCCACCACCGCCGCGGCCTTTGGCAGCGTTTGGGGCGGCAGGTGATGATCCGTCACAACAAGATCCACACCCAAGGCGCGCGCCGCGTCGGCGGCCTCGTGCGCCGAGATGCCGTTGTCCACGGTGATAATCAGCTGTACGCCCTTGGCCGCCATCTGTTCCACGGCAGGAGGAAACAGGCCGTAGCCGTCGTCCTCGCGGCTGGGCAGCTTATAGTAAACGTCGGCGCTCACGGAATCGAGGTACAGGTACAAAAGCGCAGTGGCCGTAACGCCGTCCACATCATAATCGCCGAATACGGCGATGCGCTCGCCGCCATCGACGGCGCGGTGAATGCGCTCCACCGCGGCCGCCATGCCTGGCAGCAGCATCGGATCCGGAAAAGGGGCGCCCTCGCCGCACACCACCGCGCGCGCCGCCTCGGGCGTATCCAGCCCGCGCGCGCACAGCACGCCGCACACCAGGCGCGGCAGCTCCAGCGCCGCGCACAAAGCGTCGCGGCGCGCGGGGTCGGGCCGTGCGATCTGCCAGGAACGGTATACCATAAAAAGAGGCTCCTTTTCAAATAGACTGGTTCAAACAGATGGGGGCAAAGGCGGCGTCATGCCGGGCGTTTTCTGCGCTTACCGCTCTTTTTCGGACGGTTGCGTCAGAAAATGAAATGGCGGCGCCTGCCCCAAAGGGCGCGCATGCGGCGTTCGGGGGCCCTGCATTCCCCCAAGGAGTGCGGCGGCCTTCGGCCCTGCGGCCACACCCCTTGGGCGATGCCGCGCCGCTACTGCAGCATCGCGCCGCTACTACAGCATCGGCCCGCTTTGCGTCAGGCCCTCCTGGGCCAAAATAGTTTCCAGCGCCGAGATCTCGGCCTGCATGTCCACAGCGGTGTTTTGCAAAAGGTTATCCATCAGGCCGCAAAACGCCGTCGTCATGGTATCCAGCACGCGCGAGACCTCGCTTTCGATCCTCGCGGCAACGTGGCTGTCGTTTTTGTGCGGGGCAACCTCGTTGTAAGTAGCCAGCAGCTTATTGGCCGTGGGCAGGTAATAATTGCAAAAACGGCGCACATCATCGGTGCATTCGGGGTGCAGCTGCACCCAGGCAAAGATATCCTCGGCGTGGGCATACAGGCGCGCCGCCTTTTCGTGCAGCGCGGGGTCCTGCACCAGCTCCATCCGGCGCCGGTATTCCCGCAGGTGCGCATCGCCGAGCGGGCCTGTCTGTTCGGGCGCGGGCTCGGGCCGCTGTGCGGGCTGCGCCGCCGGCGCGGGCTCGGGCCGCTGCACTGCGGCGTCCTCCCATTTTGCCTTTTCGGGGTTGCGGCTGCGGTAGGCGTCGTTATCGGCGTAAAAGCAGCCGGTTTCCGCGTCGGCAAAGCCCAGCGGAAAATAGCCGTGCCGCACCAGATCCTGCAGGTCGCGCACCACCCGCTGCGGCTTGCGGCCCGTGGCGCGGGCGATGTCCGTGATAGGGCATTCGCGCCGCCCGCCGATGATGGCGCGGTACCATGCAAAATATTTGGCGCGCCGGTGCATTCCGGCGCCGGCGTGCGCAAGAAGGCCGCCGCCCGCCGCAAACAGCGCCTACACGATCGGAATCATCAGCATGTCTGCAAAGAAATAGCCGTAAACAAGCGATTCGATCAGCTCCGCGAGCGAGAAGAAAAAGCCAAGGCCGCACAGCGCCGCCGCACATCCGCCGACGACGGCGCCGGCAAGGCCGAGCGCCTTTTTCATCAAAAGCGTCTGCTCGTCCTGTTCTCCTTTCAAGCTTTGCCGCTTGTTCCAAAGGCCTCCCCACGCCGCGCCGCCGCGCTGATACTTGGGCGCGCGCGAGGGCGGAGGATAGGCGGCTGTGCTCT
>CAJUMH010000001.1:112181-136533 GCA_910587145.1 uncultured Ruthenibacterium sp. | reverse complement strand
GCGCGCGCCGTGCCGCGTTTTCCTCGGCGGCGCGCTGGGCGGCTGTGCTCTGCGCGCGCCGTGCCGCGTTTTCCTCGGCGGCGCGCTGGGCGGCTGTGCTCTGCGCACGCCGTGCCGCGTCCTCGCGCATCATCTGTTCCCGCTGCGCTTTTTTCTGCTGCAGCTTGGGGATCAGGATGAAAAAGATAACTAAGAGAATGATCAGCGTGCTCATCCGCAGATTGCCTCCTTCGATCGAGGGCTCATGGCCGTGCATGCAAACGGCGTAAAGCTCCTTGCCGGCAGACGGCCATTGGCCGAAAAGCCGGGGATGGGGCGGCTTTCGCTACAGCCCCATTTCGTCCTGCGTCAGGCCCTCCTGGGCCAAAACGGTCTCCAGCGCCGAGATCTCGGCCGAAACATCCATTGCGGTATCCTTTAAAAGATTGTTCTGCAGGCTCTGGAACGCAGTGTTGATGGTGGAAAGGATGCCGCAGATATCCGTTTGGATGGACGCTGCCACGCTGCTGCTGTCGGCCTGCGGGCTCACCTCGTTGTAGGTGCGCATGAGCTTGAGCGTTGTGGGCATGTAGTAATTGACAAAGCGGCGGATCTGCCCCTCGCCCTCGGGATGCTTTTCCAGCCACGCGATAACGCGCACGGTCTGTGCCTCGATGCGATGCGTCTGCTCCAGCACGGCGGCGTCTGTAATCTGGCGCTGCTGCACCCGCAGCTCGCTTAAAAAGGCGCGGCACTGCTCCGGCACGCTCAGCTCTGCGGCGTCGGCCTGCGGCGCGGGCTGCTCGGGCGCGGGCTGCTCGGGCGCGGGCTGCGGCGCTGCGCGCCGGGCCTCGTCGTCCAGCGCGCAGTGCGCCAGATACAGCCGGTAGGCCGTTTCGTTGGAGAACAGGCGCGAACCGTCCGGCGCAAGGTAGACATCCTCATATTTGCCCATACTGATGAGCTTGTGCAGATCGCGCCGGACAGCGGCCTGGCTTTTGTCGGTGAACGCCGAGAGCTCGGCCAGCGAGCAGTACGAGCGCTCGCCCAGAACGCTTTGGTAGGAGGCGACGCGCCGCAGCGTGCGTGATTTGAGGAACGAAAAGACAGAGCCGCCCAAAAGCCACAGCGCGATCACGCCCAAAATGGCCGTTCCGGCAAATTCGCCGCTGTCGATCCAGCTGCTTACCGAAACCACGCTCAAAATGCCCGAGGCCAGCAGCAGGCCGCCCGCCTCGCTGAGAGCCGAGGCCGCGCGCTTGGCGTAATCGCGCTTTTTTCTGCGGTTTTTGCGGCGCTGTGTGCGCTCGGCTTCCCGTGCGGCGCGGCTGATGCCCTGCCGCACGCTTTCCACGCCGCTGCGCGCCGCCGCGCCCAGATTCTGTACGGTGCGCTGCAGATTTTCGTCTTCGCGCAGCGTATCGCTCACCTCGCGCGCTGCGCTGCGGATGGTGGCAGCCACGGTGTCCAGTGTCTGGCGCACCTCCTCTTCAATGCTGCGGCTCAAATCGTCCGGCTTTTTGCTGCCGTTATGGGGATCGTTCATTTACAGATTCCTCCGTCAGACGGGGCGGCCGCCGCGCGCCCCAATGTTTTTTTAAAAGATGTGCCGCGGCTGCCCTCTGCCGCGCACCCGGCGGGACAATACCGCCGCGCGATGTGCTCTGCCGCGCGCAGGCCGTCTGCCGCGGCGGACATGATGCCGCCCGCGTAGCCCGCGCCCTCCCCGCACGGCCAGACGCCGGATACCTCGGTGCTTTGGCCGTCTGCGCCGCGCGCAAGGCGCACCGGGCTGGAGGTGCGGGTCTCGAGGCCCGTTAAAATCGCCTCGGGCGCGGTATAGCCGGGCAGCTTTTGCCCAAACGCCGCAAGCCCTGTGCGCAGGCACGCTGCCAGCTCTTCGGGCAGCAGAGCGCCCAAACCGCACGCCGCAACGCCGCGCGGATAGGTGGGCTGCACCGACGTAATGCGCAGCGTGCCCGCGCCCGAAAGAAAGCTCTGCAGATTTTCTGCCGGGGCGGCATATCCGCCGCCGCCCGCCGCGTAGGCCTTTTCTTCCAGCGCGCGCTGAAATTCGATCGCCCTGCGCGCGTCGCCGCCAAAATCGGCCTCGCTTACGCTCACCACCACGGCGGCATTGGCGTTTTTGCCGCCGCGCGCGTGCAAACTCATGCCGTTTGTAACCACCCGGCCCGTTTCGCTGGCGGCAGCCACAACGCTGCCGCCCGGGCACATGCAAAAGGTATACACGCACCGCGCGCCCACGTGCGTTGAAAGCTGATATTCGCCCCGCGGCAGCGCGGGATGCCCCGCGGCCCCGTGATACAGGGCCTCCTCGATGCGGCTTTGCAGATGCTCGGCGCGAAAGCCGACGGAAAACGGCTTCGACTGCAGCGCAAAGCCCGCCTCGTGCAGCATTGCGAACGTATCGCGCGCCGAATGGCCGGGCGCCAGTACCAGCGCCTCGCAGGGGATCTCGCCCTCGGGCGTGCGCACGGCGCAGAGCCGCCCGCTTTGCAGGCGCAGGCCCGTGAGCGGCGTGCAAAAGCGCACCTGCCCGCCCAGCGCCTCGATCTCGCTGCGCAGCGAGGTGATTACGCCGCGCAGCACATCTGTGCCGATGTGCGGCTTTTGCCGGTAGGCAATTTCCGGCGGGGCGCCGTGCGCCAGCAGCGTTTTTGTAACAAACGCGCACAGCGGGTCGTGGATGCGCGTTGTCAGCTTGCCGTCCGAAAACGTGCCCGCGCCGCCCTCGCCGAACTGAATGTTTGCCGCCTCGTTCAGAACGCCGGTTTGCAAAAAACGCTCCACGGCGGCGGCGCGCTCCTCCACCGCGGGGCCGCGCTCCAGTACCACAGGGCGAAAGCCCTGCCGCGCCAGCAGCAGTGCCGCAAACAGCCCCGCCGGGCCAAGGCCGCACACCACGGGCGCGTGCAAAAGCCGCCGCGTGCCGTTCCGCACACAGAATGCGGCGGGCTCCACAACGGAAACGCAGGGCGCACAGTGCTCAAACGAGCGCTGCGCACCCCCTTCGGCCAGCGTGAGCGCCACGGTGTATACAAGGCTCGGCTTGCCGCGGCGTGCGTCCACCGAAAGCCTTGCAATGCCCGCCTGCGCCAGATCGGCGCGCCGCAGGCCCAGCGTTTTCAGCGCACGGGCAACGGCCTCGTCCTCGCCCGCCGAAAGCGGCAGGCGAATATCCCGCACGAGCAGCATCATTCCACCGTGATCTCGCACAGCACGGAATACGACCCCGTGGCAAATACCGTGCGTGTGCCCGTTACAATGATCTGCGCGCTCAGCTGCTGCTGCCCGCTGCCGCGCACCGTGATGTTCTGGGAGGAAGCGTCCACCAGCGCGACAACGTCCGCCGGGGAAAGCTCGGCCAGTTCTTCCGTTTCGCCGATGAGCACCACATTCTGCAGCATTTCGGTGATCACCTTTACGGAAACGCCGGACGGGGCGTTCGTTACGCGGATATCGTTCACCGTGATGGTATGCGGCACATCGTAGCCCTGGGTGTTGAAGCTGACGGTCGCATCCTGTACGTTGTCCACATTTACAAGCCCGTCTGCAAGCGGGATACGCAGGGTTTCGGTTTTGCCCAGCTGAATGCGCGTGAGGTTGATAAAGCCGGCGTTGATGCTCTCGATGCTGTCTACCAGATCGGCCGCGCCCGCGATGCGGATTGTGGCGGGCGAGATGGCGGCTCGCAGTACCGAGGGATCGTAGCCCGCCGGCACATTGCTGAATTCAAACCGCAGCGGCACCTCCCGGATCTTCAGGATGGGGATTGTCACCTCCACCTGATCGCCCTCCAGCACGGTGATGCTGCCGCGCGGGACGAGCTCGCCGTTTTCGTCGAAAAACTCCAGCTCGGCGCTGTCCAGCATCGTGCGGTCGCGCGGCTCGGCGCTTTCCACGCGGGCTGCCACATGCTTTACGCGCGCCAGCTCCTCTACGGGGCCGCGCAGTGTCACCTCGGTGGGAGAAGCCTGCTTTTCGCCCAGATAATAGCCCTCGGCGGGGTCGATGCTGGCATCGATCTCCACGGGATATTTTTGTGTGCCGATCTGCGCGAACGAGATGTCCACATTGCCGGGCGTAACGGCGTCGATCTCGAATTTCTGCAGCGAATTGTCCGAGCGGCGCGCGCGCAGCGGCAGCGTGTATTCGCCCGGCGTGCCGGAGCGCGAGACATCGGTGTAATCGGGATAGACGATAATGTCCGCGGCGCTGACATTGCTGATGACGCTGCTGTCGCCCTTGATCGAAACGTTTACGCGCAGATCGCTGCGGCTTATGATATCGAGCGACGCGCCGGTATACAGCGGCGAATTGTAATCGTAAGAGACGGGAACGCCCGTGATGATGTACGTTTGCGTGGGCTGCTGCGAGATGACCGTGAGCCACAGCAGCACCGCCATGAGCAGCGAGACGAGGATGGAGATCCAGCGCCGGGAAAGCAGGCGCTCCAGCCAGCCCTTGCGCGCGGGGGTCTGCGTCTTCACAGAGGAGACGTTACTCGTGCTGTTTTTCATGCTTTCTCCTCCAGAACGGGCGGTTTTTTTCTTCCACGGCGGGCGGCACCACATCGCCCTCCAGCATATTGAACAGATTCTGCCGGTCCAGCCGGCGAATGAGCACGCCGTTCTTCGCAAGCGAGATAATGCCCGTCTCCTCGCTCACAACGACGATTACCGCATCGGAATTCTCGCTCAGGCCCAGCGCGGCGCGGTGGCGCGTGCCCATATCCTTGCCGATCTCCAGATTGTTCGAGAGCGGCAGCACGCAGCCGGCCGCCTCAATGCGCCCGTCGCGCACCACCACCGCGCCGTCGTGCAGCGGCGTGCCCTCATAGAAGATCGTGCCCAGCATTTCGGGCGTGATATCGGCGTTGAGCACCGTGCCTGTTTTTAAGATCTCCGAGAGGTTTGTGCGGCGTTCCAGCACCATCAGCGCGCCCGTGCGGGAATCGGCCATGCGCTCGGCGGAATCGCATACGGCCACAATGGCGTTTTGCCATTGCGCGCGCAGGTCTTTGGGGTCGGCCTTGCCCTTAAACAGACGAATGCCAAACAGATTGGTACTGCCCACCTGCTCCAGCGCGCGGCGCAGTTCCGGCTGGAACATCACCACCAGCGCGATGATGCCAAAATTCATGACGCTGTTGATGATCCATGCCAGCGTGCGCAGGCCCACCATGCTGGCCACGGCGTATGCCGCCAGAATCATCAGAATACCCTTCGCCAGCTGGACGGCATGCGTCTGGCGCATCAGTGCGATCACTTCATAAATCAGAAAGGTTACGATCAAAATATCCAGAATGTCTACGAGAGGATCAAAATTCCCCCGAACCTTCAGGATAAAGTTGTACCAGATGGACTGCAGTTGATCCACCATGCGTTTGCCCTCCGTTTCGCGCCCCGCGTTTGGGGATGGTGCCCATGCCTCGCCCTGTTTCGGCGCCCGGGCAAAGACAGGGGGAAAGAGATATAATACCAGTATACCACACTTCCCGTGCCGCGCAAAAGAAAATTTCGGCGGGAGGCGGTTCCCCGCGCGCCGCGGCCGGAATTTCATCAGATATGACAAAATCCGTTTTGCTTTTTGATAAATTTTAGGGGTTGTACCCATGGCCGCCGGAATGCGCGCCGCCGCGCAGCAGACAGACGCAGTGGGCGGCGATGCCCTCGCCGCTTCCGGTAAAGCCCAGCCGTTCCTCGGTGGTGGCCTTCACCGATACGTCTGCGGCGGGAATTTCCAGCGCGGCCGCCAGGTTTTCGCGCATGGCGGCGATGTGCGGCGCAAGCTTCGGGGCCTGGCACAGCACCGTCACGTCGAGGCTGCTCACCGTCCGGCCGCTTTGCGCAAGGATGCGGCGCACCTCGCGCAGCAGCCCGATGCTGCTTGCGCCCGCATAGGCGGGGTCGGTATCGGGGAACAGCTTTCCGATATCGCCCAGCGCCGCCGCGCCCAGCAGCGCGTCCATCACGGCGTGCGTCAGCACATCGGCGTCCGAATGGCCGAGCAGCCCCTTTTCATACGGGATCGTAACGCCGCCCAAAACCAGCGCGCGCCCCGGCACAAGCCGGTGCACGTCGTAGCCGTGCCCGATGCGCATGGCGTGTTCCTCCTTTTGCGGCGCGGGCAGATCCTCGCGCGTAGTGATCTTGCGGTTGGCGTAATCGCCCTGCGTGAGCCGCACGGGAACGCCCGCGCGTTCAAACACCGAGCAGTCGTCCGTAACGTCGTCCGGCACGCCGCGGGCCAGCAGCTCCCGATACAGCGCGGTGCGAAAGCACTGCGGCGTCTGCACGCAGAACAGTGCCGCGCGCGGCGGCGTTTCTGCGACTATGCCGTTTTTTGCGCGCTTTACGGTATCCTTTACCGGCACGGCCGGCGCGGCGGCGCCCGTCTCGCAGGCGGCCTCGAGCGCGGCACAGATTACCTGCGCCGAGACGAACGGCCGGGCGGCGTCGTGCACGGCAACATATTCGCTGTGCACGGCGGCAAGGCCGGCGCATACGCTCTGCATGCGCGTTGCCCCGCCGCGCACGAGCTGTACGGGCTTGGCGCAGCCTGCGGCGGCTGCTTCGGCCGGGGCCGTGTTTTCCCCGGCAACAAGAATCAGCTCGTCGATCATCGGGTGCGTATCAAACGCGCGCACGCTGCATTCCAGCACCGTGCCCCCCTCAAGCCTGCAGGCGAGCTTATCAAAGCCCATCCGACGCGACGCGCCCGCCGCCACGATCACGGCGGCCACGGTTTTGTTGTGCAGCATCGGCGCCGCTCCCTTCTAAAAAAATGTGGAAAATATATCCTGAGATCCGCTTTCCCAAAAAAGGCCCCGCGGAGAAGGGCGGCGGGATCAGAAAACAAAGCGTTTGAAAACCTGCTTTTTCTTATGGAGCGCCCGTAAGGGGATGGATGTCATTATGGATAAAACGAGCCGGCGCGGGCTGCCGCTTCACGCGGGCAGGCATTTCGGTCAAAGAGCCGGGGCCTGCGCGTCCGGCAGCTGCGCACAAAAGCTGCACTGCTCGCAGGCGGCGTCTGTGCGCCACGCGGCCAGCTGTTCCAGCAGCACGCCGCGCTCGTTGGGCAGCGTGCCGTCGATGACACGCTCGAGCAGCGCCTCGAGCGCTTCGCCCACCGCAGCGCCTTCGGGAATGCCCGCCCGCAGCGCGTCGGCGCCGTTTACCGCAAGCTGCGCGCGCGTATAGCACGCACTGCCTTCCACCGCGCGGCGCAGATGCTCGGCAAACTCTGCAAGTTCTGTTTGCTTTGCCCTGTCGCCGCGCGCGGCGGCAAAGGCCGCCTGCAGGCAGACAAGGCGCTGCAGCGTTTCGGCGCCAAGGCGGTGCAGCCAGCGCCGCGCCGTCGAGGGCAGCGCGTGCAGCGGCGCATCGGCGTATTCGGCCAAAAGCGCGGCCGTCTGTGCCGTTTTTGCGTCCGGGCACAGGGGCGCCAGCTGCGCGGGCGATACCACGCGGCACAAAATGCCCAGCCGAACGCAGAGCTCGCCCGGTGCGGCGGCAATGGCGCAGACGGCCTCCTCCCACGCGCGCTCGGAGCTTTGCGCGGCGCTGGGCAGCAGCGGAACGAACAGCGCGCGCTGCCCGTGCAGCACCCGCGGCGCCCAGCGGCCTGCCAGCATTTTGCAAAATTCGTCGCGGCAGCGCTCTGCCGAAAGCTGCGCCAGCACACCGCACTGCCGCAGCGCGGCGGCCTCGGTGCGCGGCTCGATGGAAAACCCCAGACAGGCGGCAAAGCGCATCATACGCAAAATGCGCAGAGCGTCCTCCGCAAAGCGCCGCGCGGGGTCGCCCACGCAGCGCAGGCGTTTTGCGTCCAGATCCCGCGCGCCGTCGAACGGATCCACCAGGCCGGCAGCGGGGGAGTAGGCCATCGCGTTTACGGTAAAATCGCGGCGCGAAAGATCCTGCGATACGCTGCGCACAAAGCGCACGCCGTCCGGATGGCGGTGGTCGGAATACGCGCCGTCGGTGCGGAAGGTGGTTACCTCATAGGGCGTGTGTTCCAAAAGAACGGTGATGGTGCCGTGCCGCACGCCGGGTGAGGACAGGCATTTGCCGGGGAACGCGGCCTGAATTTCGCCGGGGCGGGCAGAGGTGCACACATCCCAATCGCAGGGCGGCCGGCCAAGCAGACTGTCCCGCACACAGCCGCCCACGGCATACGCCGCATGGCCCTGCTGCCGCAGCGCTGCAAGAATGCCGTGCACCGGCCGCGGCAGCAGGATATCGACTTCCATGCCCTCCGCCCCCTTTCTTCAAACGCTGCAGCATATCTCTTTTTAATATAGCATAAAGCCTCCCACAAAAAAAGGTTTCCGGGAAGAAAAAACAGGATTTTTCAAAAAATATTCCAAAGGCCGCCGGAGGGCGGGGGAAAGCCGAAGGGCTCCAAGGAAAGCCGAAGGGCTCCAAGGAAAGCCGAAGGGCTCCGGGGCCGGCCGCTCAGGTCGTCGGCCGGCTTTGGAGCCCTATAGGAATGCGTTGGGAGGATGCTGTGCGCTTTGAAAATTCGCAGGCGTTACATCGGCCGCGGGGGAGCGTCGATGCGCGAAAGGCCCCAGCCCCGCCAGGCCCAGCGGGTGGCCTCGCCCGTCTCGGTTTCGATGGCGAGCACGCTGTTTTCCGAAAGGGCCCAGCTTTTTACGCGCGGGTGCAGTGCGGAGGCCATCCACAGCGGGCGGAATTTTTGCTGCGCTTCGTCCCAGCGGTAGATGAAAATATGCTGGGAAAAGCCTGTTTCGTCGCGCTCCACCCAAAACGGGCGCGCCGGGCCGTAGCTGCCGCGCTTCCACACCAGCGCCAGCAGCTCGGGCGCGCCGTCGCCGTCAATATCCGCGGCCAGCGCGTCCTGCGCCAGCCAGCCGCGCTCGGTTTCCCACAGCACGCGGCCCGCCGCGTCCGTCACCGTCAGCGCCCGGCGGCGCAGCATGAGGGTTTCCGGCGCGCCGTCACCCGTCAGATCCAGGCTCTGTACGCCCTCGCGCCACCAATCCGGCACAAGGCCGCCGCTTTGTACCCAAAAAAACCCAAGGGCCGCCAAAAGCGCGGCAACGGCCAGCCAGGGCAGGGCGCGCCGCCGCGCACGCCTCACCTGGACATGGGCGCGGCGGCAAAGCGCGACACCCACGCCGGGCGCGGCACATCCACCCGCGCGTCCACATAGTTGCCGTTTTCGTCCCACGAGTTTTTGCCGATCATCCGCCACCAGTCGCCGTCCGTCAGGCGTTCGCTGAGGGGCTGCGTAAATTCATAGAACGAGAATACGCTGCCCGAGGCGATGCGCAGCGAGCCGTCGATCTCGACGATCACCAAAATTTCCTCCGGGCCGCCTGTGGCCACCTCCAGCACCGCGCCGTTCGGGTCGGTGGCAACGTCTACCACCAGCGCCGAGGGATGCTCCTGCAGGCTGATGTATTCGTCGTTCACCTCGCCGCGCATCACCTCGTACCAGAAGTGCTCTAAATACCCGCCGAACTCGCGGATGAGATCGTATTCCTCTTCGGTGCGCGGCGTGCCGGACAGCTCTTTTTCCGAGATCTCCTTCAGGCTGTCGGCAAGCGCTACCATGCGGGAGAGCGCGTCGGCATCCGCCTCGCGCAGCACGCCGTAAGAGGCAAGGCCGTCCCGCGTGGCTGCGGCCAGCGCGGAAAGCCGCGCGTACAGCACGGGCTCCGGTTCCACATAGCCGCGGTCGTCCTTTTGCTCCAGATCGCCTGCGCCGCCCATCTCGGCATATACCTGCTTGGAATACAGCACGGTGTCGTGCTTGAGCTCTGTCCAGCTGCCCAGGAAGGCGTTCAGCGATTTGGCGGCCCATGCGTCGTTCTGCAT
Organism: uncultured Ruthenibacterium sp.; assembly: GCA_910587145.1. GTDB lineage: Bacteria > Bacillota > Clostridia > Oscillospirales > Ruminococcaceae > Ruthenibacterium. Next base: position 126,682 of record CAJUMH010000001.1, on the reverse strand, counting down.
AAACTGCGGCCAGCCCTCGCCCTTGGCCTCGGTCAGCGGGCGCAGCGTGTTCAGCCAGCCGCCGTACAGGCTGGCGCTCCACAGCGCGGCGGGCGCGTCGGCCAGGTAGCCCTGCAGCTGCTGCATGTTCTGCGCGTAGCCCGGGTAATTGTCCGCGCCGCTCTCGGCCAGAATCTCGCGCGCGGCGCCGCTGCCCAGCGCCGCCGGAACATCCAGCGCGGAGGGCAGCATGCGGTCTGCCACTGCGGTATCCACCAGCTGCTGGAAGATCTGCGCGTCCAGCACGGCGCGCTGGCCCATCAGGCAAAAGCCCTTTACGGCCTGTTCGCGCTCCTCGGCGGAGAGATCCTCCTGAATGGGAATGGAGTTGATGGCGGGCATCGCCAGCTGCGCGAGCGATTCCTTAAAAGCGTTCCACTGCGCCTCCTGCGCGGGCAGCTGCGCGGCGTTGGGCAGGCCGCCGTAGGCCTGCTCGATGAGGGGCGCGTATTCGTAAACGCCCGCGTCGTCGCTGGTGCCCACAAAGAAGGAGGTGATCGTATAGATCCGATCCCACTGCTCCATGGCGGCGCTCGTGCGCAGCGCAAGGGTCATCAGCAGCGCGCTGCGGCTCTGGTCTTCATCGTTTGCACGGAAGTTCAGCCTGCCGTACCACATCATTGCGCGGAAATAGCGGGAAAGCGTTTCGTCCGTATCGTAATATCCGCGTGGAATATACTGGCTGTAATCTTCCATCAGCAGATCCGGCCCGCCGTCCAGGCCCATCACGGGCGAGGGGGCAATGCCCTGCGCCGCCCCGATCAGCGCCAGCTCCTGCGCGACAGGGCCCTGCACCTCGGCGGGCACGGCCGCGCCCGGCTCCAGCAGCGACGCGGCCACCGAGAAGAACGCGAGGTTGCGCCGGGCCGCAGTTTCCCAGGCGGTGCCGGAGAGTGCGGCCAGCTGGGCGGCGCTTTCCGATTGCAGCGTGCGCGTCATTTCCGTGAGCGCGCCTGTAAAGAAATCGCGCTCCACACCCTTTAACAGACGGCTGAAATACAGATGATATGTATGCATCATGGCGTCTGTGGTGACAAAGTTGGGGGTGAGGCTGTAGCGGTTGCTTTCATAGATGCTGAAAAACTCATCGTAGCCGCCCCAGGCGTTTTGCAGCACGACAAAGCCGTTTTGCACGAGCATCTGCCGGGCCTCGTCCGTAAGATCATATTCAAAATCCTGCAGATTGATCACATTGGAAAGATCGGGCGCCACCGCAAACGGCGCGGCGGCGGGCGTTACCTGCAGCGTCTGCTGCAGCTGCGAAGGATCCAGCAGCACCGGGCGCTGCAGCGCGACGGCGCCGAGCGCCGCTTCCAGCGCCTCATTCCCGGCAAGCTCCACGCGCACAAAATCCGGAACGTCCCCATCGGAAAGCGCCGAAACGGTGATCGTGCCGTCCGGGCTCAGCGCGGCCTTCTGCCCGGCTGCCACCGTCTCGGTGACGGTGCTGCCGTCCGGCAGGGTGACAGTGCATTCCACCGCGCCCTCCAACAGCCGCACCAGCAGCCGATCGCCGGAAAAGGAGACCCAGCCGCAGGTGCCCCGAATGCCCACCATCATGTTCGAGGCGCTGATCTCGAGCGTTTCGCTTTTGTCCAGCGGCTTTTCAATGTTAAAAAACAGGCTGCCGCGTTCGAGCGAGAGCTTCAGCTTTTTGCCGGCGCTCTCCACGCCCACGGCGCTGAGCTCGTCCAATTTGGCCAGCCGCTTTTCGTCCAGCGAGAGCCAGCTGTAGCCGGAGGCCTCGGTGGCCATGCGGTAGCCCGCGTAGAGGCCCAGATCCTCGGCGGGCGTGACCGCGGCCTCCTTTTCGTCCCATACGGACACCGAGCCCTCGGTGCGCGCCAGCCGGATGCTGGCGCTGTTGCCGCAGGCCGCCAGCAGTACAGCCAGCGCCGCCGCGGCCAGCAGCAAAAAACATGCGTTCCGTTTCCTCATCCTCATCGAATCCTTTCTTACGGGCGAAGAAAACCAAAACGCCGGAAGACCCCGCACAGCAAAGCCGCGCCGTGCGCCGTCGTGCGCCGTTTTGTTTTCAAAATAAAATCGCCCTGTTGCCCTAAAAATCTTACGATCCATTCCCGCGCGGCGGGAATTTTTTGTGTGCCGTGCGCGCCCTTTGCCCTCAAAGTGCCCTCAAAGCGCCTCGGGGTTCTCCGGCGCGGCGGGCAGCGTCATCCAGCGGCCCAAAAAGCCGAACACCTGCTGCCAGTAGCGCGCGGGCGCGGCGGCGCGCGCCTCGCTGTGGCCGGCCTCTGGCACGATGTACTGTTCTTTGGGGCAGGGCGCGGCGGCATAAAGCGTCTGCAGCATTTCAAACGGCACGAACGTATCCTTCCCGCCGTGGATGAACAGTATCGGCGTGCGGCATTTTTTCAGCTGCTCCACGGAGCTGGCCTGCCGCATGGAAAAGCCGGCCCGCCGGCGCAGCAGCGCGTCGGTGGTGTACAGCACGGGGAACGGCGGCACGCCGAACGTGCGCTTCATCTGGTAGCGAAATTCATCCCACGCCGAGGTGTAGCCGCAGTCCTCCACAATGGCGCGCACGTTTTCGGGAAGGGCTTCGCCGGCCGTCATCATCACGGTGGCGCCGCCCATGGATACGCCCATCAAAACGATATCGGGGCCGGGCGCGCCGCAGTTTTCGTTGATGCGGCCGATCCAGCCGCAGAGATCGCGCCGCTCGGGCCAGCCCATGCCGATGTAGCCGCCTTCGCTCTGGCCGTGGCCGCGCGCGTCCGGCAGCAGCAGATTAAAGCCCGCCGCGTAAAAGCCGCGTGCAAATTCCGCCATATCCGTGCACCGGCAGGTGTAGCCGTGGCACAGCACCGCCCACGGGGCGCCCGGGCGCTGCTCGACGCACATTGCGTGCAGGCGCAGCCCGTCCTCGGAGACCATCATCCAATCGGTGTGCGGCAGCGCGCGCAGCCATGCCTTGTCGTCCTGCGCCGCGGCGCCCGGCTGCAGGATGGGGCGGTTGTGCGGCGCGTTGAACGCGACGCTTTTATCCATCTTCTGCGTAAGGGCAAAGCGGTAGAACACCTCGCCCGCCGCAAGATCCGCCGCCGCGGCGATTACGCCCAGCGACAGAGCGGTTTGCCAGCCTTTTCGTTTCATGGGAACGCTCCTCTCATATATGTATGGATTTTTGCGCCGGCGTGCGCGGCGCGGGCCCATGCCGCCGGAATGTTCACCGTGTCAGGATGCGCGGCAAACGCCCTCGCCGCGCCAATGCGCGCGGCAAAAAGCCTCGGCCGCGCCCTCCGCCGGGCAGGCACCCGCTACGCCCCGGCCGCGCGGCGCGCGGCGATCTCGCGCGTCATCCGCTCGTAGGCCTCTTCGGTGATGGTGTATTTTTTGCGGTAGATGCCGTAAGAGATCAAAAGCAGCGCCGCCGGGATCAGCGTCATGCACACCAGCAGCGCCGCGCTCTGGCCGGCGGGCACGCTCTGCAGCACGCCCTCGATCTGCGCCGCCTTTTCCGCCGCGGAGACCGCACCCTGTGAGGCGGCGTTTTCCAGCTCGGAGATGCGGTTTGTCACACTGCGCACGCCCACGGCCAGATAGATGGTCAGCACCATCAGCTGCACCAGCGCGCCGGCGAATTTGGTGATGAACGGGCGCACGGAAAACACGATGCCTTCCTCGCGGCGGCCCGTTTTCCATTCGTTGTATTCGATGGTGTTGGCGATGCAGATGATCAAAATCAGATACACCAGCGTCTGCCCCAGCATTGCGAACAGATTGCTCACGGTGAGCATCGCGAATTTGAACAGCCACAGCTCCCGCGGGATGACAAGCCCGCACACGAGGATGCACCCATAGCCCGCCGCGGAGGCAAGCGCGCCCGCGCGCACCAGCTGCGCGCGCGAAAAGCGGCCCGAAAGCCCGGCAAAAACGATCATCAGCACCGCGGCGGCAAGATTGCCCAGAATGCTGAACACCGAGAGCAGCAGCCCGTTGTAGCCGAATTCAAAGTACAGATACGTCACCGAAAGGCCCGCGTTCATCAGCGTCTGCGCCACGGAAAAGATCAGAAAAATTACCGCGCACCACACCAGCTGATCGTTGCGGGCAATGACGGAGACCGTCTTTTTGAGGCTCACCCTTTCGGCGGGCGGCTCGGCGCCGCGTACGGGCTCGCGCACCGCAAACAGCGTGATGGCCTGCGTGGCGGCAAACAGGCCGCACACCAGCCACACCACAACGCGGTAGGCCGTAACGGCGTTGCCGCCGATAACAAGGCTGCCCGCCGTGAACGTGGGCACGACAACGCCGCCCAGAAACTGGCCCACGCCCGCGAAGAGCACGGTGCGGGAGGTAAGGCGGTTGCGGTCGTCTGCGCGGCGCGCCAGCGAGGGCGCCATGCCCCAATAGGCGATATCGTTCATGGTATAGGTGATGCTGTAGGCAAAGTACAGCACACCGAACACCGCCACATAGCGCCAGCCCTGCAGCGTGGTGGAAAACGACGTGATGAACACAACGCAGCTCAGCGCGCAGCCGATGGCGATCCACGGCTTGAATTTGCCCCAGCGCGTGCGTGTGGCCTCGACGATATTGCCCATGACGGGGTCGTTGAACGCATCGAAAACGCGCGCCGCCACCATGACGGCGCTGATGGCCGCAAACTGCGCGGCCGTGAGTGTTTTGGTAAACAGCACATAGGTGAGCAGGTAATTGTTGAACATGCAGAAGGCCATATCGCGGCCGACGGTTCCGGCCGGATACGCCCACAGGTTGCGGCGGGAGAGGCCCTTTCCCTGTGTTTCGCGCATGGGCATGGCAAAGCCCTCCTTTTTATTTACTGCTTCATCACCGCGCCCTCGTTCGCGCCGCAGACAAGCTTTGCGTAGCGCGAGAGCCAGCCCGCGGGCGCCTTGGAGGCGGGGGCCTTCCATGCAGCGCGGCGCGCGGCCAGCGTTTTGTCGCTCACGCGCGCGTTCAGCTTGCCGGCGGGAATGTCGATCTCGATGATGTCGCCCTCCTCAATAAGGGCGATCGCGCCGCCCGCGGCGGCCTCCGGCGCCACATGGCCGATGGACGCGCCGCGCGAGGCGCCCGAAAAGCGCCCGTCGGTGAGAAGCGCCACCGATTTATCCAGCTGCATGCCGGCCAGCGCGCTGGTGGGGTTGAGCATCTCGCGCATGCCCGGGCCGCCCATGGGGCCCTCGTAGCGGATAACGACGACATCGCCCGGCCGGATGCGGCCGTTGTAGATGGCGTCGATGGCGCTTTCCTCGCCGTCGAACACGCGCGCCGGGCCGCTGTGCACCAGCATTTCGGGCGCGACGGCGCTGCGCTTTACCACGCAGCCGTCCTTTGCAATGTTGCCCCAGAGGACGGCGATGCCGCCCGTGGAGCTGTAGGGGTTGTGCGTGGGGCGGATGGCCTCGGGGTTTTTGTTTTTTGCCCCGGAGAGGTTTTCGCCCACGGTTTTGCCGGTAACGGTGGGCAGCGCAAGCTCCAGCAGGCCCAGCTCGGCCAGCTGCGCCATTACGGCGGGCACGCCGCCCGCGGCGTAAAGGTCTTCCATATGCGTGGGCCCGGCGGGCGCAAGATGGCAGAAGTTCGGCACCCTCGCGCTCATTTCGTTGAAGGTGGAAAGGCTCATGGGCACGCCGGCCTCGTTCGCAATGGCCAGCAGGTGCAGCACGCTGTTGGTGCTGCAGCCCAGCGCCATATCTGTGGCCAGCGCGTTTTTAAACGCGGCGGGCGTTAAAATATCGCGCGGGCGCACGTTCCTTTCCACCAGATCCAGAATGCGCATGCCCGCGTGCTTGGCCAGCTGTATGCGCGCGGCGTATACGGCGGGAATGGTGCCGTTGCCGGGCAGCGCCATGCCGATGGCCTCGCACAGGCAGTTCATGCTGTTGGCGGTGTACATGCCCGAGCAGCTGCCGCAGCCGGGGCAGGTGTTTTTGGTGTAATCGTCCAGAACATCCTCGCCGATCAGGCCCGCCTTGTAGCTGCCCACAGCCTCGAACATCTGCGAAAGCGATACGTGGCGCTCGCCCTGCCGGCCCGAAAGCATGGGCCCGCCGCTCACCACGATGGACGGAATATTCAGCCGCGCGGCGGCCATCAGCATGCCGGGCACGATCTTGTCGCAGTTGGGCACGAGCACAAGCCCGTCGAACGCGTGCGCACGGGCCATCGTCTCCACGCTGTCGCAGATGAGCTCGCGGCTGGGCAGCGAGTACTTCATGCCGATGTGCCCCATCGCGATGCCGTCGCACACGCCGATGGCCGGCACCAGCACGGGTGTGCCGCCCGCAAGAAGCACGCCGGCCTTTACGGCCTCGGCCAGCTTATCCAGATGGGCGTGGCCGGGCACGATCTCGCTGTGGGCGCTTACAACGCCGATGAGCGGGCGCTCCAATTCCTCGTCGGTATACCCAAGGGCATAAAACAGGCTGCGGTTCGGCGCGCGCTCGGCGCCCTTTATAACAGATTCGCTGATACGCTGCATCATAGAAAACCCCTCTTCCCGATTGATCGCCTAAGGAGGGGCCGGGCGGCGCTCTCCTTTGAACAGCTCCATTGTACCACAATTCCCGCCGAACCGCAATCTGCGGCCCGAAAAACAATTTTTTCAAACCGTAGACAAAACCCACACCTTATTGTATAATTATTTTGCATGTACCCGGCCCGCGCCGGAAGCGCCCGCGGCGCCGCCGGCGCTTTTTGCGGGCATTTTCGGGCATTTTGCAGAAAAACAGTGCTTCCATAAGGAAAATGGGGAGAACGGATATGGAACAGCGTAAAAGCCGCCAGAAGATCCTGATTGTGGACGACGCGGAGATGAACCGCGCGATCCTTTCCGTGATGCTGGCGAAAGATTACGAGATCATCGAGGCGCAAAACGGCGTCCAGGCCATTGCGATGCTGCAAAAGCACGAGGGCGAGCTTTCGCTGGTGCTTTTGGATATCGTGATGCCGCAGATGGACGGCTTCGGCGTGCTGGAGGAGATGAACGCCCAGCGCTGGATCGACGACGTGCCGGTGATTATGATCTCGTCCGAAAGCGACAGCGCGAACATTGAGCGCGCGTATAAGCTTGGCTGCACGGATTTTATCGGCCGGCCGTTCGACGAAATGGTGGTGCAGCGGCGCGTAGTCAATACGATCTTTCTGTGCAGCAAGCAAAAGGAGCTTACCGAGCAGCTGGTGCAGCAGATCCACGAGAACGAGCGGCAGAATACGCTGATGGTGGATGTGCTGAGCCATATTGTGGAGTTCCGCAACGGCGAGAGCGGCACGCACGTGCTGCACATCCGCGTGCTGACGGATCTGCTTTTGCGCAAGCTGCTCGCAAAAACCGACCGCTACGAGATCCGGCCCGAGGAGATCCAGATGATCGCCACCGCGGCCGCGCTGCACGATATCGGCAAGATCTCCATTCCCGAGGGGATCCTTAACAAGCACGGCCGCCTGACGGCCGAGGAATTTGAGGTGATGAAAACGCACGCGACGGAGGGCGCGCGGATGATGGAATCCCTGCCCATGCACCGGGACGAGCCGCTGATGCAGATGGCGCACGCCATCTGCCGCTGGCACCATGAGCGCTGGGACGGCCGCGGATACCCGGACGGGCTTTCCGGCGACGAGATCCCCATCGCGGCGCAGGTGGTGGCGCTGGCCGATGTGTACGACGCGCTGACGAGCGAGCGCGTGTACAAGCCCCCGTATTCGCACGAGCGCGCGGTAGAAATGATCCTGGCAGGGGAATGCGGCGCCTTTAATCCGCTGCTGCTGGATTGCCTGCGGGAAAACGCCGCCGGCCTGAGCCGGGAGCTGGAAAAGGCGCTGGAGGATTACGTTGCGCCGCAGGAATCGCAGCGCATTGCAAAGGCGGTGGGCCGGCAGGACTATGTGACGGCGTCCGACCGGACCCTGCGCCTTTTGGAGCACGAGCGCATGAAATACAGCTTCTTCGCGGCGATGTCGCAGGAGATCCAGTTTGAATATACGATCGATCCGCCGCTCGTCACCATTTCTACCTGGGGCGCAAAGCGGCTGGGGCTGGACGAGGTGCTGATGAACCCGCGCACCGACCCGACGGTGCGGGCCATTCTGCGCGATACCGATCTGGAGCAGCTTGCCGCCCAGCTGCACGCCACCACGCCGGAGCACCCCGTGGTGCAATTCGACTGCCGGCTGAATATTGGCGGCGAGGCGCGCTGGACGCGCTTTATCGCGCGGGCCACTTGGACCGACGACGAGCCGCCCCGCTATATGGGCACCATCGGCAAGGCCACCGATATCCACGAGATGCGCCTGCGCATGTCGAGCCTGGAGCAGATGGCCAGCCACGACGCGCTGTGCAACCTGTACAATCTTGCGTTTGCGCGCCGCCTGATGGAGCAGCGTATGGCAGAGCGGCAGGCAAGCAGCTTTGCGCTGATCATTTTTGATCTGGATCATTTTAAATCTGCCAACGATACCTATGGGCACCTGTTCGGCAACGACGTATTGCTGCACATTGCCGATAAGTTGCGCGCCAGCGTGCGCGGAGAGGATATTGCGGCGCGTGCGGGTGGCGACGAGTTTCTTGTTTCGCTGGAATACCGCGAGAATATCGATCTTGCGGTAAAACGTCTGTTCAATACCCTCACGGGACGTTTTCGCGATTTTACCATTTCCATCAGCATGGGCGTCGCCCTGACAGAGAGCGTGGGGCGCGATTTTGACGCCCTGTTCCATGCGGCGGATCAGGCGCTGTACACCGTTAAGCGAGGCGGACGCGGACGCTTTTGTTTTTACGATTCAAAAATGCAGTCGGCGCTGTCTGAAATTTCGCCCATCGAAAGCGATGAATGCGCTGCCTGTGCAGAGCATGCGGGCGGGAAGGCCGAACCGTAAAATGCCTGAAGGGCCCTTGCCGTTTACGGGGCGCGGCTGCGGGCCGAAGGCCGCCGCGGCCCTCTGACAGCGGCCCTTTACCAATTAACCTTGAGGATCATGAAGCAATGAAGAACAAAACGAACCGTTTTTTGACAATCAGCCTGATCGCCATCCTTGTACTGTGCGCGGTGGTCTTTTCCTTTTTGGCGTTTTTTATGAACCGACAGTCCGGCAACACCATCAGCGAGGTGGGCACGCTGTATATGAGCGGGCTGAGCGAGCAGATTTCGCTGCATTTCCAAACGACCATCGGGCTGCGCCTCTCGCAGATTGAGGCGCTGACAAGTACGATCTCTCCGCAAAGCGGGGAGCAGGCCGCCCTGTACGACGAGCTGATCTACAACGCAAAGGCGCGCGAATTCTCGTATCTGGCGCTGTACGCGCCGGACGGCTCATTTGAAATGCTGTACGGCAGCCCGGTGCATCTGGACGACCCGAGGGCCTTTCACCATTCGCTCACGGCGGGCGACAGCAAGGTGGCCGTGGGCACGGACGACGACGCGGGCAAGGTGGTGCTGCTGGGCGTGCCGTGCGCGTACCAGATGGAGGACGGCCGCCAGAGCATGGCCCTTGTGGGCGGCCTGCCGGCGGATTACATCAGCACGACGCTCTCGCTGGAGATGAACAGCACGCTGGTGTATTCGCACATCATCCGGCGCGACGGCAGCTATATCATCCGCAGCGAGAACGCGGCGGAGGACAATTACTTCGACCGTGTGCGGCAGTCTCTGCATGTGGAGAGCGCTGCGGAGGCCGAGCGGTATATTGCGGAGCTTGAGGCGGCCATGAACCGGAACGAAAGCTATACCAGCGTGCTGAATGTAACGGACGGGCGCTGGCATTTGTACTGCACGCCGCTGCCGTATTCGGAATGGTATCTTGTTACCGTAATGCCCTATGGCGAGATCGACCGCTCGGTCTCGCATCTGAGCACCCAGTGGGTTGTTCTGGCTTTCGCGTGCTACGGCATCATCTTTGTGGCGCTGCTGCTGATCTTTGCCAAATATTACAGCCTCACGCGTCGCCAGATGGAGGAGCTGAACGCGGCGCGCGAGGAGGCCATTCGCGCCAACCGGGCAAAGAGCGAGTTTTTGTCCAATATGAGCCACGATATCCGCACGCCGATGAACGCCATCGTGGGCATGACGGCCATCGCCACCGCCAACCTCGGCAATCCGCAGCAGGTGCAGAGCTGCCTGCGCAAGATTACGCTGTCCAGCAAGCATCTGCTGGGGCTCATCAACGATATTCTGGATATGTCGAAGATCGAGAGCGGCAAAATGACATTAAGCATCGATCAGGTTTCGCTGCGCGAGGTGATGGACAGCATTGTGAGCATCGTGCAGCCGCAGATGCGCGCCAAAAAGCAGCAGTTCAACGTATTGATCAGCGACATCAGCGACGAAAGCGTGTGCTGCGACAGTGTGCGGCTGAATCAGGTGCTTTTGAATTTCCTCTCGAACGCCATCAAATTTACGCCCGAGGGCGGGCGCATCGAGCTGGCCCTGAACGAGGAGCCCTCGCCGCGCGGGGAAGATTATGTGCGCATCCATCTGCGCGTAACGGATACGGGCATCGGCATGTCGCCGGAATTTATGAAAAATATTTTTGAATCGTTCGCGCGCGAGGACAGCGCGCGCGTTCACCGCACCGAGGGCGCGGGGCTGGGCATGGCCATTACCAAATATATTGTTGATATGATGGGCGGAACGATCGAAGTGGAAAGCGAGCAGGGCAAGGGCTCGGAATTCCGCGTGACGCTCGATCTGCTGCGGGCCGAGGTAACGGAGGAGGAAATGATCCTGCCCGAGTGGAATATGCTGGTGGTGGACGATGACGAGCTGCTGTGCGAGAGCGCTGTGGCCTCCTTGAAGGATATCGGCATTCAGGCGGAATGGACGCTCGACGCAGAGAGCGCCATCGAGCGCCTGCGCGAGCGCCACAGCAAAAACAACGATTACCAGGTGGTGCTGCTGGATTGGAAGCTGCCCGGCATGGACGGCCTCGCTGCTGCGCGCGAGATCCGGCGCTGCGTGGGCGATTCGACACCGATTGTTCTGATCTCGGCCTACGATTGGAGCGAGATCGAGGAGGAGGCGTGCGCGGCGGGCGTCAACGGCTTTATTTCAAAGCCGCTGTTCAAATCGACGCTGTATTATGGGCTCAAGCCGTTTGTCGGCGGCACGCAGGGCGAGCAGAGCAATACGCCCGAGCAGCGCGTGATTAGCTTTGCCGGGCGGCGCGTGCTGATGGCGGAGGACAACGAGCTGAACTGGGAGATCGCGAGCGCGCTGCTCGGCGATTTGGATCTGGAGCTCGATTGGGCGGAAAACGGCCGGATCTGCGTGGAAAAATTTGAACAGTCGCCTGTGGGCTGGTACGATGCGGTGCTGATGGATCTGCGTATGCCGGTGATGACAGGCTACGAGGCCACACAGGCTATCCACGCCCTTGCGCGGGCGGACGCCGATGTTCCCATCATTGCCATGACGGCGGACGCCTTTGCCGAGGATGTGCAGCGCTGCCTTGCCTGCGGCATGAACGCGCACATTGCAAAGCCCATTGATGTGAACGACGTGGCCCGCCTTCTGGCCAAATGGATGAAGCCGCGCGCAGAGAAGGCCTGAGTGCGCAGGGCCTGCCGGAAAACGGCCGTTTTGTGCGTGTTCCGGCAAGGGAAAACGGCCGTTTTTGCGCGCCGTTTGGCAGGGTGCGGCGGCCTTTGCCGGGCCGCCGAAAACATCACGGCCTTGCCGGCCAGAGGCGTTTTTTGCCGCGGGGTAAAAAAAGTTTTCAAATCCGCTTGACATCTCCTATGAAACACGCTATAAATTTTATAGAATCATTGCGCGCCGCGCGCAGCAGGATGGAGGGTAAAGCTATGGTCTTTGAACGTATCCGTGAGATCATGTGCGAGCAGCTGGATCTGGAGGAAGACAGCGTCACGATGGAATCCGACATTATGGAGGATTTCGAGGCGGACAGTCTGGATCTTGTCGATCTCGTGATGTCGCTCGAGGATGAATTCAACATGGAGGTTCCGGACGACCAGATCGAAAACTTTCGTACGGTCGGCGACGTTGTCCGCTACATCGAAGAGAATTCCTGAAGCCATTTGCAGACAACAAAGCCCCCATGCGAACAGCCGCCTGGGGGCTTTTTTTGGAATGAAGGGGCAAACGGGCCCTGAACGGGCGAAGAGAAAAGGAGTAGAAGAGGATGAGCGAAAACAAAAAGCTGGTGGAGGCCATCACCCCCATCAACGAGGATTTTACCCAATGGTACACCGATATCTGCCTGAAGGCGGAGCTGGTAGATTATTCTGCCGTGAAAGGCTTTGTGATCCTGAGGCCGTATGGTTATGCCATCTGGGAAAATATCATGCACCGGATGGACGCGCGTTTTAAGGCCACCGGCCACGAAAATGTTTCCATGCCGCTTTTGATCCCGGAAAGCCTGCTGCAAAAGGAGAAGGATCACGTGGAGGGCTTCGCGCCCGAGGTGGCGTGGGTAACGATGGGCGGCTCCGAGCCGCTGGAAGACCGGCTGTGCGTGCGCCCCACCAGCGAGACGCTGTTTTGCGACCATTTTGCGCACGTGCTGCATTCGTACCGCGATCTGCCCATGAAGTATAATCAGTGGTGCAGCGTGGTGCGCTGGGAAAAAACAACGCGTCCGTTTTTGCGCTCGCGCGAGTTTCTGTGGCAGGAGGGGCACACCGTCCACGAGACGGCTGCCGAGGCCATCGCCGAAACCGAGCGCCAGTTGGAGGAATACGCCGATTTCTGCGAGAGGGATCTTTGCATCCCCGTGCTGAAGGGCAAAAAAACCGAGAAGGAAAAGTTTGCGGGCGCCGAGGCCACGTACTCCATCGAGGCCATGATGCACGACGGCAAGGCGCTGCAGAGCGGCACCAGCCATTATTTCGGCGATGGCTTTTCCCGTGCGTTCGGCGTACAGTTTGCCGGGCGCGATAATACGTTGCAGTATCCCTTCCAGACGAGCTGGGGCGCCAGCACGCGCCTGATCGGCGCCATCATCATGACGCACGGCGACGACGAGGGCCTGATCCTGCCGCCTGCCGTTGCGCCCATCCAGGTGGTGATCGTGCCCGTGGCGGCGCACAAGCCCGGCGTGCTGGAGAAGGCCGAGGCGCTGCGCGCGCAGCTGGCGGGGCTTGTACGCGTGAAGGTGGACGATTCCGACAACAGCCCCGGGTGGAAATTCTCCCAGTGGGAGATGAAGGGCGTGCCCCTGCGCCTGGAGGTGGGCCCGAAGGATATCGAAAAGGAGCAGTGCGTGCTGGTGCGCCGCGATACGCGCGAAAAATCGTTTGTGAAATGGAGCGAGCTGGAAACAGCCGTGCCTGCGCTGCTGGATGCGCTTGCGAAAAATCTGTACGGCCGCGCCGCCGAAAACCGCGCCAAACGCACCTGGACGGCCACCACGATGGACGAGGTGCTGCGGTACGCAGCGGGCGAAAACGGCTATATCAAAACGATGTGGTGCGGCGAGCAGGCCTGCGAGGAAATGATGAAGGAAAAGGCCGGGCTTTCCAGCCGCAACATGCCCTTCGAGCAGGAAACGCTCTCCGATGTGTGCCCCTGCTGCGGCAAGCCCGCCAAAACGATGGTGGTTTGGGGCAGGGCGTACTGAGCGAAATTTAAAAAATTTAAAAGATATTCCGCGCTTTAAAGCAGCTTTCGGCGCAAAAAACGGCGGCCGTCTTTGCCCCTTGGAGGGGAAGACGGCCGCCGCTTTTTTGCAAAAGGGCAGCCTTCGGCCGTTTATTCCGTATCGCGCCGGTACTCGATCACATCGGACACGGGGCAATTGAGAATAAAGCACAGCGTATCCAGCGTTTTCAGGGTGATGGTTTCTCCGTGCTTCATGCGGTGCAGTGTGTTGGCCGAGACCCCGTGCTTGAAGATCAGCTGATATTCCGTGATATTCCTTTTGTACAGCGTGCGGTAAAACGGCTCGTAGCTGATCACACGCGACACCTCTTCCCACAGGACATCCCGCAGGCGCTGCCGCACAGCCCCGGCACGGCTCCTGCGTCTTTTCTTCACTTTACCATACTCAAATCATTGACTATACTAAATATATTGAGTATAATGAGGGAGCGAAATACAATAAAAACGAAAAAGCGACAAAAATGGGGGATGAAAATGCGCAAGCGGATGCGGCGTGCTGTTTGCCGCGTGGCGGCGGCGCTGGCACTGAGTCTGCTGCTTGGCGGCGATGCGGCGTTGCCGCCGCGGCAGGAGCTTTGCCTGCCGGAGACAGGCGCCGTGCAGCGGCGGCTGCGCGCGCTGACGGCCGATGTGCCGGACGGCTGGCGCTACAGTCTGCGCCTTTTGCCAGGGCCCGACGGCACAACGCTTGCTGCCGATGCCGTGCGCCGGGACGCCCTTGGCGCATGGGAGACGGTGCATACGCTCTGGAGGCCCGAAAACGGCGCGTGGCGCATGGTGCGGCAGACGCGCCGAAAGCAGTGTCCGCCGCCCGGCGAAGCAGAACGCCGGGAATAACCAAGCAGAAGGCCGGGAATA
>CAJUMH010000001.1:16464-112081 GCA_910587145.1 uncultured Ruthenibacterium sp. | reverse complement strand
ACGAAGCAGAACGCCGGGAATAACGAAGCAGAACGCCGGGAATAACGAAGCAGAACGCCGGGAATAACGAAGCAGAAGGCTGGGAATAAAAGAAAAAAGGCCTGTTTGCAAAAACAGCCCCTCAAAAAACCGGTGTGCAAAAACCGGCGTCCCTTCTGGCAATTCAGGGCCAAAAGGGGCGCCGGTCTGCTGTTTGACAGCGATTTCCCTACGCAATTTGCGATCGCTTTTTATGCTGCGCCTGACGATTGATTCAGCGGTTCTTTAAGGTTAGGGCAGCGCGTCCGCGGAGGCGGCGTTGAATGCTTCCTCGGAGGAATCGGCCAGATCGTTCAGCTTCCAGCCGTCGGCCCAGGTAAAGCGGCATACGGCGTAAGAGACGTGCTCGGTCTGCTCGTTGGTTTCCCGGTCTACCTGCTCGTAGGCGCACTTTACATAGCAGGAAATATACGGCGCGCCGTCCACCGTGGTGCTTTTTATGGCGGCCGGGTTGCACTCGGCCGTTCCCATCAGATAGAGTGTGCCCTCGTGCGCGTCCGAGGTGATGTCCGGGGTAAGCGCCTCCCGGTACGCGTCGGTACAGCCGCCCAGCAGCGCTGCATCGCGCTGGTTCAGTGCATCAAACCGGGTGGCATAGCAGACGGAAAGCAGGGAATTCAGCTCCTCCGCAGAGGGAACGCCGCCCTGCGTGACAAAATCGGAGAACGCGAGCGCCGGGTTGGCGGCATCGGCAAAGTGTGCGGTGGCGGTCGTCACCGCACCCCACGGCGCAGTATACTGCATGCCAATGGTACTGCCGATGGCAATCTCCGGCAGGCTGACGGTGCCGTTTACGGCTTTCTCCGCCACGGCGAAGCCGTCTACGGTGATGACGGCTTCGTCGTTTACACAGCCGGAAACCGTAACCGCCGCGATGGGCAGCGCGCCGTCAAACAGCGAGGGCGCGGCATCTGAGAAGAGCGCCAGCTCCACCTCGCCGCTCGAAACCGATTGTCCCGCGGCCGTTACGCCTGTTACCGTGCAGGTGTACAGGCCCGGAAACAGATTGCGGTACAGAATGCCCTCGGCGATCTGCTCGCCCGGGCGGGGAATGCCGTCCAGCGAAAGCAGCAGATTGCGCGCGGGGGAATGCAGCAGAAGCTGCACGCTGCGCACGGAAACCGTGTAATCGCCATAGCCGAAGAACACCGGGGTTTTCACAAGACGCAGGGCGGGAAATCCGCCGGAGGCCGCCGGGTCGATCACCTGCGCGGCGAGCTGGTCGTACAGCGCGGCGCGGCGCGCTTCATCGGCAAACGCGCGGCACAGCGCGGCCGCGCCCTCGTCCGAAACGGCCAGATCGTCGCCTGCCAGCATGCCTTTTACCGTGCGCACATCGCCTGCCGCAAGCGCTGTGTCCAGCGCGGAGAGAAACGCGTCGGGGCGATGTGCTTCATAAAGCACCGTGGCGGCGGTGCAAAGGCCGAGAAACACCGCGGCCAGCACGCACACCGTGATCAGCATGCCCCGCGTGGTGCGGTTCACACGCCTGCGGCGCGGCCGCGCGATGTGTTCTTTTTTTAAATATTGCGCCTTTGCCGCCTCCATTGCGCGGCAGGCGGGGCACAGTTCCCCATCGGCATTCGCCAGCGGTCTGCCGCAGTTTTGGCAGACGTCGGGCGTATAGATCTCGTCCTTCATTCATACACCGCCTCTTGCGGCGCAGCGCACCGCGATGCTTGCGAACGGGCATGGCCAAGCTGGCGGCCGGGCCGCTTAAAGATTCCGGCTCGGGCAGCAGGGCTGTTTGGGGGCTCCGGCTCGGGCGGCCGGCTTTGCCTGCGGGCCGCAGACGGCCCTTTTGGTGCTGGCGGCCGGTTCCATGCGTTCGCTCTGCTTATTATTGTACTTTCTTACGCCGGAAAACGCAAGTACTGTTTGCACACGAGCGCTTTTTTCGCGCCGCCCCGGCAAAAAAATCAAAGCGCCGGGAGCTTCGCGCGGGGGGCGATGCCTGCCCGCGGGCGGATCCTCCGGCGGGCCTTATAAACCGATTCACGATTTTTCAAAAGGCGGTGTTTGCCCGCGCGTGTATATTCCGGCGGCCGAAAACCCAAAATAGAGGTATCACAGCAGCCGCCCACCCTCTTTTTGCGCCGCGCAAAAGAAGGCGGGCGCGGCAGGGAGGAAAAAGAAACATGAAAAAAAATCGGCATGCCAAAGATTTTTGGAAGGGCAAGGGCTTTTACCTCGCGCTGGCGCTCGTGATCGCGGGTGCGGCGACGGCAAGCTTTCTTGCCATCAACAGTATGATGAGCCGGATGCAGCAGAGCCCGCAGCCGGATCTGTTCGGAGAGGAGGATGTTTCGTGGCAGCAGCAAAACACACCTGTAGACGAAAGGCAAGAGGGCGTTCCCGTAGCGCCGTCGTCGTCGGCGCCGGCAGCGTCTTCGCAGACCGCGTCCTCGTCCTCCTCGAAGCCGCAAGGTACGGTTTCGTCCTCGCGCAGCTCGCAGCCTGCCTCGCAGACTGCATCGCCCGCATCATCCGCGCCCGAAAATTCTGCAGGTTCACAGCCCGTGCAGGAGCCCTTGTTCGCCTTGCCCAAATCGGGTGCGACGCTGCAGACCTTCAGCGGCGATGAGCTGGTGTTCAACGAAACGATGAAGGATTGGCGCACGCACAACGGCATGGACATCGCGGGCAAAGCGGGTGACGCCGTGACTGCACCGGCCGCGGCCGTGGTTGCGGCTGTGGGCGAGGATGCGCAGTGGGGCGGCTTTGTGGAGCTGCAGGAGGGGGACCTTACCATGCGCTTGTGCGGCCTGAGGGATCTGCGCGTGAAAAAGGGCGATGCCGTTGCGCTGGGCGACCCGCTCGGCACGCTGGGCGAACTGCCCGCCGAAAGCGCGATGGCGCCGCATCTGCATCTGGAATTTTTGGAGGACGGGGCGTATGTTGACCCCGCCGGGTATTTTGCGCCGGCGGACCAACCGGCGAAATAAAACGGCAGGTTCAAAAGGGCGGCGAGATCAGAAAACGAAGCGTCTTTGGCCCTGCTTTGCAGCGCGGATTCGTGATTCGATTTGATTGCCCCGGTAGGAGCGGATGTCTGTATTAAGGGCGTCCGCAGCGGGAAAAAACGATAGCGCGGGGCGTCCGCAGCAGAAAGAAATGACATTGCGCAGCCGGGCGCGGGAGGCAGGGCGCTTCCCGCACCCGTCTGCGCTTTTTTCGCGTGCCGAGCACAGCCGCCAAGGCCGCGCCCATGGCGGCTTTTGCCCGCAGCGGCGGCCGCGCGGCTGTGCGGGGCTTTTTGAGGCCGTATTTTCCGCGCCTGCCGTCTTTGCCGTTTTGCGGCCGGCCATTCACGCAGCATCGCCGACCTGCCGCTTTTCTCCGGTTTGCCGTTTTCCGCCGCCGGTTTGCTGTTTTCCGCCGAATTTCCTTGCAACGGGATGCGTTTTGTGGTATCTTAAAACATGGATCATTTTGCAAAACCCTGCGGCCGGTATTGGCAGGGGAGGCCCGCGGAATGTGCGCGGGGCGCGCCTTGGGCTCCCTGCGGCTGCGACCGGCGGCAATGATGCCGCCGGCGCATTGTGCGTATGGGGCGGAGCCTTGGGCAAAGAGAAAAACGAACAAAAGCAAAGAGAAAACCGAACGGGAGCGAACAGGCAGCCGAGCAGGTGCGAACAGGCAAACGAGCAGGAAAGGATCAAAAACAATATGGGGAAATTTCATTTTATTCAGACGGCGATTCCCGGCGTGGTGATTGTGGAGCCCACGGTGTATGGGGACAGCCGGGGATACTTTATGGAGACCTATCAGGCCGAAGAATTTGCGGCGTGCGGCATCGCCGGGCCGTTTGTGCAGGATAACCAGAGCAAAAGCACCCGCGGTGTGCTGCGCGGGCTGCATTTTCAAAAACAGCATACGCAGGGCAAGCTGGTGCGCGTGATCTTGGGCGAGGTGTTTGATGTGGCGGTGGATTGCCGCCCGCACAGCCCCACATTCGGCAAATGGGTGGGCGAAACGCTTTCGGCAGAAAACAAAAAACAGCTTTATGTGCCGCAGGGATTTGCCCACGGCTTTCTGGTGCTCAGCGAGGAGGCGGAATTTACTTACAAATGCACCGATTATTATGATCCCGCTTCCGAGGGCGGCATTCGCTGGGACGATGCGGATATCGGCATCGTATGGCCGAAGGTGGAAGGCGGGGTGCGCCTTTCCCCAAAAGACGCGGTACATCCGGGCTTTCGGGCGCAGAGGTTCGGCTTTTTTGAAAGGTGGTGAGCGCCATGCAGCTGCTGAAGGCATATCTGTATGATTTCTGGCGCTACCGCTACCTGCTGCAAAATCTGATCGGCCGCGATTTTAAGCTGAAATACCGGCGCAGCGTTTTGGGGGTTGTGTGGAGCGTGCTCAATCCGCTGCTGATGAATATTGTGATGGTGGTGGTGTTTTCCACGATCATGGATATGCGCGGCGCAGGCATTGAGAATTTTCCGGTGTATCTGCTGATCGGCCAGCTGCTGTTCGGCTTTTTTACCGAGGGAACAAGCAGCGCAATGAGCAGTATGCTCGGCGCCGCGCCGCTGATCAAAAAGGTGTATATTCCCAAATATATTTTCCCTCTGGAGCGTGTATGCTTTGCGCTGGTGAACTGCCTGTTCTCGTTTCTCGCTCTTGTTTTGATGATGATCTTCACGGGCGCGCGGCTGTACGCGACGGTGCTGCTGGCGCTGTATCCGCTGGCAACACTGTTCCTGTTTACGCTGGGCGTGGGGCTGATTCTGGCGGCGGCCACGGTGTTTTTTCGCGATGTGATGCATCTTTGGGGTGTGTTTACAACGGCGCTGATGTATTTTTCCGCCATTTTCTACGATCCGCTGCAGATGGGGTCGTTCACGGTGGGCAGCCTTCAGATCAACACCTCGCAGGTGATCCGCTTTAATCCGCTGTACTGGTATATCACGGGCTTTCGCGCCACGGTGCTGGACGGGCGGGGGCTCAGCTGGAGCATGGTGTGGATCTGCGGGGCGTGCGCGCTGCTTGCGCTGGCGGCAGGGCTGCTGGTGTTTCGCCGGCAGCAGGATAAATTTGTGCTGCACATTTAAGAGGGGAGACGTTTTCAATGAATATGGTCGAGGTAAACGGCGTCTCCATGCGGTTCAATATGGCGAAGGAAAAGCACGAGAGCCTGAAGGAATATTTTCTGGCCGCCCTTCAGGGCAGGCTGCAATTCGAGGAATTCTATGCGCTGCGCGACGTTTCGCTGTGCGTGAAAAAAGGCGAATTCCACGGCCTGATCGGGCTGAACGGCTCGGGCAAATCGACGCTGCTGAAGGTCATTTCCGGCGTGTTCAAGCCAACGGCGGGCAGCGTGACGGTACGCGGCGCCATCGCGCCGCTCATCGAGCTGGGCGCGGGCTTTGATATGGATCTGACCGCGCGGGAGAATATTTTTCTGAACGGCACGGTACTGGGCCTGACGCCGCAGTATATCCGCGAAAAATTCGACGAGATCGTCGCGTTCAGCGAGCTGCGGGATTTTTTGGATGTGCCGCTGAAAAACTATTCCTCCGGCATGGTGGCGCGCATCGCGTTTGCCATTGCCACCATCACAAAGCCGGACGTGCTGATCGCGGACGAGATCCTTTCCGTAGGCGATTTTAAATTTCAGGAAAAGTGCGAGGAGCGCATGCGCCAGCTGATGAGCGGCGGCACGACGGTGCTGCTGGTAAGCCACAGCATCGAGCAGGTAGAGCGCATGTGCGGCCGCGTTACCTGGCTGGAAAAGGGCCGCGTGCGCATGCAGGGCAATGCGGCCGAGGTGTGCGCCGCATATCGCACGCTGGGCGGGCAGCCCGCCGCAGCCCAGTAAAAAGGCGTTCCGGAAGGATTTATAAAAACGGGAAAAAACGGGAAGGGTGGTTCGATGCTAAAGCAACAGGGCGCGGCGGGGCCAGATCTGCGCGATACGCCGCTGAAAACGCTGCGCCGCCTGCTGAACCCCGCCCATTTAGCCTCTTTGGCGCGGCGCGCCGTGCGCTGCGTGCGCGAGCGCGGCGCCGAGGCGCTGTGGCGCGAGCTGGATTATCGCATCCGTTTGCTGTTTGGCGGCGAGGTGTGGCGACACCGCGCCGATATCCCCCTGCGGCGCGAGCTGCGCGCCCAGCGCACGGCGCGGTTTGCGCACATGCCGCTCATCTCGGTGGCGGTGCCGCTTTACAATACGCCGCCGCGCTTTTTGCGCCAGCTTGTGCGCAGTGTGCGCCGGCAGACCTATGCGAACTGGGAATTGGTGCTGGCGGATGCCTCGGACGCGGACGGCGGCGCGGTGCGGCGCATGGCGCAGCATACGGGGGATCCGCGCGTGCGCTATCTGCGCCTTGCCGAAAACGGCGGCATCGCGCGCAATACCAACGCCGCGCTCGAGGCCGCGCACGGGGAATACTGTGCGCTGCTGGATCACGACGACATATTAACGCCCAACGCCCTGTACGAGGCGGCGCGGGCCATCAACGAGCAGAACGCCGATTTTGTCTATTCGGACGAGATCGTTCTGGACGCATCGCTGCGTAAGGTGAAGGGATACCATTTTAAACCCGATTTTTCGCCGGATACGCTGCGGGGCTGCAATTACATTACGCACCTTTCGGTGTTTTCCCGGGCGCTGCTG
This sequence comes from uncultured Ruthenibacterium sp., assembly GCA_910587145.1. GTDB lineage: Bacteria > Bacillota > Clostridia > Oscillospirales > Ruminococcaceae > Ruthenibacterium. Next base: position 105,417 of record CAJUMH010000001.1, on the reverse strand, counting down.
GCGCGAGCGGGCGGCGGCGAGCGGCCGGAATTCGACGGCGCGCAGGATCATGATCTGATCCTGCGCCTCACCGAGCAGGCCCGGCGGATCGTCCATATTCCAAAGGTGCTGTATTGGTGGCGGGGCCACAGCGGTTCCACGGCAGAAGACATCGGGGCGAAGCCCTATGCCATCGCCGCGGGGGTGGCGGCAGTATCTGCCCAGCTAAAGCGTCTGAAGATGCCCGGCACGGTGGAGCCGATCTCCGGCTGTCCCGGCGCCTATCGCGTCCGGTACGCCGTCACGCGCCCGGGGCGCGTTTCGGTGCTGATCCCAAATCAGGATCACCGCGAGGATATCACCCGCTGTCTGGAAAGCCTCTATCAGAACGCCGGGTGGGACGATTTTGAGGTGCTGATACTTGAGAACAATTCCACGCAGCCGGAAACCTTTGCCTGCTACGAGCGGCTGCAAAGGCAGTATCCGCGCTGCCGGGTGCTAAGGTATGAGGGCGGCTTTAATTTCAGCGCCATCAACAATTTTGGCGCGCGCCAGGCCACGGGCGCGCACCTGCTGCTGCTGAACAACGATATCGAGGTGGAGACACCCGGCTTTCTGCGCGAGCTGCTCAGCTATTCGCAGCGCTCCGATGTGGGCGCGGTGGGCGCGAAGCTGTTTTATCCCAATAATATGGTGCAGCATGCGGGTGTGATCATCGGCATCGGCGGCACTGCCGGACATCTGTATAAATGCCAGCTGCGCGACAGTGCGGGCGATCTGTACCGGCTTGCCACCACGCAGAATTTCTGTGCCGTAACGGGCGCGTGCCTGATGGTAAAAAAAGAGCTGTACGAGCGTTTCGGCGGCCTGGATGAAACGGCGTTCGCCGTGGCGTACAACGATATTGATTTTTGCCTGCGGCTGTGGCAGAGAGGCTTTTTGAATGTGCTGACGCCGTTTGCCGCGGCTACGCATTACGAGAGCAAAAGCCGCGGCGACGACACCCGCTGCGGCGGCGAAAAGCAGGCGCGCTACGAGCGCGAGCGCGAAAATTTCCGCACGCGCTATGCCGCTTTGCTGCAGCAGGGAGATCCGTATTACAACCCGCACCTCTCGCTGAAATCGGAAAATTACGAATACAAATGATATGCGCCGGGCCTCTGGAGTTTGCAGGGAAGGGAGTTCGCTATGCTGTATGACGTGGTCGTAACAACACACAACAGTGAAAAATGGCTGGAGCCCTGCGTGGCGGCGCTGAAAAGCGTGCGCTATCCGCTGGGCAGGCTGCGGCTGATTTTCTGCGACAACGCCTCCACGGACGGCACGCGCGAAACGCTGTGGCGTCTGCGCGCGGAAAATACACGGCGCGGGAGCGACGGGCGGGAGACCTTTGGCGGCTTTGAGGTTGTGGAAAACGAAAACAACCTTGGCTTTGGCGCGGCCTGCAATCGGGGCGCGGCGCGCGGAAACGCGTCCCTGCTCTTTTTTCTGCATGTGGATACCGAGGTGGCGCCCGACGTATTTGTGCAGTTAGACGCCGCGCGGGCGCGTCATTTGGACGCGGGCGGTTTTGAATGCCGTCAGACGCCGTATGAAACGGGCCGCGCGATCGACCCTGTAACGATGGAAACCGCATGGGCCAGCGGCGCGGCACTGGCTGTGCCGCGTGCGGTATTTTGCGCGGCGGGCGGTTTTGACGAGCGCTTTTTTCTGCACGGTGCGGATATCGATCTCTCGTGGCGTATCCGCGCGGCGGGCCATCGGCTTTACTATGTGCCGTTTGCGCGTGTGGCGCACCACTGCCGCGAAAGCGCCGCGCCGAACCTGGAGGAATACGCGGGCGGCCTGATCGGCGATTTGCTGCTGCGCTGCAAGTTCGGCGGTATGCGCGATATCTGGGAGGGCCAGAAAAACTATCTGGGGGCATTGCGCAATCCGCCGCATTTTGACGGTGTGCGCCGCCTGCTGGCGAAAAATTATCTGTGCCACCTTGCAAGGCTGTGGCCGCTTTTGTTCTGGCGCGTTTCGCACCGGGCCGAATACGCCGCGCGCACAGCCCGGTTTGCGGGCGGCCTTTCGCCCGAGCGGGGGCTTTGCGCGCTGGCGCCGGTGCCGGCGGACGGCCCGCTTGTGAGCATTATCGTGCGTACCTGCGGCCGGCCGCAAACGCTGCGCCGCACGCTGCAGAGCCTGCGCTGGCAAACCTACCGCAATTTTGAGATCGTTGTAACGGAGGACGGCCCGGATACGGCGCGCACCATGCTGGAAACGGAGTTTGCCGATCTGCCGGTGCGATACCTCTGCGACGGCGCGCGCCACGGCCGCGCGGCCAACGGCAACCGGGGCCTTGCGGCGGCGCGGGGAACGTTGTGCAATTTTTTAGACGACGACGATTTCTTCTATCCCGACCATCTGGAGCTGCTGGTGGGAATGTGGTGCGCGCACCCCGAGGCAGATCTTGTGCTGGGCAGCGCGATGGCGATGTTCTGCCTGCCGGACGGCACGGCAACGGAGCTCTGCCCGATGATATTTGAGCGGATCGACCGTTTTACCATGTGCCAGAATTCCCGCCTTTCCATCCAGACGGTACTCTTCCGGCGCAGCCTGTTTGAGGCACACGGCGGGCTGCTCGAGACGCTGGACGCCTACGAGGACTGGGGCATGTGGCTGAAATATCTGGAGCACGGCCGCCGCATTACCCCCCATGCGCCGGATATCCGCCGGGCGACGAGCATTTTCGTTTTGCCGGCCGGCAAGGAGGCGGCGGATGCGCGCGTCGCAGCCTATCGGAAAAGCGAGCCCGCGATTTTTGCCGATCCGTCGCTGCGGTTTTGTGTTACGCTGGCCGATATGCGCCGCTATTACGACGATCTGATCGCCGATCTGCGCTGCTTGGAGGCGCGCGGCGCGCTGCACGAATTTTTGGAGCGCGAGGCAAAACGCGGCGAGTGACGCGTTTCCCGACGGACGGCGGATCCTTTCGCCGTTTTGCCCATTCCGCCGCGGCGGATGGCGCGCCGCGTATCGGTGGGCGGGCTCTGCATGACGCCGCATGGAAAGAACCGAGGGGGAGGACAGGCGCCTCCTTTTGACGCATACGGAAAGCACGCGGCAGATCTGCCCGCCGCAGGCCTTTCCCGGAAAGGACTGTACCGATGAAAGTAAGGCTCAAACGCATTCGCGAGCTGTTCGCCCTTTTTTTCGCCGCCGTGCGGCAGGATGGGATCGGCCCAACGCTGCGGCGCGCGGCGGCGTTTTTTCGCCGGCGGTTCGGCAGCAGGCGGGGCCGTTTTCTGCCCCGCAAAAAAACGCTGGCCGCGCAGCGCGCGCTGGATTACGCCGCGCTCGGCTGGCCGACGGTGAGCATCCTTGTGCCGCTTTATAATACGCCGCCGCGCTTTTTGCGCGCGCTGCTGGACAGCGTGCTGGCGCAAACCTGCCCGAACTGGCAGCTTTGCCTTGTCGATGCCGGCGACGCGTCGCACGCCGAGACAGGCGAGATCGTAAAGCGGTATCAGGCCAAAGACGGCGGCCGGGCGGGAGAGCCCCGCATTCTTTACCAAAAAATCGAAAACCGGGGCATCGCTGCCAATACAAACGCCGCCGCCGCCCTGGCGACGGGGGAATACCTCGGCCTGGCCGACCACGACGACGTGTTGGCCCCGCACGCGGTGTACGAGATGATGAAGGCGGCGCACGAGACGGGCGCGGCATTTCTGTACAGCGACGAGGCGCTGTTTACGCGCGGGATCCGCCGCCCCACGGCCGGCCATTTTAAGCCGGACTTTGCGCCGGATTATCTGAACTGCTGCAATTATATCTGCCATTTTTCGGTGTTTCAAAAACAGCTGTTCCATGCGGCAGGCGGCATGAACCCGGCCTGCGACGGCAGCCAGGACCACGATCTGTTTTTAAAGCTTTCTGAGCACGCTGTGCCGGTGCACATTCCGAAGGTGCTGTATTACTGGCGTGTACACGCGGCTTCCACCTCGGGCGGTACGGCCGCGAAGCCCTATGTGGCCGAGGCCGCGAAGCGTGCCATCGCGGACCATCTAACGCGCACAGGCGCGCACGGCGCGGTGGCGGACGGCCTTTTTCCCAGCACTTATAAAGTAGAATACGCCATCGAGGGCGCGCCGCTCGTTTCGATTTTGATCCCGAACAAGGATCACGCCGACGATCTTGCAAAGGCGCTGGATTCGATTTTTGAAAAAACGGCGTATCCGCATTATGAGGTGGTTGTGATCGAGAACAATTCCACCGAGCGAAAAACGTTCGATTATTACGATGCGCTGCAAAAAGCGCACAAAAATGCCCGTGTGGTGCGGTATGAGGGCGGCTTTAATTTCAGCGCCATCAACAATTTTGGCCGCAGGGCCGCGCGCGGGGAATATCTGCTGCTTTTCAATAACGACGTAGAGGTGATCGGCGGCGCGTGGCTGGGTGAGATGCTCGCGCTGTGCATGCAGCCGGGCGTTGGCATTGTGGGCGCGAAGCTTTATTATCCCGACAATACCATCCAGCACGCGGGCGTTGTGGTGGGCCTGGGCGGCTACGCGGGGCACAGCCATAAATATGCGAAGCGCGGCGGCAGCGGCTACATGTTCCGCGCGTCCACCGTGCAGAATTTTTCGGCCGTCACCGCCGCCTGCATGCTGGTGAGGGCGTCGGTATACGACGCGGTAAACGGCTTGGACGAGGGCTTTGCCGTGGCGTTCAACGATGTCGATTTTTGCCTGCGTGTGCGGGGGCTTGGCTGGCGTGTGCTGTTTACGCCCTATGCCGAGCTGTACCATTACGAGAGCAAAAGCCGTGGCTTGGATACGAAGGGCGCCGCCAGAGAGCGCTTTGAGGGCGAGCGCCGCCGCATGAAGGAGCGCTACGGCGACAGCCTGACGCACGACCCCTTTTATAACCCGAACCTGACGCTGGACCGCGAGGATTTTACAGAGAGCGACGCCCTGCCGAAGGACGACCCCGTGCCGGACAATGGCCCGGGATCGGGCACGGCGCAGGGCACGGGAGCCGCGCATGGAGCATGAAAAGGCGCGGCTGCGCAGCCGGCTGCGCGCCCGGCTGGCCGCGCTAAAGCCGGAAGAGGCGGCGCGTTCCTCTGCGGCCATTGTGCAGGCTCTGCTGCAAAGCGAGCTTTGGAAGCGGGCACAGACCGTATTTTGCTATGTGGGCGATGTGCGCCGGGGCGAGGTGGATACCCTGGCGCTGCTGAATGCCGCGCTGGAAGAGGGCAAAACGCTTGCCGTGCCGCTGTGCACGGGGCCCGGCATCATGCAGGCGCGGATACTGCGCGCGGCCGGGGATCTGCGGCCGGGGCGATACGGGCTTTTGGAGCCGGGCGCGGGCAGCGCGCCGCTTGCGCCCGGAGCCATTGCTCTGTGTGTAACGCCATGCCTTTCGGCCGCGCCGGACGGCACGCGCCTTGGGTACGGCGGCGGCTACTACGACCGTTTTCTGCCGCGGGCAGAAAACGCCGTATATGCGGCCCTGTGCCGCGCGGCGATGCTTTTGCCCGCGCTGCCGTGCGAGGCGCACGATGTGCGTATGCACTGCGTGGTAACGGAGCGGGGCATTTTGCATTGCGGGCCATAATTCCCGCCTGCGCTCGGCTTGCCTGAGAAAATGCCGAAAATTGTGCGGCCGAAGGCGGGAGGGGCAGGCGGAGAGGACTCGTTCAAAAAATGGAAGACGGAGCTTGCTTTCCCGCCGCGGCGCCCCGCGCCGTAGACTGCGGGGGAAGATTTGATAAAGGGGGCGCTTTTATGCGCACAAAAGCGGATACGATACAGATCGTGGAGCGGCTGAAGGCGGAATATCCGGTGAGCGAATGCACGCTTACATATGAGGACGCGTGGCAGCTTTTGGTGGGAGTGCGCTTGGCGGCGCAGTGCACCGACGCGCGCGTGAATATTGTTACACAGGAGCTGTTCGGGCAATATCCCACGCTGCAGGCGCTGGCGGCTGCCACGCCGGAGCAGATCGAGGCCATTGTGCGGCCGTGCGGCCTTGGCAAAAGCAAGGCGCGCGATCTGCACGGCATGGCGAATATGCTGCTTTCGGAATTCGGCGGGCGTGTGCCGCAGGAGATGGAATCGCTTTTGCGCCTGCCGGGCGTCGGCCGCAAGAGCGCGAATCTCATCCGGGGCGATATTTTTCATCTGCCTGCCGTGGTAACGGATACGCACTGCATCCGCATGGCGAACCGCCTTGGCTTTGTAACGGACACTACCGACCCCGTGAAGGTGGAGCGCGCGCTGGTAAAGGTGCTGCCGCCGGAGGAATCGAGCGATTTTTGCCACCGCTGCGTGATGCATGGCCGCGTGGTATGCACTGCGCGCAGGGCGCTGTGTGCGCAATGCTGCCTGCGCGAGCTGTGCCGCACCGGCCGCAAAACCCTGCCGGGCGCGGACGGCGGTACGGCGTAAGGGGAAAAGAGCCTTGTGAACCCTATCAAAAGGCTCCGGTGCGCGCCGGAGCCTTTCCAAACGATTCGAGGTGTTTCGATTGCGGCAAAATGAGGAGCAGGCCTCCTTGGAACCGACAGCAAAAGCCGTCTGCGGAACAGAGGCTGCTTTGCAGACGGCTTTTGCCCCCAAAAAGGCCCCGATCCAAAATTCTTTCCGGGCGGGCTTTCACGACGGCATCCCCATCGGGCTGGGGTATTTTTCCGTTTCCATCACGTTCGGCATGATGGCGGCCGCGGGCGGCCTGCCCGTATGGGCGGCGCTTGCCATCAGCATGACGAACGTAACCAGCGCCGGGCAGTTTGCGGGCCTGACGCTGATCTTTGGCGGCGGCACACTGTTTGAAACGGCGCTCACGCAGCTCGTCATCAACCTGCGCTATACGCTGATGGGGCTTTCGCTTTCGCAAAAGCTGAACCGGAACGTAAGCTTGCCGGACAGGCTGCTGTTCAGCTTTCTGCTTACAGACGAGGTGTTTGCCGTCACGTCCGGCCAGCGGGGCGAGGTGGGCAGGCGTTATCTGTTCGGCGTGATGATCGCGCCCTATCTGGGCTGGTCGCTCGGCACGCTGTGCGGCGCGGTGGCCAGCGGCCTTTTGCCCGATACGGTGCGCAGCGCGCTTTCCATTGCGATTTACGGCATGTTTATTGCCATTGTCGCGCCCGCGGCGGCCAAAAGCCGCCCGGTGCTGGGCGTAGTGGCCGCCGCCGTGGCGCTCAGCTGCGCCATTCGGTATATTCCGGCGCTGCATCGCCATATCTCCGGCGGATTCGCGATCATTCTGTGCACGCTGCTTGCGGCGGGCGCGGGTGCTCTGCTTGCGCCGATACGCGAAAAAACGCCGGCGGCCGATCCGCCGCCGGCACGAGGGGAGGCGGACGCATGACCGCCGCTGTGATCTGGCCGTATATTCTTGTGATGGCGGGCGTAACGTATCTGCTGCGCATGCTGCCGCTCACGCTGCTGCGCCGCAAACTGCAAAGCCGCTTTCTGCAGAGTTTTTTGTATTATGTGCCCTATGCGGTGCTGGCCGCGATGACCGTGCCGGCCATTTTTGAAAGCACGGGCAGCGTGCTTTCGGCCGCTGTTGGCTTTTTGGCGGCCGTACTGCTGGCCTGCCGCGGCGCATCGCTGCAAATCGTGGCCGTGGCGGCCTGCTGCACGGTGTTTGCCGCCGAATGGCTGATGCGCCTGGCGGGGTAGCGGGAGATTGCTATTCCGCTTTTTAAAATGGCGGCACAGCAAATTGAAGGAGATATACACATGTTGAATTTCGATCTCTGTTTTGTCACTTATCATTCACGGCGCTGGCTGCCCGGCTGTCTGGCTGCACTGGCAAATGCAGAGTATGATCTTCGCTGCCTGCATTTATATTTTGCGGATAATGCCTCTGCGGACGGCACTTTGCAGCAGCTGCGGCAATTGAAGGAATCCTACGGGGATACCTTTGGCAGCTTTACCATTTTGCCGCAAAAGCAGAACGGCGGCTTTGGCGCCGCATGTAATGCCGCTTCCAGAGCAGGCGCCAGTCCTTTTGTTTTCTTTTACAATGTTGATACGGAAATTTTCCCGGATGCCTTTATGCAGCTGGAAAAAATGATTGAGCAATCGGATGATTCCTTTGCCGGGTTCGAGCTGCGGCAGTTTCCCTTTGAGCATCCTAAATATTACGATCCGGTGACATTGGAAACCGGATGGTGCAGTGGAGCCTGTATGGTAGTGCGCCGCGATGTGCTGGAGAAAACAGGCGGCTTTGATGAAACCATATTTATGTACTGTGAAGACGTTGATCTTTCCTGGCATATTCGTGCCTTGGGCTATAAACTGCGCTATGTGCCGGCGGCCTGCACCTGGCACCATACCTATACGCAGCCTGATGAGCGCAAACCGATGCAGCTGCTTGGCGTTGCGCTGGGCGATTTGGTATTAAGGCAGAAATATGGCAGCAAAAAGCAAGTTGCACAGTGGGAAAAAGCTGTCCGTGCGACATTGGAAAAAATTGACAGCGAGGTTTCTCTGAAACAATCTTTGGAGGACGGCCTGCGCCGGATAAAACGCAATCGGAGGGATTATCGCAATTTTTATAAATCGCAGATCCAAAACAGCGGCTTTGCTCCCTGCTTTGCCGACGAAAATTACTCTTTTGCCCGCAGCGGCGGCTTTTATGAATCGCATCCATGCGGCGCTGTCATTCCCATTACGGTGATTGTGCGCACCTATCGCCGGCCGGAGGTTTTGCGGCTAACGCTGGAGAGCCTGCGCTGGCAGACATACCCGCATTTTAAGGTGATCGTTGTAGAAGACGGCGTACAGCCGGTATCGCAGCCTGTTGTACAGCGGGCCTCCGAGTGGCTTGATATTGCCTATCTTGCCGCCAATGCGCAGTGGGGCCGTTGCCGGGCCTGCAACGAAGGGGTTGCGCTGGCCCAAACAGATTATATCTGTTTTCTGGATGATGATGATCGTTTTTTTGCGGATCATCTTGAAACGATGGCCGATCTGATCGAACAGAACCCGGCATGCGGGATGCTTTGCGCCGGCTCGGTACGGTCGTATCACACACGGGCTGCAGACGCCGCCTTTTCCGATCCGCTCCCTTCCATGCAGAATTTGAGCAGGGAAAAGCTGACCGCACTTGATTTTTTTAAGGAGAACCCGGTGCCGATTCAGGCCGTGGTATTTCGCCGGGATGTGTATCGGCAATGCGGTGGGATAGATACCGCATTGAATGCTTTGGAGGATTGGGACCTGTGGCTGCGTATGGTCTGCAGGGTTTCGATTGCCGTAACACCAAAGGCGACAAGTGTTTTTTATGTGCCGGACGATCCGCAGCAATTTGCGAAACGGCATCTGGAAATTTGCCGTTATCGGGAGATCGTTTATCAAAAAATGGAGCATTATCAGGCTCCTGTTTCGGCACAACAGGTGTTTGGCGAGTTCTGGCGGCCCGAGCATCATGAGGCGGATATTTTAAAAAAGGCGATTGCCCTGCAAAGCTCCAATACGTGGCGCTTTTCTCACCGGCTGCGCGCAATCGCACATCGCTGGATACGGTGCCTGCAGCACTTTGCCGGACCGGAAGATGCCATGCTGCCGGGCAGGAGCGCAGTGGAGCTGACAATGTACTGCGAACGGCTGCAGGGATCGTTCTGCTGGCGCCTGATCCATTCTCTGGGAACACTTCCTCAAAGACTGAAAAACAGAAAACCCTGAACAAGAAGCCGCCGGCAGGCGCCGCGCGCTTCGGCTTTGCTCCCGCGGGGAGGCTCAGCCGTTCCAACCCACATCGTACCGGCGTTCGGCCGAGGGGCTGTCCAGCTGCCGTTGGAATAATATACGCCGTATTTGTAATGGCGCATCTCGGCGCAGCAGAACCACATATTATCTTCCCCGGTAAAATCGGGGAACACCTCGCCGGCCTTTTCACGCGTCAGATCCTCGGCCGATACGCCGTTGAAGCGCACGATGGATCGGGCGTTATCCTCTTCGCGCGAAGAAAATTGATCTCGATGCGCGCAAGCGCCGCCTCGCCGAGGGGAACGGCCGCTTCGCCCGTTACGAATGCGAGGTGTGCGAAGGTATGTTCGGTGATCCGGACAGAGGTGCCCGAATGGTAGGACATCGGCTCCGGCATTTCGGCCGGATCCACCGTTTTTGCTCCGTGCGCGGGGGCCTGCGCGAAAGCGCATTCAGCTGCTGTATCCGGCAGGGCCGAAAAAAGTTACTCCGGCACCCGGCTGCAAAATGCGGAAATGCCGTTCCGGCAGACGCAGCCTGTGCACGCCGGAACGGCATTTGAGAGCTTTGAAATTTTTTTGAAAAACGCCTGCGGTACCGCTCGCAGTGCACCCTAAAAATGCCTGCAATGCGCAGGACTATTCTGCCGCAGTAAAGAGCTTCGGCGCGGCCTTGTACAGCAGTGCGGCCGCGGCGGTGGTGATGATCAGCTCCGGCAGCATGTACGCGCCGTTATAGGTAATGCCGAACAGCCACACGGGCATTCCCTCGGGTGCGGTGGAAAACCATACAAATACCGTGCTGAGATAGCTGCAGAAAAAGCGAATGACGCATACGGCCGCCGTGCCCACGGCAATGCCAAGCACCCGGCTTTGAAAAGGCCTTGCAAACAGCTCGGCCAGCCCCAGCAGCGTGAACGCAAGAACATAATCGAGCAGGATCATCCCCGCAAAGGCCCATACGGTGTTTGCGGGCGGCGCGTAAAAGCCCAGAAGCATCTGCAAAAGGCTGTTGACAAAGCCCGTAGCCAGCCCCCATTTTACTCCGTGCCGGAACGAAACAAGGATGAACGGAAGCATGGAGACGAGCGTAACGCTGCCGCCGTTGGGCATCTCGAAGATCTTGATCTGCGCCAGTACCGTGCCGATGGCGATCATCAATGCGCACTCCACCAGGGTGCGCGTGCGGGAAATAGGCTTGGTTGTCATAATCAGACATCCCTTCTTAAAAACGTAACATAAAAACAGGCGCGCCCGTGGGAATACCACAGACGCGCCAAAGTTTTATGAGCACGCATCGCTGCACGTGCCGCCTTTGCGCCGATCGTCCGCAAAAGCGCCGCAAAACTTCCTACGCCGGCATTACCCGGATCAGGTAAAGGGTTTATACACAGGCGTACCGGTGTAAATCTCAGCCTTTCAGCTCCCCTGTTTTTATGTCCGCCTTTGATTATAGCCCACCGGGGCGGGCTTGTCAATGCTTTTGCAGGTATTTTGCCCGCCGGCGCCCGCAGATTTTGCCCGCGGGTTTTGCCGAATTTGCCCGCAGGCGCATTGACGTTTTGCAAAATTCGCGTTATACTGTAATCGAGATATTTTTGGTATGACAGAAGGGGCCTTGCTGCGCAGGCTGCTTTTTGCCATATGAAAACGGGGCTGTTCGGCTGTGGACGGTTCCGGAAAGGGTGTGTCAAATGGATCGGGAATTGGATCGGCTGCGGGATGAGATTACCCGTTTGCGTGATGAGGTGCGCCACGATGGCCTGACGAAGCTGTATAATCGCACCGGCTGTGAAGCCGCGGTGGCCGAGGCCCTGCAAAAGCCCGGCAGCGGACTGTTTGTTTTGATGGACATCGACCGCTTCAAGCAGCTAAATGCCCGAAGCGGCCACAGCATGGGCGATATGCTTTTGCACGAGACAGCGCGCCTGCTCGAGGAGCTTTTTTCTCCGCGCGATATTGTCGCGCGGGTGGACGGCGACGTCTTTGCAATCTATGCAACCGGCGGCTGCACCAGAGAAATGGCCTATGCCCGTGTTGCGCAGGTGGCCAGCCGTCTGCGCAGCGGCGGCCATGCGGGCACGCGCTGGAACGTATCGTTTACGCTCGGCATTACAGAGAAAAAAGAGAATGACGATTACGCCGCACTGTTCGACCGGGCCGAACGGCTTCTGCACGCAAACAAGGCGGAACGGCACGGCCACCGTGTGCCGCGTGCCGACGATGGAGACGAGCGCGGGATCTGTACCGATATGGACCGCATTCACCGGGAGCTGCACGAGCGAAACCAGAAGCGCGGTGCGTTTTGCCAGGATTACGAGACTTTTAAGCAGATCTACCGCTTTGTCGAGCGCGGCCTGAAGCGCAGCGGCTACAGCGCCTACACCATTTTAATGACGCTTACGGATACCAAAGGCAGCTTTTTGCCGCTTCCTGTGCGCAGTGCCTACATGGAGCAGCTGGGCGAGGATCTGCGTGTCAGCCTGCGCACCGGCGATCTGTTCACCCAGTACAGCAGCGGACAGTATCTGCTGATGGTGCTCGGCGCATCGGGCGAAAACGCCGCCGTGATCACAACGCGCATCACCAACCGCTTTACCGAGCGCCTGGCGCCGGATTCCGGCATTGTGCTGCGATTCGATCTGCATCCTGTCGGGGATGAGCCCTCTGACGCAGAGGAATAAGCGGTATTGATATCGGGCCAACGCTTTGCGCCGCAAAATAAAATGCGGTTGCAAATTGCAAAAAGAAATAGCTGTCAAACAACAGACCGGCGCCCCTTTTGGCTCTGAACTGCCAAAAGGGGCGCCGGCTTTCTGATGGGAACGCCTTTTTTAGATCACTTTTTCGGGAGGCTGTTTTGCAGCATCCCTTTTTTTCTTTGGGCGTCAGCCGATCGGCTCGAAATCTGCGGCGCCATGCTTGCACAGCGGGCAGATAAAATCGTCGGGCAGTGTATCGCCCTCGTAGACATAGCCGCAGACCTTGCACACATAGCCCTTTCTGCCCTCGGTTTCGGGCTTCGGCTTTACGTTCTGCTGATAATAGGTGTAGGTCATCGTCGGCACATCCGAGATCACGCGCGCTTCCTCCACGCTGCAAACAAACATTCCGTGCGTATCAAAATCGAGATACTGCTCCACCTTCAGCGAGAGCATGGCGTTGGTATACTTGGAAAGGTACGCCACGCCGTTGGCCGAGCGCAGCGGCTCTTCGCCGGCGAATTTATCGGCATTGCGCCCGCTCTGGAAGCCGAAGCGCTCGAATACCGAGAACGGCGCATCCTGCGACAGGCAGTTGACGTTCATCACGCCGGTTTGCCGGATAACGTGGTGCGAATAGTTGGCCTTGTTGATTGTAACGGCGATGCGGTTCGGGGTGTTCGTTACCTGCGTGACGGTGTTTACGATGAGGCCGTTATCCTTTTTGCCGTCGTTTGAGGTAACGACATACAGGCCGTAGCCGATATTGAACAGCGCGTTCAGGTTGTTTTTATCGGCCGTCTCTTTGTGCAGCGCCTGATAATCGGTGCTTAAAGCCTCGGCCAGTGCGTTCAGCGCTTGGGTGCTCGTGTCGTCCAGCGCGGAGCGCAGCGTAACAACAGGTTCGGCAAAAGAAAGATTTTTGCAGCCGGCCAGCATCTGCTTCATTGTTTTGGCGGCGAGCGGCGCCCACGAGCCGTTTTCAAGGAAGGCGACCGTGCGTTTTTGGAAATTGCGCTCCGTAAGATGCTCGATGAACTCGCGCATGAACGGGAAGATGCCCGCGTTGTACGTGGTGGTGGCCAGCACCAGCTTGCGGTAGCGGAATGCATCTTCCACGGCCTTGGCCATATCACTGCGGGCAAGATCCGTTACAACCACCTTCGGGCAGCTGTTTGCGCGCAGCTGCGCGGCCAGCTTTTCCACCGCGCGGCGCGTATTGCCGTACACAGAGGTATAGGCGATCATCACGCCGTCTGTTTCCGGCTCATACGAAGACCAGATGCGGTACAGGTTCAGGTAATAGCCGAGGTTTTCCTGCAGCACCGGGCCGTGCAGCGGGCAGATGGTTTGGATGTCAAGCGCCGCCGCCTTTTTCAGCAGGTTTTGCACCTGCGCGCCGTACTTGCCCACAATGCCGATATAGTATCGGCGCGCTTCGCACGCCCAATCCTCGTCCACATCCAGCGCGCCGAATTTGCCAAAGCCGTCCGCCGAGAACAGCACCCTGTCGCAGCTGTCGTAGGTGACCATCACCTCCGGCCAATGTACCATCGGCGCGGCCACGAAATGCAGCTCGTGCCTGCCCAGCGAAAGCACGCTGCCCTCGGCAATGATTTCGCTGCGTCCTTCAAAATCCGTGCCGAAGAACTGCTTCATCATGGCAAAAGCCTTTGCGCTGGAAACCACAACGGCCTGCGGATACCGCTGTGCAAAGCGAACGACACTGCCGGAATGATCCGGTTCCATGTGCTGCACGATCAGATAATCGGGCTGACGCTCGCCCAGCACGGCCTCTACATTATCCAGCCACTCATGTGTAAAATGAGCATCCACCGTATCCATCACGGCGATCCGGTCATCCAGAATCACATAAGAATTGTACGCCATTCCGTTTGGTACAACATACTGCCCCTCGAACAGATCGACATTGTGGTCGTTGACGCCAACATACCGAATGTCTTTGGTGATCTCCATATCATACGCTCCTTTATTGATAGCTTGTCTCTTTATTGTATCACATTTACAGAAGAAAACAACATGGAATTTACAGAAAACGCAAAGCCCCGCGCCGAAGAACGCTTACGCTTCAGTGCGGGGCTTAAAAGATCGGGAGAGATGCGCATTATTCCTGCCAGTATGGCGTGGGCGTACCCCTGTGCTGGGGCGCCGATTTCTGGACAGCCTCCAGATATTCCACGCCGGAATGCTCCGGCGCCAAAAAGGCGTCCTTCTGCCGGTCGGCGGCCTGTGCGGCCTGCGATTGCTCCGGCGCAGGGGAGAAAGCGGCGGGCTGCGCGCTCTGTGACCGCCGCGCATTCTGCGATTGCTGTGCGGCCTGCGCATTTTGCGCGCTCTGCCTTGGCGCGGCAGCCGCCGGCATGTTCTGCGCCTGCCGTGCGGCCTGCGCATTTTGCGCGCTCTGCCTTGGCGCGGCAGCCGCCGGCATGTTCTGCGCCTGCCGTGCGGCCTGCGCGTTTTGCGCGCTCTGCCTTGGCGCGGCAGCCGCCGGCATGCTCTGCGATTGCTGCGCAGCCTGTGCGTTTCGCGCCTGCGCCTGCCGGAGCTGTTCCGGCGTTATGGCCGAAAACTGCATGGTAGACTGCGGCGGATGCACAAAATTGCGCGAGGGCGGCGGTGGTGCGGGCCACGAGATCGGTTTGACGTTCAGCCGGACATGCGGCGGCTCGGGCTGCGGGGGCGGCGTTACAACGGGCGCCGGCTCCAAAACGGGTTCCGGTGCGGGCGGCGGCACAGGCGCAACGGCGGGAACGGCCTCCTGCTTGGGCTCGCGCGTTTTTTTCGGCTTTTTTCGGCCGAACAATCCAAACAGCCCGTGCTTTTCCCGAACGGGCCGCTCTTCGGGCAGCTCGTCCCGCTCATCCTTGGGCAGCTCGAGCGGCACCGAGACGCTGTCCGATTTTTTCGGGGCTGCCGGGGCGCTTTCGGGCGCGGCATCGTGCGGCTCAAAGGTGACGGGCGTCCATACGGCCCATTGCTGTTCGCTCTGGGCGTTCTGCTGCTCGCGAGTCTCGCGCAGCAGGCGGTTTTTCTCTGCCTGCCGCGCCACGGCCGTCAGCGCAGCATCTTCGGCGGTACGGCTTTCCTCCGAGCGGCGTTCCTCCTGCAGGCGGCGCGCCGCTTGAATGCGCGCCGCATTTGCCTCGGCACGCTGTGCGGCGTCCGCTGTCGGGAGGGGCGCGGACGAACGCTGCGCGGCAGAAGCGGCCGATGCAGGCTTTGCCGGCTTTTTGGCGGCCTCCGGCTGCGAAAGTTCAATTGCCGGCGCATCCCAGGAGAAAGCGTCGGCGCCGGCCTCTGCGGCTTTCACCGTGCGCGCGGCCTGCCGCGGTGTGCCGGTGCGCGCCTGCGTACCATCTTCCTCGGTTTGCAGCGCAGCCTCGGCGGGGCGGGCCTTTTCGGCCCGTCTTGCTTCCTCGGCAGTGCGCGCTTCCTCGGCCAGACGAGTCTCTTCGGCGCGGCGTGCTTCCTCGGCCAATCGGGCTTCCTCGGCCAGCCGTGCCTCTTCGGCCCGCTTTGCTTCCTCGGCGAGGCGTGCCTCTTCGGCCCGCTTTGCTTCCTCGGCGAGGCGGGCTTCCTCGGCCAAACGCGCCTCTTCGGCGAGGCGCTCGGCCTCGGCCTGCCGTGCCATGGCGGCCCGCCGGGCCTGCTCCATGCGCCGCGCCTGCATGGCGCCGTGGAAATCGATGGGCTGCCAGCGGCGCTCCTCCGCCGGGGCGGTATCGGCCGGCTGCGGTTCGCTTGTTAAGGGGTGCTCGGCCGTGGCTTCATCTGCCTGCGGCAGAATGGGAGAACCCGGCGCGGTGCGCGCGGGGCCGCGCTGCCGCTCGGCCGAAAGCGCGGGCTGCTCCAGAATGGGGGCCACGCCCCGGGTGCGGCGCGTGCGGTGCTGCGCGCGCGCAGGCACCCGCTCCGGCTCCGGTTCGCCCAACGGCTCGTTTGGCTCGGGGCCCGGCCCGTCCTCCTTTGGCACGTTCGCCTCATGCTGCGGCGCAGCCAGCTCCTCCTGCAGCGGCGCGAGGCCGATCACCGCGTCGTCCAGCGTTCGCAGCGGCGCCAGCCCGGCATGCGTGTCCTCCGGTTCTTCCTCCGGAAAAAGAGCAGGCTCTTCTCCCTTGCGGATGGCCTCCGCAAGGGCAAATATTTCCTGAACCTTTGCCACAAGCAGGCCAAGCGTTGCGACGCCGAGCATCAGGGTGCATACCAGCATCATCGTGCGGATCGTATCGGTAAGCACGGTGCTGCCCATCAGCAGCCAGACACACGCGCCCAGCGCGCAGCCCAGCACGGTGACAGTGAGGATCGTTGCAATAATTTTTCGTGTCAATTCTTTTTTTGCCATAGTTCAGCTCCACTGATCGAGCGTTCCTCTCCACCGCACGGCGCAGGCCGGTACGGATCGCACAGGCAAATAACGGAATCAGCCGGGACGCATTCGTATGCCGCGCCCCGGTTGATTCGGTGCTTTCCTGAAAAAGGCGGAATGGCTCGCTTATTTTGTGCCGAAAATGCGGTCGCCCGCATCGCCAAGGCCCGGCACGATGTATCCGTTTTCGTTCAGCTTTTCATCCAGCGCGGCAATATACAGATCGACGTCCGGATGCTCGCGCTGCAGGCGTTCCAGACCTTCGGGCGCGCCGATAATCGCGATGAATTTAATGTGGACCGCGCCGCGTTTTTTGATCTGCCCGATCGCGTCTACGGCGCTGCCGCCGGTGGCGAGCATCGGATCCAGCACAATCACCTCGCGCTCGGCGATATCGTCAGGCAGTTTGCAGTAATATTCCACCGGCTCCAGCGTTTCCTCATTGCGGTACATGCCGATATGGCCCACCTTCGCGGCGGGCAGCAGCGCAAGCATGCCGTCCACCATGCCCAGGCCGGCGCGCAGAATGGGTACCAGCGCCAGCTTGCGCCCGGCCAGCTGGCGCGTTTTGGCCACCGCGATGGGCGTTTCCACCGCTACCTCCTCGGTGGGCAGATCGCGCGTTGCCTCGTAGCACAGCAGCGTTGCCACCTCGCTTACCAGCTCTTTGAACTCCTTTGTACCGGTGTTCTTGCTGCGCAGGATACTCACCTTGTGCTGCACCAGGGGATGATCCATGATCATAACTTTGCTCATTGCGTGATACTCCTTTCCGGTTGCCAGTATGTATTCGAAATGCAAAAATTGGATACGGGATCTCTCCAAAGGCGGGGGAAAGCCGCCGCCGTGCGCTGCCGGAAAAGCCCCCAGATGCGCGGAGGGCTTTTTCGCGGGCGGCATCGCGGGCTCGTCCATGCGGAAAAGGCGCCGCCTCAGCATCCGGCCAGGCGCGCGGCGCGCTCCCGCTCCGCCTGCGAAAGACGGTGATAATCCGGCACGAGCAGCGCGGCGGGGATGGTTTCGCCCGCGGCAGCCGCCGCGCGGCAGACGCCGCCCGCGCACCGAAGCCGGTATGCCTCGGGAACGGGATGCGTTTTGCCGGTATCGCCCAGCGCGTTTTGCAAAAGGGCCGCGCCGTCGCCCAGCAGCCAGACGGGCGCTTCTGCCCTTTGCACAAAGGGGCGCAATGCCTCGGCGGGCGCAGCGCTGTCGGGGCAAAGGCGCTGTACGGTATCGCCCTGCGCGCGAAACGCCGCCCAGTATACCTCGCCCCGCCGCGCGTCCAGCGCGCACAGCAGCGTGCCCTGTACGGGCGCGGCGTGCGCCAGCGCGCTCAGCGTGGAGACGGCCGCGCATGGCGTATCGTTTGCGAAGGCAATGCCCTTTACAGCGGCAAGGCCGATGCGCAGCCCGGTAAAGCTGCCCGGGCCTGCGGCGGCGGCAAAAACATCCACCTGTGCGGGCGAAAGCGCCAAAGCGTCCAAAGCGTTCCGGCACAGACACAGCAGCGTTTCGCTGTGGGTGCAGCCCGCGTCGAGGTAACATTCATAGAGCAGCCGGCCGTCCCGCTGTACGGCGACGCCCGCCGTTTTGCCCGCGCTGTCCAAGCCAAAAATCGTCACAGCGTCACCTCTTCTATGGTGATGCGCCGGCGCGTTTCTCCCAAAACCGCCACGTCCACGCGCACGGCGCGCCTTCCCGGCAGGCGCAGCACGGCGTTTTCGCTCCACTCCGCGGCCACCACCGCGCCCTCGTCCAGATAATCGTAAAAGCCCGCGGCAAGCAGATCTTCCTCTGTGGAGATGCGGTAAAAATCGAAATGCGCAAACGGCTGCGGCCCGCGGTAGACGTTGACGATGGCAAACGTGGGGCTAAACGCCTCGTCCACACAGCCAAGCCCGCGCGCAAGCCCCCGGCAAAAGGCCGTTTTGCCCGCGCCGAGCCCCCCGGTAAACAGTACCACCGCGCCGCCGCGCAGCGTATGCGCAAGGCGCTCGCCCAGCGCCTCGGTGGCCGCCGGGCTGTCCGTCTCATATACCGGCATGCGCACGGCCTCCTTTTGAACTGCAAAATTGGCGAAAGAGAAAACCCACGGCGCAAACCGGCAGAGCTTTTCCCCGGGGCCGCGCGAAAATGCGCGTGGACACGCATATTTCAAATTATTATACACCCAAACGCCTGTCTGTGTAAAGTGCACAGCGCCGGATTTTTGCACAAAAGGAAAATTTTACCGTTCTTTGCCGGCAAACCGGCCTGCGCAAAAAGGCGGCAGCGCGGTATTTTGCCGCACTGCCGCCGAGACTGTCGCCAAGGCTGTAAGGGGAGGCCTTTAAGCCTCCTGCGGGCGCGTGACATCCCCAAACAGGCTGGGGATGGCGCACAGCGCCGCCGCGCCTACCAGCGTGTACACCGTGCGGGAAAGCAGGCTGGCGCTGCCGCCCAGAAGCCACGCCACGGCGTCGAAGCCGAACAGGCCGATCAGCCCCCAGTTGACGCCGCCGATAATGACAAGCAGAATACAAATTTTGTAAAAAAGATTCATAGAATCACATCCTTTCGCCTCTATTCTGCGCACAAGCAGGGCGAAATATGCGTCTGTCCTCTGCACTCTTGGCCGGGGCTGCCGGAAAAGCCGCCTCCCGGCTGTATCTGCCCCAAAAAGCGCCTGTTCCTTCCGGGAGCTTCGCTTTCTTGGGCAACCGCTCCTTTCCCGGGAGCTTCGCTTTCTTAGGCAACCGCGGCAACCGCCTTTTTCGGAAAGATGCTTTGCCGGCAGCCCTGTCGGGGGGACGCCCCTGTCGGCGGCTTCAAAAAGGGAACCGCCCCTCGGTTTTTCAGCGCCTGCAAAGGGAACCGCCCCTCGGGGCCCTCAGTTTTTCAGCGCCTGCAGCGGAGCCGGGATGCGGCCGCCGCGCGCCACGAATACAGACGGCGAAAACGCGCTGACGGGCAGAATGGGCGCGTAGCCCAAAAGGCCGCCGAAATCCAGCACATCGCCCTCTTTGCAGCCGATGGCCGGGATAACGCGCACAGCCGTGGTTTTGCTGTTCACCATGCCGATGGCGGCCTCGTCCGCAATCAGCGCCGAGATGACGGCGGCGTCCGTATCGCCGGGGATCACCACCATATCAATGCCCACGCTGCACACGGCCGTCATGGCCTCCAGCTTTTCGATCGAGAGGCTGCCTTTTTCCACGGCGCGGATCATGCCGTCGTCCTCCGAGACGGGGATAAACGCGCCCGAAAGGCCGCCCACGTGGTTCGACGCCATGACGCCGCCTTTTTTTACGGCGTCGTTCAGCATGGCCAGCGCCGCCGTGGTGCCGCAGCAGCCGCAGCTTTCGAGGCCCATTTCCTCTAAAATATTCGCGACGGAATCTCCCGGCGCGGGCGTGGGCGCCAGCGAGAGATCGACAATGCCGAACGGAACGCCCAGCCTGCGGCTGGCCAGCTGCCCCACCAGCTGCCCCATGCGCGTGATCTTAAACGCCGTGCGCTTGATCAGCTCGGCCACGGCGTCGAGGCTGGCGTTCCTGGGCAGCTGCGCCAGCGCGGCGCGCACCGCGCCGGGGCCCGAAACGCCCACGTGGATTACACAGTCCGGCTCGCCCGGGCCGTGGAACGCGCCCGCCATAAAGGGGTTGTCCTCGGGCGCGTTGCAAAATACCACAAGCTTTGCCGCGCCCGCGCACATGGCGTGCTGCGTGCGCTCGGCGGCCGCGCGCACCACAGGGCCCATCATGCGCACCGCGTCCATATTGATGCCGCTTTTGGTAGAGCCCACGTTCACGCTGCTGCACACGAACTGCGTGCCGGCCAGCGCCTCGGGGATGCTGCGGATGAGCCGCTCGTCCCCGGCGGAAAAACCCTTGTGCACCAGCGCCGAATAGCCGCCGATGAAATTGACGCCCACGGCCTTGGCGGCGGCGTCCAGCGTTTGGGCGTACCACACGGGGTCTGCGTTTGGTGCGCACGCCAGCAGCATGGCAATGGGCGTTACCGAGATGCGCTTATTCACAATGGGCATGCCGTAGGCGGCCGAGATCTCCTCGGCCGTGCGCACCAGATCTTTTGCCCTTTCCGTGATCTTGCGGTAGATTTTTTCGCATGCCCTTTTGCCGTCCGGGTCGGCGCAATCCAACAGGGAAATGCCCATTGTCACGGTGCGCACATCCAGATGCTCGTCCGAGATCATGCGGATGGTCTCTAAAATATCATTTGTATTCAGCATGGGCGGCTCCTCTCAAATGCGGTGCATGGCATCGTACATTTCCTGCCGCGTGCAGCGGATGTCAACGCCCAGCTCCTCGCCCTTTTGGCGCAGCGATTCGGCAAACGCCGTAAAATCGACGCTGGCGCGCGAAAGATCCACCAGCATGATCATGGCGAACGTATCGCGCAGAATGCGCTGGGTTACCTCCTCCACATTCACGTTGGCCCCGGCGCACACCGTGCACACCGCGGCCAGAATGCCAACCTTATCCTGTCCCACAACTGTGATGACTGCTTCCACAAGCCCTCACTCCTCTCTTTTAAAACAGTATAGCAGATTTTTTGCCGCAGGGAAAGAGATTTTCACAGTTTATATCTCCCCGGCCGCATAATCACAGAAACTGCAAAACGCAGCGGCATCGGCATCAATGAAAAACTGTTTCATGCGCAGAATGAGCGCACGGCAGACAGCCTTCTGGATTTGCCTGTTATGAATACAAGAACCATTCCCGGTGTTTCGTGGGAAGACCGCAGCAGACCTTAGTTATATGCAACAACAGCGCACATCGCATCCGACAGAAGAGCAGCCAAAAGCAAGTACAATATCCATATCGTCAAGCCGGAGGGAAGGTATTATCGCTTTGTTCTAAACCGCATCGAACAGGCGGGGTGCAGGGCAAGGAAAGAAAGCGCACGGTTTGCCGGTACGCGGATGACTGCCGGCCCGGAATTTTCACGGGGAAATGCCCAAAGGAAGCACAGGCGTTTTTTCGGCCGATTGTTTACAAACAGAAAAAATATCTGTATAATAGGCATCACGACAGAAAACATCAGGATACCGGGAGAGGGGATCGAAAATGGAACGCATCTTGCGCATTTTGGAAGAAAACGCCCGCATCAGCCTGGAGGATCTGGCCGCCATGACGGGCCGGACTGTGCAGGAGGTGGCGCGGCAGCTGGATATCTGGCAGGCCGGGCATGTGATCAACGGCTATCGGGCGCTGATCGATTGGGATAAGGTGGAGACGCCGCGCGTGCAGGCCATCATCGAGCTGCGCGTTTCGCCCAAGCGGGACTGCGGCTTTGACGAGATCGCGGCCACCATCGCCCGCTTTGACGAGGTGGACAGCGTATTTTTGATGAGCGGCGGATACGATCTTTCGCTGGTGCTGAGCGGAAAGAGCTTTCAGGATATTGCGCTGTTTGTGGCAAAGCGCCTGTCGCCGCTGGACGATGTGCTCAGCACCGCCACGCACTTTGTGCTGCGCACCTATAAAAAAGACGGCGTGCTCTACGGGCTGGAACCGGCCGATGAACGGGAGCTGCTGTGATGGATTACGAAAAGCTGATCTCAGCCGGCGCGCGCGCGATGCGGCCGTCCGGCATCCGCAAATTCTTTGATATCGCCGCGCAGATCGAGGGCTGCATTTCGCTGGGCGTGGGAGAACCGGATTTTAAAACGCCGTGGACCATCCGCGACGCGGGCATCCGCAGCCTGGAAAAGGGCCGCACATGGTATACCGCGAACGCCGGCCTTGCCGAGCTGCGGCAGGAGATCTGCACCTATCTTGCGCGCCGCATGGGCCTTTCTTATGAGCCGGCCGAAACGCTTGTGACGGTGGGCGGCAGCGAGGCCATCGATCTTATTGTGCGCACGCTCATCAACCCCGGCGACGAGGTGATCATCCCCGAGCCGTGCTTTGTGTGCTACGACCCCATCACCACGCTGACGGGCGGCGTGCCCGTGCCCGTTGCGCTGCGCCGGGAGGATGATTTTCGCCTGAGGGCGGATGCGCTGGCGGCGGCCATCACGCCGAAAACAAAGCTGCTGATCTTCCCGTTCCCGGCAAACCCCACCGGCGCGGTGATGCGCAAAGAGGATCTGGAGCCAATCGCCGAGGTGCTGCGCGGTACGGATATTATCGTGCTGGCCGACGAAATTTACGCCGAGCTCACCTACGGCGGCAGGCACGTGAGCATCGCCTCGCTGCCCGGCATGAAGGAGCGTACGGTGCTGGTGAGCGGCTTTTCCAAAACCTACGCCATGACAGGCTGGCGGCTGGGCTATGCCTGCGGCCCGCGCGAAGTGATCGGCGTGATGACGAAGGTGCATCAATCCGCCGTGATGTGCGCGCCCACCACCAGCCAGTACGCCGCCGTTGCGGCGCTGCGCCGTTGCGACGCGGACATCGAGGCCATGCGCGCCGAATACGATATGCGCCGCCGGATGCTGGTATCGCGCCTGAACGGCATGGGCCTTGCCTGCTTCGAGCCGCAGGGCGCGTTTTACGCGTTTCCGTCCATCGAAGGAACCGGCCTTTCCAGCGAGGAATTCTGCGAAGGGCTGCTGCGCAGCCAGAGGGTGGCCGTTGTGCCCGGCAGCGCGTTCGGCGCCTCCGGCGAGGGGCATGTGCGCATCAGCTATTCGTATTCCGTCGGCTATCTGGACGAGGCGCTGCGCCGCATTGAGCGCTTTTTGCAGGAGATCCCGTAACATCAAACCGCCGGCACCGCAGGGCGACGGGAGGATGCTGCCGGGGCCGCAGGGCCGCGAGAGGGGAAAGCAAAGCGCCCAAAAGCGCCGCGCAGTCCGTTCGTTTTTTGTAAAACCGCCCGCAAAGCGGATGGCGGATGGGGAGAAAAGATGGGAAAAGAAGTTTACTGCTATGCCGTGCCCGCCTACAACAGCCCGGCGCTGGAGGCGGCCGTGGAGGACATTTTTGCAAAAAGCGCGGCGGCCGCGTCGCTTTCGGCGCAGAGCCGCGTACTGCTGAAGCCGAACCTGCTGGCCAAACACGCGCCGGAAAAGGCCGTTACCACGCATCCGGCCGTGGTGGCGGCGGTATGCGCTGCGCTGCGCCGGCGCGGCGTAGCGCACATTACGCTGGCGGATTCTCCCGGCGGGCAGTATACGCCCGGCGCGATGCAGGCCATTTACCGCGCCAGCGGCCTTGCGGCGGCCTGCGAGCAGTACGGCGCCGCGCTGTATACCGGCTGCCGGGCCCTGCCGCGCAAGGCGCAGGGTGTGCGCGTGCATGAATTCAATTTGATCGAGCCGGTGCATGAGGCCGATTTTATCATCGACCTGCCGAAGATCAAAACGCATGTGATGACGGGGATGTCGTGTGCCGTGAAGAACCTGTTCGGCACGGTGCCCGGCCTGCAGAAGGCCGAGCTGCATATGCGATTCCCCGAAAAGCAGGCGTTTGGCGAGATGCTGGTGGATCTGTGCGAGACAGTGCGCCCGAGCCTTGTGATTGCGGACGGCATTCTTGCGATGGAGGGCGACGGCCCGGCGGGCGGCGAGCCGCGCGCGCTGGGGCTGCTGCTGGGCGGCGAGGACGCGTATACGCTCGACCTTGCCGTGTGCCGCCTGATGGGGCTGCCCGCGCGCAATGTGCCGTATCTGGCGGCCGCAATGGCGCGCGGCGTATGCGCCGAGGCGCTGGACGAGGCGCTGCTGCGCGGGGATACCGGCGCCGCCGCGCCGCGCGCGGATTATAAGCTGCCGGCAGGCTGCTCGGGCGTGAGCTTTGCGCACAAGGCGCCGCGTCCCTTGCGCTGGGCCGTGCCCGGCATGGAACGGCTGTTGGCCCCGCGCCCGAAGATCGACCGCCGCAAATGCATCGGCTGCGGCAAATGCGCCGAGATCTGCCCCGGCCACGCCATCACCGTGCGCGATCAAAAGAGCCGGCCGGCCGGCAAGGCGTCCCGCCCTTCCGGGAGCGGAGCCGCCAAGGGCTCCCCAAAGGCCCATATTTCTCCCGAAGGGTGCATCCGCTGCTTTTGTTGCCACGAGATGTGCCCGGTAAAGGCCATCGACGTAAAGCACTTTCGGCTTTTTTACAGTTGATTTTGCGAAGAGCGGGCTTTTCGGCGGGCGGGAAGAAGGCCGCGCGACAGGGGCCGGGAGCGTTTTCCAAAGCGCTTCGGGCTTTGAAAATGGCGGGCCGAAGGGCCGCAGAGATCCTGAAGAAAGGAAGCGCAGAAATGCGGATCGATAAATATTTGAAGGTGAGCCGCCTCATCAAGCGCCGCACCGTGGCGAACGAGGTGGCGGACGCGGGCCGCATCACCGTGAACGGAAAGCCTGTGAAGGCCAGCTACGCGGTGAAGGAGGGCGACATCATCGAGGTGGCCTTCGGCCAGCGCCCGGTGCGGGTACAGGTGGTTTCTACCGAGGCGCCCGCCGGCAAGGAGCTTGCGCGGGAAATGTACGTGGTGCTGTCGGAATAACCCGGCGGCCGGCCTTTTGCAGGCCCTGCGCCGCCTGCCTGACTGCCAAAGTGTCTGCCTTACGGCCAAAGCAAGAGGGCTCTTTGCCGCTGCCCTCCATTTTGATGCCGGCGGCAATTCTGAACCGCACGCGCTCTGCATACAATAGAGGCAAAGAGAGGTGCAGGGCGAATGAAGACGCAATCGGCGAACCCGGCGGCAGACAGCGCGCGGCAGTTGCCGCACACCCTCGTGCTGGAGGAGCGCAAGCGCCTGACCGTGACGGGTATTTTGGCGATCGTCTCTTACGATGCGTTTACCGTAACGCTGGAGACCTCCGGCGGCACGCTGGCTGTCGGCGGCGAAGGGCTGACGGTGAGCGAGCTTTCCGTGCAGACAGGCGAGGTGAAGATCGGCGGCTCGGTGGAATATATTCAGTACACGGTACGGCGCGAAAAGCAGGGATCCTTTTTTAAAAGGCTGGTGCGGTGAATGGTGGGGGGCGTCCCCGCAGAATTTGCGCTGCGGGATCTTTTTTATGCCGCGGGCCTTGGCTTTTTGCTGTGCGTGGCGTACAGTGCCGCCCGGCTGCTGCTTGGCTCGGGGAAAACGGTTTGCTTTGTGTGCGACGCGGCGGTGCTGGCGCTGGGCGCGCTTGTTTACCGCAGCGCGGCAATGAGCCGCTTTTACGCCGGGCAGCCGCGCTGGTATACGCTGGCGGGGGCCGCTTTGTGCTTTTTGGCCAGCCGCGCCGCGCTGGCGCCGCTGCTTTCGGGCGTGGAGGCGCTGGTGCGCTGGTGCCTGGCATGGCCGTTTGTAATGGCTTGGCGCGCCGTGCTGCGCCCGGTGCTTTGCGCCGCCGCGGGGCATTTTACGCGTGCGCGCGCCGCGCATAAAGAGCGCAGGGCAAAAAGAATGCGCGCCGCGAAAAAGAAAAGGTTGCAAAACGGTGGGCAAGTGTTGTATAATTCAAAATAGGATCAAGGATACGCGCCATCTTGCCTTTTTTAAAGAATCTGCGGCGGGAGAGGGTCCGGTATGGCACACAGGGCACACGAGGCACGAAGACAACAGAAAAAAGGTTTTTCTGCCCTTGCTTTGCGCACAGGGCTTATTTGCGCTTGCGGCTATCTGTGTGTTGCGCTGGTATTTGCCCAGATCGATATCGTTTCCAAGCGCCAGCAGCTGAACAACTTGGAGCAGCAGGCCGAGGCGCAGCAGGCGGCGAATGAGGAGCTGCGCCGCGTGCTGGATTCCGGCGACGAGGTAGCGTATATGGAGCGGATTGCGCGCGATAAGCTGGGCTATGTGCTGCCCGGCGAGCATATCTATGTGGATATGTCCGGCGGGTGACCGGTTACCGAACGGCAGGCATTGCGGCTTTGCAATTACAATACATAACGAAGGGGTTATCGCAATTCATGGCAGTAGAGGTAGGAAGCATCGTAGAAGGCAAGATCACGGGCGTAAAAAAATTCGGCGCGTTTGTTGCGCTGCCCGGCGGCCAAACGGGAATGGTGCACATTTCCGAGGTGTCCAATCAGTACATTCAGGAGCTGTCGGATGTGCTGAGCGAGGGACAGGTGGTAAAGGTGAAGGTGATGAGCATTTCACCCGAGGGCAAGATCGCGCTTTCCATCAAACGCACCGAGCCGCGTCCCCCGCGCCCCGCGCGCGCCGATACCGGCCGCACCTGGCAACCGCGCACGCCGTCTCAGCCGCAGGGCGAGATGTCGTTCGAGGATATGATGAGCCAGTTCAAATCCCGCAGCGAGGAAAAGATCTCCGATCTGCGCCGCGTTACCGAGGCACGGCGCGGCGGCGGCTATTCCCGCCGGCATTGATCTGCCGCGCCCGGCCGGCAAAACCGGAAGCCTTTCCGGCATTTTTCAAAAGCATTGATGTGTAAACGGTCTGCCCGCAAAAGGGCGGTGAGATCAGAAAACAAAGTGTCCCGAGAGCTGCTTTGCAGCGCGGGCTCGCCGGGCGGGTGTGGCCGCAGGGAAGAAAAGCGGCGCGCTCCTTGGCGGAACGCAGGCTTTGATGGCGCGGCAGACGCAACTGCCCGGCAGAGCCCTGCGGCTTTGTTTTCCTGTGGAACCGCCCGTAAGGGGGCGGGCCGTTTGTTTCTGTCAGGCATCGTCTGCGCGCGAATGGCAGGAGCGCCGCTTCGCGGCTCCTTTACATGGCAGAGCCGCGGCCCGGCGATGCGGCATAAGCCGGCCATCCGGCGATACGGCATAAGCCTCACAGCCGCCAACAGGCCGATACAAGGGACTTTTTTTGAAACGCTTGCCCGGAGAGGGAATTTGTGATATAGTAGGGATGTTGAAAAATACGGCCGCACGGCCGGCATGGTGCGGAATTAGAAAAACGCCGCGCGGGGGAACACGGCCTTCCCCCGCAAAGCAAAGGAGAAGCTTTATGGACAAGCAGCAAATCTTAGAGGCAATGCAGAAAATATTTCGCGATAACTTCGACGACCCCGAGATCGTGCTGACGCGCGAGACGTGCGCCGACGATATCGAGGGTTGGGACAGCCTGGAGCAGATCAATCTGCTCAGCGCCTGCGAGGCCGAGTTTTCTCTGCATTTTCAGCTTTCCGATATCCGCGGCCTGCAAAACGTGGGCGATTTGGTCGATCTGATCGAGCGGATGCGGGGCTGAGCGGATACGAACCGAAAATCTTCTGCGCCCAAGATGCTTTTAAGGCACCGGCGCAAGGTATGGCAGCGCCCTGCCGGCCCCGGCGTTTGCGGGGCACGGGGCGCTTTTTGGCTTGTGCCGCATCCGGCGGCAGCCTGCGGCCGTCCGGGCGCGGCGCGCCAAAGGGGTGTCTGCCCGCGCGGGAGCCTGCCGGAATGAACAAAAAAGGAGAGAAAACCGCTTGAGCTTGCAGAGCTTTGCCTATTTTGGCTTTTTGGCCCTGACGGCGCTTTTGTATCTGCACCTGCCGCGGCGGGCGCAGCCGCCGTTTTTGCTGGGTGCCAGCTGGGTGTTTTACGCCGCCGCCATGCCCGCAATGATGCCGCTGCTGCTGGTGCTGTGCGCATTTATCTACGGCTGCGGCAGAGGCCTTGCGGGCGCCCATAAAAAGGCCTTTCTGCGCCTTGGCGTCCTTGGCAGCCTTGCCGTGCTGGCGTTCTTTAAGTATGTAAATTTTCTGGCGCGGCTGCTGCCCTGGGGGCTGCGCCTGCCCGCCGTTGCGCTGCCGCTGGGCATCAGCTTTTACACGTTTGCGGCCATCTCGTATCTTGTGGACGCCGCGCGCGGAGACTGCCCCGTAGAGCGCAGCTTTTTGCGCGTTGCGCTGTTTTTGTCGCTGTTCGCCACGGTAACGCAGGGGCCCATCTGCCGGGCCGGGCGGCTTTTGCCGCAGTTTGCCGCCGAGCACCGGTTTGACGCGGCGCGCTGTACGCGCGCGCTGCGCCTGTTTGCGCTGGGCCTTTTGAAAACGGTGGCTGTCAGCGATGTGCTGGGCGTTCTGGTAAATAACATCTTTGCGCACTATGCCGAATACGGTGGCCTGATGCTGATGCTCGGCGCGGTGGGCTATACGCTGCAGCTTTATTTTAATTTTTCCGGCTATTCGGAGCTTGCCCGCGCCAGCGGGCTGTTTTTGGGGCTGGAGCTGCCGGAAAACTTTAAAACGCCGCTGTTTTCCACCAATTTTTCCGAGCTGTGGAGCCGCTGGCACATCAGCTTTTCCGGCTGGCTGCAGGATTATCTGTTTACGCCGCTCGTCTGGGCGGACGTTGAGGGCCTAACGCGCGGGCGGCTGCGCCGCCTGCCGCCGCTGCTGTGCGTTTTTTTGGTGTTTTTCCTCTCCGGCTTTTGGCATGGCAGTACACTGCCGTTTATTATATGGGGTTTGCTGCAGGCGATTTACCGCATGGGGGAGGAGCTTTTGCACCGCCGCTTCGGCAAGCCGAAAAAGCGCACGCCCGCGCTGCGCGCGTGGGGCAAGCGGGCCGTTGTGTTTGTGCTTTGGTGCATTGGCATGGTGTTCTTCCGTGCGGGCACGGGGCCAAACCCGCAGCCGCTCGGCGCGGCGGACGCGGTGCGCTTTTTGTGCGGCTGTGTGCGCGCGCTTTCTCCCGCACGGTTTGCAGGCGAGGTATACGCCGCGCTCTATTCGGATTTTTACGCGCACAGCCTGATGATCGCGCTGTATGTGCTGTTTTTATCGGCGGCGCTTGTCTTTGCCTTCTGGCTGGAGTACCGGCGCTGCTTTGCATACAAAAACAAGCCCGCAGAGCTTGCGCTGGCGGCGGAAAAGCACCGGATGCTGCTGTATTGGACGCTCACGGTATTTATTTTAGTGGGCTTTATTCTGCAGAGCGGCGGTTTTGGCGCCAGCGGCTTTGGCATGTACGCCGGATTCTGACGAAAAGGGGCGGAGGATCGAGATGAAGCATATTCTCAGGCGCCTTGCGGTTGTGCTGATCCCGGTATATGGATGGCTCGCCTTTTTTGTGGCATTCGAGCCGAACAATTATTTTGGGCTGAAGGCGGAGGCGGGCTCCTCTCAGCCGGTGGCGCGCGTGCGTGCTTACCAGAAGCAGCCCGGCCGCAACCTGATTTTGGGCGATAGCCGCCTTGCGCATTTTGACGAGGCGCTGATCGCGGAAATCTGCGGAGAGGAGTGGCAGGATCTTGCCTTTGGCGGCGCTTCGCTGCGCGAAACGCTGGATCTGGCGCAGTACGTGCTCGATTCCGGCGCCCCGGTAGACCGCATGATGCTGGGGGTATCGTTCTATGTGCTGAACGCCGGCTATGACACCGACCGATTTGCCGCGCTGGAGGAAACGCTGCGCAACCCGATCGCCTATTGTCTGAATCTGGAATACAATGTGAACGCGCTTACGGGCTTTCAAAACTGGCTGCTCCATACGCCGGATACGGTGGAAACCGGCGAGTGGGGCCCGCAGGATTATTTGGACGCGGACGGCGCGCCCATCCCGGTGCACCGCATTTTGTATGATTACCCCGCGCGAATCGCCCCGCGCTGCGAAGGCTGGGCGCTGAACGAACAGCAGTTCGGGCGCATTGCGCAGCTGGCCGCGCAGTGCCGCGCGCGCGGCGTGCGCCTTGCCGTGGTGCTGCCGCCGATGGCCGGCATTGTGCGCGAGACAGTGGGCGTTCCCTTCGGCATTGAGGCGGAGATGCAAAACACCGTGCTGCCGCAGCTGCGCGCGTGGGCAGAGGAATACGGCTTTGCGCTGCTGGATTACGAATGGGGCGGCAGCTGTATCGCCGACGACGATGCCCAGTTTTACGACGGCTTCCATCTGGACGAGGTGCACGGCCTGCCCGATTGGACGCGGCAGCTGTTTGAGGATGTGTACCGGCCGGAGAGCCCGGCCGCGTAGGGCGGCTGCGGCCCGGTAAAAAGCCGGGTTTAGGTTTAAAATCAAAAAGGTGGTTTGCGTATGCCGCTGGATTTTTTAATTTTATACGAGCATGTCACGCGGGAATACGAGAGCCTGCTGCTTTTGAAGGCGGAGCTTCGGCGGCGCGGCTATACGGCGGAGATCCGCCAGCTGCTCGACCGCAAAAGGCTGAAGTACTTTACCTTTCAAAAACCACGCGTGCTGGTGTCCAGCTGCATGTACGACGACGAGGCCATCAACAGCCATGTATACAATAATGTGGGCCGGTGCGGCCGCGTGGTGAACCTGCACTGGGAGCAGATTCTCAGCGATACGCAGGAGGCCGCGCCGTGGTTCAACTTTAACGGCAACGCCAAAAAATGCGTGCAGACCTGCTGGGGCGAAAAAACGCGCCAAAGGCTGCTCGCGCACGGCGTGCCGGAGCAAAACTGCCCCGTAACGGGCGCGGTGATGATGGATTTTCTGCGGCCGGAATTTGCGGGCTATTTTAAAGATAAGGCGGCGCTGTGCCGGGAGCATGGGCTGGACCCGGATAAACGGCTGATGCTGTATATCTCCAGCTTCGGATATGCGAGCATGTCCGAGGAGGAGGTGCGGGAGCTTTCCGAAATGTCGGGCGAGGATTTTACGGCGTTTGCGCGCACGAACCGCATCAGCATGGCCGAGACGCTCGATTGGTTCGACCGGTATCTCGGTGCGCACCCGGAGGTGCAGCTCGTCTATCGGCGGCATCCCAGCGAATGGAACAGCCCCGCGCTGGACGCGCTGGCGCACAAGCGCCCGAATTTTCACGTAATCTTTGCGGACAGCGTCAAGCAGTGGATCGTGGCGGCGGACGATATCTATCTGTGGATGAGCACGGCCATCGCCGAGGTGTACTTTGCGGGCAAGAGCTGCCGCATTCTGCGCCCCGTGCCCATCGAGCACGAATACGACCCCGTGATCTACCGGAACGCCGCGTGCCTGACAGACTGCGCCGCATTTTCGGCGGCGGCCGATGCGTGGCAGACCTGGAGCGAAACGCCGTTTCCCATTGCGCGCGAGGTGATTGAGGGATATTTTGACAGCGGCGCGGAGCCCGCCTACCTTCGCATGGCCGATCTGCTGGAACAGGTGTGGAAGGAGCCGCCGCGCGCACAGCCGTTCAGCCCGCCGTTTCACCCGCATTTCAATCTGCTTAAATTCTGCGCGCTTGCCGGCGTGCATCTGATGTACGCCGTAAAGTTTGATCCAAAGCGCCTTGCGGGCATCGCTCCGGGCTTTGCGGCAACGGCGTCGCGCATTTACGGCTATATCGACAAGGCCCATATCGACAAAGCGCAGGTGCGCGCCATGGAGGAAAAAATCGAAAAATATGTGGCCGCCTCCCGGCGCGCCCGTGAAAAAGACCCTGAAGGATCCTGAAGGCAAAAGAAAAAAACCGCCTCCGGCACGAAGAGACAAAATCTTCTGCCGGGGGCTTTTATAATGAAAATTGCCGTATTGATACCATTGTATGCAAGAGCGCGGCCGTTTAGAACAAAAAAGCCCTGGCGCGGCGGCGCTTTTAAAACCGGGGCATGTTCAAAAAACAAAACAGAAAGGGTGACACGATGTCCGTCCATCTACGAGAAAGACCGGTGATCCGCCAGGCGCTGCGCGCCGGACTGCCGCAGCGGCTGGCGCCGGCGGCACTGCGTGCGGGGGCTGCCGTGCTGGGCTGCATGGGCGCGTGTGCGCCGCTGCTCGGCGGAATGCATCCGATAGGGCTGTGCTTTGCCATGTCCGCCCCCACGCCCTACGCGCTGTACATGGCGGCGGGCGCGGCCGTTGGGGCCCTGTGGGGGCTACCGCTCGAGCTTGCCGCGCCGTATCTTGCTGCGGCGGCCACGGTGGGGCTGCTGCGCGGGCTGGCGTTTGCACACCGCCAGCGCACGGCGGCAATGGCGCCCGCGGCGGCAGGCAGCATCGTGTTTTGCCTCATCGCCTCCGGCCTTGCTGTGGCGGGCGCGCGGGGCCTGCCCGGCGTATGCGCGGCCGCGGCCGAGGCAATGCTGATTTTGGGGGCGTCTTATCTGCTGGCGGGCTTTTTTCTTTCGGCCCGGCATGGCGGCGTGGCGGCGGAAAACGCGCCTTGGGACGCCGAAGACCGCGCCTGCCTGTGCTTTGCCTGCCTTTCGCTGCTTTGCTGTTTAACGCCTTATGCCGTATTCGGGCTTTCGCTCGCGCATGTGGCGGCGGCGCTTGTTGTGCTGGCCGCGGCAGGGCGCGGGCGGCAGGATGCCGCCGCCGTGCTGGCTGTGGTATCAATGCTCGCGCTGTGCGCGGCAGACCCCGCCGGCCTGTACGCGGGGCTGGGAATTGCCGCGGGCGGCCTTGTGGCCGGCCTTTTTGCGGGCCGGCCGCGCCCGGTGACGGCGGCGGCTTTCTGCGCGGCGGGGATGATCGGCATCTTTTGCGCGCCGGATGCTGGCGCCGGCGTGCGCATGGGCGTGGAGCTGTGCCTTGCGGGCGGCGCTTTTTGCGCGCTGCCCGCGCGCGTGCTGCGCAGGATCCCCGCTGCGCGGCCCCCTGCTTTGGCCGGTGCGCGCACGGCGTTTACATCGCTATCCGGCCGCCTCGAAGCCGTTTCGGGCGCGCTGTGTACGGTGGGGAATACGATGCGCGCCGTCTGCGACCGGCTGCCGCCCCGGCAGGAAACAATGTCCGATCTGTGCGACGCGGTGGCGGAGCGCTGCTGCAGCGGCTGCGACAAACGCCTGGAATGCTGGGTGGACCGCGCGCAGGAAACCTATGATTCCTTCAACCAAATGGCCCCGCTGCTGGCAGGCGGCGAGGGCATTTCGGCCGACGAGCTGCCGCCGGCGCTGCGCCGGCGCTGCCAGACCCCGCTGCGGCTGGCAAACGCCGTAAGCCTTGCCGCCGCCGGGCAGGCGGCGCGACGCGGCGCGCGTGTGCGGGGCAGTGCTGCCCGCGCCGCGCTGTGCGAGCAATACAGCGCAATGGCCGCGGCGCTGACAGAGCTGGCCGGGCAGGTGTATACCACCGATTTGCCCGACCCGCGTAAGGCGCGCCGTTTGGAGCAGATGCTTGCCGAGCTGGGGCTGGAACCGTTGGAGGCCAGCGCCGCGCTGGACGCCTCGGGGCGGCTGACGGCCATTGTCAGCCTGCCGCGCGCGCAGTTCTCGCCCGAGGAGCTGCAGGCCATTACCGAGGAGGCCGCCGCCCTGCTGCACCGCTCCTTCGCGCCCGTACAGTGCACGCACACGGGCGCGGCCACACGCCTTACGTTTCGCGAGACACCGCGTTTTGCGGCGGAATGCGCCGTGTGCGCGCTGCCCGCGCGGGGCGAGGTGAGCGCCGATGCCGTGCGCACGTTTACGGGGGACGACGGAAAATTCTACGCGGTACTGTGCGACGGCATGGGAACGGGCAAGATGGCCGCCGTGGGCGGCGCTCTGGCGGCCTCGCTCTCGCGGGAGCTGCTGCGCGCCGGGGTGGACAGCGCCAGTGCCGCGCGGCTGGTAAACATCGCCCTCGCGCTGAAAAGCGACGATGAGAGCGCCGTTACGCTTGACGTGCTGTGCATCGATTTGTATACGGGCGACGCCATGCTGTATAAAGCGGGCGCTGCGGCGTCGTTCGTGCTGCGCGGCGCCGGCGCCGCCGTCTACAGCAGCGATACGCTGCCCATCGGCATTTTGGGCAAGGTATCCGGGCGCGGCGAAACGGTATTTCTTGCGCCCGGCGATACCGCCGTGCTTGTCAGCGACGGGGCGCTTGCGCCCGGCGCGCCGTGGCTGCGCGCGCAGCTGGCGGCGCACGCGGGCGATCCTCCGCAAAAGCTGGCCGAAAGCGTGGCGCGCGCAGCGCGCGAGCGCCAGCGCGAGGCACCGGACGATGTAACCGTGATCGCCGTGCGCCTGCGCGAGACGGACGGCGGCATGGGATGAACGGGGCTCCGCGAAAAGGTGCATTCTGTTAAAATAAACGGCGCGGCGCGGCAAAAAGCCGCGCCGCCTTTTTTCTATGGACACGAAAAACCCGCTTATTTCTCCGGGATCAGAACGCCGTAAGCGCCGTCCTTGCGGCGGTACACGGCGTGCACCTCATCGGTATCCGCATCGCGGAACAAAAAGAACGTATGGCCCAGCATGTTCATTTCCAAAATTGCTTCCTCTACGGTGCTGGGCTTGCAGGAGAAGTGCTTTTCGCGGATGACGCTGTATTCTTCCTCCGCTTCCTCCTCGTGCGTCTCCACCGCAAACGCCTCCACGGCGGGCTGATAGACGCGGCTCTCCAGCTTTTTGCGGTTTTTGACGATGCGCCGTGTCAGCAGATCCAGCGCGGTCTCAAACGCGTCCTCCATGCGGTCGGCCGCCTTTTCGGCCCGGCAGGTAAAACCCTTATCTTTTACCGTAATCTCCACGGTCTGCCAATCCTTTTCAACGGTTACGGTCACATTCGCCTCCGCGCCGTCGGAGAAAAACTTGTCCAGCTTTGCCAGCTTTTTCTGCGCGCGCTCCACAAACGAACTTTTTAAACCAACCTTGCGTCCGGTACAGGTAACCTTCATAAACAAAAGTCTCCTTTCGCTTTGGGCCGCGCCGTTCACGGGGCGTGTGCCCCGGCGCTCCCTTCCCGGGCAGCGGCCGATGCCCGCTGCCTGTATTTTTATTGTAGCACTTTCCCGGGGCGTTTTACAAGAGCGTTTGTGTATTTTTTCTAAAATATTTGTAAAACAAAACAGAGAAATTATGAATTATGAGCGGCGGGGCCTCGCTTTCTGCGCTGCGTGTCCGGCGGCCGCAGCGGCAAATAAAACCGCAGGGCGGCAAACAAGACCGCAGGGCGGCAAACAAGACCGCAGGGCGGCAAATAAAACCGCAGGGCGGCAAACAAGACCATGCGGCGGGATAAAACGACTGTGCGGTAAAAAGAAATACCGCTTTCAAAAGTGCCGCGGCTGTGCTATACTGTAAAAAGGCTTTTGGCCTTTGATGCTTGGAATGGAAACTGCAGGTCTCCGCGTCCGGGGCCGGAAAGTTGTAGAGCCGGGGCGCGGGAGCCGATGCGAACCCGACGGGAAGCCGGCGAAAAATGATCGGGGCCGGCAGTAGACCGACGTGGAACCGGCGAGGAACCAACGCAGGATCGCGCAGAGAGGAGAACGCAGAATGGCAGGGCAGCACTCGGTTTTGTGCATCCAGGATTTTTCCTGCGTGGGGCGCAGCAGCCTTGCGGTGGTGCTGCCCACGCTGGCGGCGGCGGGCGCGGCGCCCTGCGCGCTGCCTACGGCGCTGCTCTCCACACACTTCGGCGGCCTTGGCACGCCCGCATGCAGCGACGAAAGCGCGTTCGCCCTTGCCGCGCTCGGGCATTACGAGCGGCTGGGCCTTTCGTTCGATTGTGTATACAGCGGCTATCTCTCGGGCCCGGAGCAGGCGGCGCTGGTGGAGCGGGCGTATGCCCAAAGCCCGGCGGCGCTGCGGGTGGCAGACCCCGCCATGGCCGACCATGGCAGGCTGTATTCCGCCGTGACGCCGGAGGTGTGCGCCGCGCAGGCGCGGCTGTGCGCCGCGGCGGATGTGATCGTTCCCAACACAACCGAGGCCGCGCTGCTGGTACAGGAGGACGGTGCGGCGGGCGCGTCCGGCCTGCGTGCCGTGCGCCATGCCGCGCTGCTGCTGCAGCGCTTTGCGCGTCTGCGCTGCGCCGTTGTAACAGGCGCCGCGCAGGGCACGGGGCAGCGGGGCAACGTTTGTGCCGTGCGCGGGCAGCAGCCTGTCTTTTTGCCCTACGAGGCGGCGCCGCAGGCATATCCCGGCACGGGCGATCTGTTCGCGGCCGCGTTTACGGGGGCGCTGCTGGCCGGCCGCAGCGAGCAGAGCGCCGCTTCGCTTGCCGCACGGTTTGTGTCTCTTGCCGCGCACAGAACGCTGCGCGCCGGCGCAGACCCGCGCTTTGGCGTGCAGTTCGAGCCGCTGCTCGGCGCGCTGGCCGAATGGGTGCAGCGCCCGCTGCAATATTAAAAAGGAGACTTGTATGCAGCCGCTGAATATCGTTTTGGTGGAGCCGCAGATCCCGCAGAATACGGGCAATATTGCCCGCACCTGTGCCGCAACGGGCGCGCGTCTGCACCTTGTAAAGCCGATGGGCTTTACTGTGGATGATAAAAAACTCAAGCGCGCCGGGCTTGACTATTGGCATCTGCTTGATATAACATATTATAATGGGACGGATGATTTTTTTCGCCGATGTCCGGGGCCTTTTTTCTACTTTACCACAAAAGCGCCCCGGCGGTACACGGATGTTTTGTATCCGGACGGCGCGTATCTTGTGTTCGGCCGCGAGGACGCCGGTTTGCCCGAGGCGCTGCTGGCCGCGCATCCGGAAAGCTGTGTGCGCCTGCCTATGATTGCCGACGCGCGCAGCCTGAACCTTTCCAATACAGTGGCCGTGGGCGTTTACGAGGCGCTGCGCCAGCGGGATTTTGCGGGCCTTTTGGATACGGGCCGCCTGCGGGGCTACGCGTGGCCCGACCGGCTGCCCTGACGGACGCCGGCGCGCCCCCTTTTTGCGCGGCGCCGGAAGGCTCCTGCAGGGGCGGCTCTGTACAGGGCAGGCAAAGCGGCAGAGAAAAGACGATCTGATAGAGCAAACTGCAACGATCACAAATGGAATAAGGAGTGGAAACCGATGAGCAAAACAGCGATTTTAACCGATTCTGCCAGTGATATCTCCCGCGAGCTGGAGGAAAAGTACGGCATCGACATTTTGCCGTTTCAAATTGTGGTGGACGGGCAAAGCTATACCGAGCGGGTCGATTTGACAAACGAGCAGTATTACGAGCTGCTGGCGGGCGCAAAGGACATTCCCAAAACGTCGCAGGTAACGATGACGCGCTTTTTGGAAAAATTCTGCGCCTATGCGGACGAGGGCTGCGACGATGTGATTTATGTGTCCATCAATTCTGCCGGTTCCAGCACTTACGAGGCGGCCCGCATGGCTGCGGCCGCGCTGCAGGAGGAACGGCCGCAGAGTTCCATGCGCGTACATGTAGTGGACAGCCACACCTATTCCATGACTTACGGCTGGCATGTGTGCGAGGCCGCGCGCAAGCTGCAGTCGGGCGCGGATGTGCCCAGCGTGGTGCAGTATCTGGAGGATGCGTTTTCCCGCATGGAGGTGCTGCTTTCGATGTACACGCTGCGCTTTGTAAAGAAGAGCGGGCGGGTCTCTGCCGCGGCGGCGTTTGCGGGCGAGCTTTTGGGCCTGCGGCCCATCATCCGCATGGTTGACAACACCACCGCCACCGTTGCCAAGGTGCGCGGCGACAGCAACGTGATCCCGGGCCTTGTGGAGCAGGCGAAAAAGCACCTTGTGCCGGGCGGTGTCTATCTTGTGGGCGGCACGGACGAGGGCAACATCAAGGTGCTGGCAAAGCTGTGCAGAAAAGAGCTGGGCTATGCGCCCGCGGGCACGTTCCTGCTGGGCGCCGCCGTTGCCACCAACACCGGCCCCAACGCGGTGGCTATTGTGATCGAGGGTGAAAAACGCCGCTGAGAGGAGCGCTCCGGATGAAGGATCCCATTTTGTATATCGTCATTCCCTGTTACAACGAGGAGGCTGTGCTGCCGATGACGAGCGGCATATTCCTAAAAAAGATCACAGGGCTTGCCGCCGCGGGGAAAATTTCGGACGAGAGCCGCGTGCTGTTTGTGAACGACGGCTCGAAGGACAAAACCTGGCAGATCATAGAGGAGTTGGCCGCGTCCGACGCGCATTATGAGGGCGTGTGCCTTTCGCGCAACCGCGGCCACCAGAATGCGCTGCTGGCGGGCCTGATGACGGCGAAGGAATACGCGGACGTGACGATCTCCATTGATTGCGACGGGCAGGACGATATCAATGCGATGGACGCGATGATCGACGAATATCTGGCCGGAGTGGACGTGGTGTATGGCGTGCGCTCGAAGCGCACGACGGATACCTGGTTCAAGCGCACCACGGCCGAGGGCTTTTACCGTGTAATGCGCGCTTTGGGCGCGGACGTGGTGTTCAACCACGCCGATTACCGCCTGCTCAGCCGCCGCGCGCTGGAGGGGCTGGCTGAATTCGGCGAGGTGAACCTGTTTTTGCGCGGCCTTGTGCCGCTGGTGGGCTACCGCTGCTCCAGTGTTTATTACGAGCGCGCCGAGCGCCTTGCGGGCGAAAGCCATTATCCGCTGAAAAAGATGCTGGCGTTTGCGTTCGACGGCATTACCAGCCTTTCCACAAAGCCCCTGCGCCTGATCACGGCGGCGGGCATTCTTGTGAGCGCCGTCAGCTTTCTTGCCATCATTGGCACCATCATCACAAAGCTGTTCGGCTATACGGTTACGGGCTGGACAAGCATGATCTGCGCGGTCTATTTTCTTGGCGGCGTACAGCTGCTGGGCATCGGCGTGATCGGCGAATATATCGGCAAGATTTACAGCGAGACCAAGCGGCGTCCGCGCTTTATCATCGGCGAGACAACACTGGAAGCAAAAGAAAAGCGGTAGCCGAAAAGCGCGCCGCAAAAAACGCAGACTGCCCCGGAGGCGGGCGGCAGGAGCAAAAGACGAAAGGCCCGCGGGCCCCCGCAGCGGGGCACGCGCTTTGGAGCGGCCGTTATTTTGTCTTTTCTGCCGCACGCCAGATCCGGGGCAAAGCTTTTACAAAAATTCGGGAAGGGCAGGCGTTTAAAAAATGGAAACCTTGCGTACTTACTGGGCCGGTACGCCCGGCTGGCAGCTTCGGCTGGCGCTATGCGCGGCGGTGTTTTTGGCGGCGTATCTGTGCAGCCGGCTGGTGCGTGCCCGGCTGGCGCCGTGGGCGGCAAAACGCGCCGGGCGCACCCGCAGCAGGGTGCTGCGGGTGCTGGTGCAGGGCTTTTCGCGCCCCGCGCCGATGATGCTGTGGGTGCTGGGGCTTTATGGCGCGCTGTGCCTGCTGCCGGCGCCGCCTGAATGGGCTGCGGCGTACAGGCCGTGGCTGGATCGGCTGCTGCGAATCGCCCTGATCACGCTGTTCGCGTGGGGACTGGCGGGATCGAGCGATATCGTTCTCCTGATGATGCAAAATGCAAAGGACGGGCCGGGCTCCCGCGCGGACCGCACCGCGGCGGCCTTTGTGAACAAGGTTCTGCAGGCGGTTGTGGTGTGCTTTGCGCTCGTGATGGTACTGGGCGAGCTGGGCTTCAACGTAAACGGCCTGATCACCGGGCTGGGCCTTGCGGGCCTGACGGTATCGCTTGCGGCGAAGGATTCGGCAGAAAACTTTTTTGCGGGGCTCGTCATCATTTTGGAAAAACCGTTTTCTCTGGGCGACTGGATCGTTACCGGCGTGGCCGAGGGCACAGTGGAGGATATCGGCTTTCGCAGCACGAAGGTGCGCACGCTGGACGGCGGCCTTGTGATCCTGCCCAATTCGCTTTTGTGCGCCGAGGCGATTACCAACGGCACACAGCGGCGCACGCGCCTGTTCCGCTTTACCCTCGGCGTGACATACGACACGCCGAAAGAGCGCATCGAAGCCCTGATGGCGCACCTGCGCGCACTGCTGAAAGCAGACGCGCAGGTGGAGGCGGATTCCGTTCTGGTGCGCCTCAGCGGGTTTGGCGCGTCCAGCATTGATATTCTGGTAAGCTGCAGTCTGCTTGCCCCGGCGTGGGCAGACGCTATGGAGGTGCAGGACCGGCTGAACCTTGCCGTTCTGGATCTGATGCAGGAGCTGGATGTGGCGTTTGCGTTCCCCAGCCAGAGCGTCTATCTGGAAAAAATGCCGCCGGAGCCGTGCAGGGAAGCGAGAAAATAAAGAGCCCGAAGGCGGCGGGCCGCGCCGCGCGGCCCGCCGAAGCGGGAGAAAGTGCCCGCCGGAGGGGGTAGCATTTTACAGCGATTCGTGATACAATTACGGCGGGCAACTTCATATTTTGTGCCCGCCGTTTCCGGATGTGCCGGCCGCTCGGCGCGCTGCGGGGAACGGACCACCCCGCCGCACTGGCGGCGGCGGCGGGGTAAAATTCAGCCGCTGGAGAATTTGTATCATGAAACAGATAAGCACAAAAACACTTGTTCGCTGCGCGCTCATTGCGTCGCTGTACACCGCTGTAAACCTTGCGATTGCGCCCATCGCGTTCGGCTCCGTGCAGGCGCGCGTGGGCGAGGCGCTTACGCTGCTGCCCGTGCTCGTGCCCGACGCCGTTGTGGGCGTAACATTGGGATGCTTTCTCACCAATTTGGTGGGTGTTTTTACGGGGGCAAACGTTTTGGGCGCGCTGGATATCCTGTTCGGCACGGCTGCCACGCTGTGTGCCGCGCTGTGCACACGCCGCCTGGCCCAGGTGCGTGTGCGGGGCCTGCCCCTTGCCGCCGCCATTCCGCCGGTGCTGTTCAATGCCGTGATCGTTGGCGCAGAGCTTGCGTGGGCATTTGGCCCGCGTACATTGAACGGTTTTTTGCTGCAGGCCGCGAGCGTTGGGATCGGCCAGCTGTTTTCCTGCATGGTGCTGGGCCTGCCGCTGGTGCGCATTATTGAAAAAACGCCCGCGCTGCGCGCGTGGTTTACTGCGGAGCAGGCCGAAAAACACCTGCCGGGCTGAAAGCTCTGGCCGCGCCGGAGGGCGGGCAGCTTTGCCGGAATAAAAAGCCTTACCCGCGCCGAAAACCGTCTGTGCCCGCGCAGCGATGGCGCGAAACGAAAGAGCTGTTTTTACAGCAGAAAGGAAGGTTCATGATGCATCAATCGCTTGCGGAGGTGACCCGCCAGCGCATGGAGCGCACGGCCGAGGCCCTGCGGAAAAACAATATGGAGGCCTACTGCGCGGATACCGCCGCGGAGGTGGTTCCGCTGGTTCGCCGGCTTGTGCCCGAGGGCTCTGTGGTGGGCGCGGGCGGCAGCATGAGCCTTGCGGAGTGCGGTGTGATGGAGCTGCTGCGCAGCGGCGCGTATCAGTTCCTCGACCGCGGCGCACCGGGCCTGACGCCGGAGGAGATCGGTGAAATTTACCGCAAGAGCTTTTTTGCCGATTGCTACTTTTCTTCGGCGAACGCCGTTACCGAGGCGGGCGAGATCCTGAATGTGGACGGCAACGCCAACCGTGTGGCCGCCATCACGTTCGGCCCGGCCAGCGTGGTGCTGGTGGTGGGCTGCAACAAATTGGTGAAGGATCTGCCCGCTGCCGAGCAGCGCGTGCGCGAGGTGGCCGCCCCGGCTAACGCGAAGCGCCTTTCGTGCGAAACGCCGTGCGCCGCCACGGGCCATTGCATGGACTGCCGCAGCCCGGGGCGCATCTGCTGTACTTACGTGCTGCATCGCTATCAGCGCGCGGCCGGCCGCATCAAGGTGATCCTTGTGGGCGAGCCGCTGGGCTATTGAGCGCGAAAGAGGCATTTTGCCGGACATAAAAGGCGGGCCTTGGGCAAAAAGACCGTTCCGGCGGTGCGGCCGAGGAAAACGGAGACGCGCGTGAGTCGCTGGCGCAAATGGACTTTCTTGTAAAACCCGGAGGTCCGCAAAAACGCCCCGCTCCCGCCCAAAACGGGAGCGGGGCGTGCCGTATGGGCAAAAAGCCTTACGGGCGTTCAAAGCGCTGCGTCGGCGGGCTCTGACGCTCGATCTCATTGAGGATGGCCATTTCCGCTTTCACGTGCACGGGCTTCATAAACAGCTCCCTGCCGTTGACGATATGCCCGTACAGGTCGTGATAGAAGCCGCTGGAGCATTTGCCGAAGGCATTCATCACGTCTGCATCGAGCGCGACGGTTTCCCCGTGCCACCCGATATGATTGGCGCAGCAGGCGGGGCCGCCGTCGGGGCGGTACAGGGGCTTGTGATCCGGCGCGAGCAGGGGACATTCCCCGTCCGTGCCCGCAGGATCCATGATTTTCTCCAAGCCGGAACATTGCGATTCCGGCAAAAAATTGCGTATCCCGTTTTTATAAACGCGGCACAGGGCGGTTTGCCGCACCCTTGCGCCGCCGCAAAAAACCGCGACCGATATGCGCCGCAAAACGGGCTTTTTTCGCCGCAGAACGGGCCGTTTTTTGGCCGGGGCGCTTCTTGCATTTTGCGCGGAAATGGTGTATACTGAGCATCAGAAGCTTCTGCGGCAGCCAAAAGGGAGGGACGGCTTTCATGTTGAATGCAATCCAAGGGGTTTCCTATGGACAAAATGCGTACGTATCCGTATATGCATCCCGGCGCGTTGCTGCCCAGACGGGCGCGGTGCGGCCCGCACAGCCGGATATGCCGGTGCAGGCTGTCGAGCCGGTTCGATCGGTTCCCCGGACGGAAGAGGTCACCGAGCATCCGGATGCGTTAAGGCGCTGGAGCAGCGACCCTGTTTCAATGGCGGTGCGCAGCCGCATGGAGTATATGGACGATGCGGCGCTGGCAAAGCTGCGAAACGAGGCGGGCGCCTCGTTTGCACAGAGCGTACCGGTGAGGGCATATTCTGCCGGCGCGGCGCTTGTGCCGCAGAGTGCGCAGAGCGCGGGCGGCGCGGCCGAAGCCGCTTTGCCGCGGGGTGCGCAGGAGGCGGGGCGCCTGATGCCGCAGGCCATTGAAGGCGCGCAGGAAGCGAAAAGCGCCCGCGAGGTAATGGAAGAGAGCGAATGCCAGACCTGCAAGGAGCGCAAATATCAGGACGGCTCCGATGACCCCGGTGTTTCGTTCAAGACGGCGCAGCACATTGCGCCGGAGGCAGCGGCCTCCACAGTGCGGGGCCATGAAATGGA
Organism: uncultured Ruthenibacterium sp.; assembly: GCA_910587145.1. Classification (GTDB taxonomy): domain Bacteria; phylum Bacillota; class Clostridia; order Oscillospirales; family Ruminococcaceae; genus Ruthenibacterium. The sequence goes on along the minus strand of CAJUMH010000001.1, from coordinate 62,071 downwards.
GCATGTGGTGCGCGAGCAGGCGTCCGCCGCGCGCGAGGGCCGCAAGGTGGTAAACCAATCTGTGACATACCATACCGCCATTTGCCCGGAGTGCGGCAAGACCTATGTTTCCGGCGGCACTACCCGCACAACGACGGCTGCCGACAACGATTCCTTTGCTGTGGCAAAGGGCGGCAAAAACGAAAAAGGCGGCTTCAGCGGATTTTCCGCGATGATTTGAGAATGCTGCCGGAAAAAGACCGTACAGTAAAACGGCCCGATGCGATTTTATCTGGCCGGAACCGCTGCGACCGGCACAGCATCAGGGCTGGCGGCGATGGTATCAACCAAGCGGGGAAGCAGCTTATGCGCGAATAACCCTTGGCATGGATGTTTGATTTGCATCCTGACTTGCGCATTTGACAAAATGATGATGCTTTTGCGGGATGTTGCAATCGTGCGAACCCCACAGAATCACAACAGAAACCCCGTGCAAATGCCTGAATGCAGACATTTGCACGGGGTTTTGAAGTTGGCGGAGCGGAAAGAACAAAATCCGAACCCAACGGGGTTCGGATTTTGACTGTTTGGTGGAGACGGAGGGGCTCGAACCCGCGACCTCTCGGATGTGAACCGAACGCTCTAACCAGCTGAGCTACGCCTCCACAGCAAAAATAATTATAGCACATCTTTTAAGCAATGTCCAGTCTTTGAACGCAATTTTTTGAGGAATTGCAAAAATTTTGTGCAGGGCAAGGCGCCTGCGCTGCTTTTCTGCTTTGAAGCGCCCCAGCAAAAAGGGGGATGCGAGGAAAGTTTTTTTGCCTGTGCGGAAAAAGTTTTTTGCCGCTCTTGCCAAGCGGCGGCGCAGCCGATATAATTTAGGAAAGAAAAACCGTAAGATCAGGGGAAGATCTGCTTTTGCAGGCGGGCACATCCCGGCGGGCAATGCGATGTCTTCCCAAAAAAAGGAGCGTTACCATGACCAAAGAAGAAATTTTTGCGCGTGTGGATCATACCGCGCTGAAGGCGACTGTTACGTGGGCGGAAATTTATACGCTGTGCGAGGAAGCCGTCGCCTACGGCACGGCCTCCGTATGCATTCCGCCGGCCTATCTGAGCCGCGCGCGGCAGGCATTCCCCAAGCTGAACCTGTGCACGGTGATCGGCTTTCCGCTCGGGTACAATACCACGGCGGCCAAGGTGTTTGAAACGCAGGATGCCGTGGCACAGGGGGCCAACGAGATCGATATGGTGATCAATCTGGGCGATGTGAAAAACGGTGATTTTGGCGCGGTGCGCGCGGAGATCGAGGCGGTGCGCGCGGCGGCCGGCGGAAAGCTGCTGAAGGTGATTGTCGAGACGTGCTATCTGACCGAGGAAGAAAAGGTGCGCGTGTGTGAATGTGTTACACAGGCGAAGGCCGATTACATCAAAACCTCCACGGGCTTTGGCTCTGCGGGCGCGCAGCCTGCGGATATCGAGCTGTTCCGGCAGCACATCGGCCCGGAGGTGAAGATCAAGGCGGCGGGCGGCATCCGCACGCGCGCGGCGATGGAGGCGTTCTGCGCCGCCGGCTGCGACCGCATTGGCTGCAGCGCGGCGGTGAAAGCGCTCACAGAGGAATAACACCTTGCACAAATCCCCCGCGCGAACGGCAAAAGCGCCTTCGCACGGGGGACGTTTTGAATCGGTGCGGATCCATGCGGAAGGCGCCCGGCCGCCGCTCGGCTGCGCGGCCTTGCCCCGGCGGGCCGGCCACGGCCGGCCGCGTGGCCCCTGCTCCATCGCCCGGCCGCTGCTCAGCCGTCCAGCTCCTCGCTCAGCCGGCAGATCTCGTCGATATATTCGCCGATGGTCTCGATGGTATCCAGCAGCGGAGCATCGGTGGAGAGGTCTACGCCGGCCATCTGTGCCAGCTCCATGGGCGTTTTTGTGCCGCCTGCCGCGAGTACGCGCTTCCAATCGTCCACGGCGGGCCTGCCCTCGCGTTCGATGCGCTTGCAGGCCTGCGTCGCCACCGTCAGGCCTGCGCTGTAGGTGTAGGAATACAGCCCCATGTAATAATGCGGCTGGCGCATCCATGTCAGCTCCGCGCCCTCGGTGAGCGCCACGGCGTCGCCCCAGAACCGGTGCAGTGTTTCCCGCATGATGCGGTTCAGCGTTTCGGCCGAAACGCCGCCGCCCGCGTCCACAATGCGGTATACCTCGCGCTGGTATGCGGCCTCCAGCAGGTGCGTGACAAAGTTGTGATAGTAGGTTTTGCTCACCATACAGCTCAGCACCCAGCGGCGGAACCGCTTGTCGGGGTTTTTCTTCAGCAGATCGTGTGCCAGCAGCAGCTCGTTGATCGTGGACGGCGCCTCGACAAAGTAGGTGGAGACATCTGTGCCGAAGATGGACTGCGTGCTGTTGCAGGCCTGGAAATGCCCGGCATGCCCCAGCTCGTGTGCCAGCGTAAACACGTCCGACATCTGGTTGTGCCAGGTAAGCAGAATGTACGAGTGCGCGCCGTAGGGGCTGGCGCAAAAGCCGCCTGTGCACTTGCCCTGATTCTGCGCAAAATCCACCCAGCGATCCCGATAGGCCGTGCGGACCATCTCCTGATATTCCGGCCCCATCACCGAGAGCCCCTGTACGATATAATCCTGCGAGGCCTCAACCGTTACGCTCGGATCATATTCCGGATCGACCGACAGCTTCAGATCAGCATACGTCATGCGGTCGAGCCCGTGGCACTTTTGCAGCAGACGGGCATATTTTTGCATATGCGGCGCGAGCTTTTCCAGAATGGTATCAATCTGCCGGTCGTACATTTCGCGCGTTACCTTTTGCGGGAACAGAAGGTAATCGAACACCGATGCATAGCCGCGCTGTACGGAGATCGTCTTTTCCGTTTGCACGGCGGCCTGATAGGCTGCGGCGGTGACGTTTTCGTATTCGCGCAGCTTTTGATAGAAGGCCTCGGCCGCGGCGCGGCGCACCTCGGTGCGGGGGTCGTATTCGTAGCTGTCCTCGTACAGGGAATAGCCCAGCAGGTGCTCCTTGCCCTCGGCCGTGAACGCGGAAAAGCGCATATCGGCCAGCTTTGCCATGTTGTAGATCTGATACGGCGCCTGCAGCGACGGAGAGAGCGCCGCCAAAACACGCTCGGTTTCGGGCTGCAGCTGATAGGGCTTTTGGCGCAGCAGCTCTTCCAGCAAAGGGCGGCTCGGCTCGTCGAGGGCGGCGGCTTCACGCAGCACGGCCTCGTCGCCGGCCAAAAGCTCGCTGTCGATAAAGCTTAGGCGGCTGGCGATTTGCGCATAGGCACGGCCGAAGCTTTTGCTTTGCTCCTGCAAAGCGGCGTCGGTATAATCCACCTCGCCGGCCAGGCTGCAGTAGTTTCCCGCCAGCGTTCCGGTCTCCTGCAGCGCGCGATATTTGCCAAGGCACCGCACAACGGTTTCGGCGTCGGTGAGCTTTCCTTTAAATTCCCGCTCGATCTCGTCTGCCAGCTGCCGGAGGGTATCCATTGCCGCCTGCAAAGCGGCCTTGTCCGGAAAAATGGCGGTGAGATCCCATGTGTATTCTGCCGGTACTTCGCTTCGTTTTGCCAGTTCCATAAATTCAGAGTGCTCCTTTCGGAAAGTAGTTTTCCTTTAGTATAGCACAGCTTTGTCCAAAACGAAACACCCTGCCGGGGGCATGGCCTTTTGCTTTACGCCAGATTGAGCCGCCTTGTGAGGATGGCGCGTGTGAGGAAAAAGTAGACGGCGTCCCCGATCAAAAAGACGCATGTCAAAACGCCCTGGGTCAGATCGAGCACTTGAACGGCCGAAAGGCTGTTGATCAGGTGCACCAGCTTCGGCGCAAGGCCCAGCATGGAGATGACGCACGCCAGCAGAAAAATGCCGACGATGCTCAGGATCATCAGAATGATGTTCAGCACGGCGTAGGCGGCAAAGCTGGCGAAAAGACGGGAGCCCTGCCGCTGGCTGCCGATGGCCATGCTCAGGTACGCCAGCAGGTAGAAATTGGATGCGCCGATCAGAAAGAGCGACAGAGTGCGGGTGAAGAACACCCCTGCCGGGATCTCGAATGTCCGATCAATGATCGCCATCTGCTGCGAAAGGGTAAGGCTGCCGGGAATGGCGGTTGCCATGGCGATGAACGCGGACCATACAAAGACAAGCGCCGCCGCCGACCACGCCAGGCCGGCAACCAGCTTTGCGAGGATGTGCTGCCCGGGCGTGACGGGCAGTGTGAACATCAGGTATCCCTCGTCGCCCAGCAAATTTTTGTAAAAGCGCTGGATCGTGATGATCGCCGCCGATACCATCAGCGCGAACAGGGCAAAAACCGTGATGAGTACTAAAATGCCCGCGACGACGCCAAAGATGGGGCTGCCAAGGCCTGTGCCGCCCGGCAGAACGAGAATGCCGCCGAGGCGCACCACAAGCCACGAAAGACCCGAGAGCACCAGCGCCACGCCGAACAGCGGCACAAGGATGCGCGCCGTGGCGCGGAATTCGTGTTTGATTAGATTTTTCAGCATTTGAATACCTCCCGGAACAATGCGTCCATACTTTTGCCGTGCGTCTCGCGCAGCTCCTCTGCGCTGCCGGTCAACACCGGTTTTCCGTTTTGGATCATCACAACGTCGTCCAGCACAGGCTCGATGTCACCGATCAGATGCGTTGAGATTACAAGCGCGGCATCCTCGCGATAATTGCGGATGATGGTATCGAGAATGCGGTCGCGCGCGGCAGGGTCTACGCCGCCGATGGGCTCGTCCAGCAGATACAGCTCGGCGGCGCGGCTCATTACGAGCGCAAGCTGCAGCTTTTCCCGCGTGCCCTTGCTCATGGCGCTGATGCGGTCGCCGGGCTGGATGTGCAGCTCCGATAAAAGCGCGGAAGCCTTTTCTGCGCTGAAGTCGGCATAAAAATCGGAAAAAAATTCAATAGCCTCCCGCACCTGCAGGCTGCCGGGCAGGCTCATTCGGTCGGGCAGGTAGGCCACGTGTGCTTTGGTATGCGCATCCGGCGCACGGCCGCCGATGGAAACGGCGCCGTCGGTGGGCGTCAGCAGGCCTGCCGCCAACTTTATAAGCGTTGTCTTGCCGCTGCCGTTCGGCCCCAGCAGGCTCGTAATGCGGCCGCCGCAGAATTGTGCGGTGAAATGATCCAGCGCGGTTTTTGCGCCGAAGCTTTTTGTCAATGACTGACAGTTTAATACAGCTTGCATGTTATTTCCTCCCGGTTTTAAAAGAAGGGATGTTCGGTGTATTTGCAGAAATACCCGGCATGGTTTCGGCCGTGCCCCGCGCATCCGAGGGAATGGCCTGCCTCTTGACGGATGCATCCGGAGGATCCGCCAAAAGATCCGGTGTGCCCGCACCGGCGCCCGGCTTGCCCGCAGAAGCATCCGGAATTTGCGCAGAAGGCGGCTCCGGTTTCTCCAGCCCCTCCAGCAATGCCAGCGTCTCCGGCTTTTCATAGCCGAGCGCGCGCATGGCGCTTAAAAAGGCGGCCGCCTGCCGCAGGGCAAGCTGCCTGCGCAGCTGTGCGATGCGCGCCTCGTCACCGGTGACCGTGCGCCCGGCCGTGCGCTGCGTATTGATAAGGCCGCGCGCTTCCAGCTCCTGCAGGGCACGCTGCATCGTGTTCGGGTTTACCGCCGCCTCGGCGGCTAACTCCCGCACACCGGGCAGACGTGCTCCCGCCCGGTATTCTCCGGCCACAATGGCGCGTTCCATCTGCTCGATCAACTGCAGATAGACCGGCCTGCCGCCTGTGATGCTCCAGTTCATGCATCTACCTCCTTGTATTATTGTACTAAGCGCTTAATACAATAATACAGCTATTTTTGAATTTGTCAAGAGAAAAACATGATCTTTCGTTTTTTCTGCGGGGCAATTTACAAATTTTCCGGTAAGGGCTTGACATTTTGCGCAGTTTTTTGTATCATAATAAAGCACTCTTTATCAAAGAGTGGTTGTTGTGCTTTGTATAGGGGTATAGCTCAGCTGGTAGAGCAGCGGTCTCCAAAACCGCGTGCCGAGGGTTCGAATCCTTCTGCCCCTGCCATATGGCCCGGTAGTTCAGTTGGTTAGAACGCTAGCCTGTCACGCTAGAGGTCGTGAGTTCGAGCCTCATCCGGGTCGCCACTTGCTGTTATAGCTCAGTCGGCAGAGCACATCCTTGGTAAGGATGAGGTCGTGCGTTCGAATCGCATTAACAGCTCCAAGCAAAAAACCGTGAAATGGCTATTTTGTGCCGTTTCACGGTTTTTTGTTTTGCGTTCAGCTGGAATAAAATGCCAAAAAGCAACGCGATGGAAGGTGAACGAGCGGGAAATAAGCGGTAAAAATGGCAAAGGCTGTGAACCTATGCCGAAAAGAATCGAAAAAACCCGTACTTGCTCCCTCGGCATCGAAACGAGGGAAACCCTTCCGGAAAAAGGGATACTGGGGCCAGAAAAAGAACGGAGAGGGAGCCGCCCGCGCCCGCGATGTGCCGCCCGCGCGGGAGCCTCTGCGGAGCTGTTATGCCGATTGCTGGAAGCCTCCCGCAGCGGGTACTACAAATGGCTGCGCCGCAGGCCCTCTGTACGCAGGCTGCGCGATCAGACGCTCAAATGCCGGCTGCCGTCAGGGAAACGGGTGTTCAAGTGATCTCCTGCGTTTCACTCTGTTTTTTCACTTTTTGCTGTCCCACTAAACCGGGAAGGGCTCGAAGCGCCTCAACGCCGGATCTGCGGCCACACATCCGTTCCGCGCAGCGCGGCGGCATCTACGCCCAGATAGTCGCAGACAGTGGCCGCGATCGCGCCGAAGCCGTCGATCGTGCCAAGATCTACGCCCGGCTTCACAGGCGCGCCGTATACGAGGAACGGCACATATTCGCGCGTATGGTCTGTGGTGCGCAGATAGGCCGGGTCGCAGCCGTGATCCGCGGTGATGATCAGCAGATCGTCGGGCTGCAGCATGGGCAGCAGCCGGCCCAGCGTTACGTCAAACGAGGCCGCCGCCGCCGCATAGCCGTCGATATCCCTGCGGTGGCCGTACAGCATATCAAAATCGACCAGATTGACAAAGGCCAGCCCGTCAAAATCCGTTTTGGCCAGCTCCAGCAGACGCTGCTGCCCCTCCGCGTTGCCCCCGGTGGGGAATGTCTGCGTGATGCCGCTGCCGGCAAAGATATCGTTGATCTTTCCCACGCCGATCACGTCTTTTCCCGCCTCGGACAGCAGATTCAACATCGTTTTGCCCGGCGGCAGCAGAGAAAAATCGTGGCGGCGCGGCGTGCGCCGGAAGGTCTCGCGGGCTGTGCCCTCAAACGGGCGCGCGATTACACGGCCCACACCGTGCTCGCCCACCAGCATTTCGCGGGCCATGCGGCAGTATTCATACAGCTGCTCTACGGGAACGATGGATTCGTGCGCGGCGATCTGAAATACGGAATCGGCCGAGGTGTAAACGATGAGCGCGCCGGTGCGCAGATGCTCTTCTCCGTAATCCTTCAATACCTCGGTGCCGGAGTAGGGGCGATTGCACAGCACACCGCGGCCGGTGCGCCGTTCGAATGCGCGGATCAGGGCCTCGGGAAAGCCGTTCGGATAGGTGGGCAGCGGCGCGGGGCTTTCAAGGCCGGCGATCTCCCAGTGACCGATGGTGGTGTCTTTGCCCATGGAGCGCTCGCGCAGACGCCCGAAGGCGCCCAGCGGCGCAGGGCAGGGGGGCAGCGCATCGGCCCCCTTTAGATGGAAAAGGCCGAGGCTGCACAGGTTCGGGCAATCGAATTTGTCGCTCCGCGCGATGGAGCGCAGGGTATTGACGCCGAAATCGCCGAAATCGGCGGCGTCCGGCGCCTCTCCAACGCCGAAGGAATCCAATACCACCAGAAAAACGCGTTTTGCCATAAAAATAACCTCCTTGGCTTAAATGTCCGCGCGGTCGAGAGATGCGTTAAATTCGTCGCACACCTCTTCCACCGCGGCGATATCCGCCGGCGTAAGCAGCTCGCCGTTGCTGTGCGAGATCGGGTTTCGGGCCAGATACAGCAGCTCGATCCTGGCCGAAAAATCGCGGGCATTGCAGGTGAAATACCTTTGGAACACGTTCCATTGATCCCGCATCAGATCGCCCAGCAGCCTGATGCTGACGACGTTCAGAATGCTGTTGCCCACGGCCTTTTGCTGCGCTGCCCCCGCCTTTTTGTAAACAGCCTCGTGCCTGTGCAAAAATGCCTCGTGCAGCTCTTTGGCGCCGTTTTTCTGCGCGTCCGCCTTCAGCCGCTGCTTCCATACGCCGGGATAACGCTTTTTGTATTCGCACTCGATGGTTTTGCGCAGCCTGCGCTCGGTGAAGGAGAGCTTCGGCCAGATGTTTTCCGCCTCGTTGTGGTTCACCTCGTGCAGATAGTCGATAAAATACCCGCAGGCCGTCAGATATTCTCCGGTGCCGTCCGCGTCGAAATAATCGGCGTATTCGTCCTCGCCGCCGGTGCGGCAGTACAGCGCCGAGCGGTTCATGCAATAGCCCATTGCCACGAGCTTTTGCAGATCGGACCGGTTCAGATCGTATTTGGGGCCCACGAACATTTGCAGCATCGGCGTTAGCAGCGATTCCTCGCGCAGCAGCGAGATAATGGCCTCAAAGCTGTCGACAAACTGCCCGCTCACGGTTTGAGGCACGGCGGAGCCGTCCCGCAGGAGCGCCTCGGCCATAATGGCCAGATAGTATGGCGAGCGGCCGCAGTAGTACCAGATCTCGCGCCGCTGCGCTTCGCTCGGCGCAAGGCCGTGCCGCTCCAGCAGGGCAAAATAGGCGTCCAGCTCGCTGTTGGAATAGCCGAACAGGCCCCGTTTGCTGAAGATGCCGTCGAAGGTGGAGCCGCCAAAGCAGTTTTGCTCGATAAAACGAATGCTGCGCCGGGAAATGGTGATCACGGAGAGCCCGCGGTCGTTGCTTTGCAGCAGGCTGCGCAGCCAGCCGAAGTTTTCTTCCCGCAGCCCGAACACCTTACCGGCCCGGTCGAACTCGTCGATCACCAAAATCAGGTACCTTCCCGCATCGTACAGCATCGGGAACAGCTGCCCCAGATAGTCCTTCGCCACCATGTCCTCCACGGGGTCGCCCTCAAACAAGGGCGTCCAGTGCTCTTTGGTAAAAAAATACTCGCGGATCTCCCGCATCTGGGCCGCATCCTCCGGGTACAGGCTTTCCAGCGTGGCGTTAAAATCCGGCTGCGAGAACAACGGCTTCAGCACGCAAAAGATCCAGTAATGCCAAAAGCCGCCCGCCTGTTCGAGGCTTGTTTCGATAACGGTTACATTGGGGCTGCCCGTCTGCCGAAACCGGCGGCACAGCTCCCGCACAAGCGAGCTTTTGCCGATGCGGTTCATGCCGGTGAGCGAATAATACCGGCTGGCGCCGCCTGCCGCCGGCTCGAACAGATTTTTTTCAAAAAATGCCAGCTCCTGCTCCCGGCCGTAAAAATACGCGCCGGCGGCCGGATGATGCAAATCGAAAAGATGCTCCATGCCCGATTACCCCCTGTCCTTCAGCCAGATGGAAAACAGCTGGACCTTGATCTTGACATCCAGTTGATCTACCTGCTCGGTCGTAATGTCCCGCCTGTTGCGGTCGGTGAGTACGCCCCGGATCATCAGCGAGCGCAGATAGCGGTCGCGCTCCTCGCGATCGTCCCAGCGCAGCTTGCGTACGCTGCAAACGCCCTGGCTGTCCGCAAGATCGGCGATCTGCTTTAACAGCCGGTATGTCTTTTTGATCTCGTCGCGCACCTGAATGCTGATATCGGCCTCACCCTCGCCCGGCTCGCTGCCCGTGGGCAGATCCCGATAGCTGTATTCGTTGAAGATGGGATCGAAATCGGTTTTGCTGATGGGGTCGTTCAGCGTATCGAACACATAGCCCCGCGCAACGGTATCCACAAGGCTTTTCGAGACAAGCTGTTCGCCGTAGTCGCGCATATAGTCCACCAGCGCGTTGCAGAATTTCATCAGATAGAACGCGCTGCCGCCGGTGAGATCGTAGATGTAATTGACGGCCTCCTCGCCCAGCTGGCCGCGGTAGCGGCTGCTGCCGTCGGAAAAGCGGACGGGCGTTTCGATCATATCGCGCGCGGCATTTTTGTCCAGATAGGTGAGCCGCTTGCGCCCCATCGTGCCCAAACCGTTGACGGCGCCGCCCAGATTTTGCGAGGTGATTTCCTCATCGGTGGTGAATTTATCCATAAAATCTTGGCCGACGATGATGTTGGCAAAGCCGTTGTCGTGGATCATGGCGCGCCAGCGGTTCAGGAAATCCTCGTTGATTTTGTGCCGCTTCATATGGATGTAGATCTGCGTGAACTCGTCCACCATCAGAAGGACGGTGTATTGGCCGCCAAGCTGTTCGCGGAAATTCTGAAAAAATTCATGGAAATACATCTCGCCGAATTCTCCGACGATATCCCGCACCGTAGGCGGCCGCAGCTGGGCCAGACGCAGCGCATCCCGCAGGCCGGGCGTGCGGCGGATCTGGGTTTGCAGCTGCGTGCAGACATCGCTGAGCAGGCTGCGGTAATAGAAATCGCGGTCGTCTCCGGAGCCGATGCCCTTGCCCTGCGCGTTGATGGCAAGCACGATCGTGCCGGGGCAGCGGCGCTTGAGCTCCTCGCCCAAAAAGAACATCACGGAGGATTTGCCGCAGCGCTTTTGCCCGTAAATAGCCACAATGCTGCCCGCCTTCAGCCTGCCGTCGGCACCGACGAGCATTTTGCAGATATCCGCGATCTCGGCATCGCGGCCGAAAAACATTTTTTTTGCGTCGGCGTCGTCCGGCTTCATCACGTCGCCGCTGGCAAACTTGGAATAGGGGTTTTCCCCGATAAGATCGGTGTTCAGGATATTCAGCGGGATCTGGATGATCTGCCCGCGCAGCTCGCGCACCTCGGTTTCCGCGGCGCCGAGCTCTGCGTCGTAGCGGACGATATATTCATAGGAAAGATCCAGCGACAGCTCCAGCACGTCCGGCGCGAGGGCGCGGTCCAGCAGGATGGGAATGCTGATCTCGGCGGCTTTGCCGCTGTCGATCTGCTGGCCGTTGCCCAGAATGGGGCGGCTGCCCTTGGCGTCTACGATAAAGCCCTTGGGCTGGCCGTAGGGCGCGGCGTGCAGCACCTTTACGTTGTTGGCCGGCAGCCGGTTTTCGTCGTTGGAAAGCTCAATGGTCTCCTGCCGGTCGTTGTTGCGCAGGCCGTAGTGGCGCACGGTAAGCCGCGGCGGGAACAACTCGTACTGGCGGTTTAAATAATCAGCGAGCGCCTTTTGGCCGCCCATCAAAAACGGGCGCAGCGATTCAAACGAAAGCTGCGAGGGGTGCTTCCCGATGGAGCGCAGGAGGCTTTGAATGTTCTGCCATTCCAGCTGCAGCCGCACTGTTTTGCTGCCGATCTCTTCCATCTGAAGCTCGGTTTTGATATCGTTGACGATTTTGCGGATCTTGGCAAGATACGCTTCGTCCGTATCGAACAGGTGCTTGCCGATGCTCTCGGTAACGGTTTCAAACTGTTCGAGGAAAAACTGCACGTCGTTGACGAGGGTGCGCGCGGGGTTGGTGAGCTTTTTGCCGAAGTCCTTCAAATAGTAATGGTAATCGGTATAGTACTGCTTTACGGCGTCCCGAAGGCCCATTTCACCGCTGATATCGGCGTTGTTCAGCTGCACGATGATGGTGTGCGCGATCTCCTTCAGCAGCGGGGCGGGCAGGCTGTCGAGCAGCTCGTCCAAAATGGGCTCCGGCAGGTTGAGCAGCATTTTGGAAAGGCCGAGCGGATCGACGCACGGGCGGCGCAAAATCTTGACAATGGCGCTGCGCTCCGCGCAGCGGTTGAGGTCGATCTCCGCCGTGCCCGCGAAATACGCGGCAAGACAGCGGGCCTCCATGCGATAGCGCACCGAATCGGGAAAATCGTTCCGAAAAACGCTCTCGCAATAGTATTCTACTTCGGCCTGCTCCCGCGCGTTGTTCCCGCTCAAATACCGCAGCGCGTAATCGAACAGGATCCGGTTGCCGGTTTGCGGGTGGAAAAAGGCCTCGCCGTCCTCCCGGGCAAAGCTTTTGTGCAGCTTTGCGGCCAACAGCAAAAAGTTGGGGCGCACCTCCGCCGGTGTGGCCTGGAAAAATTCGGGCCTTTTTTTATAGCAGTTGCGCAGCAAATTGATCAGCGCCTCCGCCTCGGCCGCCGTGCCCGTAAACTCGCCGTTTTTGATTTTTTTCCGGTCCGCCGTAGGCAGATAGCCGATGATGCCGTTCCAATCAAAATTGTCGCGCTTGAATTCCAGCAGCGTCATTACGGCGGCGGAGGAAAACGGGATCTCGTCTTCCCAGGGAAAATCAAAGGCGCTCATGCCGGGATCGGGAACGCCCGCGGCGGGTTCCTCGCGGGCGCTGTCCGCCTCGCGGCCGGAGCCCTCCCGCGGCAGCGTATCCAGAATGCGCACCTCGCTTGCCTTGGGCACGGGCCTGCTGCGGTCGATTTCGAACGAGACATGATAAACAAATTGATCCGGATCGATTGCCGAGGGATCGTAATCCACAACGTCTTTGTGCGAGAAGTTTAGCTTTCCCTCGTCCCAAAGAATATAGCCCGAGCGGGTGCGGCTGTCAAAATAGCCGATGCGGGGAACAAAACGCAGCGGCTTGCGCTGCAAAATGTGCTCCTGCAGCGAATCCGCGGAGATTTTTTGATAAATAATCGCCCGCGCCGCCGAGAGCAAAAACGCATCGTCACCCTCCGAGCAAAGCAGGTACTGGCGCGCATGGCCGATCGCGGCGGCCTCGTTGCCCAAAAGAGCCTCCAACTGCATCATAACAGCGGAGAACTGCGGCGCGGGGAGCATATAGCCGTATTGCGCCATCACCTGAGCGGCATACGGCAGGCGGCCGTAGCGTACACACAGCTGGAAGATGTTTTCCAGCGCGCTCTCGGGGCTTGTCAGCAGCTGCTCTAAAAGCTGCCGGGTGAGCGAAAGCTGCTGCTCTACATCACCCGCTGCCTCGGCGCTGCGCAGCGCGGATTCCAGCGCGTCTTTTTTTCGCCGGATCTCCTCTGCAAACGTGGGCAGCGAAAGATCGCCGCGGCTGCAGACGGCGGCAACGAGCACGCCCTGTTCATCGCACCCGAGGGCTGCCTTCACCGCCGCATCCGGCGAAAGCTGCTTTTGTTCCGAGTGGCAAATATAGAAATGCGAGCCGCACTGCACCCGGGCATTTTGATGTTCGACACCCAGCAGCTCCGTTACCTTGCCGATCTGGTATTTGCTGCGGATATCAATGACACTGACAGAAAGCTTGCCCTTGCGCCGGCCGTCCACCGTGCGGTGAAACACCGTTTTGTAAAAAACCTCCTGCTGCAGAAAATCGCCCCCGCGCAAATATCGCAGCACGGTGCTGTCGGAGAGAATGCTCTCGTAGCAGCGGTTTTCGCCGTCTACGGAGAAATAGTTGCCCGATTCGTACACGCCAAAGATCCTGCCGGCCTTCCAGACAAGCTGCTCGCAGAGCTCTTTGGCAAAAAAATCCACAGTGTTGATATAGGAGGAGGTGCCGTCGATGATGAGCGAATACAGGCAGGGATAGAAATTGTATTTTCCGATTTTGAGCAAATGCACCAGCTGCTTGTTGATGACATTTGTGATGCGGAAGACGTAATCGTTATTGATGCGCCCGGAGGCGCTGAACACGTTGTAGGAGGTGATGAGGCCGCAGAAAAAGAGCGCGTCCATCTCGGAAAAAGGAATCGAGATCTCGCTGCCGTCCGCCGTCTGCAGCAAAACGGAATGGCCGTTCTGCGAGCGATATTGCCCCACAAGCTCAGTCCCGGCTTTACTGCGCACCACAAGCGTTTCGCCCTCGATGAATTTGTATTTGCCAAAATCAATCTGAACGTTGGGCTTTGGCAGAACAGCGGCGGTTTTCTGCTCCGCGAGCACAATGTTTCCGGCGGCGTCTACCATCTGCTGCTTTTTTTTGCTGTACACAGTGCTTTTGGTAAACCACACCGCCACGCCGGGCGCGAGATACGGCTTGTCTTCGGCCTCTGCCAGATTGGCGGCGACAAACTGATATTCCGAGCCATGCATATCGGTAAGGATCCCGAAGCCGGTTGAGGGAAAATAGGCGGTAACGGTGCCCTGAAGATGCTTTGAGGAAGGGGCAGGCACGGCTGCTGCGGCCGCCGCAGGTGCGGCGTGCGGGGCCTCGTCTGACGGCGGTAAGGCGGCCTCTGCGGCAAAAGCGGCGGCCGCGGGCGCGGCGGCAGAGCCCGCGGGGCCGGCGGCGTTTGCGGCGGGCGCCCTCAGCTTTTCCGCAAGCGCGGCGAATACCGCCGCGTCTTCCGGCTGCGCGCCCGCAGAAAGACCGGAGGGGATCCCCAGCTCTGCGAGCAGATACAGCATTGCCTTTGCGCAGGCGGGCCGGTGGGCGGAAGGGCATTTTTCGCAAAGCCGCAGCAGAACAGAGCGGTTCTCGCTTTGCAGGGAAAGCGCGCACAAAAGCCGCAGCAAATTCAGCGAGGAATAGCAAGCCTCCGACCAATCCCGTTCATAGCCGGCGAGCGCGCTTTCGGCAAGCTTCGCGTCCTTTGCCAGCAGGGCGGCCTCGCCAAGCAGCGCCAGAAGGCAGGAATTGCCCGGATCCCCGCGGGAGCACTCCAACAGCGACGAGAGCACGCGCGGCGTGCGGCCGAACTTTACCGCCGTTTCGTTTACTTTTATGGCGTGGTTCAGTGCCTCCAGGGCGGAGCCGCAGGCCTGATACAGCGAGGGGGACTCTTTGCGCAGCTGCTTTTGCAGTGCCGCAAGGCCAATTGCGGAATCCCGGATCTCTGCGCACAGGCCCTCGGCCGAAAGGCGCTGCGCGCCCGGCAGATCGGCCGCGTTTGCCGCGCCCTGCGCCGAGACGGCGCTCTCCGACAGCTCGTAGGTGCCCACAAGCTCGTAAGAGACCGGCTGCAGGTTTCCGTTTGGGAACTGCAGGTAAAACAGCGTTTCGTCAAACTGGCGCAGTGTTCCCTCCAGCTCCTTGCCGTTTTTCAATGTGACGGTAACGGGGCGCCCAAGGGGAATGCTCTGCTGCATCAGCTCTTGCATGGTGGCCATAAAATCCCTCCCACAAGTTTTTTGGACAATGCCCTTTGACCGGCGCTTTGGGCACCGGCGCCAAAGGGATCGGCAGACGCGCTTTGCTTCAAACGAAAAGCCCGCGCAGGCCGGCCGCTTTGATCCCCGGCCCGCTGCGGGCTTGTTTGCTTGTTTGTAGGTTGTGCAGAGGCGGCGCAAGCCGCCGCGCATCGGCTTCGGCGCACGCCGGCCGCCCGGCTGCGCCGAAGCGAAAAGGCTTATTTCAGCAGCGGCTGCAGCGCGGCGGCCAGCGCCTTCTGCTGGGCCTCGGCCTCGGCCAGATCTTTGCCCAGCGTGGTAAAATAGGTTTTGATCTTCGGCTCGGTGCCCGAGGGGCGCACCACCACGCTCGCGCCGCCCTCGAGGGTGTAGATGAGCACGTTTGCGGCGGGCAGGTTGATGGGCTCTGTTTTGCCGGTGGCAACGTCTGTTTTTTCGCGCTTTTTGTGGTCGGCCACGGTAATCACCTTGCAACCCGCAAATTCCGCCGGGGGATTGTTGCGCAGGCGCTCCATGATGTTTGTCATGGTCTCCATGCCGGAAAGCCCTTCAAACTCGAAGCTGTTTACCTTGTTCAGGTAGCGGCCGTATTCGCCGTAAATGCGCTCCAGCTCCTGCTTGATGGACGAACCGATGCTGCGGTAGTAGGCCGCCATCTCGCAGATGAGCATGGAGCCCACCACGGCGTCCTTATCGCGCACGTAGCTGCCCGCAAGGTAGCCGTAGCTTTCCTCAAAGCCAAAGATGAAGCGCTCCACCTCGCCGGCGGCCTCCAGCCCGGCGATCTGATCGCCGATCCACTTAAAGCCCGTGAGCACATTGCGGCATTCTACGCCGTAGTGCGCCGCAACGGCGTCGGCCAGCGGCGTGGAGACAAGGGATTTTACGCATACGGGGTTTTTCGGCATCGTGCCGTTTTCAATGCGCGCCTTGCAGATATAATCCAAAAGCAGCACGCCCACCTCGTTGCCGCTCAGCAGCTCGTAGCTGCCGTCGGCACAGCGCACGGCGATGCCCACGCGGTCGGCGTCCGGGTCGGTCGCCAGCATCAGGTCGGCGCCGGATTGTTCTGCCAGCGCAAGGCCCAGAGCCAGCGCCTCGCGGATCTCGGGGTTCGGGTACGGGCAGGTGGGGAAGTTGCCGTCCGGCTCTTTCTGTTCGGGCACCACGGTAATATCCGTAACGCCGATATCCGAAAGCACGCGCGTAACCGGCACAAGGCCCGAGCCGTTCAGCGGCGAATATACCAGCTTCAGGCCGGCCGTTTTGCACAGGCCCGGGCGCACGCTCTGCGCCTTGATGTTTTCGTACAGCGCCTCGACGGTATCCTGGCCGATGTATTCAATTTGCCCGGCGGCGAGCGCGGCGTCGTAATCCGCCAGCTTTACGCCCGTAAAAAGATCGGTTGCCTGCATCTCGGCATACACCGCGTCGGCGGCCTCGCTCGTCATCTGGCAGCCGTCCGGCCCATAGGCCTTGTAGCCGTTGTATTTGGCCGGGTTGTGGCTGGCCGTTACCATAATGCCGGCGTCGCAGTGCAGATGGCGCGTTGCAAAGCTGAGCGCCGGAACGGGCATCAGCTCTTTGTAAAGATACGCCTTCACGCCGTTTGCAGCCAGCACGCGCGCGGCCTCGTGGGCAAACGTTTCGCTTTTAATGCGGCTGTCGTAAGAGATGGCGACGCTTTTTTTGCCGCTTTGGCGGTTTAAATAATTGGCAAGCCCCTGTGTGGCCTTGCGCACCATATAGATGTTCATGCGATTGGTGCCCGCGCCCAGAACGCCGCGCAGGCCGGCCGTGCCGAATTCCAGCGATACGGCAAAACGATCCTGAATCTCGGCGTCGATGCCCTGAATGCTGAGCAGCTCCGGCTTCAGGTCTCTGTCTTCCAGCTCGGCGGCGAGCCACCGTTCATATTCCTGCTGATACATCAATAAGCCCCGCTTTCGTAAGGAGCCGCGCCGCCCGGCCCGGCCGGACAAAACGCTCTCCCGGATTCGTTCCCGCGCCGCCGGGCGCACCCTTTGGCATGGGACAATGATATATAAATATCATATCGTATCGCGCAAAGCATGTCAATTCGCACCTTGACAAAAATCTTGAAAAAACCTGTGCGCAATGCCCAAAATTTGCGCAATTCATCCAAAAAACGCGCGATGCTCTGTACACAGGGCGGCGGGAAAAGAACACAAAATGCCCGCAAGGGCCGCGCAGGGGTTTTGATCACTGGCGCGATTTCCCTGTGGCAGGAAGCGGCGGCCGTGGCAAATGAGCCGGATCTGTTTGCGCACGTTTGCTTGTGAAAAAAACAAATTTGCAGTATACTGAAGAAAGCACGGAAAAGAACGGAAAACACAGGAAAAGAACAGAAAGCACGGAAAAGAACGGAAAACACAGGAAAAGAACATTCTGACGGAAACGGGCGGCCAAAGGAGCAAACGGAGCCTTTGGGCCGGAACCGGCCATTTAGGGGGAACGGCAAAATGTTTGCGCGGGTAAAGAGTCTGGGCGTGTTTGCGCTTCGGGGCTTTGGCGTCGGCGTCGAGGCGGATATCAGCGGCGGGCTGCCGCAGTTTGCGATTGTGGGCCTGCCGGACAGCGCCGTGCGCGAGGCCGCCGACCGCGTGCGCAGCGCGCTGAAAAACCTTTCGTTCACATGGCCGGTGAGCCGCATTACGGTGAACCTTGCGCCCGGAGATATCCGCAAAACCGGGCCGGTGTACGATCTGCCCGTGCTGCTGGCGATTTTGGCGGCGTCCGGGCAGCTGGCCGCGCCGGACGCCGACACGGCGTTTCTGGGCGAGCTTTCGCTGGACGGCGGCGTGCGCGAGGTGACGGGCGTGCTGCCGATGGCGCTGGCCGCGCAAAGGCAGGGAATCCGGCGCCTGTTTGTGCCCGCGGGCAATGCGGCCGAGGCCGCCGCGGCCGGAGGGATCGAGGTGTATCCCGTAAACACGGCGCTGGACGCGGTGCGCCATTTGACAGGCGAGGCGCTGCTGGCGCCCGCGCCGCCCACGGAGTTTGCACCGGGCGGCCTTGAGGGCGTACCGGATTTTTCCGATGTGCGCGGCCAGCCGGAGGCGCGCCGCGCGATGGAAATCGCGGCGGCGGGCGGGCACAACATTCTGCTCATCGGCGCGCCCGGCACGGGCAAATCGATGCTGGCCAAGCGCCTGCCGGGCATTCTGCCGCCGCTGACGCGCGCCGAGGCCGTGGAGACCACACAGGTTTATTCCGTGGCGGGCGCTTTGCCGCGCGGCAGCGGCCTTATGAATCACCGCCCGTTCCGTGCGCCGCACCATTCCGTGAGCGCGGCGGGGCTGGTGGGCGGCGGCAGCATGCCGCGCCCCGGCGAGGTGAGTTTTGCGCATAACGGCGTTCTGTTTTTGGACGAGCTGCCGGAATTCCAGCGCGATGCGCTGGAGATCCTGCGCCAGCCGCTGGAGGACGGCGAGGTGACGGTGAGCCGTGTGGCGGGCACGGCGACGTTTCCGTGCGGCATGATGCTGGCGGCCGCCATGAATCCCTGCCCGTGCGGCTATTTCGGCCATCCCACGCGCGCGTGCTCGTGCACGCCGTATGCCATTGAGCGGTACTTACAGCGCATTTCCGGCCCGCTGCTGGATCGCATCGATCTGCACGTGGAGGTTTCGCCCGTGGAATATGACGATCTTGCGGGCGATACGGCGGGCGAGCGCAGCGCGGAGATCTTAAAGCGGGTGCTGGCGGCGCGCGCCGTGCAGACGAAGCGCTACGCGGGAACGGGCGTTTCGTGCAACGCACGCATGACGGGCCCCGTGCTGCGCCGGGTGTGCCGCCTTGCGCCGGACGCCGACCGTGTGCTGCGCGCGGCCTTCGAGCGCATGGGCCTTTCCGCGCGGGCCTACGACCGCATTTTAAAGGTGAGCCGTACCATTGCCGATCTTGCCGGCAGCGAACGCATTGAGGCCGAGCACGTTTTTGAGGCGGTGCAGTACCGCAATCTGGACAGGAAATACTGGTATAACCAGTGAGCGAAGCGCCAAAGCGGGGGGTGCGGGCGCCCAAATTGTGGTTTTTATATTTGGCATATTCGGTTGCTGACGGTTTTCCTTTCGGCGGCCCCAGATTTTAAAAATCTGCCCGGCCGCAAAACGCCGGCCGATTAAAAAACAGAGGATGCGATAAGATGGAAGGAAACACATGGAGCGAGCATTGCGAAATGTTTCACCAAATCCCTGAGGAGAGGGGGGAGCCGCTGTTTTTACGGATCGACGTGATAGACGCCTTTTCTTTCGACGTTTTTTTAGAGCTGCGATGGTGCCAATTTCGTCACACAGCGGTTCGGTATCATTCTACATTTGGGCGCAGACAAATCGATTCTATCGAATATAGGAAGTTTTTGGAGGAATACAAACGCACCGGAAGAGAAATGCCAACGGAAGAGATTGCTAATGCGCTCCCTCTGTGGCATTTTTTGCGTTTCCAATATGTCGATGAAAATATTTTTACAGCAGTAAAAACGCCCTTGAAAAATAGGATATTGAATATAGACGATAATAACAGATTTGCCGCGGCTTGTACAGAGGCAGGCCGCCGTGCAAAAAAGCCGCCGTGCAAAAAGAGCCGGCACAGCGCAAAGGCCGCCGCACGATTTTTGTGCGGCGGCCTTTGTCGTTTTTGAAAAGGCGGTTCCGGGGAGCTTTGGGCAGCCCTGGCCGGCCTTGGGCGGCAAGCATTTTCTTATTCGTATTCGTCGTCCACTGGCTGGGTGCAGCCCAGATCTTTCCATTTTTTGCCTCGCCTGTGATAGACCACCATTTCGATCAGCTTCACCAGAAACCCCGCGATCAGAAGGACGGTGGCAATGATCTCTCTGCGGTTCATGACGCAGTTCTCCTTTCAAGCCCTTTGGCCACTTTTGGCTTTTATAATATCTGCCGCAATCTGCCACAGAATCGCGCAAAGAAGTGCAAAAGCCCTCTCTTCCATGGCGTCTGCCAAGGCGGACAAGCCCCAAAGAACCCGGCAGGCCCGATGAAAAGCGGTGTGGGCGCCGCTCTCTGCTACTGTAGATCCAGCTTCGGCGGCACGTCCAGCTCTTTGGGAACCGGCGCGCCGTTTTTTTTGCGCTGGCGCACGCACTCCGAGAGCAGATATTCGATCTGCCCGTTTACAGAGCGAAAATCATCTTCGGCCCACGCCGCAAGCGCGGCGTAGAGCTGTTCGGAGATGCGCAGCGGAATCTGCTTTTTTTCCGCCATAGGCTCAGTACAGGCTGCCGGAGTTTACCACCGGCTGCGCGTCGCGGTTGCCGCACAGAACGACGAGCAGGTTCGACACCATGGCCGCCTTGCGTTCCTCGTCCAGCTGGACGACCTTGTTTTCGCCCAGGCGTTCCAGCGCCATCTCCACCATGCCCACCGCGCCGTCCACGATCATCTTGCGCGCGTCAATAATCGCGCTGGCCTGCTGGCGCTGCAGCATTACAGATGCGATCTCCGGCGCGTAAGCGAGGTAGGTAATGCGCGCCTCTACGATCTCCAGCCCCGCGTCCGCCACCTTGCTCTGGATCTCGTCGCGAATGCGCTGCGCCACCGTCTCGCTCGAGCCGCGCAGGCTGCCCTCGTCCGCCTTTCCGTCGCCCGTGGTATCCACATTGGGCGCAACATCGTAGGGATAAATGCGCACGATATTGCGCAGCGCGCTGTCGCACTGTAGGGAGAGATATTCCTTGTAGTTGTCCACGTTAAAAACCGCTTTGGCCGTATCGGTAACTCTCCAGATCACGGCGATGCCGATCTCTACCGGGTTGCCCAGACAATCGTTGATCTTTTGCCGGCCGTTGCTGAGCGTCATGTTTTTCAGCGAGATCTTTTTGTTCGTGACAGCGCTCTCTGCCGCGCGCTGCCCGTGCACGTCGCCGCTCTGCGCAAGCTTTGTGCCCGCGGCGGGGTTGACGGCCGTGCAGAACGGATTCACCGCGTAAAAGCCCTCGCTGCGCAGCGTGCCGATATAGTTGCCGAACAGCGTGAGCACAACGGCCTCCTGCGGCTTGAGAACCTTCAGGCCGCACAGCGGGATCCAGCCCAGCCCGAAGATCACGCACGCCGGTACGAAAAAGTAAGCCGAGCCGTCCGCCTGTGCAACGTCCATCCGGATGCCCTGCGCAAACAGCGCGACGGCCACAAGGTACAGCGCAAGAATGCCGAGCAGCAGCTTCATGCCGTTTTTCTTTGTGGTGAGTATTTTTTCTTTCATGGGAGTGTCCCCCTTTCTTTGATTATAATGATATCATAATGATTTCTATTTGTCAACACTTTTTCGACGGCTTTGCGCGGCGGAGCACAAAGACGGAAAAACGTGCGAAAAAACGATGAAACCTGCGAAAAAACAGCAAATGTGCGAAGAATGGCAAAACGTGCGAAGAACGGCAAAATCTGCGAAAAACGCAAAACCCGCGCCCGCGCGGGTTGTAACAGGCGGCGATTTGTGGTATCATACTATTTATATGCGCTTTTTGCAAAGAAGGGGGGCATTGCCGTGCGGATCTTGGGCATCGACCCGGGCTATGCCATTGTGGGCTTCGGCGCGCTGGACGATACCCGCAGCACGCTCACCGCGCTGCGCTACGGTGCCATCACCACAAAAGCGCACACTACCTTTGAAGACCGTCTTGCCGAAATATACGAGGATATGACGGAGCTTCTGCGCATGGTGCAGCCGGACGCAATGGCCATTGAGACGTTGTTTTATACCACGAACCAGAAAACCGTCATTGCCGTGGCCGAGGCGCGCGGAGTGCTGCTTTTGTGCGCGCGTCAGGCGGGCGTGCCGGTGTTTGAATATACGCCGCTGCAGGTAAAGCAGAGCGTTTCGGGCTATGGCCGCGCGCCCAAAAAGCAGGTGCAGGAGATGACGCGCCGCATTTTGAAGCTGCCCGCCGTGCCAAAGCCGGACGATACCGCCGACGCGCTGGCAATGGCTATTTGCCATGCGTACAGCTACCGTTCCAGACAGTACGGCATTGCAAAAACAAAGCGCCAGCAGATGGGGTACGAGTAGCGGCCTTTTCTGCGGCGGCCCGCGCAATCGTTCACCGGCCCGCACAGGGGGGCGGAGATTTGCATCGTTTTCCGGCCCGCGCAGGAGAGAGGGAATTTGCATCGCCCTTCGGAAGATGCCGGGGCTTTTGACAAACAAAACCCCGAAATTTTCAAAGGGGCGGCTTTGCCAACAGTTCCACGCTGAGGAAAAGGAAAGGAAAAGAGCGCCATGATCGTTTGTCTTACCGGAAAGCTGCTGGAAAAAACGCCGGACGCCGCTGTCATCAGCTGCGCGGGCGTGGGCTATCTTGCGTCCATCCCCTCCAGCACGGCGGGCGCGCTGCCGGCCGTGGGCGAGGAATGCACGCTGTATACGTGCATGAACGTTACCGAAAACGACGTTTCCCTGTACGGCTTTGCCGACCGGGAGAGCCAGGCCATGTTTCGTTTGCTGACAGGCGTTTCCGGTGTGGGGCCGCGCGTGGCGCTGGCCATTCTAAGCGCGCTCAGCCCGCAGCGCATTGTGCTGGCAGCCTCGTCCGGGGACCACAAATCGTTTACGGCGGCAAACGGCGTGGGGCCCAAGCTTGCGCAGCGCATTGTGCTGGAGCTGCGCGATAAGGTGGGTAAGGCGCTGGGCGGCGCGCTTACGGCGGACGCCCTGCCGGGCGCTGCGGCCGCGCCGGCGGGCAGCGTGGCGCAGGCCGTTGCCGCGCTGACAAGCCTTGGCTATACGGGCAGCGAGGCTGCCGGGGCGCTGGCGGGGCTGGATGCGTCTTTGCCCACGCCGGAACTCATCCGTCTTGCGCTGCAGGGCATTGGGAAAAGGGGGAAGTGATCGATGGCGCTGGAAACCGTTGCGGTCGATTCCGCTGCGCGGCTTGTCAGCCCCGAAACCGAGCCGGAGGATCTGGACAGCGAGGCTACGCTTCGCCCAAAGACACTGGCGGAATACATCGGGCAGGAGAAAGCCAAGGAAAATTTAAAGATCTATCTGCAGGCCGCGAAGATGCGCGGCGAGCCGCTGGATCATCTGCTGCTGTACGGCCCGCCGGGCCTTGGCAAAACGACGCTGGCGTGCATTGTGGCGCACGAGATGGGCGTGCAGATCCGCATCACCAGCGGCCCGGCCATTGAAAAGCCCGGCGATCTGGCCGCGCTTTTAACGAATCTGCAGGAGGGCGACGTGCTCTTTATCGACGAGATCCACCGCCTTTCCCGCCAGGTGGAGGAGGTGCTCTATCCCGCGCTGGAGGATTACGCGCTGGATATCATGATCGGCAAGGGCCCGGCCGCGCAGTCCATCCGCATCAACCTGCCGCGCTTTACGCTGGTGGGCGCGACCACGCGCGCGGGGCAGATCACCAGCCCTCTGCGCGACCGGTTTGGCGTGCTTTTGAAGCTGGAGCTCTATTCCCCGCAGGAGCTGGCGCGCATCATCCGCCGCTCGGCGTCGATTTTGGACGTGCCCTGCGAGGAGAGCGGCGCGCTGGAAATGGCGAAATGCAGCCGCGGCACGCCGCGCGTGGCAAACCGCCTGTTAAAGCGCGCGCGGGATTTTGCCACGGTGCTGGGCGACGGCGTTATCAACGCAGCCATCGCGCGCGAGGCGCTGAACCGCATGGGCATCGACAAGATCGGCCTGGACGAAATGGACCGCGGCCTGTTGCGCGCCATCATTGAGATGTACGGCGGCGGGCCCGTGGGGCTGGAGACGATCGCGGCTGCGCTGGGCGAGGAGGCCGTGACGCTGGAGGACGTGTGCGAGCCGTATCTGATGCAGCTGGGCTATCTGACGCGCACGCCGCGCGGCCGCTGTGTAACGCGCTATGCCTACGAGCACCTTGGCATGAAGGCCCCCGGCTCTGCGCAGGCAAACGGCCAGCAATCGCTGGAGGATCTTTAAAAAGGGGGCGCGCCCTTACAGGCAGACAAAGCGCCGGAGGGGCCCGCGCGGCGCAGCCGCGCGCTCTGCCTGTCCGCGAACGCGCAGCGGAAAAATAACGAAGAGACTGGAAAACAGACGAGAGGCCCGGCGAGGGCGCCGAGCAGCGCGCTGCACGGGCGAGGACAGAGGATGGAATGCGAAAGGGGAGGGCGGGCGCCATGCGCACGGCAAACGGCTGGAAGGATTATGAGCTCATCGATGCGACAAACGGCAACCGGCTGGAACGCTGGGGCAAAACGCTTTTGGTGCGGCCCGATCCGCAGATCCTGTGGAAAACCGACGAGAGCAGCCCGCTGTGGCGCAGCGCGAACGCGGTGTATCACCGCTCCGCATCCGGCGGCGGGCAGTGGGAGATGCGCCGTAAAATGCCCGAAAAATGGCACATCGGCTACGGCGCGCTGCGCATGACGGTTTCGCCCACAGGCTTTAAGCATACGGGCGTGTTCCCCGAGCAGGCCGTGAACTGGGACGCCTACGCACGGCTGATCGCGGCGGCGGGGCGGCCCGTGCGGGTGCTGAACCTGTTTGGCTATACGGGCGGCGCCACACTGGCCTGCGCGGCAGCAGGCGCGAGCGTGTGCCATGTGGATGCGAGCAAGGGCATGGTGGCCTGGGGCAGAGAAAACGCCGCCGCCAGCGGCCTTGCCGGGCGGCCGATCCGCTGGATCGTGGACGATTGCGCCAAGTTTGTGGTGCGCGAGATCCGGCGCGGCGTGCGGTACGACGGCATCATCATGGATCCGCCCAGCTATGGGCGCGGCCCGGGCGGTGAGGTGTGGAAGCTGGAGGATTCCATCGACGGCTTTGTAGCGCTGTGCGCCGGGGTGCTCTCCGATACGCCGCTGTTTGTGGCCGTGAACAGCTACACCACGGGTCTTTCGCCCAGCGTGATGGAATATCTGCTGCACGAGCGCATTGGCAAAGCGCGCGGCGGGTGCACGGCGTGCGACGAGATCGGCCTGCCGGTGACGGCTACGGGCGGCGTGGTGCCCTGCGGCGCAACGGCGTGGTGGCTGGAGGGCGAAAGCGCGCTTTCGCTGCTTTGAGGCGCTTTCCCGGCACGCGGCGCGGCGGCTTTTGGGCAGGCGGAACCGTTTGCCGCCCTCGGAGCGGTTCGCTTTTGCTTTCGGGCGGTTTTTGAGCGGTGCAAGAGCGCGGTACGGGCATACGGCGCGGCCAATCGGAAAGACTGGAGGGAATGAATGATGCTGAAAAAACTGGATCGTGTACTGAATATCTTTATGGCCTCTTCGGTTGGGGTTTTGCTCGGAGACGGAATTTATACCTATTGGGACTACACGGCGCATCCGGGCCTCTATGCAATGCGCTCTGCGCCGTGGTATGCGGGCGTTCTGGTATGCGGTGTGTATACGGTGTGCGTTTTGATCGTGGGCGCGCTGCTCAAGCTTGCGCTCCGGCGCAGGCGGGGACGGCGGCCCGATTCCGCAGAAAAGCCGTAGCGCACAAAAACGAAAGCGGATTTTGCGGCATATACCGGGCATGCCGCCGCGCGGCAAAGTGCAAACGCCGCAAACAGGGCCAACGAGGCCGGCGGAGCAACAGGCCAACAAGGGAAACAGAGCGACGAGGGCGGCAGGGACAACAGGCCAATAAGGCCGACGAGGGGAACAGAGAGGGAAAGAACAAAAGCGTATGAAAGAAATGCTGAAAGCGGATAAGATCACCTTCCGCTATACGGACGAGGGCAGGCCCGCCGTAGACGGGCTGTCGCTGGGGGTGCGGCGCGGCGAATATGTGGCGGTGCTGGGGGCAAACGGCTGCGGCAAATCGACGCTGGCCAAGCACTTCAACGCCATTTTGCTGCCCGCCGCCGGCACGGTGACGGTGGAGGGCATCTCCACCGCAGATGAGGAAAGGCTGTTTGAAATTCGCCAGAAGGTGGGGATGGTGTTCCAGAACCCGGATAACCAGATCGTCGCCACCGTGGTGGAGGAGGACGTCGCCTTTGCGCTGGAAAACCTGGGCGTGCCGCCCGGGGAAATGCGCGCGCGCGTGGACGAGGCCATGCGCATGGCGGGCGTTTACAACTACCGCGAAAAAGCCCCGCACAAATTATCGGGCGGACAAAAGCAGCGCGTGGCCATTGCCGGCGTTGTGGCCATGCGGCCCGATTGCCTTGTGCTGGACGAGGCCACCGCGATGCTCGACCCCATCGGCCGCGAAAAGGTGATGCGCACGGTGCACCGGCTGAACCGCGAATTCGGCATCACGGTGGTGCAGATCACGCACTATATGGAGGAGGCCGCTACGGCCGACCGTGTGATCGTGATGAGCGAGGGGAAAATTGCGCTGGAGGGCACGCCGAAGGAGGTGTTCCGCCAGGTAGACCGCCTGCGGGCGCTGCGGCTGGACGTGCCGCAGGCCGCCGAGCTGTGCCACGCGCTGACGGCGGCGGGCTGCCCCATGCCGGACGACGTGATTGACATTGAGGGCTGCGCGGCGGCGCTGTACCGGCTGCTGACGGGGCGCGAAGCGCCCGGCGCGGCGGAAAGCGAGGACGCCCCCTACCGTGCGGAGGGCGCCTGGAACAGAGAGGACGCCCCGCATCGTGCGGAGGGCGCCTGGAACAAAGAGGACGCCCCGCAAAGCGCAGCGAGCGCCCGGACTGGGGAGAACGACCAGGGCGCAAGAAACGCGCAAGGCGCGGAAAACGCCTCAGGCGCAAGGAACGCGCAAGGCGCAGAAAACGCCTCGGGCGCAAACGGCGCCCAAAAGGCAAAGGAGGTGGCCGCATGCCCGCAGCGGTAAAGGTGGAAGACCTTTCTTATATCTATAATCAGGGCATGCCGGACGAGACGGTGGCGCTGAACCACATCAGCTTTGAAATCGAGGAAGGCGCGTTCGTGGGGGTCATCGGCTCCACGGGCTGCGGCAAATCGACGCTGATCGCGCACTTCAACGGCATCAACCGCCCCACCTCCGGCAAGGTGTACATCGGCGGAGAGGATCTGTGGGCGGATCCCGCCCAGATCCGCCGCTTCCGCTTTCAGGTGGGGCTGGTGTTCCAATATCCGGAATATCAGCTGTTTGAAGAAACCGTTTATCAGGACATCGCGTTCGGCCCGCGCAATATGGGGCTGGAGAAAGACGAGATTGATACGCGCGTGCGCCGGGCGGCGGCGTTTTGCGGCATTGAGGAGGCGTGGCTGCAGCGCAGCCCGTTCGAGCTTTCGGGCGGGCAAAAGCGGCGCGTGGCCATTGCGGGCGTGCTGGCCATGGAGCCAAAGCTGCTGGTGCTGGACGAGCCCGCCGCCGGGCTGGACCCCGAGGGCCGCGATGCCATTTTGGGGCAGATCAGGGAGTTTCACCGCCAGACCGGCGCCACCACCGTGCTGGTGAGCCATTCGATGGAGGACATTGCCAAATTTGCCGACAAGGTGCTGGTGCTGTCCGGCGGGGAGATCGCCATGTACGACGATACCGACAGGGTGTTTGCCCGCGCGCCCGAGCTGCTGGAGCTGGGGCTTTCGGTGCCCGAGGTGACAAAGATCTTTTTGCGCCTGCGCGAAATGGGGCTCAGGATCGATACCGACGTTTACACCGTTAAATACGCCGTCAAAACCATTTTGGCCGCGCGCGCGGCGAAGGGGGGCGGCGCGCCATGCTGAGGGACATCACCATCGGCCAGCACTTCCCGGGGGATTCTGTGCTGCATAAAATGGATCCCCGCGTCAAGCTGCTGCTTACCATTGCTTATATCGTAATGCTGTTCGTGGGCTCGAACCCGGCCGGGCTTGCGATCTCCATTGTATTTCTGGCGGTGCTGTATGCGGTGGCAAAGCTTCCGCTGAGGCTTGTGGCGCGCAGCGTCAAGCCGATTTTGCCCATCATTCTGTTTACGGCGGTGCTGAACCTGTTTTTTATGGCAGGCGCCGGCGAGCCGCTGCTTGCGTGGTGGATTTTTAAAATTTACCGGGAGGGCATTTATTATGCCGTTGTAATGGCCGTGCGCATCCTTTGCCTGATTGCGGGCACGAGCCTTTTAACGTATACCACCAGCCCCATCGTGCTGACAGACGCCATCGAGCAGCTGCTGCGGCCTCTTGCCAAACTGCATCTGCCTGTGCACGAGCTGGCGATGATGATGACCATCGCGCTGCGCTTTATCCCGACGCTCATCGAGGAGACCGACAAGATTATGAACGCGCAGAAGGCGCGCGGCGCGCAGCTGGATTCGGGCAATCTGCGCGAGCGGGTGCGGGCGCTGATCCCGGTGCTGATCCCGCTGTTTATCTCGGCATTTCGCCGGGCGGACGAGCTGGCGATGGCGATGGAGTGCCGCTGCTACCACGGCGGCGAGGGCCGCACGCGTTTAAAGCAGCTGCATCTGCACGGCTCCGATCTTGTAATCGCCGCCGTGGCGGTGCTGGTATTCGCGGCCATCGGGATCAGCAATCTGTTTTTTGAGCGGATCGGCTGAGGAAGGATGCAGCAAATGGAAGGCGCCATGCACGTATTGATCACACTGCGCTTTGTGGGCACGCGATACCACGGGTTTCAGGTGCAGAAAAACGCGCTCTCGGTGTGCGAGGTGCTGCAGAACGCGCTGCAGCGGCTGTACGGCACGCGGCCGCCCGTAAAGGGCTGCTCGCGCACAGACGCGGGCGTGCACGCGCTGGGGTATTGCGTGAGCTATTTTCAGCCAAAGCCCATTGAGCCGCGCCGCCTGCCGCTGGCGGTGAACCGTTTTTTGCCCGAGGATATCCGGGTAACTGCCGCATATGCGGTGCCGGAGGGCTTCCATGCGCGCTATTCGGCCCAAAGCAAGGAATACCTCTACCGCATCCACAACAGCTCCATCGCCGATCCGTTCCAAAACGGCCTGTGCTGGCGCGTGCCCGCGCCGCTGGACGAGGCGGCCATGGCGCGCGCGGCCGGGGCGCTTTGCGGCACGCACGATTTTGCGGCGTTCTGCGCGGCGGGCAGCGATGTGGCCGATACCGTGCGCACCGTGTATTTTGCGCGCGTGCGGCGCACGGGCGAGGACATTACCTTTCATGTGTGCGCGAACGGATATCTTTACAATATGGTGCGCATTATGGTGGGCACGCTGGTGGAGGCGGGCGCGGGGCGCATGCCGCCCGAGCGCATGCCCGAGATCCTGCAGGGCAAACGCCGCGGCGCGGCGGGGGATACCGCGCCGCCGCAGGGGCTGTTTTTGTACCGGGTAAATTATCCGGCGCAGGAAAGCGGCCCGGGCGGCATATCGCCCTGAAGCGTCCGTGTTTCAGGGCGCTTCCGCCGCCGGGTCTGGCCCGCGCGGCGCGCGCCTGGCAGAGGATGGAGTTTTTCAAAAGCCGGTTCTATCAAACCGAAAAAGAGAGTATACGATTTATGGATCTGATGCCACACAAAACGCCGGAGAAGGGCCTTGCGCACCAGCCGGCAGCGGGCGCGCCGCCGGGGCGGCCGAAGCGGGAACGCACACGGCCGCGCGCGCCAAAGCGGAAGGTGACGGTGCCCGAGCGGGATTACTGGGACGACGCGCCGCAGGCCGGGGCGGCTGCCGTGCCCCCGGCCGCATTTCCGGATGCGCCGGCTGCCGATACGCCGCTCGTGCCCGCCGGAAGCGGCGAGCGCATTATCCGCATCCGCATGCGCAAACGCATGCGCAAGCTGCGCGCGGCGGGCCTTGCCGCCGTTGCGCTCACCCTTGTGCTTGCCGCAATTCTTGCCGGCTTTGCCGGCGTGTACGGCGCCTCGCTGGCGTTGCTGGGCGACGTGGTCGATTCAATCGGCATCGCGCTCACGCCCGGCGCGGGGTACCCCATTGCGTTTACGCTGTCCGGCTTTCGCAGCGCCGTGCCGCTGGCCGGCGGCTTTGCGGCGGTGGGAGAACAGGATCTGGTGCTTTACGCCGCGAACGGCAACGAGCTGCGGCGCATTCAGCACGGCTACGGCAGGCCGGATCTGGCAGCGGGCAATACGCGCGTTTGCCTTTACAACCGCTCGGGCAAGGAGCTGCGGGTAGAAAGCCGCAGCCGCACGCTGTACGAAAGCAAATTTGAGGATGCGATCCTGCTTTGCGCCATGAGCCCGAACGGCTCGCTGGCCGTGTTTACCCGCTCGAAGCTGCTGGTGTACGACCCGATGTTCCAGAACATCTATACGTTCCGCACGCAGGAGCTGCCCACCGCGATGGCGTTTGCCTCCGACAACCGGCAGCTGGCCGCGGGGTGCCCTTATGCCGAGGGCGGCGCGCTGGGCGGCACGGTGTATTTGATGAATACCGACCGAGACGAGTACATTACGATCCGCAATTCGCAGGGGCTGCCGCTGAAGATCCAGTATCTCTCCTCCTCCGAGGTGCTGGTAATCTACGATACGTTCGCGGCCGTGTACGCGACGGCGGACGGAACGCAGCTGTACCGCTACGAATATGGCGGCCTTACGCTGCAGAGCGCGGCCGTGAGCGCGGACAAAAACGCGGTGCTGCTGTTTGGCGACGGCGTGCACGGCGCTTTGACACAGCTTACCGTGCTGGATGCCACGCTGGCCGTGGCGGGCACGGCCAACTTGAACGAGCGCGCCCAGAGCGTTGCCGCCAGCCGCACCAACGCCTTTGTGCTTACGAACGGCGGCGTGCTGTGCTACGGGCTGGACGGCAGCTTTTGCGGGACGGTGGTAACCGAAAAAAAGCCCCTGGCGGCGGTGGCCGCCTGGCAGAAAATGCTGCTGCTCACACAGGGGCAGGCAAGCGAGCTGAAGCCGCCCGGTGAGGAAACCCCGGCAAAGGAACCGTAGGCCGCCCGGGGAGGAAGACGGGAAAAACTGCGGAATCAATATGCGGGGGAATGCCGCCCGCCGGAAAGGACATACTGATGAAGATCACACCTGCAATTCTGATCGATTTAATTTTGGTGGCCGTGCTGGCCGCAACAATGCTGCGCTATGCGAAAAAGGGCTTTGTCGCGGGGCTCATCGGCCTTGTGGGCAGCCTTGTCTCGCTGGCGCTGGCGTGGTTTGTCTCGGGGAGCGTATCGCCCGCGGTATTTGAAAAGCTGTTCCGATCGGGCCTTACCGAGCGCATGGCCGAGGCGCTGCGCGAGCAGGGCGAGGGAGGGCTGACGGTAATTTTAGACGGCCTTTCGGGCTTTTTGCCGCAGCGGTTTTTAGACGAGATCGCGGGCAGGGCCGCGGAGCTGTTCCATTCCGGCGCGCCGGATCTTGCCCAGCGCGTGGTGGAGGAGCTTGTCGCGCCGCTGGTGGTGCCGCTCATCACCGTGGTGCTGTTCTTTGCCACCTTTGTGCTGTGCCGGGTGCTGGTGGCGCTGCTGGTAGCATCGCTTACCAACCTGAACAAAATTCCCGTGATCGGCGGCGTAAACCGCCTGCTGGGCATTGCCGTTGGGTTTGTGGCCGGATTGGTTCACATGCTGCTGGGCCTGTGCCTGCTGTGGGCGGTGGTCGTTATCACGAACGGAACGCTGCCCGGCCTGAACGACGCGGCGCTTTCCGGCAGCGTTTTGTATCGGCTTTTCTCGGCGTACAATCCGTTTTTTACCTGATTTGATCGTTGAAGCGGCACCGGCCGCCGCCGCACGCCTCTTTCCGGCCGACGGTGCAGCTCTCTGCAAAGAGATATCGGCCGCCGCCGCACGCCTTTTCCGGCCGACGGTGCAGCTCTCTGCAAAGCGATATTGGCCGCCGCCATACGGCGCGCTTCGGCGACAGGCATAGTTTTTTGAAACATTCAGAAGGGACGGCAACAGGATCATGATTTGTGTTCGATGCAAAAAACGCCCCGCGATCGTTTTTGTACAAAAATACGAGGCGGGCGAAACCAAAAGCGAGGGCTACTGCCTTTCATGCGCGCGGGAGCTGGGCCTTCCGCCCATCAAGGATATGATGAAGCAGTTTGGGATCTCCGAGAAGGATCTGGAATCGATGGAGGACGGGCTGGGCAGCCTGATGGAAAACGGCGATCTGGACCCGGAAGAGATCCTGCGCAGAATGTCGGGCCGGCCGCTCTCCGACGAGGACGAGGGACACGACGACACGGACGGCGAGGATTTTGAGCCGGGCGGCCACGCCACGTTCCCGTTCGGCATCTTCAGCCGCCGCCGCGAGGACGACGGCGAAAAGGAAAAGGACGCCGACAGGCAGGCGCCCCGCGAGGCAAAAAGCAAAAACGATGCCGGCAAAAAGCGCAAGTTTCTGGATCATTACTGCGAAAACCTCACCCGCAAGGCACGCGAGGGCAAGGTGGACCGCATTATCGGCCGCGATCAGGAGATTTACCGCACCGTCCAGATCTTATCGCGCCGGCAGAAGAATAACCCCTGCCTGATTGGCGAGGCGGGCGTTGGCAAAACGGCCATCGCCGAGGGCATCGCTCTGCGCATTGCCGAGGGCAATGTGCCGCAGCGCCTGCGCGACCGCGAGATCTATCTTCTGGATCTGACGAGCCTTGTGGCCGGAACGCAGTTCCGCGGCCAGTTTGAAAGCCGCATCAAGGGCCTGATCGGAGAGGTGAAGGCCGCCGGAAACGTGATCCTGTTCATCGACGAGATCCACAACATCACGGGCGCGGGCGACGCCGAGGGCGCGATGAACGCCGCCAATATCTTAAAGCCCGCGCTTTCGCGCGGCGAGATTCAGGTGATCGGTGCGACAACGTTTACCGAATACCGCAAATATATCGAGAAGGATCAGGCGCTGGAACGCCGCTTCCAGCCCGTGCGCATTGAAGAGCCGTCCATCGACGACGCCGCCGCGGTAATTGCGGGCGTGCGCTCCTATTACGAGGAATACCACCATGTAAAGGTGGACGACGCCATTGTGCGCAGCACGGTGACGCTCTCTGAACGGTATATCACCGACCGCTTTTTGCCGGACAAGGCCATCGACCTGCTGGACGAGGCCTGCGCCTGCTGCAGCCTGCGCCATCCCGAGATCGCCGCTTGGGCCGAAGCCGAAAAGCACCTTGCCTCGCTGAAGGAGCAGGAGGCCGAGCAGGAGCAGGCGAAGGAGGGGCCGGATTACGAGAAGCTGGCCGAGATTAAGGCGGGCATCATCCGCCTGGAGGCCGATCTGCCCGCGCAGCGCGAGGCCGTGGCCGACATTCCCGTGACGATGGAGGATGTGGCCAGGGTGATCGAACTGTGGACAGGCATTCCCGCCGCGAAGGTACAGGAGGCCGAATATACAAGGCTTGCGCAGCTGGAAGAAAACCTGAACCGCGTTATCATCGGGCAGGCCGAGGCCGTACATGTGGTGGCAAACGCCGTCAAGCGCAGCCGCGCCGATATTTCCGCGCGCCGCCGCCCGGCCAGCTTTATCTTTGTGGGGCCCACGGGCGTGGGCAAAACAGAGCTTGTCAAGCAGCTTGCGCTGCAGCTGTTTGATACCGTGGATCCGCTCATTCGGCTGGATATGTCGGAATATATGGAAAAACACACCGTCAGCCGCCTCATCGGCTCGCCGCCGGGCTATGTGGGCTACGACGAGGCCGGCCAGCTGACGGAAAAGGTGCGCCGCCGGCCGTACAGCGTAGTGCTGTTCGACGAGATCGAAAAAGCGCACCCGGATGTTATGAACCTGCTTTTGCAAATTCTGGACGAGGGCAAGATCAACGACGCACAGGGGCGCACGGTGAACTTTGAAAATACGGTGATCTGCATGACGAGTAACGCCGGCTCGGGCGATAAAACGGGCGAGACGGGCTTTAACCGCACCCTTGCGCAGATGAGCCGCGACAAGGCCTTAAAGGCGCTGAGCGATTTTCTGCGGCCGGAATTTATGAGCCGCGTGGACGAGATCGTAACCTTTGCGCCGCTGGGGCCAAAGGAGCTGCAGCGCATTGCCGCGCTGATGCTGAGCGAATACAAGGAGCCGCTGGCCGCAAAGGGCATAGGCCTTTCGTGGACGGACGGCGCGCTGGAGCTGCTGTGCGAGAAGGCTAAGGGCGGCAAATTCGGCGCGCGGGATCTGCGCCGCGCCATCCGCCGCGAGGTGGAGGACGCGCTCGCGGCACGCATCATCGCGGGCGAGCCGCTGGCCGCCGTTACCGTAGACACCGAAAACGGCGAGATCGTTCTGCGCGCATAAAGCCTCATGCGCCGGAGCGCGCCGAGAAAACGTGCGAAACGCGCGCAAAACAGGATCCCCGCGATGCTTTTGCACGCCGAAAAGGAGATATCAGAACATATGGATCGGGCTTTGGCGCTGCTGTTCAACGCGCGGCGCATTTTGAAGGATACTCCCCCGCGCGGCGAGGTGCCAAGCGACGCCACGCTGCTGCGCCGCGCGCTGCGCGTGGCGTGGCCCTCTACGCTGGAATCTTTTTTGGTGGCGCTCGTCAGTGTGGTGGATACCATTATGGTTTCCTCGCTGGGCGCTTCGGCCATTGCGGCCATCGGGCTGACGAACCAGCCGAAGTTTATCTGCCTTGCGCTGTTCCTTTCCATCAACGTTGCCGTCAGCGCCATTGTGGCGCGGCGCAAGGGCGAGGGAGACCGTGAGGGCGCAAACCGCGTGCTGCGGCAGGCAATTTTGCTTACGGTGCTGTTTACCGCCGTTGTTACGGCGGCGGCGCTGCTGCTGGCCGAGCCCGCGCTGCGGCTTGCCGGCACCAACGAGGATACGCACGGGCTTGCCACGGGATATTTTCGCATCATTGTGGGCTGCCAGATTTTTAATGTGCTGAACATGGTAATCAATGCCGCGCAGCGCGGCGTGGGCAGCACAAGGATTGCCATGCGCACAAACATCACCTCGAACCTGGTGAATATTGTGTGCAACTATCTGCTCATCGGCGGGCATTTTGGGTTCCCGGCGCTGGGCGTGAACGGCGCCGCCATTGCCACGGTGATCGGCACCGCGGTGGCCTGCTGCATGGCGCTGCGCTCGGTGATGCATCCGGACAGCTTTTTGTACTTATTCCACGGCAGCGAAAAGCGCGGCTTTGACGCCGGCACGCTGCGCAGCATTGCCAACATCGGTTCCTCCACGCTGGCGGAACAGCTGTTTTTGCGCTTTGGCTTTTTGATGTACACCATGGTGGTGGCGCGGCTGGGCACAAACGCCTTTGCGGCGCACCAGATCGGCATGAATATCATCACCATCTCGTTTGCGTTTGGCGACGGGCTTTCGGTGGCCTCCGTCTCGCTTGCGGGGCAGAGCCTTGGCGAGCAGCGGCCGGATCTTGCCAAAATTTACGGCGGCTTTTGCCAGCGGCTGGGCTTTTTGTGCTCGGCCCTTCTGGCGGTATTTTATACTACACTGGGGCGCGAGATCTTTCGCCTGTTTTCCGATGACGCGCAGATTCTGGCCTACGGCTCCGTGATCATGCGGTTTATAGCCGTAATCGTATTTTTGCAGGTTTCACAGGTGATCTACAGCGGCTGTTTGCGGGGCGGCGGCGATACCAAATTTGTGGCGCTGGTATCGCTTGTGAGTGTGGCGTGCGTGCGCCCGCTCTCCGGCTGGCTGTTTGTGTACCCGCTCGATCTGGGCCTTGTGGGCGCGTGGATGGGCCTTCTGCTCGATCAGTCCATCCGCCTTTTGCTCACGCGCTGGCGCTTTCGCAGCGATAAGTGGCTGGCGATCAAAATATGATGCGCCTTTCCGGCGGCAGAAAAGGCAGCCTCAGGCCGGGCGGGGCGATTCCGATTCCGCTTCGCTGCCTTTTTTCTTTTTGGGCTTTCGTTCCCGCGGCGGAAAGAAGCAGGGGAAGACGCCAAGCTTTGAACCGATGAGGTGAAAAACCGGGAAGCAGACAAGGATCGTGCCCAGCCGCACTGCCAGAAGGGGCAGCTCGCGGTAATCCTCCTCGCTCATGCGGCCGCCTGAGCCCATCATATCTATGTAAAAATCGTGCCGGTCCAGCGGGGCGGAATGCTCGATCTGAGAAAGAAACGTTTCCGATCCTTCCAGATCTTCATAGACGACGCGCCCGACGGGAAGCGTGGTTTCGCCGCTGTAGATATCCTCGCCGGAGCGCACAAGGCTGTCGAAATTGATCACGGCCGCCACGCGCTCGCCGGAGGGCAGCGTGAGCGCATACAGATACCAGCTGCCGAAATATCCGGCGCCGCGGTTCATATACTGGATGCCGGGCGATACCACCGTGAACGTATCGTGCGCCAGAAGATCCTCTACATTCTGCGCGCGGAATACGTCGGCGCCTGCCACGCCGCCGATCTCGCCGTCGGCCACCTCGTGCGATTGTACATAGTCGAGATACGTTTTATCCAGGATCTGCTCGGCAAGCCATACCGTGCCAAGGCTGACGAGAAAGCTCAGCGCAAGGCTCAGCCAAAGATCGAACCGCTGAAAATAAAGACGACGCATAAAAACCTCCAAACTCTGCCGCAAAGCGGACGGACTGTGGGAACGCAGCCAAACTCGGGCGCTGCGTCTTCCCCGCGCGGGGAGAAAATGACTTCTTTTTTATCGGCCCTCCGGCCTTTGGGAAAGCCAGGTGGCCAGTTCCTCGGGCGCTTTGCGCTTTTTGGCGCGCAAAGCGTCGCCCTCCTTGGCATAGCCTACGGCAACCACCAGCCGGATGCGCTCGGCCGTGCCGGTAAGCCGCTGCAGGGCCTTTTCGTCGAACCAGCCGAGAATGCATGTGGCAAGGCCCAGCTCGTGCGCGCGGTAGATCAGCTGCGATACCGCCAGGCCGATATCCGCCGCGCGGTAATCCTGCTTTTTCATGCGCGCGCCCACGGCGGCGCTGGCGTTGTAGGGCTGCTCGGCAACGACAAAAAAGGCTGGAACCTCTGCCGTAAAGGCGTTCATGCCCATGCTGCGCGTCGTTTCGCCCACGGCGCGGGCAGCCTCGCCCTGCGCGATGTAAAAATGGTACGGCTGGCTGTTGCAGGCGCTTGGCGCAAGGCGTGCGGCCTGCAACAGCTGCTCCAGCGCCTCGTGCGAGGGAATGCGCGCAGGGTCGTAGGCGCGGCAGCTCTGGCGTGTTTCCAGCATTTGCTGATAGCTCATCGGATCGATCCCCTTTTGAATGTTTTTGTATGGCCGCGCAGGGCGTTACGGATGCTCTGCGGTGGCAACAAGATATTTGTAGATCTGCGGCTTGAATTTTTCGTACAGATCGAGGCTTTCGTACAGGCTTTTGTAATATGCAAACAGCCTTGATTTGGTGCGCACAACGCTGACAAAATCGATCTGCGTGTGGGTGATGCTTTTTTCGTTGCTGACATAGTAATAAATCGGCTTTGTTACGGCGCAAAAGCGGTGCGCATAGCGAATGTACTCTAAATTAAACAAAAAATCCTCGCTCCAGTTCAGTTCCTCGCGGCACAGAATGCCGTTATCGCGAATGATGGCCGTGCGGTACAGCTTGTTCCACAGAACGCCGTAATAAAAGCTGGCGGGCTCGTCCATCAGTTCACGCGCGAATTCCTTCTGATCCATCACATCCTGCCGTTTTAAAAAACCGTGCGACGTTTTGTTTTTGCCGTCGATGCGGTAGTAGTGCGCGACGACAAGATCGGCGCCCGCGCGCTCGGCCCGCAGCAGCAGCGCGGCAGTGGCGTCCGGCGCAAGGTAATCGTCGCTGTCCACAAATTGCAGATATTTGCCGCGCGCGGCAGAGATGCCCGCGTTGCGCGCGGCGGAAACGCCGGAATTTTCCTGTTCGATCACGTGAATGCGCGGATCGATGCGGCCGTACATATGGCAGATGGGGCCGGAGGCGTCCGTGCTGCCGTCGTTGATGAGAAAGATCTCGAGGTTGCGGTAGGATTGCTTGCGCACACTTTCGATGCAGCGCGCAAGGTCCGGCGCGGCATTGTACACGGGGATGATAACGGTGACGAGCGGCTGTTCCACGGTTTTCCTCCATTTCTTTGAGCGTGCAGGTCGGGTATGAGAAGCGGTCGTGCGGATTGGGCATGGAAATCAAGCGTGCAGATTGGGTATGGAAATCAAGGTGCCGATCGGGCGCGGGAATCAAGCGTGCCGATCGAACGTACAGATCGAGCATGAGAATTGAGTATACAGAACCGGGCATACAGGCCGCGAAGCGGCAGCAAAGGCCAGGGGGGTTCAAACCGTTGGCGCATCCAGCGCGGCGGCGCCGGTCCACAGCCTGTGATAGATGCCGCCGAGGGCCAGCAGCTCCTCGTGCGTGCCCTCCTCCTCGATGCCGTTTTCGCCCAGTACCAGAATGCGGTCGGCGTGCTGGATGGTCGTTAAACGGTGGGCGATGGTGAGCGTGGTACGGCCGCGGGCAAGCCGCGCAAGGCTTTGGCCCACAAGCTGCTCGCTCTCGTTGTCCAGCGCGCTCGTCGCCTCGTCCAAAATCAGGATGGGCGGATTTTTCAAAAATACCCGCGCGATGGAAATGCGCTGCTTTTGCCCGCCCGAGAGCTTTACGCCGCGCTCGCCCACATAGGAATCGTAGCCCTGCGGCAGGGCCAGAATAAAATCGTGCGCGCCGGCCTGTGCCGCGGCCTGCTCCACCTCCGCGCGCGTGGCGTCGGGGCGGCCGTACAGAATATTTTCGTACACGGAGCCGCTGAATAAGTAAACATCCTGCTGCACAATGCCCACAGCGCGGCGCAGGGATGCGAGCGTAACGGTTTTTACGTTGTGCCCGTCGATGCATACCCGGCCGGACGTTGCGTCGTAAAAGCGCGGGATCAGGCTGCACAGCGTGGTTTTGCCGCCGCCCGAGGGCCCCACCAGCGCAAGCCTTTCGCCGGGGCGAACGGTGAGGTTCAGATCGCGCAGCACCTTGTTGTGATCGTCGGGGTATTCAAACGAAACGTTTTCAAACGTGATGCGCCCCTCTACGTGTTCGAGCGCAACGGCGTTCTCGTCATCAAAAATATCCACTTCGGCGTCCATGATCTCGCAAAAGCGCTCGATGCCCGTAATACCGCGCTGGAACTGCTCGGCAAACTCGATGATGCGCCGGATCGTGGTGAGCATTGTGGAAACATACAGCATGTACGCGACAAGATCGCCGGGGGAGATCGCACCGCTGCGCAAAAACAGCCCGCCCGCCACGATTACAACAAGGTACATCAGCCCGTCAAACAGGCGGGTGGAGGTGTTGAACGCGGCCATCCAGCGGTACATCTCTTTTTTGATGCCGAGAAAGGCCAGATTGTCCCGCTCGAATTTTGCGCGCTCCAGATCCTCGCCGCCAAACGCCTTTACCACGCGTTCTCCCAGCAGGCTGTCTTCAATACGGGCGTTCAGCTCGCCGATCTGGCTGCGCTGCCGGCGCATGGTAACGCGCACCATGTGGTTAAAGCGCGTGCAGCACACCAGCATCACCGGCACCACCAGAAAGATGATGAGCGTGAGCCGAAGATCGATGCCCGCTAAAATGACAAACGAGATTACGCCCTTCAGCGCCGCGATGAAAAACTCTTCCGGGCAATGGTGCGCAAACTCTGTAACATCGAACAGATCGTTGGTGATGCGGCCCATGATCTGGCCCACCTTGGTGTTGGCAAAATAACTGTCCGAAAGCTTCTGCAGGTGATCGAACGCGTCGCGCCGCATATCCGTTTCAATGCGCGTGCCCATTACATGCCCGGTGTTGGCCATAAAGTAGTTGGCCGCGCCGTCGATGAGCCGCAGTACAAGGTACAGCGCGCCCACGCGCAGGATGTAGCCGGTGGTGAGACCGGCAAGATCGCTCGCGCCCCGGTTGGTGATGGCGCGCATGATCATTGGCAGCACCAGCTCGCACACCGAGGTGAGCGCGGCGCAGAACAGATCGAAGCACAAAACGCCCTTGTACCGGGCCAGGTACGGCCAGAACCGGTGCAAAAGCGCGCCGGTGGCGTGTGAAGACTGTGGCTTTTCCATGAAAACCTCCGCTGAACTGCTTTGACTGAAATGTTTTTAAAGATCCTGCGGATCAAAGAAATCGTCGTCCCAAAAGCCGGGATCGAAATCGTCCGCACCGTCTGCGGCAAACGGAGAAACGGCATTCTCCGCCGGGAAGCCTTCCCGCGCGGCCCGGGCGCTTCGGCCGCCCGCCCCCGCGCCGCTTTGCCGGGATGGGGCATTCGGCCGGGGCGCGCCGCCCTGCCGGGAAGCGCTGCCCTGCCGGGGGATACTGCCGCGTGCTCCGGCGCGCCGCCGGTTCCGTTCACGCCGGTGCAGCCACACCGTAAGCAGCGCATAGCCGGCAAGGAAGACCGCCGTCAGAATACAAACCACTCGGAAGTATAAACTTTGAAAAAAAGCCTTTACCTGCGCGAGCGCGTATAAAAAATCGCTGCGTGCCACGTCCTGCCCCGCAACCAGATCCACCGTGCCGATCAGATCGCCGTTCAGCGTAAGCGTTACCGTTCCCACCGCGTCGCCCATCTGAACCGGGGCGTCCACGCTCTCCGGCACATCGAATGCTTTTTCCAGCAGCGAATCGTCGCCGTTCGGCAGTACGGTGCGCAGATCGTCGGCAGGGTACAGCATCAGCGTATCCAGATCGGAGCAGTAATTTACGCGGATCTCCGTTACGGGCGAGCCGACGTCGATGGAGGGGCGCACGGAATAATTTGCGAAGATCCAATCGTAAATGGCGGCGGTATCGTAAAAGGAATAAGCGTATTCGGTGGGCGGCACGTCCCACGGCGTGCCGAGCACGACGCCCAGATAGGTTTCGCCGCGGTCATTGACGGCCACGGAGGCAAAGCAGCGCCCCGCCGCCGGCGTGGAGCCGGTTTTGAGGCCCCGAATGTAGGCGCGGTACACGCCAGACGAACTGACAAGCATGCGGTTGGTATTTTGAATATTGTACGGCGCGGCGTGGCTGGGGTTCTCGGTGGCAGGCATCTGATGGGTAACGGTGCCCGCCACGGTGCGGAAGATCTCATGCTTCCAGCATGCCGCGGCGACCCGCGCCACGTCGCGCGCGCTGGAATAGTTGCCCGCGTCCATCTCCTGCAGGCCGTTCGTGCTGGCAAAATGCGTGTTTGTGCAGCCCAGCTCAGCGGCGCGCGCGTTCATCAGCGCAAAAAAGTTGTTTAGATTGCCGTTGCCAAGGTAGTAGCCCACGGCCTCGGCCGCCTCGTTGCCGCTGGGCAGCAGCATTGCGTACAGCATGTTCAGAGCGCTCACCGATTCGCCCGGGCGGATATCCGCATTGGACGAGCCGGGCGTGGTAATGGGCGGCACATACAGGCTGCGCTCGGCGGTGATCATCGTGCCGGAAAGATCCTCGACGTTTTCCACCAGCAGCAGCGCAGTCATCAGCTTGGTGAGGCTGGCAATGCTGCGCGCCTCGTCTGCGTTTCGTTCAAACATCACGATCCCGGTATCCAGATTGATAAAACAGGCGGCCTGCGCCGTGACCTCCACACCCTCCGGCAGAGGGTATCCGGCCGCCCCGGCCGCCGGAGCGAACAGCGCGGCGCAAAAAATCAGAACAAGAAATGCGGCAAGGCGATTTTTCATGTAGAAATTCCTCGTAAAAAATGGTATGATAGGAAGTAGAAACGCCGCGCCCGGGCGAAGCGCTGATCCCCCTACTTTATATTATAGCAACTTTGCACCCAAAATAAAAGATTTTTTTCTTTTGCGGGCGCCACGGGCAAAAATTGCGCGGACGCGGAAATTTGCACAAAAAAGGAACGGAGGCAACAACATGGAAATCAAACGCAACGGAGCAAACGGACGCCGCTCGCTGAGTGTGGTGCACGGCGGGCTTGTATACACCAGCGGCATTACCACCACCGATCTGGAGGCCGATATCACAGGGCAGACAAAGGACGTAATGCATGTGATCGACAACATTCTTGCGCGCAACGGCACAGACCGCTCCCGTGTGCTGACGGCAACCGTCACGCTGGCCGATATGGCGGATTACGGCGAATTCAACGCCGTGTGGGATTCGTGGATTGTGGACGGGTGCGAGCCCGCGCGCAGTGTAACGGGCGGCGCGCTGGCCGTGCCGGAGTATAAGATCAAGATCTCTGTGGTCGCGGCGCTGTAAAAAACGGCGCCGGCGCCGCAAACCGGCCCGGGCACCGCCCTTCGCCGCGCATAGGCCCCTCGCCGAAGCCGAAAGCCGCGGCCGTTTTTCCAAAACGATCCCCAAAAAAAGAAAGGAATCGAAGGTATGAGCAAATATATCATGGCCCTCGATCAGGGCACGACCTCCAGCCGTGCCATCCTGTTCGACGAGCACCAGAATATCGTGAATATGGCGCAGAAGGAGTTTACGCAGCACTATCCCAAAGCCGGCTGGGTGGAGCATGATCCGCTGGAGATCTATGCCTCGCAGTACGGTGTTCTGATCGAGGTGCTGGCGCGCAGCGGGCTGGATGCAGGCGAGATCGCGGGCATCGGCATTACGAACCAGCGTGAGACAACCATCGTGTGGGACAAAGCCACGGGCCGCCCCGTATATAACGCCATTGTGTGGCAGTGCCGCCGCACCTCCGATTTCTGCACCGAGCTGGAGAAGCAGGGCCATGCCGAAATGATCCGCGAAAAAACCGGCCTGCGCATTGATGCGTATTTCAGCGCGACCAAGATCCGCTGGATCCTCGACCATGTGGAGGGCGCGCAAGAACGTGC
Organism: uncultured Ruthenibacterium sp.; assembly: GCA_910587145.1. Taxonomy (GTDB): domain Bacteria; phylum Bacillota; class Clostridia; order Oscillospirales; family Ruminococcaceae; genus Ruthenibacterium. Next base: position 19,423 of record CAJUMH010000001.1, on the reverse strand, counting down.
CGAGCGCGGCGAGCTGCTGTTCGGCACAGTGGATACCTGGCTGATCTGGAAGCTGACGAACGGTGCGGCGCATGTGACGGATGTGACGAACGCCTCGCGCACCATGCTGTTCAACATCCACACGCTGGAATGGGACGGGGATATCTGCGCACTGCTGGGCATTCCGATGTGCATGCTGCCGAAGGTGTGCGATTCCAGCATGGTGTACGGCAAGGCAAGCATCGGCGGGGCCGAGATCCCCATTGCGGGCGCGGCGGGCGACCAGCAGGCCGCGCTGTTCGGGCAAACGTGCTTTGCGCGCGGCGATGTAAAAAACACCTACGGTACGGGCTGCTTTATGCTGATGAATACGGGAGCGGAGCCGGTAAACAGCAAAAACGGCCTGCTCACAACCGTTGCCGTGGGCCTTGGCGGCAAGGTGACCTATGCGCTGGAGGGCAGTGTATTTGTGGGCGGCGCGGTGATCCAGTGGCTGCGCGACGAGATGAAACTGATCAACGAGAGCGCCGACAGCGAATACTTTGCGGGCAAGGTGCCGGACAGCGCGGGCGTATATGTGGTGCCCGCCTTTACGGGGCTGGGCGCACCGCACTGGGATATGTACGCGCGCGGCGCGATTCTTGGCCTCACGCGGGGCGCGGGGCGCAACCACATCATCCGCGCGGCGCTGGAGGGCATCGCATACCAGACCATGGACGTGCTGACGGCCATGCAGGCGGACAGCGGCGTCTGTTTTCGTGAATTGAAGGTGGACGGCGGCGCCTCGGCAAACAATCTGCTGATGCAGTTCCAGGCGGACATTACAGGCGTAACGGTGCGCCGCCCGATGATCCGCGAGACAACGGCGCTGGGTGCGGCCTATCTTGCGGGCCTTGCCGTGGGAGTATGGAAGGATCTGGACGACATCAAAGGCCAGTGGACGCTCGACCGGCTGTACGAGCCGCAGATGGACGCAGAAACGGCCAGAGGGCTGGTGGACGGCTGGCACAAAGCCGTGGAGCGTGCCAGAGACTGGGCGTAAGGCTCGCCGCTTTTCGTGTGTGCCGGCCCGGGAGCCGTTTCCCGCACGGGGCGCTACGGCGCGATGGCTTTGGGATGCCTGCGGCGGAATGGATACGATTTGTGCGTTTGCCGGTGGCCGCAGCCGCCGGCGCCGGGGAGGTTATTGGATGAAAAAGCTCAAAATCGCCGCGCTGTGCCTGTGCGCCGCGCTTTTATGCTCTGCCTGCAAAAGCACGCCGTCTTCCTCCAGCGGGCAAAGCGGCTCTGTGCCGGCGTCTGCTGCCTCGGAGCCGCTGCCGCTGCCTGCGTCGTCTGCGCCCCAAACGCCGCCGGAGGTGTTCGATGCGGCGAGCGGGCAGGAGCCGGAGGGGAGCGAACCGCCCCCAATCGTGATGAGCGCGGGGCCCAGCTTTATTTCGCTGCCCATTACCGAGGCGGGCGGCGCCGAAGGCGAAAAGGCGCTGGTGGTGCTGCACGTGCCGGAGAGCTGGCAGTTCGATCAGTATATCACTTTTTCGCGCGGGGACGCTAAAATTGCCGAATTTCCGCGCCTTTGGCGGGCGGCAGATGCCGCGGCGCCGTTTTCTGCGGAAATGCTCGCGCCCTATCAGGGCGACGGAGCATCGCCGGAGGACGCGGCGGCCGACGATCTGGAGCTGGACGGCCGCCCGCTGCGCGTGCTGCATTTGAATACATGGATGGACGGCTCGGAGGAGCTGTGGTTTTTGCATTGTGCGTTTTATGCGCTGGACGGCTATGTGGTGGAGACGCACCTGTATACCGTGCAGGATTGGGGCGGTGCCGACAGCGAGGAGCTGCTTGCCGCGCTGCGCACACTGGAGCTGCATTTCAGCGAGGAGAACGCCGGCGGGGCGTAGAGGCTCGCGCCAACAAAAAGCTCATGGCGAGGCTGCCGATCCCATTTGGAGGGCTTCGGGCAGAACGGGATTTTACAGCTCTCCTGCAGGAATGGGAGGCGGTTTAAATGGGTGAGCGGCAGGATTTTGATCTTGCAATGACACACGAGATGGAAATGGAGGTGCAGGGTGTGTGCAATTTGAGTAAAGGCATATGGGAACGCGGCATGGAAAAGGGTATGGAAAAAGGTATGGAAAAAGGCCGTGCCGAAGGCGCATTTCAAAACATGGCTGCATCCATACAAAATCTGGTGAATAATATGGGATGGTCTATTGAACAGGCCATGACGGCGCTGAATGATCCCGAAGCGGATCGTCCCAAATACAAAGAGCTGCTGCAAAAGCAGTAAGAGATCGAACACAAAACCAGCGGCTTGCTTATGAAGCAGGGCGCGCTGCAAGATCCCTTTTTGCAGCGCGCCCATCTCTGTTTTTTTTACCCGGATAAATTGTTTTATAGCATCACTTCCATGGAATAGAAGCGAACCGTATTTCCGTGTTCGACAGCTGCGACTGCCGGAAGCATCGCGTTTGTACGTCCATGAGCGGGAATGCAAAAACAGGCAACGTTTTTACTCGCGCGCGCCGCCCTTTTCCTGAAATGCCGCATCGAACAGTTCGGCAAAAGCGCCCTTTGGCGGAATCGCAATGCCGCGCTTTTCATCGCCGAGGATCAGCAGCGTATCCCCGGGCCGAATCTCAAACAGCTCGCGCGCCTGCTTCGGAATGACGATCTGTCCCTTTTCTCCCACAGTGGCCGTCCATGCGTATTTTCCCTTTGGCCCAGTCATTTTTTATCCCCCCTGCTTTGTGTTGAAAGTGCGATTTGTTATACGAACTATACCATAAGGCGGACAAAGTGTCAACTTGAAAAGAGAAAAGCGTTTCTGAAAAAAGAAAAAAGAAAAGCAGCCGGCACATTCCGAGAAGGCCCGCGCGTTTTGGAATGTGCCGGCCATTGTGCGTTCAAAGGGAAAAGTCAAAAGGAAGCAAAGGGAAGCAAAGGGAAGCAAAGGGAAGCAAAGGGAAGCAAAGGGAAG
>CAJUMH010000001.1:0-16364 GCA_910587145.1 uncultured Ruthenibacterium sp. | reverse complement strand
GCAAAGGGAAGCAAAGGGAAGCAAAGGGAAGCAAAGGGAAGCAAAGGGAAGCAAAGGGAAGCAAAAGGAAGCAAAAGAAAGGCAGGAATAAAAAGCCCTTTTACAGCTGCGCGGCGCAGGAAAGGGATGCTCAGCGCTCTGCCGCCTCGGCGCCCGGGCGGGGGAAGCGTACCGTAAAGGTATTTCCGTCCGGCTGGGGCGTTACGGTAACAAGCGCACCGTAATTACCCGCAATGTGCTTTACAATGGCAAGGCCCAGCCCTGCGCTGCCCGGCGATTTGCCGCGCCCAAGGCGGTAGAAGCGCTCGAAAATGCGGCGCGCCTGTTCCGGCGGGATGGGCTCGCCGGTATTTGTGATGCGCAGGCAGGGCGCGCCGCTTTCCATGGCAAGGCTCACGGCCACGCTGCCGCCTGCGCGGTTGTAGCGCAGGGCATTGTCCAGCAGGCTGGAGGCAAGCTCGCTCATCTCCCAAAGCGAGGCAAAGAGCGGGCAGGATACAAGCGCGCGGTGAAGAGAGATGCCCAGCTGCTGCGCGCGGTTTGCCGCATTGTCGCAGCAGGAGCCTACCACATCGGCGAGATCGAGCGGTACGCGCGAGAAGGAAAGATCACCGTTTTCCATACGGCTCAAAACGATCAGCTTGCCGATCAGCTGGTTCAGGTTCGCGGCCTCGCGCAGCATGCGCTTGGAGATCTCCTGCTGCTTGTTGCCGCCCAGCGGCATATCGCTGGCCAACAGCTCGGCAAAGCCCTTGATGTTTTGGGCCGGGGTGCGCAGGATCTCTTCGGCGCTGGCAAAGAACTGCCGCCGCACTTCGGCGGATTCGCGCTCGGCAGTCACATCCAAAATCACAATCAGCGCGCCGCGCGCCGCATCGCCGACGGCAAGCGGGAATACGCTGGCACGCGCCGTGCGTCCGTCCGGCAGAGGCAGATCGAGCGAGCTGGGCTCGCCGCGCTCCAGCGCCGCGGCAACATTTGCACGCAGCACAGCCGCAGACGGCGCATGGGAAAGGGTTTTGCCAAGCAGGGCCTGACGGTCGGAATACAGGGCCGTGCAGGCGGCGGTGTTGGTATACCGTACCTGCGCGGCGGCGTCCAGCATCAGAATGCCCTCGGCAAGGCAATCGAGCGTATTGGCAAGGCGGTCGCGTTCCCGCGTCAGATGTTCGCGCTCGCGCGCGATCTCCTGCGCGCTCTGCTCTGCGGCGCGCAGGGCAAGGGCTGCCGCCGCGGCAAAGCCGAAAAGGGCCGCAGCCGGAAAAGCGATCCAGAAACTGACGTGCAAGGCCGTCAGCAGCGCCGCTGCCGCGGCGCACACGGCCACCGCCGCGCCCATCGCAGGCAGCATGCTCCGAAAGATCCGCTTTTTCACTGTTCCTCGCCCCTTTGGCTTTCAATATGATCTGTACATTCTGTTTTGCGCTGGTTCGGCCTCTGCGGCCAAAAGCGTCCGACCGGCCTTTTCTCTCGCGGCACGATCGCGGCAATGCGCCCGCGCGCCGGCAGCGTGCGAGGGCCTGCCCCGCCGCGGCAGGCGCTTTTTTGCGGCTGCGCGCCGATGGCTGCCTATGCCCTTTCCTGCGCAAGAAGGCGTATGGCCTCGCCCGCAAGCAGCATTCCGGCAACGCCCGGCACCCAGCTGACGCTGCCCGGAACAGGCCTGTCCGCCGTACCTCTGCGCGTACCGTTTGCGCGGGGTGCAAGTGCGGGCGCGGTGCTGCACACCACCTGCAGGCGCTCTACGCCGCGCCGCCGCAGCTCTCGCCGCAGTACGCGGGCAAGCGGATCATTCTGCGTTTTGTAAAGATCCGTGACAATAAATTTTGTCGCATCCAGACGGTTGCCGCAGCCCATTGCGCTGACGATCGGCACGCCGAGCCGGGTGGCCCGCACGATCAGCTCAATCTTCGCGCTGACGGTATCGATGGCGTCGAGGATGCAGTCGTAGCCGGAGAGCGGGTATTTGTCCGCGTTTTCGGGCAGATAAAATACGCGCAGGCTCGTCACCTCGGCCGCGGGATTGATCTCGCGAATGCGCGCCGCCATGACATCGGCCTTGTACTGCCCCACCGTTGCGCGCGTGGCAACCAGCTGGCGGTTGATGTTCGACAGCGCCACGGTGTCGCTGTCGAACAGCGTCAGCCTGCCCACCCCGGCGCGCGCGAGCGTCTCGGCCGCGTGGCCGCCGACGCCGCCGAGCCCGAATACGGCTGCGTGCGCGCCGGCAAGGCGCCCGAGTGCTTCGTCTCCCAGTAAAAGCGCGCTGCGCTGGAATGCCTCCATCGTGTTTGCTTCCTCCGATCGGTTTTGAATACGGGGCATTTCGCCCTCGGGCGCGCGGCGTTACGGGCGCTTGTCTGCCGCGGCCGGCGGGGCGCCGGCAGGCGATGCACCCGCCGAGGCGGCGTTTGCCGCAGCCTTGTTTTTCCGCGCTTTTTGCATGGGGCGAACGAACAGAAATGCGAGACCGCCGAGGCATGCGGCGTACAGGCCGAATTTTACGCCCACAGAGGCCTGCGCCAGCACGGCCGAAATGCGGGGCCAGCTGTGCCCGGCCAGCGCGCCCGCGCCCACCAGAAGAATGTTCCACAGCGTGCTGCCCCCGGTGGTGAGCAGCAAAAACGGCACAAAGCGCATTCCCGCCATGCCGGCGGGGATCGAGATCAGGCTGCGCAGGATGGGAATGCACCGGCAGTAAAATACGCTCGGCGCGCCGCGCACGGCAAACCATTCGGACGCTTTATGCACGTCGTCTGCCTCTAACTTTAAAAAACGCCCCACGCGCCCGCGCAAAAGCGCTTCCAGCCGTTCGGGTGCGAGCAGGCGGCCCACCCCGTACAGAAGTACGGCGCCGGCCACGCTGCCGCCGGTGGAGGCAAGCACCACACCTTCCGGGCGCATGGCCGTACAGGTGGTGAGAAAGCCCCCGAATGTGAGGATCACCTCGCTGGGGATCGGCGGAAACAGGTTTTCTACCGCGATCAGCAGCAGAACACCCCAATAACCGAATCGGTCGATCAGCTGCACCATCAGATCTTCCATTGCGCACCTCTCTTTCGCAAACGGGGAACGGCAGGCTCGGCAGCCCCCTACCGCAAGGATATGCGCAAAAAAAAGGCAGGATGCCGCGCGCGGCAAATGGATTGTATCTTTTGCAAAAATGGTATATACTGAAAAGAGAATGTACGCGGGCGCTCTGCGCCCGGAAAGGAACCTGTATGGAAAATGACGGTAAGGTCATCGCATTGCTGATCGATGCGGAGAACGTGTCGCCTAAGTATATCAAAACCATCGTGGATGAGGTGAGCATGTACGGCACGCCGGCCTACAAACGCATTTACGGCGATTGGACGGCGCCCGATATGGTGAGCTGGAAAAAGGTGCTGCTGGAGCATAACCTTACGCCCATTCAGCAGTTCAGCTATACACAGGGCAAAAACGCATCGGATTCGGCCATGATCATCGACGCGATGGATATCCTCTACACCAAAAATGTGGACGGCTTTTGTATTGTGAGCTCAGATTCCGATTTTACGCGGCTGGCGGCGCGCCTGCGCGAAAGCCGGATGTTCGTGATCGGCATGGGCGAAAGCAAGACGCCTACGGCGTTTAAATCTGCGTGCGATACGTTTAAATATCTGGACGTGCTGATGGGAATGAAGAAAGAACAGCCGGCGGCCGCGCCCAAGGGCCAAAAGCAGCCTGCCCGGGCCGCGAAAAAATCGGCACAGACGCAGCAGAAAACGGCCGCCAAAAAACAGGTGCAGCAGGAGCCGGCCTCGGCCGTGCCGCTGGAGCCGCACCATGATGACGAGCTGGCGGCGGCGTTTGTGCCGCTGGACGAGATCGTGGAAAAGATCCGCGAGATCGTCGATCACGACTCCGACGAGGACGGCTACATGCCGCTTTCGCAGGTGGGCGTGATGCTCTCGCGCATCTACGCCGATTTCGATTCGCGCAATTACGGCTTTTCCAAGCTGCATAAGCTCATCGACGATACCGGCGAATTCGAAACGCACTACGAGCAGATGCAGAGCGGCGGCAAAAATCTGGTGATCCGCAATAAATAAGGCGCGGCGGGCAGGCGGCCTTTCCTGCGCCGCCGAACCGGGTGCTACCGCTCCCGGTCCACCAGAGATTCGCTTGTTTTGATGAGGTTTAAAAGGCTGGTGGAATACAGCGGGTAATCGCGCGAGAGGCTTTCGGTCGTCATTATGAACGAGGAGGTATCCTTCAGCGGCGTGCCCTGGCCGATATCTTCGCCCGCGAGGATGGCGCGGACGTTTGCCTCCGCCGCGTGCATGGCGGCGTCGGAATAGCCGCCGTACAGGCTTTGCCGCACGCTGAACATGCTGCTGGCGTTTTTGGGCCCGGCGTTATAGACAAGCCGGAACATTTTGTAAACGGCCAGCATCAAAAAATTCGAGATCTCCCGCACAAGCCCCTGATTGGGACAGGTATTCAGCTTGTCGTACAGGATGTTCAGGCTGTTCGAGATGAGCTTTTTGTTGAACGTCGGCAAAATGCTGCCGCGGTAAACGCCGTCGCGCGCGCCCTCGGGGTTGGGGATTTCCTCAACCGAGAGCGTCAAACCGCTGCGGTCTGCGCTGCGCCCCAAAAGGTAATCGCACGAGACGCCGTAATAATCGGCCACGCGCACGACAAAATCCAGCCCGCATTCGCGAATGCCCTTTTCGTAGTGCGACAAAAGCGCCTGAGAAACGCCCAGTTCCGCCGCAGCCTGTTTTTGTGTCACGCCTTTTTCCTTGCGCAGCAGCGTGATGATCCTGCTGAATTCCGAACCCATATTCCGCATCCTTTATCCTTTTGAAAAATCAACCGGGCCGCGCGGCAGCGTTTGCCGCCGAGGGCCCGGACCGATGGATACCCTTTACATACCGTAAATTATATCCGAATCAAAACCTTTTGTAAATATCGAAAATTTGGCCGCGGCGGTGAAAAATTTTTTGGCGGGGCCGGCGTGTCTATATCTTTGATGCAATGCGCGGGGCAGACCTAAATGTTGTGTGGGCTGTATTAAAAATGGCCAAAAATAGACAAAAAAGAGTATGAAAACCGCCGAAAATTCTGCGGCGTCAATTTTGTAATGTTCAGAGGAGCGCCGCTGCAGACGGCGTGCCGGAGCCCGGCGGCTGGGCCGGCGGGCTCCTCGGCAACCGGAGGAGAGACGATGAAAAATTACCGCCTGTATTTGATCCGCCACGGCGTTACACAGGGCAACCTGGACGGCATTTATATGGGCAGCGGCACCGACCAGCCGCTGTGCGCCGAGGGCGTGCGCCGGCTGCAGGAGCTTGCGGCCCGTTTTGCCTATCCGCACGCGGAAACGGTTTTTTCCAGCCCCATGCGCCGCGCGGTTGAAAGCGTGGAGATCCTGTTCCCGCAGGCAAAGGATAAGATCATTTTGGCCGATCTGCGCGAAAGCGCGTTCGGCGAATTTGAGGGCAGAAAGATCACCGAGCTGACGCAGGATCCCCATTTTGCCGCATGGATGGACCCCAAGCGGCACTACACGCCCGAGGGCGGCGAGCCGGCGGCGGAATTTCATCTGCGCTGCGCCAAGGTACTGATGGGGATGTTCGAGTATCTGATGCGGCGCGGGGTAGACGAGGCGGCCTGCGTGACGCACGGCGGCGTGATGATGAGCATGCTGGCGCAATGCGCGATGCCGCGCCGCGCGCCCGAGCAATGGATGGCCGACAGCGGCTGCGGCTATGTGCTGCAGTGCAGCCCCGAGCAGTGGATGCGCGACGGCATTGTGGAGGCGACCGGTATTATACCATTTGGATATTTAGAATAAAAAACAGCAGGCTGTTGATTTACGGGGGCGGCACCAAAGGGCGGGACGCCCGGGTGGGGAGGCCTGCCGCAGAATATCGTTCAATCTCACAGCAGCTCGCACAGAATACTGTTTTGCACCAGCATGCCGCGCGGCGTAAGGCGCAGTGTATCGCCGCAGAATTCCGCAAGGCCGTTCTGCGCCAGCCGGCGGCAAAAATGCAGCTGCCGCTCGGAAAATTCAACGCCATAGCGGGCGTGCAGCGCGGCGAGAGAGAGCCCCTGTGCCAGCCGCAGCCGAAGCATGATGAGATCCTCGGCGGCGCAGCTGCCCTGTGGGGTGTATACGGCGGGCGCGGCCAAAAACGCGGCGGTGTCTTCCGGCGTGGAAAAGCGCCTGCCCGCAAGACAGCCGTGCGCGGCCGGGCCGATGCCGACGTAATCGTCGCAGTTCCAATAAATCAGGTTGTGGCGGCTTTCAAACCCCGGGCGCGCGAAATTGGAAATTTCGTATTGCGCGTATCCCAGCGCCGCCAGCTGTTCTACGGCGGCCAGATAGAAGTCTGCCGCCGCATCGTCGTCGGGCAGACCCGCGGGCGGGCGCCTGCCGAAGGCCGTGCCCGGCTCCAGCTTCAAAAGATACGCGCTGATGTGCGTGCAGCCGCCGTCCGAGAGCAGCGCCAGCGTCTCGCGCAATTCGCCTGCCGTGTAGCCGGGCAGCGCCAGCATCGCATCGCCGCTGATGTTGGAAAATCCGGCGTCCCGCGCCATGCGCAGCGCCGCGCGGCTCTGCTGCGCCGTATGGCGGCGGCCCAGCCGCGCAAGGCTGTCGTCCCGCGCGCTCTGTACGCCGAGCGAAAGCCGGTTTGCGCCCGCGCGCAGCCAGCCTGCCAGCGCCTTTGGCGAAACGGTATCCGGATTTGCCTCCAGAGTGATCTCCGCGCCGGGCACCGGTGCTGCCGCCCGCACCATCCGGGCCAGCTGCCCGGGCTGCAGCAGCGAGGGTGTGCCGCCGCCGAAGTACAGCGTATCCGGGCGGGGCAGCGCGCCGTCTGCATAAAAGCGCCCAATCTCGCGGCAGACCGCGTCCACATAGGCGTCCGGTACTTCGCCGGGGCAGGCGGCGGAATAAAAATCGCAGTATCGGCATTTGGAACGGCAATAGGGAACGTGAATGTAAAGTCCCGTCATGGAAAAAGCCTCCGGTGTTTTTTGAGTGGGGATCCAAACGGCGATGATCCAAAGCGCGGGGATCCAAACGGCGATGCTTCAAAGGCGCAGGGCTCCATATGGCGATGGATCACAACACAGAGCTCCAAACGGCGGAAAAGGTCTTCTTGCGGAGCGGCAAAAAAGCAAGGCGCCGAACCCCTTAAGGGAGACGCTGCCAACGGCCCTTTTTAACGATTTTTTGCCCGGAGCCGCCGATTTGGCGTTCTGCAGGCCCGCCGCAACCGTCGGTTGACAAATTGCATAGCCGCGATTGGTGGCGCGCAACCGGCGCCGGCGGTATGCTGAGTGCAGATCGGGGCATGGCGCGTGGATCCCGCGCCGAAAGCCGCCGAAATTGAAAACGCGCAAAACGCGGGCTGCGCGGGGCATTCTGGGGCCTTTGCGGGCGCGGAGCGTTTGGCGGCGTTTTGCCAAAAGGAGAGAGGATACATGATCTTTGCGGACAAATTGATCGAGCTGCGCAAGAAAAACGGATGGTCTCAGGAGGAGCTGGCCGAAAAGCTGAATGTGACACGGCAATCGGTTTCTAAGTGGGAAGGCGCGCAGGCGATCCCGGAGCTTGCCAAGATCCTGCTGCTTGCGCAGCTGTTTGGGGTAACGACGGATTATCTGCTGCGGGACGAGATCGAGCAGGCGGAGAACACCGAGGCCGAGGAATGGGACAGGCCCGCCCTGCGGCGCGTATCAATGGAACAGGCCGATGCATTTTTGCACCTCAAGCAGGAGACCGGCAAGCGGATCGCCTTTGCAGCTGCGCTGTGCATTCTCTCGCCCGTGTGCCTGATCCTGCTGGCGGCCGCCAGTGAAACGCAGCTGCTGCCTATTGGCGAAAACATGGCGGCCGGGCTGGGCATGGTGATCCTGCTGCTGCTCGTCGCGCCCGCGGTGGCGATCTTCATTTTGTGCGGCGCGAAAACAAAGGACTATCAGTTTTTGGAAAACGAGCTGTTCGAAACGGAATACGGCGTTTCGGGAATGGTGCGCGAGCGGCAAAAGCAATATCACGATACCTATACGCGGTGCAATGTGTTTGGCGCGTGCTGCTGTATCCTGTCGCTGGTTCCGCTGTTTGCCGGGATCATTTTTTCCGAGGCGGAGTTTTTCCTTTGCTGCATGCTCTGCCTGATGCTGGCGCTGGTGAGCGCCGGTGTTGCCGGTTTTATTGTGGGCGGCGTCAACTGGGCCAGTATGGAAAAGCTGCTGGAGGAGGGCGACTACACGCGCCGCAAAAAGCGGGAACGCAGCCTGCTTGGCCCGGTGAGCACGGTATACTGGCTGCTGGCCACGGCGCTGTTCCTGCTGCTGGGCCTTTCGGCCGACAGCCGCGAGGGCTGGCGCGCCTGTTCGGTGGTATGGCCGATTGCCGGCGTGCTGTATGTGCCGGTATGTGTGATCTGCGGCGCGCTGCTGCGCCGCGAAAAATAAAGCGCGGGCACAGAGCCTTGCATCGCCCGTTTCAGCATAACACATCGAGGACGGTTTTTCCAGCAAATTGCTGCCAAAAACCGTCCCGCCTCTGTTTGTATCGCGCTTTTTGTGATACAATATCTATTAGGGCCGGATCGACAAAGGCCGCCGCGGATCAGCAAAGGCCAAAGACTGCCGCGCACGTTTGCCTCCAAAATGCCGATCCGGCCGGGCAGGCCAAAGCGGCGGAGGATCCTCCTGCCGTCCGGCAATGAGGCGGCCCTTGGAACGTCTGGAGCGCCCTTTTTGTGCAAAAACCGTCCGGAGAGGGGAGAGCATGCCATGAACGAAAAAAACAGCAAACCGGCGGCAACGGTCATTACAAATCAGATGGTATTCTCCGCGCTGCCGCCGCGCAGCCCGGAGAGCCACAAGGGCAGCTACGGCCGGCTGCTGGCCGTGTGCGGCTGCTCTGCATACCGGGGCGCGGCGGCGCTCTGTGTGCTGGGCGCGCTGCGGGCCGGGGCGGGTATCGTTTCGCTGGCCGCGCCCGAGACGGTGATCGCCGGTGTGGCCGCGCGTATTTTGGAGGCGACGTTTTTGCCCCTGCCGGAGGATGCGGCCGCTGCCCGGGACCTTCTCACGGACGCGGCACATAGAGCGACGGTGTGTCTGGGTGGCTGCGGGCGCGAGCCGGACGAAGCGACTGCGCGCGAAATGCGTTTGCTGCTGCGCGAATCGGCCGGCACGGTGGTGCTGGACGCGGGCGGGCTGTGCAGCCTTGCCGCCGAGCCCGATACGCTGCGCGCGGCCGCGGGACGGCTGATCGTAACCCCGCACCCCGGCGAGATGGCGCGCCTTGCAAACTGCCCCATTGGGCAGATCCTGCAGGCCACGGCGGATGCGGCGCACGGCATGGCAAAGCGGCTGGGCGCGGTGGTAGTGCTGAAGGGCCACCGCACGCTGATTGCCACGCCCGCCGGGCAGCTGTACGAAAACCGCACGGGCAACGCCGGGCTTGCGCGCGGCGGCAGCGGGGATGTGCTGGCGGGCATGATCGCCGGCTTTGCCGCGCAGGGGCTCGCGCCTGTGCAGGCGGCGGTCTGCGGGGTATATCTGCACGGCCTTGCCGCCGATCGCTGCGCGGCGCGCCTTTCGATGCAGGGCATGCTGCCGGAGGATCTTTTATCCGATCTGTGTGCGGTATATCTTGAAAACGGGCGCTGAATCTGTTATAATGATTTGCAGCAAAGAGTATCCGACGGACGCGGCGGCCGGCTGCAGACGCCTGGGATACCGCCTGAAGCTCCGATCAACCATATCAAAAAACGAGGTGTTTTCCATGTATGAATCGTCCGGGCTCGATCCAATGATGTATGAAAATGATTCCGCGTCGCTTGGCATAGAAAACGAGCCGCTGCATCTTTATGCGGCGAAGACGTTTGGCTGGATGTTTGTGGGATTGATGATCACGTTTGTAACGGCGCTTGCGTTTGCGGCAAGCGGCGGGATCTATCTGCTGTATTCGATGGGCATGGCCGCGGTTCTGCTGCTGGCCGGAGCCGAGGTACTGCTGGTGGTGATACTTTCCGCAAGGCTGGATTCGCTGAGCATCGGCGCCGCGCGCGGCCTGTTTTTTCTGTACGCGGTGCTGAACGGGCTGACGTTTTCGTCGGTGCTGCTTTTGTATGATCTGCAGACGCTGCTTTTGACATTTATGCTGGCATCGGCCTACTTTGGCGTTCTGGCGGCCTATGGCTGGCTGACGAAGCGCGATGTTACGCACCTTGCGCCGATCCTTACCATCGGCCTGGTGACGCTTGCCGTATTCTGGCTGCTTTCGCTGTTCTTCCCGCTGGGCGCATTCGACCGCGTGATCTGTCTGATCGGCCTTGCGGTATTTATGGGCCTGACGGCTTATGATGTGCAGAAGCTGAAGCATTGGCACACGCAGTATGCATATGATTATGAGATGTCCAAAAAGGCGTCTATTTTTGCCGCGCTGCAGCTGTACCTCGATTTCCTGAACATCTTCCTGTATATTCTGCGCCTGCTGGGGCGCGGCAGCCGCAACGATTAAAACCGCTCTGCCGGGTTTGCCGATACCGACGCTGCGGGTGAACGAAAGCCGCCTGTGCGAACGGGAACGGCCTGTGAAGGCGGCCCGTTCGCACCTGCCGGCAGGCGGTATCGGCAGGCGTAAGCGGGGCAATGGGGAGCCTTTGCCTTGTATCGGCCGTTTGGGCCGCAGAAACCCGCAGAAAAAATTTCTTTTTCTGCGGGTCAAGCGGTTGACAACTGCGTGCGAATATGATATGATAATTCTTGCACCTGAGGAAGGGTGCCATGCGCTGATAGCTCAGTTGGATAGAGTGTTTGGCTACGAACCAAAAGGTCGGGGGTTCGAATCCCTTTCAGCGCACCACGCAAAGCAGCGGCAAATCGCAAGATTTGCCGCTGCTTTTTACAAAAAAGCACGAGCCGGGGCAATGCCCCGGCTCGGTTTCGGTTCAAGCCGCTCCGTCCATTCGCAAAGCCAAACCGGACGATGATCCCCTGCCGGAAGCAATTCCCCGTTTCGGTACTCTGCTATAAATACAAAACCGTCGTCATTGTCAAAAAGCTTCGCTTCATCGCAATATGGCAGCAGCTTTATAACGTCTTCAAATCGTGTGCAGGGCGCTGCGATACCGTTTTCCGCATCCCGCGCCATCATTTCGTCTGGCGCGCGGTTGACAAAGCCGTTCATGCCTTTGCCCCGCTGTGCCGCATGGGTCTGTATATCTGCTTTGCGGCCTTTGGGGACGGCAACCGAGGCAATTCTGTCACAGCTGCTTTGAATATACCCGCAAACAGCTTTCTGCTGTGCTTTTGATACCGGAATCCACAAACACCCCTTTTCACCGGCTTTGTTATAACGGAATATAGAGACAGTATCAAGAGTGGCCCCGCGCAATATCGACGCCAATCGATAACGTCCCGATCGATAACGGAGCCATCACCCGGATTGCTACTACATGGAAACATTCCAAAAAACACTTGATTTTATGGGAAAGGTATAGTATACTATACTATGTTCTGACGCGGAGCGTTTTCTTCCGGGCGGTGGTGCTGCAGCGTTTGTACGGGGCAAAAGCTCTTCCCGCAACCATAAAAGCCGGCGTGTCGGAGCGGCAGACGACGCGGGCTCAAAATCCGATGCGCTTTGTTTGGCCTATGGGCTGTAAATGCAGGTGTTCTGCGGGTTTGCGTTTTTTCAAAACGGAATCCAAAAGTTGGTCTGCTGTTTTGTCAGCTGTTTTTGCATCCAACTTTTGAAAATTTGCCGGTGTGGCGAAATTGGCAAACGCACGTGACTCAAAATCACGCGGAGCGATCCTTGCCGGTTCGAGTCCGGCCACCGGCACCAAACCCATATAATCCGAACCTTTTTCCGATAGGGGATGGGTTCGGGTTATTGGTTTTCTTTGACCGATACGAAAGCACCCACTTCCGAAACGGGGTGGAGCGGAAGCCGACCTCGAAGCCGAGAGGCCCCCGGAAGAAGAAAACTTTGTGATAAAAGTGGCGGCATATTGCTAAATGCAAATGCCGCCGCTTTTAATTATTTCCTTTTGTTTTGGTTACTGGAATTGGCACTTTTTGATTTTGATAAAATAGCATTTGCACAAAGCTGGGTTAGCGGCTCACCAATAGCTGCTTTATAGTTAAAGCCCAACAACTGAATGGCTTTTAATGTGTCTACACTAATCAATTCTTTAATCTGTTCAAATGTTTCTATTGGTGCATTAGGACTCATTACTTTTAAGAGTTCCAGAAGTTTTTCGACTGTCCTATGCAAATGTTGTATATCATCATCACTTATTGCAATTCGCTCAATCTCATTTTTATAAATCTGGGCTATGCGGACAGCTTCTTCACGTTCAGAAATAAGTTCGTTTACAATTTCATCATAGGTTGCACGAATTTTTTCAGCGTTTTTTTCATCTCTTATGGCCTTAATACGGGAGTTGATAGCGGTTGCTGTACCCTTTACAGCTAAAGTAGTTAATGAAGTTCCCAACTCAACCAAAGGCTCTACATAAATGCTGTCCATTGTATATCCTCTCCTAACAATAATTTCTGACAGGATTCTACACCAAATCCTCGAATTTGTAAAGCAAAAAAGGGCGGACGCAGCCGTTTCCACGGTGCGCCCGCCCTTTTCGTCCTTATCCTCTGTTGTCCTCCTGTTTTTCCGCTTCCCGCCGTTTTTTCCATTCGGCAAACTCCCGCTGGCCCTCCTCGCTTTCGTAGAAAGCAAGAATATCAGGCATGAGACAGCGGGCGATAGCCTCAATCTGATACTGGGGAATGTCGGTATGATTGATTAGCTTTTTCCGTCTGCTCAAGTGTTGCCTCCATTTCTTCCATATTCAATTTTCAAGGTGCAAGTGCGGTTCACCGCTGATAGTCCTTTGGCTGGCGCTGCCCCCTTTGCTGTTCCCTCAACGCCTGTCGTATCTCCGGCGGTATGCTGTTCACAAACCGCCGGAGCTGTTCGTTCTCCCTTTTCAGCATGAGCACTTCCATCTGCTTCTGTATGCTCTTTTCGCTGTTGACCTGCTTATGCAAGCCTTTGTTCTCCTGGGTCAGATAGTCAATGGTGGCCTGGTACTTCTGCATCTGCCCCAGGTGCTGTTCCAACCGGGAGAAGTACGGCCCCACCAGTTCCAGAACCTCGTCCCGCTTCTTCCCGGCGTTCAGTACGCCGATTTCAGAAATGGCCTTTTCGATGGCCCGCTGCTGGCGGGTGAGGTCGATAGACTGCTTGAACAGCCAGGTGGGGATATGCTTACGCTTGGTGACAAGGGCGCTCTCGCCCCGCTGGAGGCCGGGGAACGCCCGGTTCATATGGGCATGAAATTCGTCCTGCCAGCGGGATAACTGCGCCCGGTTGCCCAAAATCTCCTTGGCGGACAACCGCCCGTCCTTGGTGATGGGTGTGAAGCACAGGTGCAGATGGGGCGTTTTCTCGTCCATGTGAACCACGGCGGAGAAGATATTGCCCCGGCCCACCTTCCGCTCCATGAACGCCGCCGCCTCGGTGAAGTAGGCTTGTACCTCCCGCCTGCTCCTGCCCGTGAAAAAGTCTGGGCTGGCGGTGATAAGGGTGTCCACAAACATGGTGCTGTCCTTCCGGGTACGGCACCCCGCCGCCTTGATCCGGCTGTCGATTTCCCGGCGATACTTCTGCGTGGGCCGGATGATGTGAAAATTGTCCCTGCTCCTGCTGGTGTCAATGTCTGGGTTGCTGGCGTACTGCTCCTTGGTGCGCTCGTGATGGGCTTCCAGCGCCCCGGCTGGCCCCGCCTTGCGTTTTTCAAATCTCAAAATTGCGTGCTGTGCCATTCTACCTCCTTGCTGGTCATTTTTGGACGCAGAAAAGCCACGCCCGCCGCTTCCGGCTTGCGTGGCTTTACCGCCCTGCTTCTTCCTCGTAGCGGATGAACCGACGCTTGATGGCCTCCATCCGCTTGACAACCGCGCTGTGGGTCTTGTACCCCAGCTTGTCCGCTATCTCCTGATAGCCGTACCCCTCCACCCGAAGCTCCAGAATCGCCATATCCTTTGGGGACAGGGTGGCCTTGAACCGCTGGCAGAAGTCCTCCCCCGCCGCCTGTTCGGTGAAGTCCCCCGCCGCCGGGTCTGAGACAGCGTGTATGCCGTTGTCCTCGTCCTCCATGCACTCCTCCAGCGAAACGGTCTTGACCTTTTTGGAGCGGGTGTGATACCATTTGCGGAGAAAGTCCTTCCGCACGTTGGTGTCCCACGGCTCGAAGTCCTCGGCGCAGGGCATTTCCCGCACTACGTCCAGCATCGGCCCCCATCCCTGCTCCTCGATGGTGCGGCGCACCACCGCCCCGATGGACGCTTTCACGTCCTCCGGGGCGAAAAAGGGTATCTCAAAGTCGGGCGGCAGGTTGAACAGGGCTTGCGGGCCCCAGCCCCGCTCCCGCTCTATCCCTTTGGCCCACAGGGGCAGGGCGTAGGATAAGTACCATACGGGACACCAGCCCGTGTAATGCTCCTTCCAGCCGCCGAAACCGAAGTGAGGGAACACCAGTGCCGCCATAGCGTCCATGATTTCATTTAGAAACTGCTGGCTCCCAAGGACTTCCTGCCATTCCGGGTCATTGAACGCCCCCATGCGGCGGGGTAGCTTCCGCAGGGTGGGACAGCGCATAAGCAAATCACGGGGCAGGATGTAGACCAGGGGCAGATAGCGGAGCGGGGTGTCGTAGGGCAATCTGTAGGTAACGGACACGATAAAACCTCCTTTCTTGAGTGTGATGTATCTCTATCTAATTATTAACGACATAAGTATATAATTTTTGTTCCTGATTTTCAAAAGAATTTTGGAAAGTGCCCTCTGCGCTTTGTGTTGCAAATGAAAGAAAATTGTGCTATGATGGACAAAGTGGGGAGAGGAACGGATGAATCGAAAATTATGGAGCGATATACAATGAAAAAGTTCTTGAAAGTCATTTTAATAATTGCTTTGGCTGTAATTATATTGTTGATAGCGATATATATAAATCATCAAATTCGGCTAAATCAAGAATCTAAATTGCGTTCACCGCTTGGACAAATCGTTGAAGTCGATGGACACAATATGAGCATCTACACTGAGGGGGCTGGTGACACAACGCTTGTTTTTATGTCGGGTGGAGGGACTTGTTCCCCCATGCTGGATTTCAAGTCTCTCTATGCCCTTTTGAGTGATAAGTATAAAATTGTCGTTGTAGAGAAATTTGGGTACGGTTTCAGCGATGTTGTCGATAAAAGCAGGGATATTGACTCCATACTTGAAGATACGAGAGCAGCTCTTAACGCAGCGGGATTGTCTGCGCCCTATGTCCTTTGCCCTCACTCTATGTCAGGGTTGGAAGCCTTATTTTGGGCGCAGAAATATCCTGATGAGGTATCTGCGATAGTCGGACTTGATATGGCAGTTCCAGCGTACTATGACAGTATGGATATAAATATACCGCTAATGCGGACTGCAAGCTGGGCCGCAAATATAGGCATTACTCGTTTTATTCCGGGAATTTCAGATAGCGATGCGGTAAAGTACGGCACATTATCGGACATGGAAAAAGAAATCTATAAAGCCGTTTTCTATAGTCGAACGGCAACTGTGACAATGATAAACGAAACTGTATGGGTGAAGGAAAACGCCAAAAAAGTGAACAGTATGGGCGTTCCGCAACTCCCAATGTTGCTATTCATTTCAGATGGTTCTGGCGGAACAGGGTTTGATAAAGAGACGTGGCGCAAAATCCCAATCGAATACATTGAGCAAGTTCATGATGGGAAATACATTGAATTAGACTGTCCGCACTATGTTCATGATTACGAATACAAAACAATCAGTGAAAATATCGTTGAATTTTTGTCAGACAAGGGATAATCCAAAATCTGTCAGCGAGGTAGCAAACCCAGCCGGGGCCGTCAAGGTTAAAGTGAATGGCGCTTTCAGCGCCAACCTTGACCGCCCCGCCCGGGTTCGCTCTGTGGTCATTAAGGCGGGCAAGCACCAAGGGTGCTTGCTCGCCTCCTTTGATTTTGGGTGCCGGGGGCGGTGTTCATCCCGCCGGGGGTTGGCGGAAACGCACCCCGATTTGATGTACGTTTCGACACGGGGGACGAGGGACGGGGGCTTGTATACCTGCCGCCGCTCCCCGAAAACGGACAGGCTTTTTGTTCGCTCCCGCTCACAAAAACCCCGCCCGTTTTCCTGCCGGTGCAAGCGGGGCGCGAAAGCGACGCACCCGCTTCCCCCGTCAGCTGCGCCAGCAGGTATAACACACTACACCTTGCAAGCAGAACACGAGGCATTTGGGAGGGGTAAACTGCTAATTTCTCTCCAATTCGACAAA